>CAZPHQ010000015.1:0-67897 GCA_964586675.1 uncultured Spirochaetia bacterium | reverse complement strand
CGTTTAACTACGCCGGCATCGCGCTTCTCCTAGTCGGCGTGGCGCTCTTTGTAGCCGAGGTCTATGTCTCGGGCTACGGCCTTCTGGCCGTAGGCGGGCTTGTGAGCTTCGCGCTCGGGGCGCTTTTACTTTTCGACACGCCCGAGTCGGACGTCCGCGTCGGCTTCGACGTCGTCATAGCATCGACTCTCGCATTCGGAGTATTCTTCACATACGTTATATTCTATTTGATAAAGGCGCAGAAGCTTGCGCCCCGGCTCGGCCTCGAAGGGCTCATCGGAGAATCGGGCAACGCCGTATCGGACATTCACGCGTCCGGTAAGGTGTATATCAACGGTGAGTACTGGGACGCGGTCAGCGACGAGCCCATAGGGAAGGGCGAGCGGATAAGGGTCGAAAAAACGCTGGAGGGATTCAGGCTTAAAGTAAAAAAAGCATAATTAAATATTCATAGGAGGCCCGCACATGTTTTCGCCAGTCGTAATATTCGTAGTGATAATCGTGATACTCATTCTTTCGGGTGTGAGGGTTCTTAACGAGTACGAAAGGGGGGTCGTCTTCAGGCTCGGGAGGATCGTCGCGCCGAAGGGGCCCGGCTTTAAGTGGATAATCCCGATGGTGGACAAGATGATAAAGATAAGCCTCAGGATCATCACCATGGACGTTCCGCCGCAGGACATAATCACGAAGGACAACGTTTCGGTGAAGGTGAACGCCGTCGTTTACTTCCGCGTGGTGGATCCTGTGAAGGCCGTCATACAGGTCGAGAATTATCTCTACGCCACATCCCAGCTCGCTCAAACCACATTAAGGAGCATTCTCGGGCAGGTCGAGCTCGACCAGCTCCTCGCCGAAAGGGAGACGCTTAACGTGAAGCTCCAGGAAGTCCTCGACAAACAGACCGATCCCTGGGGGATAAAAGTTACTCTGGTGGAGGTGAAGTACGTAGACCTTCCGCAGGAGATGCAGCGCGCGATGGCAAAGCAGGCAGAAGCCGAGAGGGAAAGGCGGGCGAAGATCATCGCGGCCGAGGGAGAATTCCAGGCGGCGGCGAAGCTCTCGGAGGCGTCCGACATACTGTCGAAGAACCCGATGGCGCTTCAGCTGAGATACCTTCAGACGATGTCGGAGATGGCCTCGGAGAAGAGCTCGACGATAGTGTTCCCGCTCCCGCTCGACCTGATCACGCCGCTCTTGAAGAAGCTGTCCGATTAGCGAATACGATAGAATCCGGCAAGGAGAAAAATTTGAGAACCTTATCCCTGTACTCAGTCCTGCTTTTAGTGGCCGCGCTCATGGCCGTTTCGTGCAAGTCGGGCGGCGACGAGAGCAAAACCGCCGAGAAAGAAGGCGGCGCGGCGGAGAGCTCCGAGACGAAGTCGCCCGCGGGCGAGGCGGTCGACGGCGACTGGCTCATATACCACCTCGGCGCCGAGCCGGGGACTCTTAACCCTATCGTGGCGACCGACGCGTACGAGGGAGTAATCAACAGCGGCAACATTTACGAAACTCTTATAGAAAGGGATAACGAGACGCTCGAGCTTAAGCCGCTCCTTGCGGAGTCGTGGGAGATTTCGGACGACAAGCTGACATATACCTTCAAGATAAAAGAGGGAATAAAGTGGCACGACGGAAAGCCGTTCACGTCCGCCGACGTTGTGTTCTCTTATAAAACCATAATGGACCCGAAGGTCGACGCGCCGCAGCTCAGGAGCTACTACCAGGAGATAAGGGATGTGGAAGCGATAGACGACCTCACGGTTAGATTCACGTATGCGAGGCCCTACTTCCTCGCGCTCGAATTCTGCGGCGGGATGCCGATAGTACCGAAGCACATATTCGAAAACGGCGACTTCAACACGAACCCGGCCGGGAGAAGCCCCGTCGGCACCGGGCCGTTCAAGTTCGCGAAGTGGACGACCGGCAGGGAAGTAGTCCTGGAAAAGAACCCCGACTACTGGGGCAAGAAGCCGCACCTTAACAGAATAGTGTTCAGGATAATCACGGATTCGTCCGTGGCGCTCCAGGTGCTTAAGCGCCAGGAGCTCGACGTCGCGAGCCTGACACCGATACAATGGCAGATGCAGACGAGCTCGCCCGATTTTGAAAAGCACTTCGACAAGTTCAGCTATTTCACGCCTAACTACAGCTACATAGGATGGAATCTGAGAAGGCCCTATTTCGCCGACAAGCGAGTGAGAACGGCGCTGACACATCTCGTGAACAGGGAGCTCATACTCGAGAAGGTCATGTACGGCCTCGGGGCCATCGTGACGAACCCGTTCTACATAAACAGCCCCGAGTACGATAAATCCATCGAACCCATTCCTTATGACCCGGCGGCCGCGAAGAAGCTCCTCGAAGAGGCCGGGTGGGTCGACCACGACGGCGACGGGATAAGGGACAAGGACGGCGTCAAATTCGCGTTCGAATTCCTCATACCCGGCGGCTCCGACACGGGCGAGAAGATAGCCACGATACTCAAGGAAGAGCTCGACGCCGTGGGCATAGAGATGACCATAAGAAAGACGGAGTGGGCCGTCTTCACGACGAGGCTCAACGACAGGAAATTCGATGCCGTGACGCTCGCGTGGTCGATGGGCATCGAGTCCGACCCTTACCAGATATGGAGCTCGACGCAGGCCGAAGCCGGCTCGAATTTCATAGGGTTCAAGAACGCCGAAACCGACAGGCTTATAGAAGAGGCACGGCAGGAGTTCGACAGGGATAAACGCATACAGCTTTACAGACAGTTCTCGGAGATTATAAACGAGGAGCAGCCCTATACCTTCCTCTTCTGCCGTAAGGCGACGGTAGCAGTGAACAAGCGGTTCGCGAACGTTATCGTGTACCCGCTCGGCATACAGCCCACCGAGTGGTTCGTTCCGCTCACGCTCCAGAGATACAAGGAATAGGGAGCAAAGCCTTCCGCGGCCGGAGAAGCCGGAATCTCTAAAACTCATATATCCGAAACGCCGGGAATAAGTATAATTGTATTCATATGCTTAAACTTCACGGTTTAAACGCATATACTTCCCTTTGACCCGGACATGAGAGATTATTTAATAAAGCGGCTCTTGCTTCTCATACCCACTATGCTGGGTATCACCATAATTACGTTCTTCATAATCCAGCTTGCGCCCGGAAGCCCTGTCGAGAGGAAGCTCCAGATCGACGAGGGGATAAAATCGGAAGCCATAACCCAGCAGATAGTCGAGGAGACGAAGAAGCTCTACGGACTCGACAAGCCCATTTACGAGCGCTACTGGATATGGCTGAAGCAGATAGTCACGCTCGACTTCGGGAGGTCTTACAAGGACCACCGCCCCGTCATCGACAAGATAGCCGAGAGGCTTCCCATAACCATAACGCTGAATATAATATCGATATTTGTTATATACCTTATAGCCATCCCCCTCGGGGTGTACTCGGCTGTCAAAACGGGCTCCTTCCTCGAGCGCTCGTCGACCTTTTTTCTTTTCATACTTTATTCGATACCCAGCTTCTGGATGGCGATGATACTGATCTTCCTTCTCGGGGGAGGGGAGTACTGGAATATTTTCCCAGTCTACGGGATCCTTTCGCCGGGGGCGGAGACTTATCCCTTTTTCAAAAAGGCGCTCGATTTCCTCTGGCACATTGTCCTTCCCGTTTTCTGTCTCACCTACGGCAGCTTCGCCTATCTTTCCAGGTTTCAGAAGGGGAGCCTCCTCGAAGTGCTGAGAGAGGACTTCGTCAGGACAGCCACGGCCAAGGGGCTTCCGCCGTCCAGGGTGATTTTGAGGCATGCCCTTCGTAACGCTCTCATTCCGATAATCACGATACTCGCGGGATTATTGCCCGCTATGATAGGCGGGAGCGTCATAATCGAGACTATATTCTCGATACCCGGTATAGGGCAGCTCGGGTTCGAGTCCGTCCTCGCGAGGGACTACCCGATGATAATGGCGATAGCCACGATATCGGCATTCCTCACCCTTCTCGGGATACTCATATCCGACATCGTATACGTCCTCGTCGATCCTCGGATCAGCTTCGGAGGCAGGCGTTGAGCGAAACGAGAAGCGCCGGATACTGGGGGAGCGTCTGGGAGAAATTCAAGCGCGACAGGTTCGCTCTGGCTGCCCTCCTGATCATAATCTTTCTTTTCGGCATAGCGGTGTTTCAAAACTTCCTCGCCGGAAGCAGGCCCTTAGTGATGAAGTACGAGGGGAAATATTACTTCCCAGTCCTCTTCCACTACCCGGAATTTTTCCAGGTGAATTTCAAGGAGCTCGCGAAGGAGCTTCCGGATGGAGACTTCGCCGTGTTCCCGCCTGTCCGGTACAGCCCGACGGAGAACGACCTCCTTTCGATACTCGTCCCGCCGTCGTCGGAGCACCTCTTCGGAACGGACGACAGGGGTAGGGACGTACTCTCGCGGATGATACACGGGGCCCGAATATCGCTTTCCATCGGCTTTATAGCGGTCGGCATATCGGCGGTCATCGGGGTAATACTCGGGGGCATCGCCGGGTATTACGGCGGGAAGACAGACTTCATCGTCTCCCGGCTGTTCGAAGTGATGATGACGTTCCCTGTCTTCTTCCTGATACTGACGATACTCGCGTTCAGGGACCCGAGCATCTACAACATAATGATAGTGATTGGCGTCACGAGCTGGACAGGCGTCGCTAGGCTGATACGCGGGGAGTTCCTCCGGCTCCGGAGGTTTGCGTATGTCGACGCCGCCATAGCCCTCGGCGGGAACGACGCCCGTGTGATGTCGAAGCACATGCTGCCTAACGCGCTCACGCCCGTGCTGGTGGACTGTACTTTCGGAATTGCGGGCGCGATACTCGTCGAGTCCGCGCTCAGTTTTTTAGGATTCGGCGTGCCCCCTCCCGACCCGAGCTGGGGCGACATATTATCGCAGTCGCAGAGGTATGTGGATTTCGCGTGGTGGCTTGTCCTATTCCCCGGCGCGGCTATATTTTTAACTGTGACAGCTTTTAACCTCGTGGGCGAAGGATTCCGTAACGCGGTCGATCCGAAATTCACCGTTGACGGGTAGGCTGCACAATCAGGGCGAGACTCCGCCGGAGAGCGGAAGGAAGACGCAAACGAATTGAAGAGAAATAAATGAACAGCGCGCTCGAAATAAAGGATCTCCGGGTTTCGTTCTCGTCGAGGGGTAAAAAGCTCGAGGTCGTAAGCGGCGTTTCGCTCACAGTCCCCCAGGGGAAAATAGTGGGCGTCGTCGGCGAGAGCGGCTGCGGGAAAACCGTGACTGCGCTTTCCATTATGAGGCTCATACCGGAGCCCCCGGGCAGCATCGACGCCGGGCGTATAATATTCGACGACGCAAATATTCTCGAATATAGCGAGAGGGACATGCGCTCTGTCCGCGGCAACAGGATATCGATGATATTCCAGGAGCCGATAAGCTCGCTGAATCCCGTGTTCACAGTCGGCGACCAGATAGGCGAGGCGCTCCGGACGCATCTTAAAATTACAAAGCGCGAGGAAAGGGACAAGGTCATCGAGCTTTTAAAGCTCGTCGGTATCCCCTCACCCGAGCGGCGTATGAAGAACTACCCCCACGAGATGAGCGGCGGGATGTCGCAGAGGGTTATGATAGCGATGGCTCTCGCGTGCAGCCCCGAGGTACTCATAGCGGACGAGCCGACGACCGCCCTCGACGTCACGATACAGGCGGGGATACTCAAGCTCATCGACGACCTCAGGGTGAAGATGGGTATGGCCGTTCTTCTCATAACCCACGACCTGGGCATTGTGGCGGAAGTGGCCGACAAGGTATACGTCATGTACGCGGGGAAGGTTGTAGAGGATGCGGCGACGGCGGACCTCTTCGCCGACCCGAAGCATCCCTATACCGTCGGTCTTCTGCACTCGATACCGGACCTCCGGGACAGTAAGGAAAAGCTCGACGCTATCCCGGGAGTGGTTCCGAGCCCGGGCGATTTCCCGAAGGGATGCAGGTTCCAGGAGCGCTGCCCCCTCGTCGTGGACAAATGCAGGGCGGAGGAGCCCCCTCTCGCGGAGCATGCCCCCGGGCATCTCTCGGCGTGCTGGAGGGCGGACGACGTCGAGCTCAAGGTGTGATGAATATATGAAAGAGCTGCTCAAGGTAAGCGGTCTTAAAAAATACTTCCCCATAACCTCTGGGATACTTTCGAGGGTGTCCAACTACGTGAAGGCGGTGGACGGGGTGGATCTCGCAGTCGGCCGGGGCGAGACGCTCGGCCTCGTCGGCGAGAGCGGGTGCGGGAAAACCACGCTCGGCAAAACCATCATAAAGCTCCACGAGCCGACAGAGGGCGAGATAATTTTCGAGGACAATGACATCACGAACCTTTCGACCTCGCGCATGCGCCCCGTAAGGAAACGCATGCAGATAGTATTCCAGGACCCCTACGGCTCTCTCAATCCCAGGATGAAGGTAGAGGACATAGTGGCGGAAGGACTCGTCATACACGGCCACTCTTCGGGGGCCGAGAGAAAGGCGGCAGTCAGGGAGACGCTCCGGACAGTCGGCCTCCGGGAAGACGCGCTTTCCCGCTATCCGCACGAGTTCTCAGGCGGGCAGAGGCAGAGGATTGCCATAGCCCGGGCCATTGCGCTCAGGCCCGATTTCATCGTTTGCGACGAGCCGATCTCCGCGCTCGACGTTTCAGTGCAGGCGCAGATAATAAACCTCTTCATAGAGCTCCAGGAAAAGCTCGGGCTCACCTATCTATTCATATCCCACGACCTCCGTGTCGTAAAGCACATAAGCGACAGGGTGGCCGTGATGTATCTCGGGAAGATAATCGAGCTCGCGGCGAGTAAAGAGCTATACGAAAACCCCCTCCATCCATACACTAAAGTGCTCATATCTTCAGTTCCCGTGGCCGACCCCCGGCGGAAAAGGGAGACGGCCATACTCAAGGGCGACGTGCCGAGCCCGATTAATCCGCCCGAGGGCTGCGCCTTTCATCCGCGCTGCCCGATAGCCGTCGCCCGGTGCAGCCGGGAAGAGCCCGAGCTTCGCGACGCGGGCGGCGGGCATATGGTCGCCTGCCACCTCGTCTGACCGGCGGTCATCCTTAACTTGCAAATGGATTATCTTGTATTATTATTTAGTTCCGTTAAATTCGAGGTAGTTTTCTTCGGCGAGTCCGGGCAATGAAAATCAGGGTATCGGATATAGGGGGCGACGGTCTTCATATAGAGACGCGGAGGGACCCCCGGTGGCTCGATAACATCCCTGAGCTCTGGTCGGGCAGCCAGGAAATGAAGCTCGTCTCCGATATAGATGTCGATATCGAGCTGACGAAGGTGCTGAGGGAAGTGTCCGTTCTGGGTAACCTCTCCTTTACTATAGAGGCCCCGTGCGCGCTTTGCCTCGAGCCCGTAAGACTTGACATCAGCCCGGACATTAGGCTAATACTTTCGCCGTCGGATAAGATAGAGGACGACGAGGACCTCGACCACGAAACATACAAGGGAGAGGACGTCGACCTCGGGGATTATCTCCGGGAGCTTATAGCCGTATCGCTCCCGGTCAAGGTGCTCTGCCGGGAAGACTGCAAGGGGCTTTGCCCCGAATGCGGCAAGAACCTCAACCGCGAAACATGCGAGTGCGGAAAAAAATGGAAAGACCCGAGATTCGCCGGGCTTGAAAAATTTAAACTATGATATTTAAACTATGATAAGGTAAGGGAGATATAGAACATGGGACTGCCTAAAAGAAAACACTCCAAGTCCAGGTCCAGAAAGAACAGAACCCACTACAAGATAGCGGCCCCCGGCCTGTCCGTATGCCGGAACTGCGGCGAGCACAAGCCCCCTCACAGGGCGTGTCCGAGCTGCGGCTTCTACAAGGGCAGGACGTTCATAAAAGAAAAGCAGGAAGAGATTCAGTCCTGAGCGGCCCAGGCCGTAAAGGAATAAGGTCTGCATGATTGCATTCGTGTTCCCCGGACAGGGCTCCCAGTACGTGGGGATGTGCAAGGAGCTTTACGAAGGCTTCGGAGCCGCAAGGCGGGCGTTCGAGGAAGCCGGCGAGGCCCTCGGCGTCGACATGGCGAAGCTCTGCTTCGAATCCCCGCAGGAAGAGCTCTCGCTCACGGCGAACGCCCAGCCGGCTATACTGACGGCCAGCGTCGCTTGCCTGAGGGTGCTCGGGGACGAGACCGGCCTTTCGCCTGATTTTGTCGCCGGCCACAGCCTCGGGGAATATTCGGCCCTCGTGGCCAACGGCTCGATGGATTTCGCCGACGCGGTCAGGGTCGTTAGAAAAAGGGGCGAGTACATGCAGGAAGCCGTGCCCGTAGGGGTCGGCGCTATGTCGGCGGTTCTCGGCCTCTCGATAAAGGACGTCGAAGAGATATGCAGGCAGGCGTCCGGCGATAAATATGTGGTAAGCCCGGCCAACATGAACGCCCCGGGGCAGATCGTGATATCGGGCAACAAGGAAGCCGTCGATGTAGCCGCGGACGCTGCGAAGTCGAAGGGGGCGAGAAGGGTCGTGCCGCTCGACGTGAGCGCTCCGTTTCACTGCTCGCTCATGAAGCCTGCGGCCGAGAAGCTCGCGGAGACGCTTTCGGAGATAAGATTCTCCCCGATGTCGGCGCCTATAGTCGTCAACTGCGACGCAGCCGTAAACGGCGACTCGGGGAAGACGATGGAGATACTCGTCCGGCAGGTGACGAGCCCGGTAAGATGGTACGAGTCCGTAGAGACACTCGGCAGGGAAGGGGTTACGAGGTTCTTAGAGATCGGCCCGGGGAACGTCCTTTCGGGGCTCATAAAAAGAACGCTCGCGAACGCGGAAATCAGCAACTTCGAAAATACAGCACAACTGGAGTCACTCAGAAATGGGAGAAAATGAGCAAAAGGTAGCGCTCGTGACAGGGGGCTCGAGGGGCATAGGCAAGGCCATAGCGCTCCGGCTTGCGGCGGACGGGGCTTATGTGGTGGTCAACTATGCGAAGAACCGGGCGGCTGCGTACGAGGTCGTATCGGCCATCGAAAAGGCCGGCGGGCGCGCCAGGGCGATCGGTTTCGACGTTTCCGATTTCGACAAGGTCCAGGAGGAAATCGAGAACATCGTAACCGAGTTCGGTGGTATACAGGTGCTCGTCAACAACGCCGGCATAACGCAGGATACGCTCATAGTCCGCATGAAGAAGGACGACTGGGATAATGTCATCACCACCAACCTGAACGGCGTATTTAACTGCACGAAGGCGGTGGCGAGGATAATGATAAAGCAGAGGCAGGGGAGGATAATCAACCTCACTTCGGTCGTAGGCGAAATGGGGAATTCCGGGCAGACGAACTATGCCGCCTCGAAGGCCGGTATAATAGGATTCACCAAGGCGGCTGCGAGGGAGCTTGCATCGAGGGCGATAACCGTGAACGCCGTCAGCCCGGGCTTTATCGAGACGGACATCACGCAGAATCTTACAGATGACTTGAGAAAGCAGTATATAGAAAGAATTCCCCTTCTCCGGTTCGGCTCACCTGAGGACGTCGCGGGCGTCGTCGCGTTTCTCGCGTCCGACGAGGCGTCGTACATCACGGGGGAAGTGTTAAGGGTAAACGGCGGGATCTACACTTAAAAACAGAAAGGAGGTATTTGAAATGGCTCAGGAACAGGAAATTCTTGCCAAGGTCAAGGAGATGGTCGCAAGCCAGCTCGGAAAGACCGAAGACGAAATCGCCCCGGAATCTTCTTTTATAGAAGACCTCGGCGCTGACTCGCTCGACCTCGTCGAGCTTATCATGTCTATGGAGGACGAGTTCGGCCTCGAAATATCCGACGAGGACGCGGAATCCATAATAACGGTTCAGGATGCGGTAAACTTTATACTGGAGCGCAAAAAGTAATGAAAAGAAGGGTAGCGGTTACGGGCATAGGCCTCGTGACCCCCGTGGGCATTGGGAACGAAGCGACGTGGGAGGCCGTGTGCAACGGGCGCTCGGGTGTTATAAGGGTTACGAAGTTCGACCCGACCGAGCACAAAACACAGATCGCCGCCGAGATAAACGGCTTCGACCCCGAGCTCTACATGAACGCCAAGGAAGCGAGGAAGACCGACACCTTCATCCAGTACGCCGTCACGGCGGCGAAGTTCGCGCTGGAGGACTCGGGCCTCGAGATAACGGAAGAGCTCTCGCCCAGGGTGGGCACGATAATCGGCTCCGGCATCGGAGGGATGGAGACCTACGTCAACACCGTCCTCACGATGAATGAAAAGGGGCCGGGACGCCTTTCGCCCTTTTTTATAACCAACATTATCAATAACATGGCCGCGGGCTACGTATCGATATTCTTTAACGCCAAGGGCCCTAACTGCTGCACGACGACGGCCTGCGCCGCCAGCGCGCACGCCATCGGCTACGCGGCCCAGGCGATACGTAACGGCGAGGCCGACGCCATGTTCGCGGGCGGAACCGAAGCGCCGATAATACCGCTCACCTTCGCCGGGTTTAACGCCATGAGGGCGCTCTCGACGCGTAACGACGAGCCCTCGAAGGCTTCGCGCCCGTTCGACAGGGAGCGCGACGGTTTCATAATAGGCGAGGGGGCCGGGATGCTTATCTTGGAAGAGCTCGAATCCGCGAAGAAGAGGGGAGCGCACATATACGCCGAGATAGTCGGCTACGGCATGAGCAGCGACGCGAGCCACATAACGGCGCCCTCTCTCGACGGGCCGGAGAGGTGCATGAAGGCCGCCCTTTCAGACGGCGGAGTGAACCCGGACGAGATCGATTATATTAACGCTCACGGCACGTCGACGCCCCTTAACGACTCAAACGAGACGAACGCTATAAAGGTGGTATTCGGCGAAAGGGCGTACAAGATACCCGTGAGCTCGACGAAGTCGATGACAGGGCATCTTCTCGGCGCGGCCGGGGCTGTCGAAGCGGCGTTCAGCGTGCTCGCCCTCGAGCACGGGATACTTCCCCCCACGATAAACCAGGAAGTGCCTGATCCGGAGTGCGACCTCGATTATGTTCCCAACCAGGCGCGCGAGACGAAGATAAAGACCGCTTTAAGCAACTCCTTCGGATTCGGCGGAACCAACGCCTCGTTAATCTTCAGGAAAATAGACTGAAATCACGGGCCGCTACCGCCCCCCGGCGGGCTCATGAATGCGGCCCATACGCTTGATTTGTCCCCATTCAACTGTACAATGATTGGGGAGTACCTTCCTTTTAACCATCTATAGCTAAGGAGAATTTGTATGAGTGGAATAAAAGATGACCTGAAAGCGATTGCTACGCTAAAAACGAGCTCGGGCGACGTAAAATACTATTCCTTAAAGGCCATAGAGGCCCGCCTGGGAGTGGATATATCTCGCCTTCCCGTATCTATCAAGATACTGCTCGAAAACGTGGCCAGGAACTACGATGGCGACATAATCCACGATGGGCACTTAAAAGCGCTCGCGACGTGGAGCCCCGGGAGCGAAGTCGCCGAGGAAATTCCCTACTGCCCCGCGCGAGTCATTCTGCAGGACTTTACGGGAGTGCCCTGCGTAGTGGACCTCGCTGCGATGAGGACCGTAGTAAACAGGCTGAAGGGCGACCCGGCGAAGATAAACCCGATTGTTCCGGTGGACCTCGTCATCGACCATTCCGTGCAGGTCGACTACTTCGCGAGCGACAAGGCTTTCACGCTCAACGTCGAGCGCGAGTACGAGCGTAACGGCGAGAGATACGCGTTTTTAAGGTGGGCGCAGAAGGCGTTCGACAATTTCAGGGTCGTCCCTCCCGGCACGGGCATAGTGCATCAGGTCAATCTCGAATGTCTGGCGAGCGTCGTCGCGTCGAAGGAAGTAAACGGCGAGACGCTTGCTTACCCGGACACGCTCGTCGGAACGGACTCTCACACTACAATGATTAACGGACTCAGCGTTCTCGGATGGGGCGTCGGCGGTATCGAAGCCGAGGCATGCATGCTCGGCCAGCCGCTCTACATGCTCGTGCCCGAAGTCGTCGGGTTCAAGCTCCACGGCCAGCTCGCCGAGGGAGTTACGGCGACAGACCTCGTTCTCACGGTTACCGAGATGCTTAGAAAGAAGGGCGTCGTCGGGAAGTTCGTCGAGTTCTACGGCCCCGGGCTCTCGCAGCTCGCGCTCTCGGACAAGGCGACTATAGCTAACATGGCTCCCGAGTACGGCGCGACGATGGGATTCTTCCCCGTGGACGAAGAGACGCTTACCTACCTCAAGATAACGGGCAGGGACAGAAAGCTCGTCGAGCTCGTAGAGGCATATACCAAAGAGCAGGGCCTCTTCAGGACGGACGACACGCCCGACCCGGTATACACCGAGACGCTCGAGCTCGATATTTCGACCGTCGAGCCTTCCATGGCCGGGCCGAGCCGCCCGCAGGACAGGGTCGCCCTTAAAGACCTCAGGAAATCTTACGAAAACGTCCTCAAAACGAAAACCAAGGACCCCGAAGGCAAGAACCTCGGGAAGAAAGTTATTGTAAAGCTCGAAGACGGCACGGACGCCGAGCTCGGAAACGGCTCGGTCGTCATCGCGGCCATTACGAGCTGCACGAACACCTCGAACCCTTCCGTTATGGTGGGCTCGGGGCTCGTGGCGAAAAAGGCTGTCGAAAAGGGGCTCACAGTTAAGCCGACTGTTAAGACAAGCCTCGCGCCGGGATCGAGGGTCGTGACCGACTACCTCGACGCAGCCGGCCTCACCCCATACCTCGACGAGCTCGGATTCGACCTCGTCGGCTACGGCTGCACTACCTGCATCGGCAACAGCGGTCCGCTGCCCGCGCCAATAGAAGAGGGCATAAAGGCTAACGACCTCACCACCGCCGCCGTACTCAGCGGGAACAGGAACTTCGAGGGCAGGGTGCACCCGTTCGTGAAGTTCGCATACCTCGCATCCCCGCCGCTCGTCGTGGCGTTCGCGCTCGCGGGCACGGTGGATATAGACGTCTACAACCAGCCCATAGGAACTGGCAAGAACGGCGAGCCGGTTTATCTGAAAGACATATGGCCTTCGCAGAAGGAGATCAGGGATACCGTCAACAGCGTGCTCAACCCGGAGATATTCAGGGCGCAGTATAAATCCGTTTTCGACGGCGACGACACATGGAAGGGCCTCGACGTCCCCGAGGGCAATCTCTACAAGTGGGACAAGTCTTCGACATACATACAGAACCCGACGTTCTTCGAAACGTTCTCGCTCGATCTTCCGAAGACGGGCGATATCAAAGGCGCTTACGTTCTCGCGCTCCTCGGCGATTCCATAACGACGGACCACATCTCCCCGGCGGGCTCCATACCGAAGGACAGCCCGGCAGGGAAATATCTGATAGGGCACGATGTCGAGCCGAGGGACTTTAACAGCTACGGCTCCCGCCGCGGAAACCACGAAGTCATGATACGCGGCACCTTCGCCAACATCAGGATAAGAAACCAGATGCTCGACGGCGTCGAGGGCGGGCTTACGAAGTACGTGCCCTCCGGAGAGCAGATGACGATCTTCGACGCTTCGACGAAGTACCAGGAGGCCGGGCTTCCGCTTATAGTTATCGGGGGGAAGGAATACGGCACGGGAAGCTCCCGCGACTGGGCGGCGAAGGGTACTGTCCTCCTCGGGGTGAAGGCTGTCATAGCCGAGAGCTACGAGAGGATCCACAGGAGCAATCTCGTAGGCATGGGCGTCCTCCCCCTCCAGTTCAGGGAAGGGGAGAGTAAGGACACCTACGGGCTTACAGGGTATGAGCGCTACGATGTGGGCAGCATATCCGAGGGGCTTACCCCGGGCAAGGACATAACCGTCAAGGTTACGAAGCCCGACGGCGGCAGCTTCGATCTTCACGTAACCTGCCGTCTCGACAGCCCTATCGAAGTCGAGTATTACAAGAACGGCGGGATACTGCAGACGGTTTTAAGGCAGATGATGAAGTCTTAAAACCCCCTCCGCCGGGACGAGCCTTTAATAAGCAGTGGTATCGGCCGATACGGGCTGCGCCGGAAACCTGCGTGTTTTGAACGCGGAAGGGCCGGTGGGCCCGCCCAAAAGTTGAATTCTGCTCGTTTTTTATTTATATTTCAGTCCAAATTTTTTTATACAGGAGTTTGAACAATGTCATCTCGTAAACCCGCTTCGGGCGAGAAAATTAAGATAGATGCAGCCAACGAAAGACTTATCGTGCCTGACAATCCCATCATCCCGTTCATAGAGGGCGATGGCACGGGACCCGATATATGGCATGCGTCGCAGATAGTATTCGATGCCGCAGTAGCGAAAAGCTATGGCGGAAAGAGGAAGATAACCTGGCACGAAGTGCTGACAGGGGAAAAGGCTTTCGAGCAGAAAGGGGAATGGCTCCCCGACGAAACGATAGAGGATTTAAAGGAATACATAGTATCCATAAAAGGACCTCTCACGACACCGATAGGCGGCGGTATAAGGAGCCTTAACGTCGCGCTCAGGCAGATACTCGACCTCTACGCATGTGTAAGGCCTGTGAAGTACATTAAAGGCACTCCATCGCCTATAAAGAAGCCGGAAGACATGGACATGATAATCTTCCGCGAGAACACGGAAGACGTATACTCGGGCATAGAATGGCAGAGCGGCTCGAAAGAGGCGATTGAAATCAGGAATTACCTCGTCGAAAAATACGGCGTCAATATAAGGGAAGGATCCGGCATAGGCATAAAGCCCATAAGCCCCTTCGGTACGAAGAGGCTCGTGAGAAAGGCCATAAAACACGCCGTCGAAAAAGGAAGGGAGACGGTCACTATAGTGCACAAGGGGAACATCATGAAGTTCACCGAGGGCGCTTTCAGGGACTGGGGCTACGAGCTTGCCAGGGAAGAATTCGCGGCGGACGCTATAAGCGAAGACGATCTCTGGGACAAGTTCGGCGGAAAGACGCCCCCGGGGAAGGTGGTGATAAACGACAGGATCGCCGACAACATGCTCCAGCAGATACTCACGAGGACAAGGGACTATAACGTTATAGCGACGTCCAACCTTAACGGCGACTATCTCTCCGACGCCTGCGCCGCGCAGGTGGGAGGCCTTGGAATGGCCCCCGGCGGCAACATCGGCGATTACCTCGCGCTCTTCGAGGCGACCCACGGCACGGCCCCGAAATATGCAGGCCAGGACAAGATAAACCCGAGCTCCGTCATACTCTCTGGCGTGATGATGTTCGAGTACCTCGGCTGGCAGGAAGCGGCCGATATTATTGTGAAGGCCATGGAGATAACCATTCTCGACAAAACTGTAACCTACGACCTCGAGCGCCAGCTCGAAGGGGCGAAGCTTTTAAAATGCTCCGAGTTCGGCCAGGCTATCGCGGACAACATGGACAGGGTAGGAAAATAAGGTTTTATAAAGCATGGGCGGGGGAGATTTACCTTGGCCCCCGCAGGGCGGTTCCGGGGACCCAGAAAATTCCGAAAAATTACGACTTAAACAGAAATACAATAAAATGTGTAAGGAGCGGTTAAATGAGCAGACCAAAGATTTCAGTTATAGGCGCCGGCAACGTGGGCGCAACGACCGCGCTGATGCTCGCGCAGCAGGAGCTCGGCGACGTCGTCCTCGTCGATATAGTCGAGGGCATGCCGCAGGGCAAGGCGCTCGACATGATGGAAATGAACCCGGTTTACGGATACGACGTGAACATAACGGGAACGAACGGCTACGATGAAACGGCGGGCTCGGACGTCGTCGTTATAACCTCGGGCATACCGAGAAAGCCCGGAATGAGCAGGGACGACCTCATCGCCACCAACACCGCCATCGTAACGGAGGTTACGAAGAACGTCGCGGCCAAGTCGCCAAATGCTATACTTATACTTGTAACCAACCCTCTTGATGCCATGGTATACGTGGCGCACAAAGTCAGCGGATTCCCGAAGGAGCGCGTGATGGGTATGGCCGGGGTGCTCGACGCCGCTAGGTTCAGGTCGTTTATCGGAATGGAGCTCGGCGTATCCGTCGAAAACATACACGCGTTCGTTCTGGGCGGACACGGCGACGACATGGTGCCGCTAACGCGCTGCACGACTGTCGCGGGCGTGCCTGTAACGGAGCTCATCCCCGAAGGCAGGCTCGAGGAGATAGTTAAGAGGACGCGCGGCGGCGGCGGCGAGATAGTAGCACTCTTAAAGACCGGGAGCGCCTTCTACGCGCCGGCTGTGTCGGCCGTAGAGATGGTCGAGGCGATACTCAAGGACAAGAAGAAGATCCTCCCCTGCTGCGTTCTCGCAGAAGGCGAATACGGCGTCGACAATACCTTCGTCGGCCTTCCCGTAAAGCTCGGCAGAAAGGGCATAGAAGAGATATTCGAAGTTGCGCTTTCGGATAAGGAAAAGGAAGAAATAAAGATTTCCGCGAGCCACGTGAAAGAGCTCTGTGACCACATCGACAAAACAGCAAAATCCTGAAACTAAATTCTGTCCCGGGCGGTCTGGCATTTTCTTGACTAGCCCGGGGCATTCATTTAATATTACACACCGATTTTCCCCGAATCGATGACGGCGACCCCGTGCAACCAATAAGAATAAGATTAGAAGTAGGTTAGGAGGCACAGAGATGGCGAATGGAACTGCTCAAAGCTCGATTACCATGCGGAAGGACGCATGGTGGGCTGCGCCGCTGGTGACGGCGACGATTCTGTCGGTTTTCGGTCTTTATTCTACATGGCGCGCGTTCTCACACGCCGATTTCCTTGTAGAGCCTTATCTCTCCCCGTTCTACTCCCCGTACCTTTTAGCTTCGTGGTGGCCGCTTTCCCCGGCCCTTCTGATTCTGTGGGCGCCGCTCGGATTCAGGGCTACCTGTTACTACTACAGAAAGGCCTATTACAGGTCGTTCTTCATGGCCCCCCCGGGCTGCGCGGTGAGGCCGCTCGCCAAGGAGGGCTCCTACACCGGGGAGACGAGATTTCCCTTCATCCTGCAGAACATACACCGTTATTTCTTCTACGCCGCGGGCGTAATACTTCTTTTCCTCTGGATAGACGCTCTTCACGCATTCAAGTTCGAGGACGGGTTCGGCATCGGGGTAGGCACTATAGTTCTGATCATAAACGCCTTTCTCCTCAGCATGTACTCGCTCTCGTGCCATTCCTTCCGCCATCTCGTAGGGGGGAAGCTCGACGTGTTTTCGAAATGTCCGACGCGCTTCCGGATGTGGGGGAAGGTCAGTGTGTGGAACGAGCACCATATGTTCTGGGCCTGGGTGAGCCTCTTCAGCGTCGCTCTCGCGGACCTCTACGTTTTCCTCCTGGCCAAGGGAGTCATCACAGATATCAGGATTATATGAGGTAACAATAGATGGAGATAGAGACACATACACATGACGTAATCGTCATAGGCGCCGGGGGGGCGGGGCTGAGGGCCGCCATCGAGGCTTCGGCAAGGGGGGCTTCGGTAGGGCTCGTATGCATATGCCTTGTCGGATAGGCGCTGTCCGTCATGGCGGAGGGAGGCGTCGCCGCCGCTCTCGCCAACGTCGATGTTCAGGACAACTGGAAGACCCACTTTCACGACACGATGCACGGCGGAAAGATGCTCAACAACTGGCGCATGGCGCAGCTCCACGCGCAGGAAGCTCCAGACAGGGTGAAGGAGCTCGAGCACTGGGGGGCGCTCTTCGACAGGACGAAGGACGGCAAGATAATGCAGCGCGCCTTCGGCGGACACACCTGGAAGAGGCTCGCTCACGTCGGCGACCGCACCGGCCTCGAGATGATACGCACGCTCCAGGATAAGGGCATACACTCCGGCATCGACGTATACATGGAATGCACTATTACACACCTTCTCAAAGACGGCGAGAGGATTTCCGGCGCCTTCGGCTACTGGAGGGAGAGCGGAAGGTTCGCTCTCTTCAAGACCAAGGCGATAATCCTCGCGACGGGCGGCATAGGAAAGTCTTACAAGGTAACCTCGAACTCCTGGGAGTACACGGGCGACGGTCAGGCGCTGGCTTATGAAGCCGGGGCCGAGCTCATAGACATGGAGTTCGTGCAGTTCCACCCGACGGGCATGGTATGGCCCCCGAGCGTTAGAGGAATTCTCGTAACCGAAGCCGTGCGCGGAGAGGGCGGCATCCTCACCAACCGTAACGGCGAGAGGTTCATGGAAAAGTACGACCCCGAGAGGATGGAGCTCTCGACGAGGGACGTCGTCGCGAGGTCCATTTACACCGAGGTCATGGAAGGAAGGGGCTCGCCCCACGGCGGCGCTTTCCTCAACATCGCGCACAGGGGAGCAGAATACGTCAAGAAGAAGCTCCCGAGCATGTATCACCAGTTCATGGAGTTCGCGCTCATAGACATCACTAAAGAGCCGATGGAAGTCTTTCCGACGACGCATTACATAATGGGCGGCGTCAGGGTGGACGCCGACACGGCAGGCACGACTGTTCCCGGGCTCTTCGCCGCGGGAGAGGTAGCGGGCGGCATGCACGGCGCGAACAGGCTCGGCGGGAACTCGCTCTCGGACCTTCTCGTTTTCGGCATGAGGGCCGGCATGGGCGCGGCGCAGTACGCGAACGAACTCAAGGACAACACTCTTAAGATAGACGACAAAGACCTCGAGCTCGCGGCGGAGGAGATGCTGAAGCCGTTCGAGAGCACCGAGGGCGAAAATCCCTACACCATACACCAGGACCTCCAGGAAGCGATGGGCAAGTTCGTCGGCGTTTTCCGCACGAAGGAAAAGCTTCAGGAAGGGCTCGACGAGCTCCAGGTGCTTAAGGAAAGGGCTTCCGACCTCAAGATTGAGGGTTCGCGCATGTTCAACCCGGGCTGGCATCTCTGTAAGGACTTGAAGTCCATGCTCATCGCCTCGGAAGCCATCGCGAAGTGCGCGCTTCAGAGGGAAGAGAGCAGGGGTGCCCACAGCAGGGTGGATTTCCCCAAGTATAACGACGAGGTCTGGGGCAAGGTGAACTCGGTAATTTCGCAAAACAGCAACGGAGAAATGCATCTGGGCACGTCTCCACTTCCGCAGATGCCGGAGGAGCTAAGGAAAATAGTCGACGGAGGTTACAAATAAGATGGCCACAGCCAAGATGAGGGTATACCGCGGGGACTCAAGCGGCGGCGGGGAAAAGGAATACGATGTACCCGTTGAAGAGGGGATGGTCGTCCTCGACGCCATACACTTCATACAGGCCAACTACGACGGCGACCTCGCGGTGAGGTGGAACTGCAAGGCGGCCAAGTGCGGCTCGTGCAGCGCAGAGATAAACGGCATGCCGAAGCTCACCTGCAAGACCAGAATGGACTCGCTTCCGCTCGACAAGCCCGTAACCGTATACCCCATAAAGAGCTTCCCGATTATAAAAGACCTCGTCACCGACGTTTCCTGGAACTATAAGGTCAGGAAGACCATACCGCCATTCAAGCCCGCAAAAGATACGAAGTGGGTCATGTATCAGGAGGACGTCGAGAGGAGCCAGGAGTTCAGGAAGTGTATAGAATGCTTCCTCTGCCAGAACGTCTGCCACATTCTCAGAAACCACAACGAGAAAAACGAGTTCGCGGGCCCTCGAATGCTCATCAAGATAGCCGAGCTCGAAATGCACCCGCTCGACACCGACGACAGGAAACCGTTCCTGAGGGCCGACGCCGGGCTCGGGTACTGCAACATCACCAAGTGCTGTACGGAAGTCTGCCCCGAGCACATACACATCACCGACAACGCGATCATCCCTTTAAAGGAGAGGGTGGCCGACACCTACTTCGACCCGCTCCAGTGGCTCATTAACAAGTTCAGGGGCAGCTCGAAGCAGTAAGAGGCGAAGCCGTATTTCAAGGAGGATTTAAGAAGTGAACATACACGAGTATCAGGCAAAAGAGCTGTTATCCCAGTACGGCGCGGCGACTCCGACCGGAAAGGTCGCGTTCAATGAAGACGAAGCGCACCAGATAGCGCAGGATTTAAACTCCGGAAAGTTTGTTATTAAGGCGCAGATTCACGCCGGCGGAAGGGGCAAGGGCGGCGGCGTAAAGCTCGCCAGCATTCTCGACCAGGTGAAGGAGATAGCCTCCGAAATAATAGGAATGATACTCGTAACCCACCAGACTGGTCCCGACGGCAAGCTGGTGAAGAAAGTCCTCGTGGAAGAGGCTTCGGACATAGATAAAGAGTTTTACCTCGGAATGGTAATAGACAGGGCGAAGGAAGAGATCGTGATAATGGCCAGCCGCGAGGGCGGCGTCGAGATCGAGGAAATCGCCCGCAACCATCCCGAAAAGATTTTAAAGGAATACATAGACCCGGTAGTAGGACTTCAGCCCTTTCAGTGCAGAAAAATAGCATACTTCCTCGGGCTCGAAGGAAAGAGCGTCGGGAAGGCCGTGAAATTTGTTTCGGCCCTCTACCAGCTCTTCACGGACAAGGACTGCTCCCTCGCGGAGATCAACCCGCTGATACTCACCAAGTCGGGCGACCTCATAGCGCTCGACGCGAAGATGAACTTCGACGACAACGCCCTTTTCAGGCACCCCGACATCGAAAAGTACCACGACCCGGACGAGGAAGACCCGACCGAGCTCGAAGCCAAGAAGTGGGGCATAAGCTATGTGAAGCTCGACGGCAACATAGGCTGCCTCGTTAACGGCGCGGGCCTCGCGATGGCGACGATGGACATCATAAAGCACCACGGCGGGGAGCCGGCCAACTTCCTCGACGTGGGCGGCGGCGCCAGCACCGAGCAGGTAACGCAGGCCTTCAAGATGATCCTCAGCGACCCCAACGTCAAGGCTATATTCGTGAACATATTCGGCGGCATCATGAAGTGCGACACCATAGCCCAGGGCATAATAGCCGCGGCGAAGGAAGTCGGGCTCCAGGTGCCCCTGGTTGTAAGGCTCGAAGGGACCAACGTCGAGCTCGGAAGGAAGATGCTCTCCGAATCCGGCCTCAACATCATAACCGGCGCCGATATGCGGGAAGCCGCGGCCAAGGTTGTGAAAGCGGCCGGCGCCTGATGGTAAACGAAGCCTTCGGCCCGCGTTTTGCCTGAAAAAGCGGGCCTTTTGGGGCTTTACCCGCCCAAATCGGAAGAAACACGTCAGCATTAGAACCCTAACCGCCTGAAAACAAAGAAAATACCCACATCTATAATAATGCCTCCGCCCCCTTGACAATTCCCGGATGATGATTAGTTTTGCAAAAGGAGGTATGTAAATAGATGAATGCGATAGCAGTCAGGGAACCGATGGGAGTATTTCTCAAGGAAATAGAGAAATACCCGGTTCTGAGCAGGGACGAGGAGTATGCCCTTGCCGTGAGGTACTACGAAGACAAGGACCTCGAAGCTGCGAACCAGCTCGTTGTGTCTAACCTGAGATTCGTCGTCAAGATAGCGTCGGAATACGCCTCTTATGGATTCCCGCTGACGGACCTTGTTCAGGAAGGCACCCTCGGGCTCATGAAAGCCGTAAAGAAATTCAACCCGTACAAGGGCTACAGGCTCATATCCTACGCGGTGTGGTGGATACGTGCGGGCATACAGAACCACATCATGAAATTCTGGAGCCAGGTGAAGATAGGCACCACCCAGGCCGAAAGGAAGCTCTTCCACAAGATAGGAAGGGCCAAGAGGGAGCTTCGTCTCGACGGCGGAACCCTTTCCGAAGAGGACGCGGGCAAGGTCGCGAAGCTCTTCGGCGTCAGGGAGAAGGATGTCCTCGACATGGAGCTCCGGACGGCGGCGCGGGACTTTTCGCTCGACTCCACCGTCACCGAAGACAACTCGGTAACGTATATCGACACGCTGGCCGTGGACAGCCCGTCGCAGGAAGAGGTTCTTGAGGGCGTCGAGACGAGCACCCTTGCCCAGAGAGGGCTTGAAGAGGGGTTGACGAAGCTTTCGCCGAGGGAAAAGCGGGTTATAGAAAGCAGGTATCTTTCGAGCCCGCAGGGCAAGCTCCGCGAGCTCGGCGACGAGCTCGGCATATCCAAGGAAAGGGTGCGCCAGATAGAGGTTCAGGCTCTGAGAAAACTGAAGGGCGAGGTCGAAAGCTCCATAGATGCAGGGTAAGCGGGGCACGTCCACGCCGACTGAAACGAACATAAAAAGCACAGGAGGTAGTTAAGATTATGGCAACAGGCGGAAAAATTATAGGTATCGACCTCGGAACGACGAACTCCGTCGTGGCGATAGTCGAGGGCGGCGAGCCCAAGGTTATCATCAACGAGGAAGGAGGGCGCACCACCCCTTCGGTCGTCGCCTTCACGAAGGACGGCGAGATACTCGTCGGCGGGCCGGCCAAGAGGCAGGCAGTCGTCAACCCCGAGAACACGATCTTCTCCGTGAAGAGGCTCATGGGGCGGCGCTACGACGAAGTCCAGGACGAAGCGAAGAGGCTCCCTTATAAGGTTGTAAAAGCCAAGAACGGCGACGCGTGGGTCGAGGTGATGGGCAAGCAGTATTCCCCGCCCCAGATATCCTCTCACGTCCTCATGAAACTCAAGAAAGCGGCCGAGGATTATCTCGGAACGGAAGTGAAGGAAGCGGTTATAACAGTGCCCGCCTACTTTAACGACAGCCAGAGGCAGGCGACGAAAGACGCAGGCAAGATAGCGGGGCTCGAAGTGAAGCGAATCATAAACGAGCCGACGGCCGCGGCGCTTTCCTACGGGTTCGACAAGAAGAACGAGGGCACGATAGCCGTTTACGACCTCGGCGGCGGCACGTTCGACATCTCGATACTGGAGGTCGGAGACAACGTCATAGAGGTCAAGTCAACGAACGGCGACACCCACCTCGGCGGCGACGACTTCGACAGGATACTCATGGAATACATAATCGCCGAGTTCAAGAAGGACTCCGGCATAGACCTCGGGAACGACAAGATGGCGCTCCAGAGGCTGAGGCAGGAATCCGAAAAGGCGAAGATAGAGCTTTCCAATACACTCGAAACGGAAGTTAACCTGCCGTTCATAACGGCCGACGCGACGGGGCCGAAGCACCTCGTGATGAAGATAACGCGCGCCAAGTTCGAGCAGCTCATAGAAGACAAGGTCAAGGGAACGCTCGAGCCCTGCAAACAAGCGCTCAAGGACGCGGGCCTGAAGGCTTCGGACATCAACGAGGTTATACTCGTCGGCGGCTCGATAAGGATACCGCTCGTTCAGAAGGTGGTTACGGACTTTTTCGGAAGGGAGCCCCACAAGGGCATCAACCCGGACGAGGTCGTCGCCATGGGCGCGGCGATACAGGGCGCCGTTCTCGGCGGAGAGGTCAGGGACGTTCTTCTTCTAGACGTCACCCCGCTCTCGCTCGGCATCGAGACCCTGGGCGGAGTCATGACGAAGATAATCGAGAGGAACACCACCATCCCGACGAAGAAGAGCCAGGTGTTCACGACAGCCGAAGACAACCAGACGTCCGTCGAGATACACGTCCTTCAGGGCGAGAGGCAGATGGCGGGCGACAACAGGACGCTAGCGAGATTCATACTCGACGGCCTCCCGCCGGCATCGAGGGGCGTCCCGCAGATCGAGGTTACGTTCGACACGGACGCCGACGGCATACTGCACGTTTCGGCCAAGGACCTCGCTTCCGGTAAGGAGCAGAAGGTCAGGGTCGAGGCCTCGAGCGGACTCGCCAAGGACGAGGTCGACAGGATGGTACGCGACGCCGAGGAGAAAGCCGAGGACGACAAGAAGCGCCACGAGCTTGTCGAGAACCGTAACAGGCTCGATGAGCTTATCTACAGGACGGAAAAGAGCTTTAAGGAATTCGAGAGCAAGCTTTCGGAGTCCGACAAGAAGGAGCTCGAAGAGGCGCTGGAAGAGGGGCGGAGCGCGATAAAGGGCAACGATGCCGACGCCATAGCCTCTGCTACGGACAAGATAACCAAGGCCTCTCACAAGCTGGCCGAGCTGATGTACAAGCAGGCCGACAGCGGCGGCGCCCAGCAGCAGCCGGGCGGCGACGGCGCGGAGCCGAGCGCTTCCGAGCCCGAGCAGGGCGGCCAGGACGAGCGTCCGAAGGACGACGGCGACGATGTCATAGACGCCGAGTTCACCGAAAAGTAGGAAAAGAAACCCCCGGATCCCGGGATAAAAGATAGTGTATTACGCAAAAAAGGCGGCTGACAAAGCCGCCTTTTTTGCTTTCAGGGAAGCGGCCATACTTGCCGACCTCACATTTAAATGTTAATTTACTATTAATAGACAGGGGTCTATTTCAACAAATCAACGTATTTCACATAAACAGGAGGCAGTAAATGAAGGCGGATATACATCCGGAGTATAAAGATGTCACCATAAGCTGTTCGTGCGGGGCTGTATACAACACGAAATCTACGCGTTTTGAAAACTTCACTGTCGAGGTTTGCTCGAACTGTCACACCTTTTACACAGGCAAGGAAAGGGCTGCGGAAGCGAAGGGCAGGGTAGAGAGGTTCAGGAAGAAGTACAGCAAGAACTAGGCCTTTCGCGGAGTAAATTGAAAACGTTCACCTACACGCGGGAATTATATCTATAGAGGAGACGTAAAAGTTGACAAGGATCGACGTCAATAACAGACAAAGGAGGTAACTCCCCCATGAAGGAGTACAGTAGAGACTGTATAAGGAATATCGCGCTCGTCGCACCCCACGGCGCCGGTAAAACATCTCTGGCTGAAGCTATACTCTACACCCACGGCGCGACCGACAAGCTCGGAAGGGTCGACGACGGAACCTCGGTGCTCGACTTCGAACCGGAAGAGAAGCATCGGAAGATGTCGATAAATTCCCACATTACCTTCTACGAAACCAGGAGCCACCTGGTTAACCTCATAGATACACCCGGATTTCTAAATTTCTTGTATGAAGCCGAAAACGCCGTCAGGGCGGCCGACGGTGTCGTGCTCGTCGTTGGCGCCGTGGGCGGCGACGCCGGGCTCCAGATCAAAAAATACTGGGAGATGGCGAGCGACCTGCCTCGCATGATATTCGTCAACAAGCTCGACAAGGAAAACACGAGCTACGAGGTTACGGTGAACGGCATTTCCAAGGAGCTCGGAGGGGCGAAGGTAATACCGCTCACGCTCCCCATTGGCGAGAATCACGACTTTAAGGGAATTGTAGACCTCGTCGACATGAAGGCCTATGCCTACGACGGCGCGGGCGGCGCGCGGGAGATACCGGTGCCCGACGAAATGATGGACGACGCCGCGGCCTCGCGTGAGTCTATAATCGAGGCGGTCGCCGAGCTCGACGACGAGCTCCTCGAAAAATACCTCGAAGGCGAGCCCGTCGACGAGGACAAGATCACGACCCTTCTCCACGAAGGCATACTCGACGGCCGCATATTCCCCGTCTTCTTCGGCTCGGCGACGGCTCTAGTCGGGCTCAATGTTCTATCAAGCGCGATAACCAGATACATGCCTTCCCCGCTCGAAAGAAAGCCGCTGAAGGGGCTCTTACCCGGAGGGCAGGAAACCGAGATCGCCCCGGGCGAGAAGGGGCCCTTCTCGGCTTACGTGTTCAAGACGATTTCCGATCCCTATGCGGGGAAGATTAGCGTCTTCAGGGTATATTCCGGCACGCTTAACGGCGACGTAAGCGCATACAACTCGACGAAAAGAAGCAGGGAAAAGCTTGGCCACCTACACAGGCTCATCGGCAAGAAGGAGTTCCCGCTGAGCCCGGCTTCGTGCGGCGACATCGTGGCTGTGAACAAGCTGAAGGACGCCTCCACCGGTGATACGCTGACGGACGAGGCGCACCAGCTCCTTATACCATCTGTGCCGCTCCCGGCGGCAGTGCTGTCTTACGCCATCGAGGCGAAGACGAGAAACGACGAAGACAAGCTCACGCCGTCCCTCGCCCGAATTCATGAAGAGGATCCGACCATTCAATACCGTATAGATGAAGAGACGAAGGAGTTCCTTCTCTCTGGCACGGGACAGTCTCATGTCGAGGCCGTCGTGAACAAGCTGCGCGACACTTACGGCGTTAACGTCGATCTCAAAAAGCCGCGCGTGCCATACCGCGAAACCATACGGGCAAAGGCAAAGGCCGAAGGCAAGTACATAAAGCAGACGGGCGGTAAGGGGCAGTACGGGGACGCCTGGGTCGAAGTCGAGCCCTTGCCGCGCGGCGGGGGATTCGAGTTCGTAAACAATATTGTGGGCGGCGCGATACCCAAGAACTTTATACCGTCCGTCGAGAAGGGCGTCGTCGATTCGATGAAGAAGGGCATACTCGCGGGCTACCCTGTCGTGGACGTCAGGCTCACTCTCTTCGACGGAAAGTTCCATACTGTGGATTCCTCCGACATGGCGTTTCAGATAGCGGGCTCGATGGGCTTCAGAAAGGCGATGGAAGACGCCGCGCCTGTCCTGCTCGAGCCTGTAATGAAGATGGAGATAACCATCCCGGACGAGTGCATGGGCGACGTCATAGGGGACATCAACTCCCGTAGGGGGAAGGTCGCCGGGTTCGATTCCATGGCCGGCACGAATATCATAAGGGCGCTCATTCCGATGGCGGAGATACTGACTTACGCTTCGGACCTGAGGGCGATAACGAGCGGGCGCGGGACGTTCTCGATGGACTTCTCGCATTACGAGGAGCTGCCCGACCACCTGGCCGGGAAGATAATCGAGCTCGCGCACGGCGGCGCGGCCGAGGCTCATGCAGGGCACTAGACGGCCCGCGGGGTAAGCTCCATCCGCCCCGGCCTGTATACAGGAAGCTGAAGCGGCCTCTTCGTGGCCGCAGCGAAACTACTTTATTTAATCACATTCCGTGGTATAACTCTTGTCATATCCAAAGACCGGCCGGGAGGACCGGGGGACCGTTTCCGTAATTTTCCATCCCCCCTCACCCGGAACGCCGAATAGCTGTAAAATTGAGCTTGCAACCATGAGAATAGCCTCGATAGACATAGGGACGAACACATTCAGACTCCTCGTTACCGAGCCCGGCGAGGGGAATTCCCTTCACAAGCTCTACGTCGGCCGCGAGATAACACGCCTCGGCGAGGGCTCTGGCAACGGAACCAGGCTCATAAAGCCGGGGGCTATAGAAAGGTCGCTGAAAGCCCTCTCGGGCTTTTCGGAGATCATACGCGACCTCGGCGTCGAAAAGACGCGGGCCGTGGCTACGAGCATGGTGAGGGAATCGGATAACGGTCCCGAATTCGTGAAAATGGTGAAAAACGAAACCGGCCTTCCCGTCGAGGTTATAACGGGAGAAGAAGAAGCCCTCCTGACGGTCAGCGGGGTTTTGAAATCGGTCACTTTCGACACGCCCGACTGTCTCATATTCGACATAGGCGGCGGAAGCACGGAATACATATACGTTAAAGAAGGGGCTGTCACGAACCTTACGAGCACGAGGCTCGGGGTCGTCTGCCTGACAGAGCGATTCCTGTCGGAAGAGAAGGAATCCGACGACGCTCTTTCGGCCCTCGGCGCTCACATCGAGAAAAAATTAGCCGAAGGGCTTTCCGGGTTTCCCCCGGGCGGGAAGGGGCTCACAATAATAGGAACCGCCGGCACCCCGACGAGCCTGGCAGCGGTGGAGCTCGGCCTCGGGAAGTACGACGCCGACATCGTGAATAACTACACGCTGACGCGGGACGGGATAGTCCGTATACTCGGGATGATCCTCAACACCCCGAGGGCTGAAAGGGCGGCCATACCGGGGCTCGAAAAGGGGAGAGAGGATCTCATAGTTTCGGGGACAGAAGTGGTCCTCAAGACCCTTGACAGGTTCTCCGTCGACGAGATGGTCGTAAGCGACGCCGGGCTCCTCGAAGGCGTGGCCTACGAGCTTCTGAGCTGACCGCCCGCACTTTTGGCAGTGGCCTTAAGCCGCCATTCGGCTCGTTGACAAAGCCCCGGCCGATTATTATATTTTGCGTAGAATAAAGCAGAAGGCCCCGGTATTTCACACAAAAGCTTAACTATAACGCTTAACCGGAGTATAATTATCAATAAATTTTAGATGTATTTGTGATTTAAAATCAGGAGAGAATAATGAATTCCGAAGATAAAAACGACAACGACGGGGAGATCGAGCTCGGTGAAGAGGGCGAGGTAAACGAAGTGGAGCAGGCAGCGCGGGCCGAAGGCGGAGAAGATAAAAGCTATAAAGACCTCTATCAGAGGTATGTCAGGCTTGCCGCGGATTTCGAAAACTATAAAAAGAGACTGGCCAAGGAAAAGGCCGATGTTATCACTTACGGAAACGAGGAGCTCATCAAGGCTCTTCTCAACGTGCTCGACAATCTCGAAAGGGCGCTGACTCATTCCGAAGGACCGGAAGAAGACACAGGGGCCGTCCTCGAGGGCGTAAAGCTCGTACACAAGCAGTTCCTGAGCCTTTTAGAAAAGTTCGGCGTCGAGCCCGTTCCGGCCGGGCGCGGGCAGGAGTTCGACCCGAGGGTGCACCAGGCTATCGACCGCGTCGATTCTCACGACGTCGAGCCCGGGCATATAATTTCGGAGATGCTCCGCGGCTATACGCTTAAAGAGAGGCTTTTACGGCCTGCGCTAGTGTCGGTATCCAAAGGCAGGAGGGAGTCCCAGGATTCGGACTCGTCACCAGACAAAAACAACGGAGGGGCCGGCGGCAATTCCAGCGGGATATTCGACCTTACCGACGAAGGATAAAACCGCGCGCGAAAATATCATATGGCAATAGTAGGAATAGACCTCGGTACGACAAACTCGTGCGTAGCGATAATAGAGGGCGGAAGCCCGGTCGTCATACCTAACGAAGAGGGGAGCAGGGTGACGCCGTCGGTAGTGGCGTTCACGGAAGACAATTCCAAATTCGCCGGAGCTGTTGCAAAAAGGCAGGGGGTAGTGAACCCGACGACGACGATATTCGGCGTGAAGAGGCTCATCGGCAGGCGGAGCGACTCGCCCGAGGTGAGAAAGGCGATGGAATTCGCCCCCTACAGCATCGTCCCGAACGACTCGGGCGACGCCTGGATAGAGATAAATTCCCGCACTTACAGCCCGCAGGAAATTTCCTCCATAGTGCTTTCGAAGATGAAGCAGGTGGCCGAGGAGTACCTGGGCTACGAAGTAACGGACGCCGTGATCACGGTGCCGGCGCACTTCAACGACCTTCAGCGCCAGGCCACCAAGGACGCCGGAAGAATAGCCGGGCTCAATGTGAAAAGGATAATAAACGAGCCCACGGCGGCTGCGCTGGCATACGGCTTCGACAAAATAGGCGACCGCAGAATAGCCGTTTTCGACCTCGGCGGGGGGACTTTCGATATCACGATACTCGAAATAGCGAACGGGGTTTTCGAGGTTAAGTCGACAAGCGGCGACACATTCCTCGGCGGAGACGACTTCGACCAGAAGCTCGTCGAGCTCGTCCTCGAGGATTTCAAAAAACAGCACGACATCGACCTCAGGGAAGACAAGATGGCCCTTCAGCGCATAAGGGAAACCTGCGAGAAGTCCAAGCACGAGCTTTCTTCGGTGGAAGAAACGACGATAAACCTTCCGTTCATCGCGGTCGACCAGTCGGGTCCGAAACACCTTAACTATAAAATCACGCGGCAGGAGTTCGAGGCGCTCGTATCCGACCTCATAGACAGGCTCGAAATACCGTGCAAGCAGGCTATAGACGATTCGCGTCTCGACGTCTCGCATATAGACGAAGTAGTCCTCGTCGGCGGTATGACGAGGATGCCGAAGATACAGGCGAAGGTAAGGGAGATTTTCAGGAAGGAGCCCCAGACGAGAATCAACCCCGAAGAAGTCGTAGCCATAGGCGCGTCTGTCCAGGGAGGCGTGCTCGAAGGGAAGGTCGACGAGGTTCTTCTCCTCGACGTCGTTCCGCTTTCGCTCGGCGTCGAAACCAAGGGCGGCCTGTTCACGAAAATCATCGAAAGAAACACCACGATTCCGACGAAGCGGAGCCGCACCTTCACCACCGCCTTCGACAACCAGGATTTCGTAGGCATACACGTCCTCCAGGGCGAGAGGGAAATGGTCGACGACAACATCTCGCTCGCGAATTTCAATCTCATCGGCATACCGCCCGCGCCGAGGGGCATGCCGCAGATCGAGGTATCGTTCGAGGTCGACGCGGACGGCATACTGCACGTTTCGGCGAAAGACCTCGGGACAGGGAAAAAGCAGGCGGTTCACGTCGTCACATCAGGCGGGCTCTCCGACGGCGAGATACACAAAATAATAGAAGAGAGCAAGGCGAGCAGTGACGTCGACAAGAGAAGGCGCGACCTCGCCCTTTTAAAGAACGAGGCCGAGGGGCTTCTGTATTCGGTCAAGAAAACCCTCGATTCTTATTCCGACAAGATAGACCCCGAGCTCAAGGAGCATCTTGAAAGCTCCGTAAGGGAAATGCGGAAATCGCTGGAAAGCGAGGACTACGTCTACATAAAGGACATGCTCGATCGTCTCAAGAACGCATCCTACAAATTCGCCGAAGTCATATATTCCAGGCACGAGAGCTACTCCGAAGCGTTTAACGAAAACGAATAACCTCCCGTTTACAGGTATTATATAACTCTTATGAGCAGAGTGGATTACTACGAGATTCTCGAGATCGAGCGGAGCGCCACGGCCGACGAGATAAGGCGGTCTTATAAACGGCTGGCCTTCGAATGGCATCCCGACAGGAATCCCGGCAGCCGGGAGTGCGAGGAGAGATTCAAGGTCATCAACGAGGCCTACCAGGTTCTGAGTAATCCCGACAAAAGGGCCCGTTACGACAGCTTCGGGCACATATCGTCAGAGGGACTGTTCACGGAGTTCGACTTCGAGACCGGGTTCGGCGACATATTCGGGGATCTCTTCAACGAGGTTTTCAGCGGCGCCGCGAGGGAAAAATCCCGGAGGGGGAACGACCTCAGATATTCGATCGACCTCTCCTTCGACGAGTCGCTCACGGGATGCGAGAAAACCATAAAAATCCCGAGGCAGGCGGCCTGCCCGGGATGCGGCGGGAGCGGCGCTGCCCCCGGGGGTGACGTACCCTGCCAGTCGTGCGGCGGACGCGGCGAGCTCCAGTACTCTCAGGGCTTCTTCGCCATAAGGCGCACGTGCCCGACATGCGGCGGCGCGGGCAGGCGCATAGTGAAGGCCTGCAGGGAATGCCGCGGCGAGGGGCATCTATTGATAGAGCACAATTTAACCGTGAAGGTTCCGGCGGGCATATCCGACGGGGCGCGTCTCAGGATGCGCGGCGAGGGAGACGCAGGGCAAAGGGCGGGAGACGACGGCGATCTTTATATAGACGTTCATGTCGAGGAGCACCCGCTTTTCAGGCGTGAAAACAACGACCTTCACTGCACGGTGCCGATAAGCTTCGTGCAGGCGGCCCTCGGCGACGAGATAGAGATACCGGTCCCGGGAGGAAAGAGCGCCATAACGATTCCCGCGGGCACGCAGTCCGGGCAGACCTTCAGGATGAAGGGGAAGGGCGTCCCGAGGCTCGAAGGGCGCGGGGCGGGCGACCTTTACATAGACATACACGTCGAAGTGCCGGTCAAGTTGAACAGGACACAGAAACTACTCCTCGAAGAATTCGCCCGGGCGAGCGAAGAAGAAAACGTCCCCATGGCGAAGAGGTTCGTCTCCAAGCTTCAAGAACTGATCAATAAATAATCCGGAGTGAATAAATCCCGACGGTCCGGCAGTATACGAAATACCGGTCGGGTCACGGGGCCGTTTAAGGTAAATCCCTTACGGGAGGCCTGCTAGAGGCCGCCCGCTATTGCGGGGATTATGGACACGACGTCCGATTCCTTGAGAGAAGTCTCTTTGCCATTGAGGAATCTTATGTCTTCGTTGTTCACGTAGAGGTTGATGAACCTCCTGAGATTCCCGGACTCGTCGCAGAGCCTGTTCTTTATTCCGGGGAACTGCGATTCGAGCGTCTCGATCAATTCCGCTACGTTTGCGGCGCTGACGGAAACCTCGTCCTTTTCGGCCGTGAGCTTCCTAAGCGGTGTGGGTATGCGAACTGATGGCATCTTGCGTGCCTCCTTTTTCTTCCTGGTTCTTTATTTTCGAATAAAGCTCCTCGAAATCCTCGAGATGAGCTTCGATGATGTGGGGCTGCGCGACGCTGTCGGCTATGGCCTCCTGCGTCTTGAGCCCGTTGCCTGTTATGCAGATCACTATCGTTTCGTTTTTGGGGATCGCTCCCTGCTCTATGAGCTTTTTCGTCACGGCCATAGTAACGCCGCCCGCCGTTTCCGTGAAAATCCCTTCCGTTTCGGCGAGGAGCTTGATGCCGGCGATAATCTCAGGGTCTGAAGCGTCTTCGCCCCAGCCTCCGCTCTCCTTCATCACGTTCATCGCGTAAAAGCCGTCGGCCGGCGTCCCTATGGCGAGAGACTTCGCTATCGTATCGGGCTTTACGGGCTTGAATATTTCCCACTTGTTCTTGAGCGCGGTCGTGATCGGGGAGCATCCCGTCGCCTGCGCGCCGTATATGCTGGTGCCGTTTTCCGGGACTATGCCCAGCATCTCGAACTCCTTTATGGCCTTCCAGACTTTTGTAAGAAGGGAGCCGCTTGCCATCGGCACGACGACGTGCTTCGGGGCGCGCCAGCCGAGCTGCTCCATCATCTCGAACGCGAGAGATTTCGAGCCCTCGGAATAATAGGGGCGGAGGTTGATGTTTACGAAGCCCCAGCCGTATTTGCCCGCGACCTCGCTGCAGAGCCTGTTGACGTCGTCGTAGGCCCCCTTCACTCCGATCAGGTTGGCTCCGTAAATGGTTGTTCCGATTATCTTCGCCTGTTCGAGGTTATGCGGAATGAATATGAAGCTCTCGAGCCCGCCCTCGATCGAGAGCGCAGCCACGGCGTTGGCGAGGTTACCCGTGGAGGCGCATGCCGCCGTCCTGAACCCGAATTCCTTCGCCTTCGAGAGCGCGACTGATACGACCCTGTCCTTAAAAGAGAGGGTAGGGTAGCAGACCCCGTCGTTCTTTACGTATATCTCCTTTACGCCCAGCGTGCGGGCGAGGTTGTCGGCCTTTATGAGCGGCGTGTAGCCCACGCTTCTTCCCACGGCCGGGGCCGCGTCGACCGGCAGAAGCTCCTTATAACGCCATATGCTCCTTTCCCGCTTTTCGATTGCTTCCCGCGTGAGGACTTTCTTTATCTCGTCGTAGTTGTAGGCCGCCTCGAGAGGCCCGAAGCATATTTCACATACGTGAAGCGGCTCCTTGGGATACTCTTCCCCGCATTCCTTGCATTTAAGTCCCTTAACGAAACTCATGATAATACCCCGCAGATATATTGAATAAAATAAAGAAGTTACCCATTCCCCGGGAGGTTGTCAAAAAGCCTTACCGGGGCAGGAGCACTCTCTACCAGTCATCCCGTTTTTTTATTTCCTCGTCTTTTTTGTCCTGTTCGAGGACTATTCTTTCGAACTGCTCCGATTCTATGTAGCTTCCGTTTTTCCTGTATATACCGCCGACGACTATATAGTCGTTGTCCTGGATGTCCCACGTCCCGGGCATTTCGACCTCTATATAATTACCCTTAAGGTCCATGAGCTTGAAAAAGGTGGTTGGCCCCTCGGGGTGTTCCATGTCTACTTCGAGACCGGACACGATACCCTCGACGGCGACCAGCCGTCCGTCGTATGCCAGGGGCGAGAAAAGGATCTGGTATATCGGGGCCCTGTAGCCCTGAACGCTGCTCCCGGGAATATATTCGGGCTTCTTGTTGCAGCCGGCGGAGAGAATCATCAATAAAAAGAGAAAGAGGAGCGGCACTGCAAAGACGGAATTCGCAGGAAAGGTGCTGCCTCCGGCTTTGTTTGAATTTTCGATATCCTGGCCCGACACCGCCATAGGGATATATTTTACCCAAACGGGAAAATTTTGCCGGTTTTGTGGCATAATTAACAGTTCTCGATAAACCCTGCCGGACGCCCCGGCGCATGGAGGTAAGGTAAAAAGTGGAGACATTCAGTGGAGAAGGATACAGGATAGGAAGGATAAAGGCCGAGCGGAGCGACAACAATTACAGCTACGTAATCTGGTGCACGAAAACGTCCGACTGCGTCGTCATCGACCCTAACGATCCCGTGTCTGTCCTCAATTTCATAAGAGACAACGGGCTCAGCGTAAAGTACATAATAGACACTCACTGCCACCCGGATCACATCCTAGGGAACGACCCTGTGCTCAAAGTCACCCTAGGGAAGATTCTAGTTCACCCGCTGGGGTTCGACCTCGTTTCGCCGAGGAGCGCGACGGTCAAGGACGGCGAGGTGATCAAATTCGGGGAGCAGGAGATCAAGGTCGCCTACGCCCCGGGACACACGCCTGAGCACATACTTCTTCTGATGGACGGCGAGGCGTTCACAGGCGACACCCTCTTTCTTTCCGGCGTAGGCAACCTCCGTCACGGAGGCGTCGCCGAGGATCTTTTCGACACGCTGGAGACGAAGGTAAAGACGCTCCCCGACGGGACTCGTATATGGCCCGGCCACGACTACGCCGAGGCTAATCTCAGGTTCGCCGTCGACGTCGAGCCCAGGAACCCGGACGCGAAGAAGAAGCTCGCCGACGTCAAGAAGCTCGTCAAAAAGGGGAAGGACCCCGAGCCCACGACCATAGGCGAAGAGAAGACATACAATCCCTTTTTAAGATGCGGCAGCCCTGAAATCTCGAAAGTACTCTCCAAGAAAAACCCCGAATGGAAGGGCGGCTCGCCGTTTTCTGTATTCACGGAGCTCAGGAGGCTCAGGGACGGCTGGAAGTAAGCCCGCATCAACAATCCGCGTAAATTATTGAAATAAATTCATTTTGGTATACTAAACTCACTATGACAAAGACTGAAAACGATTCGGCGCGGCTGCTCCGGGAGCTGCTGGGGGAAAGGATTCTATTCCTCGACGGCGCCATGGGCACGATGATACAGCGCTACAAGCTCGAGGAAGGGGATTTTCGGGGGGAGAAGTTCAAGGACCATCCCGTCGACCTCAAGGGAAACAACGACCTCCTCTGCTTCACGCGCCCGGACGTGATAACCGAGATACATACGAAATATCTTGAAGCCGGCGCGGATTTAATAGAAACGAACACGTTTAACGCGAACCGCATCTCGCAGGCGGACTACAATCTCGAAAGCATAGTCCCCGAGCTCAACCGCGCCGCGGCCGGAGTCGCGCGGAAGGCAGTCGACGAGTTCATGGAGAAGCACCCGGAAAGGAAGTGCTTCGTCGCGGGCGCGCTCGGGCCGACGACGAGGACGGCCTCGATATCGCCCGACGTGAACGACCCCTCGGCGAGGGGCGTCACGTTCGACGAGCTGGCGGCGGCCTACTACGAGCAGACAGCGGCGCTTGTCGAGGGGGGAGCGGACGTCATACTCGCCGAGACAACATTCGACACGCTTAATTTGAAAGCTGCGATCTATGCCGTCTTCAAATATCGTGACGACTTCAAAAACGACATACCCCTTATGCTTTCCGTGACGATAACGGACGCCTCGGGGAGAACGCTTTCAGGGCAGACGATAGAGGCGTTCTGGAATTCTGTGCGCCATGCAAGGCCGCTCAGCGTCGGCATCAACTGCGCGCTCGGGGCCGAGCAGATGAGGCCCTATATCGAGGAGCTTTCGCGCATAGCCGACTGCTACGTGAGCTGCTACCCGAACGCCGGGCTCCCGAATCCATTGAGCGATACCGGATATGACCAGACACCGAAGGACACGGCTTCTTATCTCGAAGATTTCGCCGAGAGCGGCTTTATAAATATAGTCGGCGGCTGCTGCGGGACGACTCCAGACCACATAAAGGCGATAGTCGAGCGGGTGGGGCACTATCCCTCCCGCGCCATACCGGAAATCCCCCCGGCAACTCGCCTCAGCGGTCTCGAAGCCCTCAACATCGGCGAGAACGCGCCCTTCATAATGGTGGGCGAGAGGACTAACGTCACCGGCTCGCCGAAGTTCGCCAAGCTCATAAAAGAGGACGACTTCGAAGGCGCGTTATCCGTTGCAAAACAGCAGGTGGAGAACGGGGCCAACGTTATAGACGTTAACTTCGACGAGGCGCTCCTCGACGGCGAGGCGTGCATGACCAGGTTTCTCAATCTGATCGCGACCGAGCCCGACATCGCGCGCGTTCCTGTAATGATAGACAGCTCGAAATTCTCCGTCATAGAAGCCGGGCTAAAGTGCATACAGGGAAAGGGGATCGTAAACTCCATCAGCCTCAAGGAGGGGGAAGAAAAATTTTTGGAGCACGCCCGCGAGGTAATGCGCTACGGCGCGGCCGCCGTTGTCATGGCGTTCGACGAGAAGGGCCAGGCGGCGACGAAAGAGGACAAGATCAGGATCTGCGAGAGGGCATACAAGCTGCTGACCGAAAAGGTCGGTATGGACCCGTCGGACATCATATTCGACCCGAACGTGCTCACAGTCGCGACGGGCATCGAGGAGCACAACAACTACGCGCTCGATTTCATCGAAGCGGTCGGAGAGATAAAGAAGGCCTGCCCGGGAGCGAAAACGAGCGGCGGACTCAGCAATATTTCATTCTCCTTCAGGGGGAATAATCCCGTGCGGGAGGCCATGCACGCGGCCTTCCTTTACCACGCGATAAAGGCCGGGCTCGACATGGCTATAGTTAACGCCGGCATGCTCGAAGTCTACGAAGAGGTGAACAAGGAGCTTCTCGAAAAGGTCGAGGACGTTCTTCTTAATAGGAGCCCGGACGCGACGGAAGTCCTCGTCGATTACGCCGAGACGGTGAAAGGCTCCGGGAAGTCGAAGGACAAAGAGGCCGAGAAGTGGAGGGAAGAAAGCGTCGAGGAAAGGCTCTCGCACTCGCTCGTAAAGGGAATAGTAGATCACATCGACTCCGACACCGAAGAGGCGCTCGCAAAGTATAAGAAGCCGCTCGACGTGATCGAAGGGCCGCTCATGGACGGGATGAAGATAGTCGGCGAGCTCTTCGGCGAGGGGAAGATGTTCCTGCCGCAGGTCGTCAAGAGCGCGCGCGTCATGAAGAAGGCCGTCGCATATCTGCAGCCTTTCATGGAGCTCGAAAAGGCGAGCGCGGGCGGGGGATCGTCGCGCGGGAAGTTCGTCATCGCGACTGTGAAGGGCGACGTGCACGACATCGGGAAGAACATCGTCTCGGTCGTCCTCGGATGCAATAACTACGAAGTCATAGACCTCGGTGTCATGGTGTCATGCGACAATATCCTGAAGGCCGCGAAAGAAGTGAACGCGAATATCATCGGCTTCAGCGGCCTCATAACGCCTTCGCTCGACGAGATGGTGTACAACGCTTCGGAGATGGAGAGGCAAGGGTTCAAGACACCGCTCCTTATCGGCGGCGCGACGACGAGCAAGGCGCACACTGCTATAAAGATTGCGCCGCACTACAGCGGCGTCGTGAGCCACGTGCAGGACGCGTCGCTCGTCGTCAACGTCTGCAATAGTCTCCTCAACCCTGAGAAGTACGAGGAGTTCGCCGAGGAAACGAAGCGGAAGCACGAGGAGCTACGGGAGCTTCATTCGAAATCGAGGAGCGAGGCCGAGTTCTTTTCAATCTCGAAGGCCAGGGAAAAGAGATTCACCGACGACTGGAAAACGGCGCAAATAGACGTGCCGGAAAGGCTCGGCGTGGAAGTCATAAACGACATGCCCATGGAAGAGATAGTGCCCTACATCGACTGGTCGCCCCTCTTCTGGGTATGGGGACTGAAGGGCCTGTTCCCAGCGATACTCGAACACAAAAAATACGGACAGCAGGCGAGGAGCCTCTACGAGGACGCTGAAAAGCTCCTCGGCCAGATAGCCGCAGAAAAGAGGTTCGGCCCTCGGGCCGTGCTCGGGTTCTGGCCGGCGAACAGCGTCGGGGACGACGTCGAAATTTATTCGGACGAGAGCAGGAAAAAGGTCGTCGAGGCATTTCATTTTCTCCGCCAGCAAAAATCGAGAGGTGAGAACGAAACATACTATTCCCTCGCCGATTTCGTCGCGCCCAAGGAGTCCGGCAGGGCGGATTACATGGGCGGGTTCGCCGTAACGGCCGGGAAGGAGGTCGAGACGTTTTCGGATACGTTCCGGAACGCCGGCGACGACTACTCCGCGATAATGGTGCAGGCGCTCGGAGACAGGGTGGCCGAGGCGCTCGCCGAGATGATGCACAAGCGGGCCCGCGACCGGTGGGGCTACGGGAAGGAAGAGAACCTCACCTACGAAGACCTCATAAAGGAAAAGTACAGAGGCATAAGGCCCGCGCCCGGATACCCGGCCTGTCCGGACCACACCGAAAAGGCCGCCCTCTGGAAGATGCTGCGTGTGAAGGAGAATATAGGCGTCGAGATAACGGAGAACTTCGCGATATACCCGCCGAGCTCTGTCGCCGGGTTTTACTTCGGGCACCCGCAGTCGAGATACATGCACATAGGCGAGATAGACAGGGACCAGGCCGGGGACTACGCGAAGCGGAAGGGGATTCCGCTTTCGGAGGTCGAGAAATGGCTGAGGCCGAACCTCGGCTATTGACCGCTTTTCACGGGGAACGGCTTTCCGGCGGCGAAGTCGGCGAATATCTGCTCGACGTTGAGCGCCATCCACGACCGCGGCGCGACGAGGTCGTACCCGGCTTCGGAGGCCTCTTTTTTGAGCCCGGTTTCGACGTGGGGAAGGAATCCTATGACGCGCACGCCGGAGAGAGCGGGCATTTCATTTATTTCATTTATGACAGCGAACGGGTCGAGGTTTTTGGCCCCGAGATCGACGATGAAAAAGGCGGGCGGAGCCGGGGCAAGCCTGTCCGCGAAGCCCGGCCCGGGCTTAACGAATTCTAGCCTGACGCCGTTCCTTCTGGCCGCTTCACGTATCCTCGAAGCGAATATCAGATCGCGCACGATGACAGCGACGTACGCCGCTTCCTTGCTCTCCATCACCTGTTACTCCTTCCGGAATTAGAGTGTATATTAAAGTCTTCATTCAGACAAAGAGAGATATTTTCATGACCAACGGAAACATCACGACAATATTCTTCGACGCGGCCGATACGCTCTTTTTCATAAAGGAAGGGCTCGGGAACACCTACGCCGGAGTCGCCCGAAAATACGGGGCCGACCCCGATACGGCGGCGCTGAGGAGGGCTTTTTCGAAGGCGTTCAGGGCGGCCCCTCCGCTCGCGTTCGGCGGAGTATCGCCCGAAGAAAGAAAACGGCTCGAAAAGGAATGGTGGAGGAAGGTGGTCACTGACGTTTACACGGAAGTCGGCATGTTCGCCGGATTCGACGAGCATTTCGACGAGCTCTTCGAGGTATTCAGGACGGAGGCGTGGACGCTCTTTCCCGAGACGGTGCCTGTGCTCGAGGCGCTTAAATCGAATGGCTACAGGCTCGGCATAATATCGAATTTCGACTCCCGCGTTTATGACGTCATGGAGAGACTAGGCATATACGGCTATTTCGACACCTTCGTCATATCGAGCGAGGAGGGGTACGCGAAGCCGTCTCACGCCATATTCCTCGCAGCCCTTGAAAAAGCCGGGGCGAGCTCGGAGGAATCCATTCACGTCGGCGATGATTTAAAAAACGATTTCCACGGCCCGCGCGCGCTCGGGATACGCGCGATTCTCCTCGACAGGGAAGGGGAATACGAGTCCCTCAGGCGTATGAACAGAATTAACGACCTCACCGAAATAGAGAACCGCCTCGACGATTCCGGTGACTCGCGCCTCGAGGCGGAAGGCTAAGCAAGAGAATAAGGTCAGAGGCTTTTAAGCTCGCCGGATGAATTCACGGCGGAAGTGAAAAAGATGAAGGCCATCGTCGGCCTCCTGGAAGAATCCCTCACGACGAAATGAATCCCGTCGAAAACCCATCCCTCGGACACCCAGGTGTTGAGAACCTTTTCTATTTCTTCTTCAGTAACGTGTGACAGCTCGACGACTTTATAGTGCGGGTTGCCGGTCATTTATTTCCCTTTGCCCAGGATAATTTCGGCGGCTTCCTTCGCGTGGTAGGTGATTATGATGTCAGCCCCGGCGCGCTTTATGCTCGTCAGTATCTCCATCATGACCAGCTTCTCGTCTATCCACCCGAGCTTTCCGGCGGCCTTCACCATCGAATATTCGCCGCTCACGTTATACGCGGCTATCGGGTGGTCGAATTCCTCTCGCGCGGCCCTTATAACGTCGAGATAAGAGAGCGCGGGCTTCACCATAACGATGTCCGCGCCTTCTTCTATGTCGAGCGCGATCTCGCGGAGCGCTTCCCTGACGTTGGGCGGGTCCATCTGGTAGCCGCGCCTGTCGCCGAACTGCGGCGGGGATTCGGCGGCGTCCCTGAATGGGCCGTAGAACCCCGAGGCGTACTTTGCCGAGTATGACATTATCGGCACCTTCTCGAAGCCGGCGTCGTCGAGTGCCTCTCTTATGACGCCGACCCTGCCGTCCATCATGTCCGAAGGCGCGATGACGTCCGCGCCGGCCTCGGCGTGTGAAACGGCCATCTTCGCGAGATAGTCGAGCGTCTCGTCGTTGTCGACGTCGCCGTCCTTTATTATCCCGCAGTGCCCGTGGCTCGTATACTCGCACATGCAGACGTCCGTGACGACGAGCATATCGGGGACTTTCTTCCTGAGCTCTCTGACCGTCTTCTGGATTATGCCGTCGGCGGCGTAGCCCTCGCTCCCGGTTTCGTCCTTGTGCTCCGGGATGCCGAAGAGGAGAACGGATTTTATGCCGAGCGCGGCGGCCTCGCGGGCTTCCTTGACTATGTTGTCTATAGACTGCTTGTATATGCCGGGCATGGAGGAGACTTCCTGCCGGAATCCCTTGCCCGGCGCTGCGAACATTGGGTATATGAATTCGTCCGGGGACAGCCTCGTTTCTGTGACGAGGTCGCGTATCGCCTTCGTTCTTCTAAGCCTTCTCGGTCTGTATGCGGGGAAATACATCATGCGTAATTGTAATTGCTTAAGGGGAAGTAAGTCAATCCTAGCAATGTTGAATCTCTAGCTTGAATACCACAAGAGTCTCAATTATGAAAATATTATAATGAACTGTTATGTGTATTCGGGAACATTTTTATGATATTATTTATTTCGGTCAAGGATATTTCTACCACTTCATCCATTATCTTCTCTGGATTATGTTCATCAATCGCTGATTGCACAATTTCATTCTCAATACCAAGACATCCAGGTATCCAGCCATTTTGTCCACTAAGCTCTAACAATCCAACTTTAGGCAAAAAATATAAGACTCTGCTCAATTTTTCAATTTGAATTTTTTTATCCTGATGTTGGGATATTTCTGCAGCAAAGACTTGAGAAGCTTTTCGAAAACAATTTTGCAGTCCAGAATGAACTATATCAAAAAATGATAATAGCAAATTTTTATCTCGTTTTTCTAACGGCATTGATGCAATCTCTGCATAACCTAATCCAAAGGGAATCGCAGCAAATACAAATAATCCATCTTCAAACCCCGCATCTATTAAAAAGTCATTGTTAGTAGATTCACCAAATAAAGACCAATAATTAGATACTGGATAATTGGAGCGATAAACATTATATTCGGGTAAATAACGCAGGGCTTTAATACATTCTTGCATATTAAAACCTGAGTCTATCAATAAACTAGTCACATTAATGTCAAGAATCCCAAAGGAACCTTGCAAGATCTCCCATGCCCTACTTTCTTCTTTTTGAGCGCAATATAATTTGGCTATATTTTCTCTCCAGTTGTAGTTATGCGGTTCGAGTTGAAGCAAAAATTCATAGAATTCAATAGCTTTGGACAAATAATTAGCATCTTGGCTGCATAATTTCTTTAGGATGTCTGCCTTTTGTTTATAAAGCCCCCTATGAGATGGAGAATGGAGCAATCCTTCTTCCACCCAATAAAGGGCCTTTTCTAGATCATTCATTCTTATATACGCCTCACATAACCAGTACCAAACATGCGGCCATCTTAAACTTAGACTTGGATCAATCTTAAGTGCTTGCTCAACTAAATCCGCTCCTTCTGACGCACGACCGAAATCTATTAATAAAGTGCAACCTTTTGACATTAAAACAATAGGATGTTTAGGATCAATCTTTAAAGCTCTATCGAAACACTTTATTTCTTTATTATGATCCTCAACATTATGATACGCACTTCCTAAATTCTTCCATATCTCAGGCTGATTTGAGTCATAAATTAAGGCCTTTTCATATTGTTCAATCGCCTCGTTATATTTTCCTAAAGCACTTAACGCATTCGCATAATTGTAAAATGTGGTCCATGTATTGGCTTCCGCAGCCTGACGTTGAAAAATTCCTTCGGCTTCCAACAGACTAGCCCGATCATTATTGCTTATTCCATACTCAGCTAAAACACACGCACGAATTTCTAATAATTCTTTATCATTATTTTCAATCTTCAGAGCCTTATTGATACTCAAAAGAGCCTCGTTATATCTAAACAGTTGATATTCTGACCACGCTAAAGCCTTCCAAGCATCCTTGCGACTAGGATTATGAGATAAATATCCTTTCAATTCCACCACTGCCCTTTCATAGTCTCCCTTGATATAATGAAACCACGCAGAGTGGCTTTCTGATTGGAATTCGATGTTAGGGTAAAATGAACTATGAAATTTCTGCGTTTTCTCTTGTATTTCAATGCCTATATATTTTTGTGCGATATGTGGATTCGCCACTTCGAGTTGCAATCTAAGCCATTCACGAGGGAAAATCTCAAGTTTCCAGCCATATTTATTTAAAACTTCAATTTTTAACTCGTCTTTCTCCGTACCAGTAACGTCTCTATTTGTAATCAAAATAAATCTAGAAATATCATGACCATATTGCTTAACTTTATCTAATTCTTCTCGAAGCTTCCTTTTCCAAGTTTTTTGTAAGCTGAACTGAAAGAAAGCAATTTCTCCCAGATCATCAATTCCTTTCAAAATTATTTCCGCATCTCTGCCATGATCATGCATCCCCCCAAAAGGAACTATGTCTCTGTAACCATTAAGAAACAATAAATCCACACATAATCTTTCAAAATTTTTGGGGTGTATTTCTTTGTCTAAAAACCACAAAACTTTATTGAACATATTCATTTTCCATAGTTAAAACCATTCACTATATCAATGATGACAAACCCCGTTAAAGTTGGTATAACATAGTATTTAATATAAATTACCCACTTCATCAAGAACCGTAATTTCTTAGAATGGAGAAAAGCGCAATATTAAGTTAAAAATGTTCTGATTAGGGACTATTAATTAATGCAAGATGAAAATATCAAAAGGAGCCTCGACTTCATACGCACGATAGTCGAGGAGGATAACGAGAGCGGGAAATTCGGGCACAGGGTGGCGACGCGTTTCCCTCCCGAGCCCAACGGTTATCTCCACATCGGGCACGCGAAGTCCATATGCCTCAACTTCGGCGTCGCCGAGGAATACCACGGAACCTGTAACCTGAGATACGACGACACCAATCCGACCAAGGAAGATACTGAGTACGTCGAGGCCATAGAGAGAGACGTCAAATGGCTCGGGTTTAACTGGGACGGGCTCTACCATGCTTCGGACTACTTCCAGGCCCTTTACGATCATGCAGTAACGCTCATAAAGGCGGGGAAGGCCTACGTCGACAGCCTTTCACCGGACGAGATAAGGGAGTATCGCGGCACCCTCAGCGAGCCCGGAAAGAACAGCCCCTGGAGGGACCGCTCCGTCGAAGAGAACCTCGACCTTTTCAGGCGCATGAAGGAGGGTGAGTTCGAGGAAGGCTCCCACGTCCTCAGGGCGAAGATCGACATGTCGTCCGGCAACATCAACATGCGCGATCCTGTCATGTACAGGATACTCCGCGAGCCCCATTACAGGACAGGGGAGGAGTGGCGCATATACCCGATGTACGACTACGCGCACTGCATCTCGGATTCGATCGAGAAGATCACTCACTCCCTCTGCACGCTCGAATTCGAAGACCACCGCCCGCTATACGACTGGTTCTTGGGCGAGCTCGCCGTATATCACCCGCAGCAGATTGAGTTCTCGCGGCTCAACCTGAACTACACCGTCATGAGCAAGAGGCGGCTTTTAGAGCTCGTTCAGGGCGGATTCGTGAACGGATGGGACGACCCGCGCATGCCGACGCTCTCCGGCCTGAGAAGAAGGGGATACACGCCCGAGTCCATAAGGAACTTCTGCACGCGGATAGGCGTCACGAAGCAGGAGAGCGTCATCGACATATCGCTCCTCGAGCACAGTATACGCGACGACCTCAACAAAACGGCGCGGAGGGTCATGGCTGTACTCGATCCGCTGAAAGTGACTATCACGAATTATCCGAAGGGAGAGTCCGAAGAGCTCGACGCTGTAAACAACCCCGAAGACCCTTCGATGGGCACGAGGAAGGTGCCGTTCTCGGGAGAGCTTTATATCGAACGCGACGACTTCATGGAAAATCCACCCAAGAAATTCTTCAGGCTCTCACCCGGGACAGAAGTGAGGCTCCGGTATGCCTATTTCTTAAAGTGCGAGGGCGTCGTAAAAGACGAGAATGGCGAGGTGACGGAGCTCCTTTGCACATACGACCCCGCGACTAGAGGCGGCGACGCGCCCGACGGGAGGAAGGTCAAGGCCACGATACACTGGGTTTCCGCCCCGCACGCAATAAAGGCTGAGGTCAGGCTCTACGACAGGCTGTTCACTGTCCCCGAGCCGGGTGCAGACGGCACGGATTATAAGGAATATCTAAATCCGGATTCGCTTACGGTGCTTAAAGACTGCCCCGTCGAGCCCGGGCTTGCCGACGCAGAGCCGGGTGTAAATTACCAGTTCGAGAGGCTCGGATATTTCACGCCGGACGCCCTGGATTCGAAAAAGGGCTCGCCGGTATTCAACAGGACCGTCACTTTAAAAGACTCGTGGGCGAAGGAAAAGGGCAAGGCCTGACGCGACGCCATATCGGACGGATTAATCTATTATTTCAATAGATTGCAGAGCGTATTTAAAGTGTTTTATAGATGAAGTTCGCGCTATGATCAGGGACTTTCCATAGCGTAACCCGCTGGCCCCAGCCTGATTCCGTCAACGTATAAAGCCCCATCTTTATCGATCCCGGCCCTTCCTTTGGCTAAAAGCTCGTGGACGGCGAAGGGAAAGGCCTTCCATTCGGCCTCTTCCCTGATTTTGGCCCCCATCGCATCCTTGTCGTCCTCTGTGAAGCCCACTAGCGATACGGGCGGCGACTGAACCAGAGCCGCGCCGAACCTCTCGCCCAAGCATTCGAGATATACCGTACACCTTATGCTGTCTTCACCGGCCCGGAGCGCCTGCACGCAGGCGTCTACGCCTCTTACGAGGTAATCCTTCGTTATGTCCCCCGGGTAGAGGTTCAATATTCTGCCGCTGTACCTTTCAATGAAAACCCTGCCGAGTCTCCGCCTGTAGCCTGCAAGAACTATAATGTCGGGCGAGCAGACGTTCTCGACAAGCGCAAGCGCCGCGGCGTCGTAGTAATCCCTCATCTCCTCGTCTTCGGGGCTTTTGTGGAGGAAGTCGAAATATTTTTTCGAGCTGACGCCGAGAACCGGTATCCCGTATTCCGCGGCCTTCTTCGCCCCTTCGGACCCGGGGGCGTTCGTGAACACGGCGTCTATTCTGCCGTAAAGTTTTCCCCCGGCGCGGGCGAGACGCCTTTCCTCTTCAGCGATGGAAATGAAATTGGTGCCCGAGCCCGAGAGGAAAACCGCAGCGCTCATCGGCTCTCCTTTCGGCTCGAATATAGGCTTTATTACCGGCTCGTTCATAGGGATTAATAATTTATTTGCAATAACCGTCAGGTTATGGACATTATATCTATTCGACCGGCATGAGCAACTTCTGGCAAAGAATAATCACGGCTGCTATAGCCATCCCGATACTCTATGTCATATTCAGGGTAGGGGGGCTCGTATTTCTCCTCTTCATAATGGCCCTCGTCCTCACGGGACAGATAGAGTATCAGAGGCTGCTTCAGTCGCGAAGCCTTCCCTTCGCGCGGGGCTCGGGGATAATCCTGTCCCTTCTCATCGCCGCCGCTGCGTACACGGGCTACATGGAATTCTCCCTCATGTTCACGCTCTCGGTGCTGCTGGTATTCATATTCAACCTCAGGAAAACGAGCGAGGAAAGCGCGATAATAAGGGGCGGGGCGACCCTCTTCGGCATAGTTTATCTCGGCTGGCTTCTCTGCCACGCGGTGCTTCTCCGGAACATAGACACCCGCGGCGCTATAGAGTATTACGCCGAGAACGCACAGGAACTCATGGACCCAGGATTCTTCTTCATATTCTTCACGGTAGCCTGCACCTTCCTCAACGACACGGGGGCCTATTTCGCCGGTCATAAATTCGGGAAGAGGAAGATCGCGCCGTCCGTAAGCCCGGGCAAGACAGTCGAGGGAACCCTGGGCGGCGTGGTCGTATGCGTGATATCAGGGCTCGTGGTCAATTACGGCTTCGGCTCGCCGCTCTCGTCCGACTGGACCATACTCTTCGCGCTCTTCGTCTCGGCGGCCGCCATATTCGGCGACCTCGTGGAATCCGCGATTAAGCGGGGCGTCGGCATCAAGGACTCGGGGGCGATAGTTCCGGGGCACGGCGGCGTCCTCGACAGGTTCGACAGCCTCATATTCGTTTTCCCGGTGTCCTATTATTTCGTCCTGGTTTACTACTCCATGCAGGGCGTCGCCGTAGGCTGAAGGCTCACTTCCAGAACGACGCCGTCCTTATCTCCTCCACCTGCTCCTGCCTTATGAGGATCCTGAGGCCGATGAGTATCAGGAGGTTAAAGAAGAGGCCGGTGAGCGCGGCGAACTGCTCCTTGTAAAACACGAACACATAAGTGAGCAGTATGGAAACGAGCACCGCGCGCTCGAACATCATGTAGGCCTTCAGGCGCGAGCGGCGCATGTAATACACGCCCAGGAAAACGAAGACGCCCGAGAGGACGGACGACAGGAGACGGGCCAGATCGACGAACGAAAGATCGTCTACATCGAATTTGGCGCGCTCGAGGGCGGCGAAGCTCAGATTCGAGCCCAGCCCGAAGCCGTAGTAGAGGGTCAGGAAAACTACATAGCCGAGCGTTATCGTGAGCTGGGACAGAAACAGCACGACAATCGCTCGCCTGAATATTGTCGACCCTGCTATGCTCTCGTAATAATCGCCGCAGCGGTCTTTCAACCTCCGGTAAAGCCCGGGCGAGGGCGGGGGCATGGATTCCACGTTCATTATGAGCTTCCTCACGGCAGGCGTGAGCGGGTCGTCCGGATCGCTCCTGTCGAGGTAATGAAGCACCTTGTTCTTCTCGTCCTCGTCGAGGTCTGAAAGAGCCGCTTCCTCGAGGCCCTTCAAGGCGTTTACGAGATATTCCCTCCGCGTAAACGTCCATCCCGATCTTATCATGTGAAGAGCGAGGATTATGAGCACTATGACGACGTACATTATCGCGACGGAAGGCTCGAAAAAGTAGTCGTTGTCGCTCGTCACGAACTTCCCGACCTCGTCTATGAAGGTGCCGAATCCCGCGCCGCCGAGTATGGCCGCCCAGAGCTCTATCCGCTTGCCTATAAAAGAAAAAAGCATTATCAGCGCAACCAGCATGAGCAGCCCGCCCCACAGCATGTGGGCTATGTGAAGCGTGCTGTTCCCGATCTGGGGATAGCCCGTCATGTGGAGGAATAAACGTATGCCGAGGACGGCCGAAACGGCGCAGACGAGAAAGATTTCAGCGTAGTAGAATGCGTCTAGATTTCTGGCAAATTTAGGACGCCTGTTCATAATTGACTCGGAGGATTATACTATGTTAATCTCAATTGCTATTCAACCGCATTTGGCCTTGTTACAGTAATCGGAAAGAAAGCCAGTCCGCTGCGCATATATGAACAATCCGGAAAGAGGTTCTTCACCACCCTCGCTCGAAACGGCCAAGGACGGAAAAGGCACGCTCACGATCAGGCCGGCGGGGCGGCTCGACGCCTATACGACATCCGGCATATGGAATCAGGCCGAGGACGCGCTTTCGAAGGAAAAACCCCGTAAAGTAATTGTTGACGCCTCGGGTATAAATTACATGGACGCCTCGGGTATGGCGCTCCTCATTGAGCTCAGGCTCATGCAGGAGAAGACCGGCGGCGCGTTCGAGATAACCGGCCTCAGCGACGACTTACAAAAGCTCTTTAACCTTTTCAATCCCGAGGATTTCGCCGAGAAAAAAGAGGCCCCGAAAAAACGGGAGGGGTTCGTCGAGAAGGTCGGGCGCGCGGCTTACGATTTTCTCGGGGAGATAAAGGTCCACATAATCTTCACGGGGCAGGTGACGGTCGGCCTCATAGCGGCGCTCCTTAACCCGTTCAAGGTGAGGTGGGGCGAGGTCCTGACGACCTGCGAAAAATTCGGCGCAAACTCCTTTTTCATAATAGCACTCGTCAACTTCCTCGTCGGGCTCGTCATAGCGTTCCAGTCGGCCATGCCCATGCAGCAATATGGCGCCCAGATTTTCGTCGCCGACCTTATAGTCATAGCCTATTTCAAGGAGCTCGGCCCGCTCATGACTGCGTTCGTCGTAAACGGCAGGAGCGGCTCGGCCTTCGCCGCCGAGCTCGGCACCATGAAGGTGAACGAAGAGCTCGACGCGCTGGATACGATGGGGCTCGACCCCGTGAATTTTCTCGTCGTGCCTAAAGTGATCGCCGCTATCCTGATGCTCCCGCTGCTTACGGTATTCGGGAACCTCTTCGGGCTCATCGGCGGCCTGGTTGTAATGCTCTCTCTCGGATTCACTTTCGAAACCTACATGAACCAGATAACGGCCTCGGGAACATATGTGATGTTCCTGGCCGGGCTTTTCAAATCGCTCTTTTTTGCGGTGATAATAGCGGGCGTCGGCTGCCTTTCGGGCATGAGGGCCTCGCGCGGCCCGTCGGCCGTCGGCGACGCGGCGACGGACGCCGTCGTCCTCGGCATCGTGCTTATGATATTGACCGACGGCCTGTTCGGCGTGATTTACTATGTTCTAGGGATCTGATATGGGCGGGAACAACGGCGAAGGTAAAAGAGAAGCTATTATAAAGGTCGAGGGCCTCACGGCGAAGTACGGGGACAACACCATACTCGACAATATCACTTTCGACGTATACAGGGGCGAGATATTCGTCATACTCGGGGGCTCGGGCTGCGGAAAGAGCACGCTGCTGAAGCACATGATAGGTCTTTACAAGCCTTTCAGCGGCAGTGTTTTAATAGAGGGGCGCGATATTACCACGGCCGAGGGCGATGAAAGGATAGAGATACTCAAGCGGATAGGGGTCGCCTACCAGCTGGGCGCGCTATTCGGCTCGATGACGGTGCTTCAGAACGTCATGCTGCCGCTCGAGGAGTATACCGAGCTCGGCAAGGAGGCGAGGGACCTCATAGGCAGGATGAAGCTCTCGCTCGTCGGCCTCACAGGCTCCGAGGAGAAGATGCCGTCCGAGCTCAGCGGCGGCATGATAAAGCGCGCCGCGCTCGCGCGGGCGATGGCGCTCGACCCGAGCGTCCTTTTTCTGGACGAGCCGTCCGCCGGGCTCGACCCGATAACGTCGGCGGAGCTCGACGAGCTTATAAAACAGCTCGCCCGTAGCCTCGGCGTAACGTTCGTCGTCGTGACTCACGAGCTTAACAGCATTTACAATATAGCGGACAGGGTTATCATGCTCGACAAGAGCACAAAGGGTATCATCGCCGAGGGGAAGCCGATATACCTGAGGGACCATTCGACCATCCCGGTCGTACAGAAGTTCTTCAGGCGTCAGACCGACTCTGATCTCGGCGGTGAAGAAAATAAAGGGGAGTCCGGAAGATGAAAAAACCGAATTATTTCAAGATTGGGCTTTTCGTTATCATCGCCAGCCTGTTCCTCGCCGCGGCCATAATAATTTTCGGCGGCGGGAAGTTTTTCGAGGAGAAGACCACCATCGAGACCTACTTCGATCAGTCTGTGCAGGGCCTCTCCGTCGGGGCCTCGCTCGAGTTCCAGGGTGTCCAGATAGGTAACGTCAGCTACATCGGGTTCGTATTCAACGAGTACAAGACGAAGAAGACGTTTGTTCTCGTCCGGGCCGAGATATACCTCGACAAGGTAGGCGGGAAGGGCAGGCAGGGGAGGCTGTTCCAAACCCACGAAGAAAGGCAGAAGGGTTATCAGGAAATGGTTAACAAGGGGCTCAGGCTCCAGCTCGCCTCGCAGGGCGTAACGGGTATCGCCTTCCTTAACGCCGTCTATCTCGACCCCGACCGCTATCCTCCGCTCGCCCACGACTGGACCCCCGATTACTCCTACATACCTTCCGCCCCGGGGACGATAACGCAGATCACGCAGACTATCGAGAATTTGTCCCGGAGCATAGAGAACATCGACATACAGAAGATAACGGACGGCGTGGAGGACCTCGTCGCGTCTCTTAACAGGGCCGTCGAGCAGGCCAAGGTAGGGGAGCTCAGCGCGGATCTACGGAAGCTCGTCACGACGATCGACACCACGACCGCAGAGCTCGACAGGATGCTCAAGAGCAAGGAGACGAAGGAAACCCTGGCGAACGTCTCGGCGATTACGGGCGAGCTCAACAGGACCTTGAAACGTACCGACAGGCTCCTCTCGAACAGAGAGCACAATATCAAGCTCACCATGGAGAACATAGAACGCATTTCCGAGGATATGAAGGATTTTATGGAGACCTTGAAAAAATACCCCTCGTGGGTGCTTTTCGGGAGCCCTCCGCCGCACATCGCACCCGAGGGGGAGGAAAAGAAATGAGAGCAAGATTCCTTTTACTGATATCCGCAGCCGTATTCGCCGCGCTCGGCGCGGCAGGGTGCGGAGGCATAACGAAGAAATACCCCGAGCGGAGCTACTATATGTTCGAGGTTCCCCCTGCGGAGAAAGTAGCAGCCCCCGTAAATGGCACGGTGGCCCAGGTTTGGAAGTTCAACGTCTCCCCTGGGAGCGACGGCAAGGAGTTCATATACAGGGTCGACGATATAAGCTACGAGTCGGACTTTTACAACCAGTTCTTCAGGCCTCCGGGTTCGCTCCTCACCGAGATGACGATACGATGGCTCGCGGATACCGGGATATTCGAAGACGTCATGAGCTCTCTCGGGCAGGGCTTCGCAAGCTACTACATACAGTCCAACGTGGTAGAGCTCTACGGCGACTACAGGGGCGCTCCGGCTGCGGTGATGACGATACAGTTTTTCCTCCTCGAATACACGCCCGAGAGCGAATACGGCGACAGCACCGGTATAGTCTTTAACAAGACATACAGCTCACACGTTCCCATTCCGACGGCTTCGGCGCCTGAGCTCATGAGGGGATGGAACACGGCGCTCGGCGAGATATACGGCCAGTTTCTCCAGGATCTCAAGCTCTACGTAAAACCCTTCCCGGGGGCGGCCGAGGTAAATTAAGGTCTTCGCGCACGCGCCGTATTTGTCCGAATCAGGGTCCGAAGGCGGGGCCCCCGTGGCGTTTATTCGCGGCGCATAGTTGCATATCCCCATGCGGGGGAAATATAATTAAGCTATCGTGAAACGCCGACAAGGGAGAGTGATATGAGGGTTTTATCGATAATACTTCTCGTTCTGGTCCTGGGCGTCGTCGGGACGTCCTACAAGTTCGGTATGGACACCGAAAAGGTCTACAACGACCTCGTCGACAAATATACCGAGGACGACACCTTCAGCGTCGTGAGCAAGAGCTACGACAGGGGGCTCCTGAGCTCCAGTGCCCGCACGGTTTTCGCCGTCAAGAACATGGGGAAAGAGATCGTCAGGCTCGACGAGACGGACACCATATACCACGGCCCGATACCCGTACTCGCGGTATTCGGCGGAAAAGCGAAAGCCGCCCCGGTGCTTGCGGTGATGGATTCCGAGATCAGGCTGATCCCCGCCGAAGGGTCGGCCAACGCGGAGATGTTCGAGAAAATCCCTCCGGTAGACGTTCACACCGTCATCTCTTTCGACAATAAAGCCGTGGCCGACATGTCGATGCCGAGCTTCGAGCTCGATCTGGAAAACGGCGGAAAGCTCTCGTGGCAGGGTTTTTCGGGAAAGGTCGACTACGACACGAAGTCGTTCCACAGCATAAGTGACCTCAAATCGCCCGGTTTCAAAATCGACGGCGAGGATTCGACCCTCACGGTCTCGGGGCTCAAGGCATGGTCGGAGCTTTCGTACGCGTCCGCCGATGCCGAATACCCGACAGGCGACGTCAACCTCACAGTGGACAGCCTGGATTTCTCTGCGAAGCCCGGCGCAAACGGTAAGAAAAATCTCGCGATTACGAATATAGTGTTCAAGGGCAACTCCGAAGACAAGAGCGGGATTCTCGACAGCTCGCACAGCCTCGTTTTCAGCGGGCTGACTTTCGGGAGCGATAAATACGGGAACGGCGGGTACGAGCTTTCCATTAGCAATATAGATTCGGCGTCGTGGAAGAAGCTCCAGCGGCTCATAAACGAGAACCAGGACGCGGCGGACAATGAGGAGGCGAAGGCCCGCTTCACAGGAGAGCTCGTGAATCTCCTCCCGGGCTTTATAAGCAAGTCGCCGAAGATCGAGCTCAGGAAGCTCTCGCTCGAAACGTCCGGAGGCAAGCTCGAAGGTCACCTCGGCATATACGCCGACGGGGAGGGCCTCGAGAATGTCGACTTGGCGCAGAACCCGGTTCTCATGCTGGCTGCGCTCACAGCCGACGCCGGCATAACGGTCTCGAAGGAGCTTTTCATCTCGGCCCTCACCGACCACAAGAAAGAAGAAGTGCTGAACAACCTTGCATCCATGGGAGACGACCCGCCGACGGACGAGGAGCTCGCGGAGCTTGCCAGGGGAGCGGCCGAGGACGAAATAAACATGCTTGTCTCGGGGGATATACTGGTGAGCGAGGGCGATTCCTACAAGATAGAAGCGGCCTACAAAGCGGGGCAGGTTATCATAAACGGCCAGCCTATAGATCTGGGCGCGCTGCTGAAATAATTTCCGCACACGCAGTGTGCTTTCCGTCATAGCAGCCACTCTGCTGTATTCGACGTTCGCACGACGGGCGATAATAGCTTCATGCTTGCTACGCCGGTCGTCAGCGGACACAGTGTGCTTTTAAACATAGGCATCTACACGGTTGTATCCGCCATTCGCATGGTAGGTGACAACGGCTCCTTACCTGCTACGCCGGATTCCCGCACGCGAGGCGTGCACGTAGTGTGTTTTCCGGCGAGGCAAGAACAGTAATTCAAAGTTCCTGTCGCGCGAAAAGTTGCCAACACACACCTCTGTGCTACGTCGGTTGTCCGCACACACGGTGTGCTTTCCGTCATAGCAGCCACTCTACTGTATTCGACATTCGCACGACTGGCGACAATAGCTCCATGCTTGCTACGTCGGTCGTCAGCGGACACTGTCCGCCTCAGTCCTTTTTTGCAATGGAGAATTTCTTTTCGAGCGCGCGGTATCCGGGAACGTCGACGACTGCCTCGAATTCCCTGAACGTGAGCATATCCGAAAAGCCGAAAGTCGAGCCGTTTTTCCTGAGGTATGAAAAACAGTTTTCCATCGCCCTCGTGGCCGAGAAGAGCCCGGCCAGTGGGAAAACTACGATCTTGAACCCGAGCTCGCCGAGCTCGGCCGCGTTAAGGAGGGGCGTCTTTCCTCCTTCGACCATGTTCGCGAAGAGCGGGGCGTCGGGGAACGCGGCCGCGATCTCACGGAGCTCTTCGACCGACTGCGGGGCCTCGATGAAAACGACGTCGGCCCCGGATTCGTAATATATCCTCCCCCTGCGTATGGCGTCGTCGAGCCCGTTAACGGCGCGGGCGTCTGTCCGGCCTATGATGACGAGCTCGCTCGCCCCGCGGGCCTCGACAGCGGCGCGTATCTTCTCGGCGTGCTCCTCGGCGGGGATTACCCGCTTCCCCTCGAAGTGCCCGCACTTCTTCGGCCACTCCTGGTCTTCGAGTATTATCCCGGCGGCCCCGGCGGATACGATCTCGCCGACCGTTCTCATGACGTTAAGGGGATTCCCGTACCCGGTGTCTATGTCGGCAACGACAGGTATGGAGACGGACGAGACGATGCGGCTCACGCTCGCCAGCATCTCCGTCGCCGTCAGGAACCCGAAATCCGGCCTGCCGAGCGTGGAAGCCGATATGCCGAACCCGCTCGTGAATGCGGCCTCGAACCCGGCCGCCTCGGCGAGCCTGGCGCTCACGCAGTCGTGCACCCCGGGCAGGACGAGCACGCCCTTGCCCGAAAGCACCGCTCTAAGCCTCTCACCGTTAGTCGCCATGTCGTCACCCCCGTTTTTAAGAGAAAAATAGATAGAGGCCGGGCAGGTGTCAAGCGGGATTGAACTCGGGGCGGCGTTTGTGATATTCTGGAGCTATAAATTCCTCTGTATCTGCATTTTTCTACGGACCCGGCGTGAAAAAGAGAGCGGCGAAAGAGACGGACAGGAAAGAGCCCCAGGGCAGGGTCGAATCCGGCCTCAAAAGCAAAGACGTCATAAAGCTCATCGAGGCGCTCGAAGGCGTCCACCTCGATTACGACCATCTTTACTACTACGAGCACACGGGGCTCATCGTCCCGAGCCTGAGGTCGGCGCAGGGGAGGGGGGTCCCCAAGCTCTATTCCACGGAAGACTTCATCGTCCTCAGGTGGCTCGTCTCTCTCCAGAAGAACGGCATACCCGTGAGCCGCTTCCGCGAAGTGCTCCGATTTCTAAAAGAGAAGATGCCCGAGGTCCTGGCCGAGCCGCACAACTGGGTCCTCATCACGGACGGGAAATCGATAAGGTTCTTCGACAGGGTATCTTCCCGGGCCTTCGACGTTCTCCGCGACACCGGGCAGTACCTCTTTTTCTTTCCGATAGGGAAGGTCGCCGACGAAAGCAGAAAGGCTGTGAAAAAGCTCGGCGCGGGAAAGAAGAAAGGCTGAGAAAATTCCGGTCTATTTCTTTTTTTCTTCAGGAGTGCGGAGGGGCTTCTTCGGCTTTATGACGTCGGGGATGGACGTGAAGGAAATCCTGAGAGGGACCGCATCCGGGGCCGCGTGCATCGAGCCGTAGTATATACTGTTGGTCCCGAACTTGTCGTTAATTCTGTCGAGTGCTGCGGCGACGTTATCTCTTTTCCTTTCGCCCGGCAGCAGCGGGAGAGTGCTCTCGCCGGCGGGGACGAGGTCGATGAAGGCGACCGATACCCTGAGCGGCTTCCGCCCGCGGGGACGCCCGTCCCAAACTCCCGTAAAAGCCTCTATCATCGTCTGCGTGTCATTCTTGAGGTCTATATCGATGCCCTTCCTCCAGCTCTTGTGCTCCCCGAAACAATCTATTCCGACTATCATCTTCCGCGTAAGGCAGCCGAGCCTTCGGAGCCTGAATGCGGCCTTGTGTATGAGATTGACGAAGACCGCGCGGACGCCTTCGTCCGTCCTCTGCATGGGAGGGAGAACGTGCGAGTGGCTGACGCTCCGGCGCTCGGTCTCGGGCTCGGTGATATCATCACCCCGGAGGAGCGAATACCATTTCCTGCCGACGACGCTCTGCCAGATGCGGCCCATCCTCGCCTCCGAGAGCGCGCAGAGGGCCTTCACGGTATCGATCCCGTTCGCCCTGATCCGCGCCTCCATTCGCCGCCCTATACCTGGGAAGTCCGACAACGAAAGGCTGTAGAGTTTTTCTGGAAGCTCTTCCTTTTTTATGACGACGAAGCCGTCGGGCTTCTGCATGTCGCTCGCCACCTTTGCGAGAAAGCGGTTGGGCGCTATGCCGACGGAGCATTTCAGATACCCGCCGGCCTGTTTCCTTATGGCGTCTTTAACCTCGCGGCCGAGCTGGACGGCGTTATCCAGCTCCGTCTGCCGGCCAGTGAGCCTGCACGACATCTCGTCTATGGAATCGACCCTGTGAACGGGGACGACGGAATCGACGGCGTCCCGTATCTTCCCGTGCATCTCTATGTATTCGACGGGCCGCGATTCGACGAGCACGATCCCGGGGCAGAGCTTCTTCGCCGCCGAAACCCTCGTGCCCGTGGTGACGCCGAACGCCTTGGCCTCGTAGCTCGCCGCTATGCAGCACGTGCTGTCGGCCATGACGGGTACGACTCCGACAGGCTTGCCGCGGAGCTCCGGGCGTAGCTCCTGCTCGACGGAGGCGAAGTAGGAGTTCATGTCGACGAAGAGCCAGTTGAGGGGCGAGCTGTCCACGGTTGGAAAAGGATAACACAATATAAAGGAGCGAAAGCCGCCGCCTTTGTGTGCTAGAATATGGCTATGGGCAACCGCTTCGACTTTCTTTTCGCGGGGGCGGGCATACTGGGCTCGTCGGCCGCGTGCGCGCTTTCGAAGGAGCTCGAACGGCGGGGCGAGAAGGCGAGCATAGGGGTGCTCGACCTCGACCTCGAAGGAGAGCATTCCTCGACGCTCAAGAACGCGGGGGGAGTGAGGGCCACGTGGCGCAGCAGGGCGAACATCGAGCTCTGCAAATATTCCATAGACTTCTACGAGACGATATCCGAGATTATACAGTTCCGGGAGCTCGGGTACTACTGGATGCACGGGAGCGCCTCGTGGAAGGAGGTAAACGAGAACCATCCGCTCTACGTCGAATACGGCCTCCCCGTCGAGCTCCACGCGCCCGAAGACGTCCCGCGCATGATCCCGCTCGTCACCAGCACCGAGGGCATTGCCGGGCTTTCGATATCGCGTAAGGCGGGGCTCATAGACCATTACTCGCTCAGGGAATACTACAGGGGCTCGGCGAAGGCGCGCGGGGTGAAGTTCATAGGCGGATGCTTCGTCAACGGAGTAGACGTCCGGGACGGGAAGGCGAGGGCGGCGACGGCGTACGACCTCGGCGCGCTTGCACGAAGCTCCGGCGGGCTCAGCGAAGCGGCGAGGGAGATTCTGACGAAAGGCGCGCCAGACAGAGACTTCCCCGTGATCGAGCTCGAATGCGGGACTTTTATTAACACTGCCGGCGCGTGGGCCCCGGCGGTCGCGAAGCTCTACGGTTTTCAGGACGACGAGATAAAGCCGCGGCGGCGGCAGATGGTTGTCATCGACGCGCCGGACGTCGACCTTTCGGCGTATGGGATGGTGATAGATACTTCGGACGTTTACTTTCACCAGGAGGGTACGGGGATACTCGCCGGCTATTCGAACATGGACGAGCCCGTGGGATACAACTTCGACTTCAGCTTCGGCGGAATGAGCGAGGAGAGCCGGTTCGTGAAATACATCTGGGAGCCGCTCTATCGCCGGATGAGCGCGTTCGAGAAGGTGAGGCTCGTCAGGGGATGGGCGGGCATTTACGCCGAGACGCCTGACAGGTCGGGATATTTGGGGAAGGTGCCGGGGTACGATAACATTTACGAATGCGCCGCGCACACGGGAAGAGGCCTCATGATTTCATACGGGGCCGGGGTCGCCCTCACCGACATTATCCTCGACGGGAAGCCGAGAAGGGAGCTGAAACACGCCGTGGATTTATCACGCGAGCGGAAGTCGGGCCCTCTTTACGAGGGGCTTCATCTTTAGGGAGGATCGTGGAAGGCGAGGCTTCTTTAAGGTTCCGGATTCAACTTTAGAACCCCCGGCTAATCCTCTATCATGTCTATAGCTTCCTCGAATTCCTCGGCCATGCCGGGGTGCCCGTGCTTCGTCGCCGCCTCTATCCCTTTGTAGTAGGCCTCCCTTGCCATCTCCGAGTCGCCGATGTTGAGGTAACACTCGGCGAGCATCCTGTAGACCGCGCCCTGGTCCTCCGTTATTTTGAGGTACTCGTTTATCTCTGTGATCGCCTCGTCGTAGAGTCCGAGCTTGTAATACTCGTTCGCTAGCCCATACCTCGCAAGGGGATTGTCCGGATTTTTTTCCACGCCCGCCTTTAATTTTTCTATCCTGCTTTCATCGTTCATCTGACTCCATCCTCTCACGTCGGTCGCTTCACCGAGCCGTTTTGGAATAAAATATTAACACAGCGCCGGCGCCGATTCCAAAGGCCCGACGCCACGCCGGGGTTGAATGTTTCCGGCTATACTGGATACTCTTTGGCGGCAAAGGAGGCGGCCCACATATGTGCAGGATCATGAACTTTCTCTTCAACGCGATCGCCGTAAAGGAGTTCCTCATATTTTCGGGGTGCTATTTCGTGCTTACGGCGATAGCCATGCACTACACCGACGAGCTCGTAAGGCCGGCGGGCTGCCCCGGGATGATCCCGCTCGAGCTCGCGTTCACGAAGGGCGCGTTCATGGACATCGTCAACCAGTGCGGTGAGAAAGGCGTCCGCTCCCTCATAATACTCAACTGGATCGACTACCTCTTCCTCGTCGGATATATCGGGTTCATGGCAAACCTCCTGGGGGCGCTGGTAAAAGGGCTCGAACGCGGAACTGCTGTCAAGCTGTTCAGCATTCCGATCATTGCCGGAGTTCTCGGAGCGATAGCTAACACGATATTCATCTTCAAGCTCGCCGACCCCGTAAACGCGGGCGGCGCTGCCATTTTCCTCGCCTCCGCGGCCTCGACGGCGAAGCTCGTTCTCACGGCGATAACCGTCCTCCTGATCGCCTACTACCTCTACGCCGCGGTCACAAAGAGAAACCAGACGGCATCTTCGTAACTTCGATTCGAGGCGGCATGCATGCGTCTTGTAATATTTCCTACCCAAGTGACTTTTTCTCTTGACTTCCAATATAAATTAAATTTATAATCAACAGTGTGCGTCTTCTCCTCGAATTCAGCCCTGAAAAAGAATTCGTCGTCCCGATCGATTACAACTACCAGATACAGGGGTTTCTGTATAAATCCATCTCTCCCAAGCTCGCCAAGATCCTCCACGACAAGGGCTTTCAGATCGGCAAGAGAAATTTCAAGCTCTTCACATTTTCCCGCATCCTCGGGGACTACGAATTCAACAAGGCGGACGGCTCTATAAGGTTCTTGTCGAGCTTCCGGCTTGTCGTGAACTCGGCGATGAACGAGTTTACGCAAGAGCTCGCCGAGGAGCTTCTGCGTAGAAAAAGCGTCAGGATCGCGGCGCAGCGCGTCTCGCTGTCATCGGCCGAGGTGGCTGACTCCGCGATAGACAGGGATAAGGTCAAAATAAAGATGCTTTCCCCGGTCACGATATACAGCACGCTCTCCCACCCCGACGGGAGGAAAAAGACGTACTATTACTCTCCCTTCGAGAGCGAATTCGGAGACCTCATATCCGAAAATGCCAGGAAAAAATTCCTGGCCTACCACAAGAAAAAGCCTCAGGGTGAGATACGCCTCGTGCCTTTAAAGGTCAATTCCGGAAACCAGAAGATCGTCTCCTACAAGGGGACCATAATCAAGGGATGGACGGGTATATACGAGCTCTCGGGCAACCGGGAGCTCATGAAGATGGCATACGACGCCGGCCTTGGCGGCAAAAACTCCCAGGGCTTCGGGTGCTTCGAGGTGATATAATTTGAGGTGATATAAATTGATATGCCAAAACTATACATATAACGAACCGCATACGGCGGTTCTAATCCTTATAGGTAGGCTAAAATATGAATATCAGGACATTAACATAAATTTCAATTCCTTATAGGACTCTATGACATGGGGGCTAATAGTTTAACCTATTTTTATTCATCTCGAAATATTTGACTCGGCTCCTGAGATAGATTATCATTATGGTAGTGTCCTGATATTCTATCCGGGCGGGCGTTGTGAGGAAATACAAATATGATTCACGCTATCAAAGAAGTTGGAGATATAATTTTAAGACGCGATGGCAAAAGCGCCTTGGGTACTCTTATCCAAGACCCAAGAGCCGAGAACGTTATCTGTATAGTCTTCGAAAAAAGCGAAGCCGGTTTTAATTTCCTTGAGGTAAAACTCGAAGAGTTCGACGAAGGGAAAGTAAATAAATACTTGTATAGAAAGGGCTCGCCTAACGGAACAAACTTCACCCCGGTTTCCAAAGTTACCGGACTCGCGAAGACTTTCAACCTGAAGATTAAAAATTGGTTTGAGGGGTTAGACTTATCCTTATTGGATGAAGAAGATAAGACTTTTCTCACTGCTGTCCAAAACGCGTTCCGCCTGAACGAGGCCGACATCCTGCAGCAGATAATGGAATACGAGAGCCTCAAGAATTCGATGATTACCATAAAAATCAGGGAAGGTGATGAAAAATACATAGGCGAGTATAGCTCGTTCTGTAATTACCTGCTTAACGCCGTAAATCAAAAAGACGCCAAAGTGGGGAGTAAAAACAGGATGTGCTCGCTATGCGGCAGGACTAAAGATTCCGTAATCGGGAGACTCGACACCTTCAAGTTTTACACGCTAGACAAGCCCGGCTTTATATCCGGGGGATTCAGGGAAGAGGAAGCATGGAAAAACTATCCCGTATGCGCCGAATGCAAGCTGAGCCTTGAAGAAGGCAAAAATTTCCTCATCGAAAAACGGAGGTTCAACTTTTATGGAATCTTCTACTATATAATCCCAAAATCCATTATAGGAAGCGACGAAGTAGGCAGCCGTATTATCGATATACTGGAAGAAATCACCAGAGAGGAACAAACGATTACAGAAAGAGACGGCAAAGAGCTCGAGCGTAGGGAAGAAAGGATACTCCGAATACTCGGAAGATATAACGATTTCGTTACTTTCAGTTTTCTCTTTCTAAGCCGGGAGCAATCGGGAAGCGTAGAGAGAGTTCTGCTGCTCGTAGAAGACGTCCTCCCTTCGAGATTGAGAATAATCTTTCAAATCAAAAAAGAGATAGACGAGCTATTCGGTGAGAAGTTTAAATTCAATTTCGGCCGAATAAGGAATTTCTTCTCGAAGTCAGACAAGGGGAAGAAAAGCAACGATCTGGACAAATATTTTCTGGAGATAGTCGACAAGACTATGAAGGGAGGGAATCTCGATTTCGACTTCATACTCCAGGTCATGCTGAACAAGATCAGAAAGGATTTTATTGAATCGGAAGCGGGTGACAGCTTCTATTACAGCGTCAAAGACGCCCTGGAAAGCCTGATATTTTTTGAAAAACTAGGCCTTATAGATTTCAAGGAGACCGTTATGCATACAGATATTTTTACTCCCTTTTTCGAGAAATATGGAAAATCATTTTCGAACCCCGAGGCCAGGGGGATTTTCCTCCTGGGTACGCTCACGGAGCTCCTTCTCAGAAAGCAGCACAGTGAAAGAGAAGCCAAGCCTTTCATGAAACACCTGAAGAGCCTTAAGCTCAGCGAAAGGGAGATAAAAGGGTTACTCCCCAAGGTTCAGGACAAGCTCGAGCAATACAAATCCTTCGACAAAGGCAAAAGAGAAATTGCCGGGGCCATTTCCTTGTATTTACTCGAAGCCGGCAGTTCGTGGAAGTCTTCAAACGACGAAATCAATTTTTACCTTGCGTGCGGTATGAATCTGGCAAACGAAATAACAAACCTTGTTTACAAAGGAGAGCAGAACGATGAGCAATCATGACACAATCACCAATCGATCCGAAATTCTGTTTTTATATGATGTGACAAATGCCAATCCTAATGGGGACCCTGTGGATGAAAACAAGCCCAGGATCGACGAGGAAACAGGGAAAAATATTGTTACAGACGTTAGGTTGAAACGAACCATTCGCGATTACCTGAAAGATTTCAAGCAGCAGGAAATATTCGTAAGAGAGATAAGTGACGAGGACGGCAACATTCAGGACGCCAAGCAGAGGGCGGAAGACTTTCTCAAAGACTCGTCCGGGAAAGAAATCAGGAAGGGCGACATAAAACTTTCTGAGATGAGAAAGGTCGTCAACGAAAATATTCTCAGGGACTGCATTGATATCCGCCTCTTCGGGGTAACACTCCCCATTGAAAAATCATCGAAAGAGAAGAGCTCCGTGACTCACACGGGACCGGTGCAGTTCAGAATCGGAACCTCTCTTCACAGGGTAAATCTCGAATACATAAAGGGCACAGGCGCATTCGCCTCCGGAAAAGGTATGGAACAGAAAACCTTCAGAGAAGAATACTTTTTATCATATTCTCTCATAGCCTTTTGGGGCGTGATCAACGAAAATGCGGCCAAGGATACCAGGCTGACTGAGAATGACATTTCCCTTCTCCTCGACGGAATCTGGAATGGAACCAAGAATCTGATATCCCGGTCCAAGGCGGGGCAGATGCCGAGGCTCCTTCTCAGGATCATTTACAAAGAATCCAACTTCCATCTAGGAGACCTCGACAAAATGGTCAGGATTGCGGAGGTAAAAGATGATAGAGAAGACCAGGCCATAAGAGACATATCCGAGTTCTCACTCGACATTACAGAGATGGTAGAAATTCTCTCGGGACATAGAGACCAAATTGAGAGGATCGAATACAAATCCGACGACAGGGTCTCGTTTACGGCCAGTGGCAGTAAAGTGGATTTCACCGGCGCCCTTGGCTCTATCCCTTTAGTTGAAATCCAAGTGTGAGAGTCGGCATGGATAAAGTTCTGACATTCGATGTCTGGGGCGATTTCGGCCATTTCCGAAAGTTCTACTCGACTTCGTCCCCGCTGTCTTTCTCGATACCCCCAAGGACCTCTCTGTCCGGAATGATAGCCGCGATTATAGGCCTTGGAAAAGAGGAATATCTGAGCCATTTCTCAAAAAAGGATGCCTGGATCGCGCTGAGGCTTATAAAGCCTGTCAATAAAACACGGCTCGGGCTGAATCTTATCAACACCAAAGACAACAACTGGATTCCGGTAAGCAAGGGGGCGCACTCGCCGAGAACCCTGATCAGGACAGAATTTATTAAAGACGTGCAGTTCAGGCTGTACTTCTCTCATACGAACGATGATATGTATGAGCTTCTTAAAGACAATCTAGCCCGGCATAAGTCCTTTTACACACCGTCCCTCGGTCTCAGCGAATTATTGTGTAATTTTTCGTTCGGAGGGGAATTCAAGATGATTAAACACTCCGAAGAGGAAACGGATATCCATTCCGTCGTCCCCGTGTATCAGCTCGCGAGCCGCAAGGACAGCATTAAGTTTGAAAATGGCAAAAAATATTTCAAAGAGAGACTCCCCATAGAAATGACTCCCGAGCGGATAGTCACGGAATACAACGACGTTATATATGAAGCCGAAGGAAAGGAGATAAGAGTAGTTCCAAAAACCTATTGGGAGCTCGAAAATGGAGAGAAAATTATCTTCCTCTAGCTCCGGGCTGTTATCCCATCCGGGGAAAGCCCTTGAAGATCATCTGCAATCCGTAGCGGCTCTTGCGGCCATGTCACTTGATGATAACCCCTCTTCACTCATAGACAGGGACTTATTAAAGAAGGTTGTCGAAATCATTACACTTTGTCACGATATCGGCAAGTCCAGCGGCTACTTTCAAGCCTATATTTCCGCTCCTGCAGAAAAAATGAAAAGTCTGAAAAACAGAAAGAGCACACATTCGTTGCTTGGGGCAGTGGCCGCTTATTTTCTAGTCCAGGAATTACTCGAAAGGGAAGGGCGGCTGTCGGAACTTGATGATGTTCTTCCGTTTGCTTCCTTCCTGGCCTGCAGAAAGCATCACGGCAACCTGGCAGACATAAATTCCGAGGTGATCATAAACGGTGAGGACGAGTCCTTACTAAAAGACCAGCTTTCAAGCGTCGACAGAATCAAATTCGATGCCCTTCTACGCAAGATTGGAAATCCGTTTACTTATGATTGGCTAGCACAGAAACTCGAGAATCTCACAGACAAATCGTTCGACATGGAAGAGGAAGTCAAAGACTTTCTTCGCGTTAAAGGGCTTTCCGCCTATTTCCTGGTACACCTCATCTATTCCCTCCTTCTCGATTCCGACAAGAACGAAGTGGCCGTAACTGCGAGCGGGCTCAAAGCCATTTCCGAATTACGTAACCATCATAAGCTTACACCAGATATTGTAGCAAGGTACAAGGACTCTCTCCCCAAAAAAGATAACGAGATTAACAACCTCAGAGAAAAGGCTTTCCGGGAGGTTATGCAAAACGGTGTAGATACCAATGAAAAAATCTATTCGATTAATCTTCCCACAGGTCTTGGCAAAACTATCACATCTTTTTCGTTTGCCCTTAAATTGAGAGAAACGGTTAAAAAAGAGAAAGGGTACAACCCTCGCATTATATATTCTTTACCGTTTCTTAGTATCATAGATCAGAACTATTCGATCTTGAAGGATATTCTAAAGGAAAATGACGCCTTACCTCCAAGCACCGTACTTTTGAAACATCACCACTTGTCGGACATGAATTATAGAATGAAGGAGGATTCCAAAGACGAGGAAGACTTTGAATATAACGCCTCTAAAATTCTAACCGAAAGCTGGAACTCCGAGATTATCGTTACGACATTCGTACAGCTGTTTCAGACACTCATTTCAAACCGGAATCGTGGCATTATGAAATTTCACCGTATTCCGGGAAGCATAGTTATTCTTGACGAGGTTCAAAGCATCCCTCATAAGTACTGGCTTTTAATGCACGAGATTATCGATTTTATCTCCGTTCAATTTAACACCTATTTTATTTTTGTAACCGCAACCGAGCCTTTAATATTTCCCAGGGAGAAAATCAAACCGCTTGTTGAGAGAAACAGCTACTTTAAGAAACTGAACCGGGTAAAACTCAAACCGGAAATATCGAACCCGCTAACCATTGAAGAATTCGCGAACCTCACGATATCCGAAGTATGGACAAACAATAAGAGATTTCTTTTTATTTTTAACACAATAGGCTCAGCAAAGGATTTTTACAATAGATTGAAAGAGTATGGAATTGGAAAAGATGAAATGGCATTTCTCTCGACTCACATCATACCAAAGGAAAGACTCGATCGCATCAAGAACATCAGAAACGGAAACAAAAGGATTGTAGTTTCAACACAGCTCGTAGAAGCGGGAGTCGATATAGACTTCGACATCGTTTACCGCGATTTCGCTCCGCTCGATTCCATAAACCAGGCTGCCGGAAGATGTAATCGAAATGGACTTTCTTTAGGCGGAGAGGTAAGAGTCAGAAGGCTTATAGACGAGAAGACCGGAAGAGATTTCGCCAGTTACATTTACAACAAGAATTCAATTCTTCTTGATATAACCAGGAAAATACTATCCGGCAAAACTGAAATCCCCGAATCCGATTTTCTCTATATGATCGAAAACTATTACAGTCTCGTTTCCGCTGCAAAAGCGGACCAAAAATCACGTGATATTCTCGAAGCATTTTACAAATTGAATTATGACGGGGATAAAGGGATCTCGTCATTCAGCTTAATCGATGAAGATTATGAAAAAGTCGATATTTTCATACAATCTGACGCAGCAGCCGTTTCCCTTTGGGAACAGTTCTTAAAAATCAGCCATCTGTCGGATTTCTTTGAGAGAAAAAACGAATACGAAAAAATCAAAAATGCCCTTCACGAATATATGGTATCGGTTCCTGCGCGCGGAGGGCTGAATCTTCCAGCCATACAGGAAAGCATGCCGTTCGTAGCATTCGCTCAACTTGATGAATATTATGATGTCGAAACAGGCTACAAATTAAAGGGGGGAGTAGCCATATGGTAAAAGTCGAAGAATTGAAAATTAACGGCACCTTAATCGACTACTACTACATATGCAGACGTGAAACGTGGCTTATGGCAAGACATATTATCCCGGATGAAGATAATACTTATCTGGAAATGGGAAGATTCATAAACGATACATCGTACAAAAGAAACAGGAAGCAAATTCACCTGGAGAATGTCGTACTGGATCTGACCAGACTGGACGAAGATAAGATAGTCATAGGCGAAGTCAAGAAAAGCTCGAGGGCGGCGCATGCCGCAAAAATGCAGCTCTGTTATTACCTCTACGTTCTCAGGCAATACGGTATAGACGCCGAGGGAGAGCTCCTTTTCCCAAAGGAGAAGAAAAAAGAGAAAGTCTCTCTGACGGACGAGGCAGTAAAGGAGCTCGAAGACGCGATGGAGGATATCAGAAATATCGCATCCGAAGAGACGCCTCCACCGCCGGTGAAAATCGGGTACTGCACGAACTGTGCATATAGAGAATTCTGCTGGTGCTAGGGGAAAGAGAAGGGGATATAGAAAACACATGAAATCCAGGATATTCGTATTCAGCGACGGGGAGCTCAAGCGTAAAGAGAATACACTCTTCTTCGAGAACGAAGCCGGGGAGAAAAAATTCATCCCCATAGAAGGCACGCAGGAGCTCATGATCTTCGGGGAGGTATCGCTCAACAAGCGCTTTCTGGAATTCACGTCCAAAAAGGAAATGATAATGCACTTCTTTAATCATTACGGCTACTACGTCGGAAGCTTCTATCCGAGGGAGCATTTAAATTCCGGCCACATGATTCTGAAGCAGGCCGAGGTTTATCTCGACGAGGAGCGCAGGATCGCGCTCGCAAGAAAGTTCGTCGAAGGAGCCGTGAGCAATATCCTGAAGACACTCGACTACTACGCCAGGAGAAAAGAGAACCCGAGTATCCAGGCAGCGAGCTTAAAAATCAGGGAGCTGTCCTCTGTTTTGAGCGACCAGTCGAGCACGGGTGCGCTCATGGCCATAGAAGGAAATATCAGGGACGTCTACTATTCCGTGTTCGACGACATAGTCGAGAATGAAGATTTCAGATTCGAAAGCAGGACGAGGCGGCCACCGAAGAACAGGATGAACGCCCTCATAAGCTTCGGGAACTCGCTTCTTTATACTTCGGTGCTGAGCGAAATATATAAAACCCATCTCGATCCGCGAATCGGATATCTCCATTCAACGAACTTCAGGAGATTCACGCTTAACCTCGACGTCGCGGAAATCTTCAAGCCAATTCTCGTGGACAGGATGATATTCTCCCTCATCAACAAGGGCGAGCTTAAAAACAGGCACTTCGAAACACGTATGGATGGAGTGGTAATGAACGAGGACGGGATGAAGATTTTTTCGAAGGAGTTCGAAGAGAGGCTTCAGACTACCATCACCCACAAGAAGATTGGAAGGCCTGTATCGAACAGGCGGCTGATAAGGCTTGAGTTGTATAAACTCGAGAAGCACATCATGGGCGAGCAAGAATACAAACCGTTCGTCTGGGAATGGTGAAGGCGGCGACAGGTGTTTATAATACTGGTATACGACGTCGGACAGAAGCGAGTTGCGAAGGTACTCAAAACAGCGAGGAAGTACCTCTATTGGGTTCAGAATTCAGTGCTCGAAGGCGAGCTCACAGAGGCGCAGTTTGAAAGCTTCAAGCACGAATTGAAAAAGATAATAAAAGAGGAATACGATTCCCTCATCTTTTATACATTCAGAACCACCAAGTATTCGGAAAGAGAGCTGATCGGAGTCAAGAAGGGCGGCGAAGAGCTGTTTATATAATTTCCGTCGACCTCCGATAGCGTTATAAACCTGGGACATCGACGGAAATCGGATTTAATTAAATAAGTTGACATAGAAAGCAGATTTTCATACAATGCTCAATAAGAACCTTAAGTTTGTTCGCCGATCTTTGACAACTGAATATATAATGACTACAATGGGATGGATGGACCTCTAGACTACCTATAAGGAATTGAAACCGTCGAGTGACCGTGTGAACGGAAAAGTCAAAAAAGACCTCTAGACTACCTATAAGGAATTGAAACCGGCCGCTTGTAAAGAGTCCCCTGTTTGAATCATTTACCTCTAGACTACCTATAAGGAATTGAAACCGCCTTCGTTCGCTTTTTTCATTTTGGACGTCTCACACCTCTAGACTACCTATAAGGAATTGAAACACATAAAACAAAAATCCCAAAATTACACGTTACAGCACCTCTAGACTACATAAAAGTAATTTAAACTAAAAGTA
>CAZPHQ010000014.1:0-69685 GCA_964586675.1 uncultured Spirochaetia bacterium | reverse complement strand
GATGAGCGTTAAAAATCTTATCAGGGGGTGGGGTGGGTATAAGATTTAGCGAAGACGCGATGATTTTTAGTCAATTTTGCCCCGTCCCGTGATTTTTGCTACTTTTCATCAAGGAAAAGTAGAAGTAGTTGTATTTTGCTTTAAAGCTTTTTAAAACGAGATCCTGAATCAAGTTCAGGATGACAGACTTGAAAAATAGATTTCTCACTTCGTTCGAAATGACAGATTCTGTATACCGCTGGTCTAGGATGTAATCTCGGCCGGTCCCATTCGAAACAAAAAACGAGATTTCTCGCTGCGCTCGAAATGACAGCCAAGACGTTAAGGACAGGCTGTTATTATTTTCACAGCCTGTCCCGCAAACCAAGCTATTAATATTGGAAAAATCCCTTTCCGGTTTTTCTGCCGAGCCAGCCTGCCCTTACCATCTGGCGGAGTAGCGGCGCGGCGCGGTATTTCGGGTCCTGAAATTCTTCGTAGAAGACGTCCATGATGTTTACTGTGACGTCGAGGCCGATGAGGTCTATGAGGGCGAGGGGGCCTATGGGCTGGTTCGTGCCGAGCTTCATGGCCTTGTCTATGTCGTCGGGGGTGCCGACGCCGTCGGAATAGGCGAAGACGGCCTCGTTTAACATCGGGACGAGTATCCTGTTGACTATGAATCCGGGGTGGTCGATCGTTTTTACCGGGTCTTTTCCGAGAGCAACTGCGAAGTCGTAGGCGAGCTGGAGCGTTTCGTCGGATGTCGTCAGCGCCTTTATGATCTCGACGAGCTTCATAACCGGCGCGGGGTTGAAGAAGTGCATGCCGACGACCTTGTCCGCACGTTTGGTGCCGACTGCTATCTCGACTATCGGGAGGGACGAGGTGTTCGTCGCGAGGACGACGTCAGGCGCTACGGCCTCGTCGAGCTTTTTGTATATCTCTTTCTTTACGGTCATGTCCTCGAAAACGGCTTCAATTATAAGGTCGACGTCCTTTAAATCGCCGAATCCGGTGGTTTTTGAGATGCGGGAGCTGATGGCTTTACTCTCTTCCTCGCTGATGGTTTCTTTCCTGACGAGCCTGCCGAGACTGCTTTCTATACCCTTGACGCCCCTTTCGAGCGCGGCTTCGGATACGTCGATCAGCGCCACTTCCCTTCCGCTCGACGCGACGACCTGAGCTATGCCGGAACCCATCGTGCCTGCGCCGACTACGCCCACCTTTTTAATATCTTCGACTTTCCTGGACATGTACGCCCCTCCTTTTTTATTCGCAACTGCGAAGTCTGAGTTAATTATACCTTATTGATAATTTAATCAAGACCCCGGGGGCAGGCGCGGAGGCGCGTTTGAAAGAAGCGCCCGGGGGAATTAAAATACCGGCCATGAAGGTGCTGGGACTTACGGGAAACATTGCCTCGGGGAAGAGCACGGTGGCGCGCATGCTGGGGAGCATGGGGGCGCGTATCATCGACGCCGACGAGATAGCGCGGGAGGTCGTCGAGCCGGAAAAGCCGGCGTGGGCCGATATAGTGAGGAAGTTCGGGCCCGGGGTCCTGAGCCCGGACGGCACAATAGACAGGCGGCGGCTCGGGGAGATAGTTTTCGCGGACGAGGGCAAGAGAAGGCTCCTCATGGACATAACCCACCCGAGGATAAAGGAGGCCGTCCGTGAGCGGCTTTCGGAGTACAGGGAGGAGAACATTCCCGTCGTCGTAATAGAGGCCGCGCTTATAGTCGAGAGCGGGGGGCTCAGGGAATTTCTCGACGGGCTTATAGTTGTGACGGCCGACGAGGAGCGCCAGATAGAAAGGCTCATAAAGCGAAACGGCTACACGCGGGAGGAGGCGCTGGCGAGAATAGGCTCGCAGATGCCGGCCTCTGAGAAGGCGCTTCACGCGGATTACCTTATAGATAATTCGGCCACGGAAGAGGAGACGGAGGCCCTGGTGAAAAAGCTATGGGAAGAAATAAACGGGGCAGGATGATGAGGAACATAGCAAAACTGTGCGCGAAAACATTACTTCTAACCTGCGATACTGTGACAATTCTTCGCACTTTGTGAGCACGAGTGCAGCTGCACTCGTGAAGCACGTAACTATCGTCTTTCACCCCGTTCCGCTCCCCCGCCCTTAACTTGCATAATAGGTATTTACAGAGTATTTTTTTGGATTCCCAAGAACCTTCAAAGGAGCCGATAATGAAGGAAAAGATTGCAATTCTGGAACAGAAAGAGAAAGAAGCCGAGGAAGGCGGGGGCGAAGCCAGAATAAAGAAACAGCACGAGAGCGGGAAGCTCACGGCGCGGGAGAGGATCGACCTTCTTGTCGATAAGAACACGTTCGTCGAGCTCGACAAGTTCGTCGTGCACAGGTGCACCGACTTCGGGATGGACACCAAAAAGTTCCTCGGCGACGGTGTCGTCACGGGATATGGGAAGGTCGAGGGAAGGCAGGTGTTCGTCTACGCGCAGGACTTCACCGTGTTCGGCGGCTCGCTCGGCATGGTGCACGGGAAGAAGATATGCAAGGTCATGGACCTCGCCGTGCAGGTAGGCGCGCCGATAATCGGGCTTAACGACTCGGGCGGCGCGAGGATACAGGAGGGCGTCGAAAGCCTCGGCGGCTACGGCGAGATATTCTGCAGGAACGTGCTCGCGTCGGGCGTCGTGCCGCAGATATCCGCGATAATGGGCCCGTGCGCGGGCGGCGCGGTTTATTCACCCGCCATAACCGACTTCACGATAATGGTGAGAAATACGAGCTACATGTTCATAACCGGGCCCGACGTGATTAAAGCCGTCACACACGAGGAAGTGAACGCAGAAGAGCTCGGCGGCGCCGAACTTCACAACACTAAAAGCGGAGTTGCCCACTTCGCGACGGAAGACGACAAGGAATGTATTGCACTGATAAAGGAGCTATTGAGCTTCCTTCCTTCCAACAACATGGAAGACCCGCCGAGGACGGGCACGGACGACCCGCCCGACAGGAAGGCCACCGCCCTCCGGGCGATAGTCCCCGAAAACCCGAACAAGCCTTATGACGTCAAGGATGTTATATCGGCTGTCGTCGACAACGGATACTTCTTCGAGGTGCAGGAGCTTTACGCGCAGAATATTGTCGTCGGGTTCGCGAGGCTCGCGGGGCGCGTCGTGGGAATAGTCGGCAACCAGCCGAATGTTCTCGCGGGATGTCTCGACATAGACGCGTCTGTTAAGGCCGGAAGGTTCGTCAGGTTCTGCGACTGCTTTAACATACCGATTCTCACCTTCGAGGACGTTCCAGGATTTTTACCCGGCACCTCGCAGGAATGGGGCGGGATCATAAAGCACGGGGCGAAGCTCCTCTACGCCTACAGCGAGGCGACCGTGCCGAGGGTGACAGTCATAACCAGGAAGGCCTACGGCGGCGCTTACGACGTCATGTCGTCGAAGCATGTGAGGGGAGACATCGTCATGGCGTACCCGACCGCCGAGATCGCCGTCATGGGCTCGGACGGGGCTGTTAATATCATCTCCCGCGCGCAGATACTCCAGGCCGAGGATCAGGAAGCCGAAAGGGCCCGGCTCATCGAAGAATACAAGAAGAGGTTCGCGAATCCCTACAGGGCGGCGGACCTCGGGTTCGTCGACGAGGTGATAAGGCCCGAGGATACGAGGCCGCGCGTTATCTCGGCGTTCGAGATGCTCGACGGCAAGAGGCAGACGAATCCCCCGAAGAAACACGGGAACATACCACTCTAAATAAAAAGGACGCTTCATGTTCAAAAAGATTCTGATTGCGAACAGGGGAGAGATAGCGGTAAGGATCATACGGGCCTGCAGGGAGCTCGGGGTGAGCACAGTGGCCGTTTATTCCGACGCCGACAGACGCTCTCTTCATGTTGCGCTGGCCGACGAGGCCTATCACATCGGCGGCTCCGCGCCGGGCGAAAGTTATCTTAAAAAAGAAAACATCATAGACGCGGCGTTAAAATCGGGGGCCGAGGCCATACATCCGGGGTTCGGCTTTCTTTCGGAGAACGAGGCGTTCGCGGAGATGTGCGAGAAGACGGGGATAGTTTTCATCGGGCCTTCGGCCGAGGCCATCAGGCTCATGGGCGACAAGATCACCGCGAGGAAGATCGCCTTCGACGCGAAGGTGCCGCTCGTTCCGGGCTCGGAGGGGGCTGTGAGCGACGTCGAGGCGTCTGTCGTGGCGGACAACATCGGATATCCGCTCATGATAAAGGCTTCCGCCGGCGGAGGCGGAAAGGGCATGAGGCTCGTGAGGTCGAAGGACGACTTCGAGAGCGCGCTCCGCATGGCGAGGAGCGAGGCGAGGTCGGCTTTCGGCGACGATTCGGTTTACGTCGAAAGGTTCGTCGAGCAGCCGAGACACATAGAGATACAGCTCATAGCGGATTCATACGGGAACACGCTCCACTTATTCGAGCGCGAGTGCTCCATACAGAGACGGCACCAGAAGGTCATCGAGGAAGCGCCTTCGGGGTTTATCAGCGCGAAGACGCGAAAGAAGATGGGCGAGGTCGCCGTAAAGATCGCCAAGGCGGTCAATTACAAGGGCGCCGGCACTATAGAATTCATAATGGACCCGAAGCAGAATTTTTACTTCCTCGAAATGAACACGAGGGTCCAGGTCGAGCACCCTGTGACGGAGATGATCACGGGATTCGACATAGTGAAGTGGATGATAAGGATAGCCGCCGGAGAGAAGCTCCCCTTCAAGCAGGGCGACATAGTGATGAAGGGGCACGCCCTCGAGTGCAGGGTTTACGCAGAGGACCCGGCGACGAACTTCATGCCCTCCCCCGGGACGATCGAGTACCTGAGCACGCCGTCCGGGCCCGGCATAAGGGACGATTCGGCGATATACAACGGCTGCGAGATTACCTCTTTTTACGACCCGATGCTTTCGAAGCTCATCGTATGGGCGAACACGAGAGAGGCTGCCATAGACAAGATGGCTTCGGCGCTCAGGGAGTACATAGTGCTCGGCGTCAAGACGAATATAGGGTTCCTGAGGCGCGTCATGGCCGACGAGGAATTCAGGAAGTGCAAGATCGACACGGGCTACATCGAAAGGCATCCCGAGCTCATAAATCCCGGGACGCGCGACATGAAGCCGGCCCTGATAGCGGCTGCCATAGCCATGAATAATTCCACCGGAAGCGGCCTGCAGGCGCAGGCGGCGGCCGCGTCGAACTGGAAGCTCTTCGCAAGGAGATCCGGTGTTACGAGGAGCCCGCTCGCATGACATACACCTTTAAGCTGAACGAACAGGTTTATAAAATCACGCTCGAAGAGAACGAGGGCCAGATAGAAGTCGAGATCGACGGAGAGAAACTGCCTGTCGATTACCGGAAAATCGAGGACAACCTTTATTCCATACTTCTCGACGGGCAGTCGCTGACGATAGGGGTATTCAAGAAGGGTAAGAAGGTGCAGGTCTTCTTCGACGGCGACCTCTACGATCTCGAATCCATTTCCGAGAGGGAGCAGAGAAAGTCTTCGCTAGCGGCATCAGGTGTTCAGGAGATAAAGGCCCCGATGCCGAGCAGGGTTGTGAAGGTGCTGAAGAGCGAGGGTGACGAGGTTTCGAGGGACGAGGGGGTTGTGGTCATCGAGGCCATGAAGATGGAGAGCGAGCTGAAGTCTCCGATAGCGGGGAAGGTCCGGAATGTGATGGCGAAGGAAGGGGACGCCATAGAGGCTGGAACGGTGCTTATGGTCGTCGTGTCGGACACCCCGCCCGCCGAATAGAATCCCCGCAGCCTAACTGAACGCCTCAAGGAAATTATTGCTGGGGCGATGAAAGCGGGCCCGATCCCGAGGGCGAACGTGTCCACTCGGTTCCGTTACTCCACTTTATCTTATTGCCGTCGCTGCTCACGTGTCCCGTTATTCCGAGAGACGGGATGTAGAGCTCGCGGCTGCTCCTCGCCTCGCCGTTACTCTTCTGACCGCGCTCGTTCGTTATGCTGAACTTCCATCCGTTGTCGTAGACCTCGATCCATGTCGGCCTGTTCCCGTGATACCACCTGCCGCTTATGTGCGTCTTTCCGGCGGGGTATCTCGTCCACACGGTGTTGTTCGACCAGCTGATCGAGTTCCCGCCCTCTTTTATAGAGCCGGTGACGTTCCACTTGGGGACCTTGACGTGCCAGGGGTCGGTGAAATATCCCACGGCCTTGTCTCCGTTCTCGTTGACGAAGGTAACGTGATCGCTGTCCCTGACATTGATATGGGTTTCGCTGTTATTGTGGTACCAGACTCCGCTGAGGCCGTAGTCCTGGGAGTAGGACGCGGCGGCGGATGCGAATAAGAGAATAAGGAAAAGCGATACCGATTTTTTCATGGCCGGTCTCCGGATAGCAGGTAGTTACGTAACGAATTATATAATCCCGAAGACGTCCGGGCAACGAGAATCAGATGATTTCGCCGGACTTTACCGCTTCCAGGTAGAGGTCGCCGAATTCTTCGACTGTTAACGTTTCGGCGCGGCGGGTCCTGTCTATTCCGGCGGCGGCGAGGATACCATCCGCGGCTCCCTTTTTCAGCACGGAGCCGAGGGAGTTTCCGAGCATCTTCCGCCGGGACGAAAAGGCGGCGCGGAGTATTTTTTCATACGCGGCCTCGTCGGAGATGGGAACGCGGGGCTCGGGGAGCGGGCTGAGCTTGAGCACGACGGAATCGACCTTCGGCGCGGGCCAGAAGGACGAGGGCGGCACGCGGAAGAGAGCCTTTACGTCGAAATATGTTTGCACGAGGACCGAGAGGGAGCCGTACTCCTTTCCTCCCGGCGGCGAGGATATTCTTTCCCCTACTTCGAGCTGGAGCATGAGGACGAGCGTGGAAAAGAGGGTTCTCTTACGGAGGAGCTTTACGAGGATCGGGGAGGAGACGCTGTAGGGGAGGTTCGATACGACCTTCATCCTTCGCCCTTTGTGCAGGGCCTCGAAGTCGACTTCCAGAGCGTCTGCGCATACGAGCTCTATATTGGTTTTCTCCGGAAGAAGCCCCCTTAGCCTTTCGGCGAGCCGGGCGTCTTTTTCGACGGCGGCTACGCGCGCGGCCTTTTCGGCGAGAGAAAAAGTGAGGGCGCCGAGACCGGGGCCTATTTCGAGGACCTCGTCTTCAGGCCCGATGCCGGCTTCGGATACGATGCGCTCTATGACCCTCTTGTCGGTGATGAAGTTCTGCCCGAGGCTTTTACTCGGCCTTGCGTTCCCGGCGGAGAAATAGTCCCTCGGTTTAAATTCGCTTCTTTTTTCTTCTGTCATTTTTCCTTCGGGATAATGCCGGGACGCACTGACCCTGCAGCCGCGCGGCTACCGGCAGAGAAACGGAGCACCTTATTCTCCGCCTAGCTTCCGAGCTCTTTTAAGGGAACGTCCTCGAAATGGGTGACCTTATTCTTACCGTGGTTTTTGGATTCGTAAAGGGCGCGGTCGGCCTTGGCGACGAGGGAATCCTTGTCGGACGCGGAGACGGGATAAGTGGAGATGCCGATACTGAGCGAAATTTCGATCTCCCGGTCGTTAGATTTCAGCGGAGACCTGTAGAGGTTGTTGCGTATTTTTTCGGCTACCGCGAGCGCGCCGTCCTTGTCGGTATTAGGGAGTATAACGGCGAACTCGTCGCCGCCGTATCTCGCGGGTATGTCTATTTTACGGAGCGAATTAGCGAGCACGGTCCCGACCGAGCTGAGGACCCTGTCGCCCGCCTGGTGCCCGAACGTGTCGTTTATGGTTTTCAGATTGTCGACGTCTATAAGGAGGAGCGACGCACGGGACGAGTACCTGTCGGAGTGCGACAGCGTGTAGGAGAGCATTTCCTGGAAGTGCCTGTGGTTGTAGAGACCGGTGAGGCCGTCCCTTATGGCGAGCTCCTTTACCTTCTGGAAGTTAAGCGACGCCGTCATCGACTTGGCCGATTCGTTGCATATGATCTTGGCGAGGCTTATCTCGCCCTCGTTGAACGGGCTCCTGGATTTCCGCCCGATGACGACGCAGCCGAGGACCGCCCTCTCATCGCCGCCCTGGTCGGGCGTCATTTCGTGGAAGGGGCATATGAGAACGGACTTCAGGTTCTTGACGCCGAGGCCGAAGTCGACCTCTTTTCCGTAGATGCTCTTGTAACGCGACCTCGAGGAAAGGTCTTCGAAGTGAAACGCCCCGCCGGTGCCTGTGACGAGGCCGACGAGCGTGTCGCCGTGGGGGACGTCGAGGTCTTCCAAGTGCTCTTTCATGCCGTCGCTCGTTCTCTTGAGACGGCTTATGCCGTTTTCCCTCTCGACGATGGATATTCCGACGAAGTCGGACTCGTATATTCTTCCGAAGGTTTCGACGACGTGGTCGAGAATGACTTCGATATCGCTCGTGGAGCTCAGCCTCTGTGTGAAATCGTAAAAGGAGTTCAGCTCCTGCGAGCTGAGGTAGACCTTTTCGGAGAGCTGGAACCTGTCTATCATCTCGACTATTCTGTCTGAAACCAGCGAGACTATCATCTTCTCCTTCTCGCCGAAAACGTCCTGATGGAGGCTGTCGATCACCAGGAGGCCGAAGACCTCCTTCGCGGACTCATCGGAATTCTTCGCGGCTTTCAGAAGAAGGGGCGTCGCGAGAAGGGATTTCACGGGGACGCTTTGATTATAGTAGAGGAGATTTTTCCGGACGTTCTTTATGCTCGTTATGAGGACCTGGGTTTTGGTCTTGAAGACCCAGCCGAGGTAGCCGCCCCTGAAGTTGAGCTTCTGCCCGCTGTCGATGTTGTCCCCGCTCTTGGAGACGAAGTCGGCGATGCCGAAGAGCCCGTCTTCCATTTTGAGGTAGAGAATTATGCTGTGGCCGGGTACGAGCTCGCTCAGGATTTTCAGCGAATTCCTTATCTCGTTCCTGAGCTCGAGCATGCCGAGGGAATCGTCGCCGCTGTCCCTGGACGGGGCGCCGGAGATGGCCCCCGGGAGTATGATGTTGTCGTTCTTCTTTTTCCTTAAAAATCCCGGGGCGAGGCGTTCACCGCCTCCTTTCAGAAGGAGCCCGAAGACGGCGGCCGAAACGAATAGTAGAAAGAGCTCGACGGGAAGGGACGGGCCGGGGCGCTGAACGGCCTGCAGCATAGCGACTGCAAAAAACGACAGAAGGCCAGCTTCCCATCCGAAATAGAGGATCACGAGAGGGACCATGATGTAGGAAAGCGGGAACATGGCGTTGCCGAATACTTCGAGGAGCGCTTCGAAAACGAGCGTGAAAAGGAGGGCGAATTCGAGCCTGTCGAGAACCGGGATTTCGTTCCGCCCGGAGTTTATGAAATTAATGGTTTTGTAGGCCGCGGCCGGTATCAGAAGAAGGAACGCAAGGATCGAGAAGGCATTTACGGACTGGAGACTGTCCTTCAGCAGGAGCACGACTATCAGCGCCGAGAGGAGCAGCGTGAATACCTTGCCGAGAAGGTAGTTCGAATACGTTATCTTATTCTTTAAATCGATAGATTTTTTCACCGGTTTTTATCATCCCGAGCTCATCTCGTATTATTTTCTCCATGTAAGCCTTGTCCGTTTTTATAAGCCCTATTTTTTTCCTGAGCTCGTCGTTGGCTTGCTGAAGCTCCTCGCCCTCTGTTTTCACCCTTTCGTTTTCCTGGTGAAGCGCATAGACGTGGGAGACTTCCCTCGCGAAGAGGTAGACGACGAGGCAGACCGCGGCCAAAACGAGAATTATCCTGAATGCGTGCTTTTCCATCTCAGAAGAAACTGAACCCTCCGGTGATAAACGGGTTTGACTTCCTCTCTATTCCTATCGTCGTCGCGGGGCCGTGCCCGGGATAAACCTTGTATGAATCGGGGAGAGGCATGAGCTTCGATTTTATGGAGCCCACGAGCTCGGCCATGGTGGTGCCGCCTGTAAGATCCACCCTGCCCACGCTGCCCGCGAAAAGCGTGTCGCCCGAGATCACGACGTCGTCTACGACGAGGCATATGCTGCCCCACGTGTGCCCGGGCGTGTGAAGGACTTTCGCCCGGAGGCTTCCTATCTCGACCTCGTCGCCCTCTTCATAGTAGCCCTCGACCTCGGGAACTTCTACATTGCCAAACTGCGGGAACCTCATCGCGGCCTCGGGTAGGGCCTCAAGGACAGGCACTTCCTCGGGGTGTATATAGAAGCCGACCCCGAGCGCTTTTTTGGCGACTTCGGCGCCGGCGACGTGGTCTATGTGGGTGTGCGTATTGACTATCTTGGTTATCTCGACGCCCGATCTCTTAACTTCGCGTAGTATGTCGCCCCACTGCTCGCCCGGGTCTACGAGTATTCCCTCGTTCGTTTTCTCGTCACCGAGTATGTAGCAGTTCGTGAGAAAAATACCGCCCGGTATACATCTTAAAATCATATCGTTACACTCTTTCTCCAATGCTTAATTTATGGTGAAACGCGCAAACTCGCCTGTGCCCCCGGACCTCGATACTTGGACGGCTTTTACCCTCGCCCGGGGCGGCCCTTCGCGGCACCAGCTTACGAACTTTTCGACCAAGTTTGTATCTCCCTCGGCCACCGCCTCGACGGTGCCGTCGGGGTTGTTCCTCACCCAGCCGGTGAGCCCGAGCTCTTCCGCCTTCCGCCTGGCTTCGGCCCTGAAGAATACCCCCTGGACCCTGCCTTTAATGATAACTTGCACTCTTGCCAATGACATGCCCGAGGCTCAGGTTACCAAAAACGCCCTATGGCTGTCGACAACCCACCCCGGACCGATAAATTTCGACAAGCCAAAGACTTAGAATACAAGCCTTAAAGCGTTTCTTTAATAAAAACACAGTACATCAATTTTAAATGAATTTCCAGTACCTTTATTAATGTGAGCGGAAAAATAATCGGGCAGTTTGAGTAGCCACGCCAGGGAGGCGATTGTTTGACAGCCAAAAACCCAAGGGGTATTTTGTTAGCCATGAGTGAATACAGGGCGTGGTTTGCCTGCATAGACGACGAATGCGGCGAAACTTACCCTCTTGACGAGATAATTTACCGCTGCAGGAAGTGCGGAAACCTCCTCGAAGTCCAGCACGACATGGAGAAGCTCAAGGAAAAGTCGGCCAAGGAGTGGAAGGAGCTTTTCGACAACCGCTACAGGAAGCAGTCGTGGCCGCACGGGAGCTCTGTCTGGGGGAAGAAGGAGTGGGTTTGCCCCTACGTCGAGGACGAAAACGTCGTTTCGATGTATGAGGGGGCGACCAACCTCTTCTGGGCCGAGAGGTTCGGCTCCCAGATAGGCATGGAAGATATCTGGCTCAAGATGTGCGGAAACAGCCACACCGGGTCGTTCAAGGACCTCGGCATGACCGTTCTCGTGTCGGTCGTAAAGCAGATGATCGCCGACGGGAAGAAAATACCGGCCGTGGCATGCGCCTCGACGGGGGATACGTCCGCCGCGCTCGCCGCATACTGCGCTTCCGCAGGGATACCGGCGATAGTGTTCCTGCCTAAAGATAAAGTATCAGTCGCACAGCTCGTTCAGCCGATATCGAACGGGGCGCTCGTTCTTTCGCTCGATACGGACTTCGACGGATGCATGGAGATGGTGCAGAAGGTCTGTACGCGGAACAATATATACCTCGCGAATTCCATAAACTCCCTCAGGATAGAGGGGCAGAAGACGATAAGCATAGAGCTCTGCCAGCAGTTCGACTGGGAGGTGCCCGACTGGATCGTGATCCCGGGAGGGAACCTCGGGAATATATCGGCACTCGGAAAGGGCTACCTCATGATGCGGGAGCTCGGGCTCATAAACAAGCTGCCGCGCTTGGTGTGCGCCCAGGCCGAGCATGCGAACCCGCTTTACCTCAGCTACCTTAAAAATTTCGAGGAATTTCATCCTGTGAAGGCGCAGAAGACACTCGCCAACGCTATACAGATCGGAAACCCTGTGAGCGTGAACAAGGCCATAAGAACGCTCAGGGAATTCGACGGTATAGTCGAGCAGGCAAGCGAGCAGGAGCTTGCCGACGCGGCCGCTCTGGTGGACAAGACGGGGACTTTCAACTGCCCTCATACGGGCGTTGCGCTGGCGGCGTTCCTTAAGCTCAAGGAAAGGAAAGTCTTCAAGAAGTCGGACCGTGTGGTAATCGTTTCGACGGCGCACGGGCTGAAGTTCGTCGAGTTCAAAATAGGCTATCACATGAGCCAGCTCGAAGGGGTTTTCTCGAAGTATGCGAACAGGCCAGTCGAGCTTCCGCCGGATTACGACGCAATCACCGAGACGATTTTCAAATCCATAGAGAAGTAGCCCGATACCCGAGCGGCCGGGTTCATTTCATTGGGACGCTTACTCAGCCCCCGAACCTTACGATCATGTCTACCAGGAAATCGACGTTGGCGAAGTTCGTGATTTCGCTGCTGCCGAACGGTATCTGAACACCCGCGCCGAAGCTGAACATCTGGCCGCCTACCCTGACGCCGGGGGTGACGTAGGCCCCGGTGACGTTGCTGTCGAAAGTCGTCGAAGACGCAAGGAGGAGCTCCAGAAGAAAAGAAGTTGTGAACGGCACTCCGAAGTCGGGCGTGACGCTGGCGGTAGCGCCGTATTTCAGGATCAGCTCGGTGCTGTCGCCGCCGGTATTGAACGGGCCCTGATCGGCCTTCTTCGCGTTGGTCATTATGTCGAAATCGAGGTTCGCCTGCAGCGCGAACATGTTCGAGCTTATCGCGAAGACGGCGTAGGGGACGAAAGTGTAGGCGTCGTCGGTGAAATAAGAGAAGTCGCGGAAGTAGGAGCGCGCGCCGAGGGCGCCGTCGTCGTTGCCTGTCGTGGGGAATATGGTTTCGAAGCCGACTGTGAAGACTGTGTTCCCGGACTCATAGAGGGCGTACTTGGTTCCGGCGCCTATGTTGCCGAAGTCGTAATCGCCGTCGCCGAAGACGTCGCCGGTTACGCCCGCGAACGGGAATATGCCGTAGAGGCCCCAGTAATTTTCGGATAAGGCGATGTCGAGCCGGAGCTGGTTCATGACGAGCGCGCCGCCGCCGTCGACTGGCGCGATCTCGAGATTGCCCTTAAGTCCTGTCGCGCTGTAGGGGTGCTCTAAAAAGAACGAGTACGGAATGCTTCTGCCTGACGCCCCGGCCCCGTTTACCGGAAACAGGGCAACCGAAAGGATTGCGGTAATCATCGAAATGACCAGGAGCGCTCTTCGGGGGCGGTTTTTCTGTTTCATGCAGTCATACCTCCGGCCGTTTTAGGTTTCATTTTATAATAGAGGAGGTTATATTTCAAGTAATTTCTAAGATTATTCTGCAATACGCCTTAATTACATAATATATTCCAAATAACATGTGCTTTTGGGAGATTCGGACGGATTTTTAAGGAAATATGAGAGTATTTGCCCATTCGAGCACGATTGGATAGATTTCTGGGGTATGAAAGTGAGGGGTGGACTCTATATAATTACGGACCAGAAGCTTATCCCGAGGGACCGTTTTGCGGAGATTGTAGAGGCGGCTCTCAGGGGCGGCGCGAGGATACTGCAGCTCAGGGAAAAGGACACGCCGCGGGATGAAATCGTCGACATCGGTAAAGAACTTCTAGGCATAACGAGGCGTTACAACATTCCGCTTATTATCAACGACTCTCCCGAGATTGCCGCAGAGATAGGGGCCGACGGCGTGCACCTGGGCGAGGAGGACGCCGGGATCGCTCACGCAAGGAGCGTGCTCGGGGAGGACGCGATCATAGGGGTGTCGTGCTACGGAAGGATTGAAAGGGGGCTTGACGCAGTCGCCGGTGGCGCGGATTACGTCGCCTTCGGGACGCCTTACAATACGCCCACGAAGCCCGGAAGGACGCCGACGCCGTTCGAGGTTTTGAGGGAGGCCGCGACCCTGATAAAGGACATGCCGGTATTCGCGATAGGCGGCATTACGGCGGAGAATGCGGCGGACGTTCTCGAAACCGGGGTTTCGGGCATAGCCGTCATCACGAGCGTTTTCGGAGCGGCCGATCCAGAAAAGGCCGCGCGCGAGCTGGCAGGGATCGCAGCGCGTTACGCCGGAGCCACCGGCCCGTAGATCCCGATGCAGGACCTTCCGCGCCGTACATAGTTCACGAGATTACCCGAAATGTTCGGGTAACCCATTTTGCCCTTGATTCAGAGCTCAATAGATCGCTCGGCCCGGTCGTTCAAGCCCTTCCTTCCGAGAAGGATCGAAAGCTCCGGAAAACCCCCGACCGGTTTATCGTCTATCAAGACCAGGGGCGCTCCTCTCCATTTGTATTTGTGACATACTGCCTTCCACAGCTCGGGATAAAGGGCTATCGGTACCTCCCTGTATTCGAGTCCAGCTCTTTCAAGAACGGCCTTGGCCGCGTCGCAGTATATACAATTGCCCCTGGTGAAAATGGTGACCCCCGATAGATCGCAATCCTCTAACGCGTTTTTATGTTTCGGTACGGACATAGCTTTCTCCTTCAAATCCAGAATAATCCCGCGTGAAAAGACGCAGTCTTTCCACGTTCAGTGTATGCGGGTGTTGGCTTCGGAGATTTAAAGAAGACGATAGGGAGGGGACTTATTGGTGATGTTAAACGTAATTAAATCGCGTTTCGGTTCCTCTGGGCCCGTATGGTGTTTTCTCGCAGATTCTGAAAAGACGATAGTGCCGACTTCCGGGATTTCAGCCGGCTGGAAAGAAACATTCGCAACGACGCCACTGTCGAGACTGTAAATCGAGCTTCCCCCAGGGACGGTATTACTGTGCATATCCCCGGACACGCTCCACGGATCGCCATGGAGGACCCCTGTGAGGCAAGGGGCTTCGAGGTAGATGTTATATTTCGGGCCACCGTTTTCGTAGGCGAAGAGCGTGGCGAGTGTGAGGGATGCCAGTATGAAAAGAAGTGGCATACTCTTCCTGAAATTCATATTGAAGGTCACTTTACCACACTTTGGAGCCGGTAGTAAACCGGTTTATTCCGCTGGTTTGCCTTTATACGGAACCTTATCGTTGTACCGGAAGGACTCCAAGACTTCGAAATGTAGAGGAATGGAACCCCGAAGCACCATCAAACTACTATATTTACCAGTTTTTTGGGTACGACTATGACCTTCCTCGGCTCTTTTCCCGCGAGGAAGCTTTTTATTTTTTCGTCGGCGAAAGCGGCCTCTTTCATCTCGTCTTCGCTGGAGTCGGGGTTCATCGAAAGCTGGCTCCTGACCTTACCGTTTATCTGAAGCACAATAGTAACATCCGCGCCGGTGACGAGGCTTTCGTCCCACTTGAGCCAGGGCTCGTCGACGAGGGAATCGCCGCGGCCGAGCTCAGCCCAGAGCTCTTCGGTGACGTGCGGTGCTATTGGATAGAGGAGCCTTACCATCGCCTCTATGGATTCCCTTAAAACGGAGGCGTCTCCTTTCCCTTCGGGCTCGAAGCGGGACGTGTCATTTAGTAGCTCCATCACGGCGGCTATCGCGGTATTGAACTGAAATTTTTCGAGGTCGTCGGTGACCTTTTTAATCGTCTTGTGGACTTTCACACGGAGCGCCTTACCCGCCTCGGATATGGCTGCGGGGTCGGGCGAGGCTTTGACGTTTTCGATCTTATCGAACCTGTCGTAAATGAGCCTCCAGAGCCTGCTCAAGAATCTGAACGCGCCTTCGATGCCCTCGTCGCTCCAGTCGAGGTCTTTCTGAACCGGGGCCGCGAAGAGCATGAAGACCCTCACGGTATCAGCGCCGAACCTCGCTATCATGTCGTCGGGGTCGACGACGTTGCCGAGGGACTTCGACATCTTGGCGCCGTCCTTTATGACCATGCCCTGTGTCAGCAGGTTCGAAAAGGGCTCGTCGAGCCTGCAGAAGCCGAGGTCGCGGAGGGCTTTCGTGAAAAACCTCGCGTATAGGAGATGGAGAATCGCGTGCTCGATGCCGCCGATGTATTGATCGACGGGGAGCCAGTAATCGACCTCGGACTTGTCGAATATGCTCTCGTTAAAATGCGGGGACGCGTACCTCAGGAAATACCACGAGGACTCGACGAAGGTGTCCATCGTATCCGTTTCGCGGCGCGCCGGGCCGCCGCACTTCGGGCACGTGGTGTTGACGAAGCTTGGGGCCTTCGAAAGCGGCGAGCCGCCTTTACCTGTGAATTCGATGTCGAGAGGGAGCTCGACTGGGAGATCCTTGTCGGGGACGGGGACAATGCCGCACTTGTCGCAGTAGATGATCGGTATCGGCGCGCCCCAGTATCTCTGGCGGGAGATGCCCCAGTCTCTCAGCCTGTAATTTATCTGGCGCTTGCCGAAGCCCTTTTCCTCGGCGTATTCGATTATCTTCTGCTTGCCGTCTTCCGAAGGCAGCTCCGTGAACTGCCCAGAGTTTATCATGACGCCCGGTTCTTCGTAGGCGGCCGTCATGTCTTCGGCCTTGAGGTTCGCGCCTTCCGGCTCTATGACGGGGATGACAGGAATCCCGTACTCGGCGGCGAATTCGAAATCCCTCTGATCATGCGCCGGGACCGACATGATGATGCCGGTGCCGTAGGCGTAGAGGACGAAGTTGGCGATGTAGATCGGCACGCGCGCGCCGTCGAAGGGATTGATTGCGTATGAGCCTGTGAAGACGCCTTCCTTTTTCGCGCCTTCGGCTATCCTTTCGAGACTCGTCTGCCGTATGACTCTTTTAATAAATTCTGCAGCCTTTTCTTCTTCAGGCTTGCCTTTGATCAGCGCAGCGGCGAGCGGATGCTCGGGGGCGATTGCCATGTATGTTACGCCGAAGACGGTGTCGGGGCGTGTCGTGAATATGCTGAGGTTTTTTTCTCCGCCCGTGGGCTCTTCGAGCGGGAATTCGATCTCCGCGCCGGTGCTCTTCCCGATCCAGTTCTTCTGCATGGCGAGCACTCTCTCAGGCCAGCCGTCTTTCAGCTTTTCGGTAAATTCCAAGAGCTCGTCGGAGTATTGAGTCGTTTTAAAGAACCACCCTTCCATCTCTTTCTGGACAACCTCGGAGCCGCAGCGCCAGCAGTACCCGTCTTCGACCTGCTCGTTGGCTAGGACGGTTTCGCACGAGGGGCACCAGTTCACGGTCGTAGACTTCCTGTAGGCGAGCCCCTTCTCGTACATTCGTGTGAAAACCATCTGCTCCCATTTATAGTAAGACGGGTCGCAGGTGGCGATTTCGCGTGTCCAGTCGTAGCTGTAGCCGAGCTTCTTCAGCTGGGCCTTCATCTGGGTAATGTTCTCGTAAGTCCACTTGGCGGGATGGACGCCCCTTTCGATGGCGGCGTTCTCTGCCGGGAGGCCGAACGCGTCCCAGCCGATGGGGTGGAGGACGTTGTAGCCCATTGTCCTCTTAAAACGGGCGATGACGTCGCCGATGGTGTAGTTCCGGACGTGGCCCATGTGGATGCGGCCCGAGGGATAGGGGAACATTTCGAGGACGTAGTATTTGCGCTTACCCTTTTCCACGCGGACTTCGTAGAGCCGCTTTTCGGCCCATGCGTCCTGGTGTTTTTTCTCTATTTCATGTGGTTTATAACTTTCTCTCATTACCCGCTCACTGTCCGGAAGTTCCTATTAGAATAGAATTATTTACCATAATCACAAGCGGAGGACAAAGTTCCGGTTCGGAGGTCGCTTATGGATTTTTCCCGTCAAACCGTGTTTTATATAATGTGAGGTTGCCCGAAGAAGGAAGGGATTCCAGGTATGAGCCGAGAGCGCGAATTAAAAGAGATAGCCGGGGATCTGAGGCGGTACTATGAATTCCAGAAGGATATGGGCGTGAAGAGGGTATTCCGGGAGAGTAAGGAAACCGCCGGGGACAGGATAGAAAGGAAGTACCCCGGACCGGAGGAAGCTGTGACAGCGAAAAAACCGATTCTGAAAGAAGATTCAGTACCGATGTCCAGAGAAGATGTAATCAATGTACCGGAGCAGATGGGTATGTTCGATTCCTCCGCGAAGATAATGCCGTTAGAAGAAATAAAGAAGGAGCTTTTCGCGCGTATGTCGTCACGGCTTTTCGAAGGGAGCAGGCAGATCGTTTTCGGCGAAGGGAATCCGAAGGCGCGGCTCGTATTCGTCGGCGAGGCCCCGGGCAGGGATGAAGACCTCCAGGGAAGGCCGTTCGTCGGAAGGGCCGGACAGCTACTGAACAAGATAATCGAGGCCATGGGTTTAAAGAGAGAAGATGTGTACATCTCGAACATCGTGAAGTCGAGGCCGCCCGACAACAGGACCCCTACGCCGGAAGAAATGGCGGAGTGGGAGCCGTTCCTGTTCCAGGAGCTGAGGTCGATAAATCCAGAGGTGGTGGTGTGCCTCGGGAATACGGCGTCGCAGTCGATACTTAAAACGAAGGCGAGCCTCGGGAGCCTGCGCGGAAAATTTCACCGTTACGGAAAGTTTAAAGTCATGGTAACTTATCATCCAGCCGCGCTTCTCCGGAATCCGAATTTCAAGAAGCCCCTTTGGGAAGACATGCAGGTAGTGATGAAGGAATTAGGAATCTCAAGACCGGGCGATTAGCTCAGTGGATAGAGCGCAGGCCTCCGAAGCCTGAGGTCGGGGGTTCGAATCCCCCATCGCCCGCCATGCTTACACAATATTACAATTGTGTATTTTGCTTATCTTATAACCAATCTTATTATATAATGCATCCTAAAAAGCAGGTTCAAAATGCCATTCCAGAAATATATTAATGACATCAACAAACGATACGCTACCGGCACCGCTCGGGAACACATATACCGCCCCTCACTTCAGAACCTTTTGGAAGGTGTAATACCGGGCACAATAGCTAGCAATGATCCTGCACGGATCGAATGCGGAGCACCGGATTTTATCCTGACGCGCCGCAAGATCGATGTCGGTTATATAGAAGCTAAAGACATAGTAGGTGACCTAGATAAAACAGAAAAGACAGAACAACTCAAACGTTACCTAGAATCCCTCGATAATCTCATTTTGACAGACTACCTGGAATTTCGCTTTTTTATAAATGGTACAAAAGTAGAAGTTATCCGTATAGGTGAAATTCGCGGAAAGACTATAAAATCCATTCCAGAGAATTTTGACGGGGTTATTGCGGTATTCGTTTTACTGAATTTACTTGTACCAGGCACATCCGTAGGTCAAAACATAAGAGGCTCTTCCACCGGACCTACCACGGCAAAGGGTTACAGCCATCCGGATCAATTCATTCATCTAAAGGATGTTAAACCCGCGGATAATATGTATCCGTGATTCAACATTCCGGGCAGGACAAGGAAGCGGGGGACAAACTTGCCGAGCTCGAAAAGAAATTCGGCAAAAAACCTAACATAATTATTTTTCTTCTGGACGACGTTGGCTGGATGGACCCGGGATTCAACGGCGGGGGAATCGCTGTCGGGAACGAAACCCCTACCATGGACCGGCTTGCTAACAATGGCCTGATCCTTACTTCCACCTACTCGACGCCCAGCTGTTCACCCACAAGGGCGACAATACTTACCGGCCAGAATCCTCTTCACCACGGCATTCTGCGCCCGCCTATGTATGGTGAGGCGGGAGGACTCGATGGCGCCGTAACCCTTCCGGAGATTCTGAAAAAACAAGGTTATGTGACGCAGGGAGTCGGCAAATGGCATATGGGGGAGAATGAAGGTTCTCTTCCACAGAAGGTAGGGTTTGACGATTATATGGGTTAGGTGTCTCCGACGAATACACCGAGTGGAGAGACGTATATTTCAACCCTGAGGTGGCTTTGAGCCCCGAACGGTTCAAGATGATGCAGGAACAGCCCTTTGACCAGTATGAAGTTCATTGTACGCAGGCGGATAAGAAGAAATGCGAAAACGGGAAGCTTATCGACCTCGATTATATAAAAGAGCTGGACGTACACTGGATGAGCTACAGCGTCGAGTTTATAAAGAAAACGAAGGACGGCAAAAGCCCGTTTTTTCTTTACCACGCGACCAGGGGATGCCATTTCGACAACTATCCTAACGACGAGTGGGCGGGACGTTCACGGGCCCGCACGGTTTTCAGCGACTGTATGGTTCATATGGATTATGTTCTGGACCAGATCGTGAAAGCCCTCGAGGAAACGGGCCAGCTCGAGAATACAATTATTTTCCTCACATCGGACAACGGGCCCGAGTGTGAAATCCCTCCGCACGGAAGAACACCTTTTAGAGGCTGCAAAGGATCGAGCTGGGAGGGAGGCGTGCGAGTCCCGACATTCGCATACTGGAAAGGAGTTATCAAGCCCAGGAAATCAGAGGGACTTTTCGATCTTGCCGACCTTTTTAACACGGCGATTTCAATAGCCGGAGCCCCGAGAGAGCATCTGGCAACGCTCATTCCAAAAGACCGTTATGTGGACGGGGTCGATCAGGCCTCATTTCTGCCCGCCGATAGCGGGCAGTCAGCCCGCCGCAGCCGTATATACACACTGAATCAATATTTCAGCGCTGTAAGGGTGGACGAATTTAAATATACCTTTACCGCTGAAATCGAGAATGGATTCTTTCAGCGGGGAGATCGGGGTGGATTCAGCGGCCCGATCGCCGTCGATACGGGAGGCGCAGTTTGCGTGAACCTCTATACAGATCCGGAGGAAGACATTTCTATCGAGGTACGCCACATTCCCATGACGGTTCCTCTTATAGCTACGGCCGGCTGGTATATGAAAGAACTTCTCAAGTACCACCCACAATTCAAGATCGGGTTCGTCGGGAATAACCCACCCGTATACGATATCGCGCCAAAGATTAAATACTTCGGAAAAATGCCGGATCCCCATTGATGAATTTTGAGCCATTTATTCGATTTACCAATTTAACGGCCCCTGTCGAACCATAGAGGCGCTTCATTTGGAATTCAGGCCAAGGGGGAATGTATGAATCAGGCGGACGCCAATTAGGTTTCAGCATTCTCCCTCTCACGTCCCTTTGTCTTTAACTTACAACTGTTTTAAAATATCTGGAGGGCTGCCTGACCAGGGTGCGTGAACGGGCGGAGGCTCAAAATGTCAGGGTAAACGAGGTCTCTCATGAGCGTGTCAGGCAAAGATGAAGATATAAAAATAAAGGATCTCATTAAAAGGGCCCGTAAGTTCGCCGAGCCGTTCCGCATTACAAATGGCAAGAGCTTCCGGCTTAAGGACATCGATCCCGGCGACACGCTTCATTTGCAGTCGGAGGACAAGCCACGCGCGAAAGAGGTGCTTGCGAGCGGTGTACAGCTCTTGGCAGAGCTCCAGGACATGCTTTACGCCCAGGACCGCTGGTCGGTGCTTATAATACTCCAGGCGATGGACGCCGCCGGGAAGGACGGCGCTATAAAACACATAATGTCGGGCGTGAATCCGCAGGGCTGCCAGGTGCATTCATTCAAGGCGCCCTCGCCGGAAGACCTCGACCACGATTATCTCTGGCGCTGCATGAGGCTCCTGCCGAACCGCGGCAATATGGGCATCTTCAACCGCTCTTACTACGAAGAGACGCTGGTCGTACGTGTCCACCAGGAATTTCTGGCAAAGCAGAAGCTCCCCCCGGAGCTCGTCACCAAGAATATTTGGAACGAGAGGTTCCATGATATACGCAATATCGAGAGCTACCTGACGCGGAACGGAACCATCGTGAGGAAATTTTTCCTTCACGTTTCTAAGGATGAGCAGGAGAGGCGTTTCATGGAGCGTATAGAGAACCCCGACAAGAACTGGAAGTTTTCCTCAAGCGATATAAAGGAGCGCGCCTACTGGGACGACTACATGAAGGCCTACGAGGACATGATCCGAAACACCGCAACGAAAGAGGCCCCGTGGTATGTCGTTCCGGCGGACAACAAGTGGTTCACTCGACTGGTGGTCGCCGCGGCCATAATAGACGCCCTCGCCTCTCTCGACCTTCACTATCCGAAAGTCGATAAACAAAAGCTAGACGAGCTGGCGGAGGCCAGGAAGACGCTTTTAAATGAAGACGGAAACGGCAAGCATTCGAAAAAGAAAAATTCTGACAAGAGAGGCTGACGATGTCCGAAAAAAAAGATAATAAAGGTTCCGGCACCGGCATCGAAAGCCGGGAGATGAAATCCATAGTTCTCGAGCACAGGGTTTTCTGGGGCACCTTGTCTATCGAGCTGCCCGACGAGGAAGGGCACCGCGTGAAAGTCGGTATGTCGGTGGCGCTCGTCGGCACGGATCCCGACACGCATTCGCCCGGAGACAGTGAAGGCAGGTCGAGCACATTCGAGAGGCTCATGAAGCTCGCGGGCTGGCTCACCTCGGAGGCTGAGACCGGTGTCAGGTTCGACGTGAGAAGGCACGATAATATTGTTTTCTATCTCCCGGACGACCTCAAAACGAAGAGGAATAATTACGTAGTCGTCATAAGGATACTCCACGACGAGAAATTCGACTCGCCCATGAACGAGGCGCAGTCGGCAACTCTCCTGGACATACAAAAGAAGCTGAAGGACATCGGCTCGCCGCAGGAGCGATGGAAGGAGCCGAACGCGACGCTCTGAGAATTTCGGCCCTCAGCCGATCGGCCCGATATTAACAAGCCGCCCGACTTGACAAAAAATCTCCGCTAGTAATGTATATACAAGTGCAATTATGTCGGCTCGGGAAAAACCGCCGTATTTCCCGCCGTGTACAAGAAATAAGCCGCACAACACAAAGGAGGTATGTCCATGTCCACAGTAGGCAAAGTACAGATCACTATCGTTTTCATTTGTCCGCCGGAGCACGTCGCCGAGGGAGAGAGGATATTCGAAAGCCATGCGAAATGGATGGAGGCGACCCATCACAAGACCGGCGAGCTCGCGATGCTGCGCTACAACATCATAAAGGGACCCGAGCTTGAGAATCCGTTCGACCCGACGTCGAAGCCGACGGGGAATACGATGTTTGTGCTCGACGAGCTATACGAGAACCAGGCGGGCCTCGACGATCACTGGAAGAGAGCGCCCGTCCAGTGGGAGGACATAGGATCGTTCGTCACGTGGGGAGGAAAGTGCCAGGTAATCACGGCGCACAACGGGGTCGCCATACAGGGGCTGTGGTAATAATCCAAGTACCTTTAGAATCCCGGCCCACGGTAAACCCCGGGGCCGGGACATCTTCTATTACAATCCGACCTTGTTTTTCATATCAGCGGTTATCGATTGGCGCGTGGTGAAAAATTCTTTCCAGGGATCCTGTTTCAGGGAAGAAAGCCTCGCACGGAGATTGCCGACGTTGTATTTATTCGGTGCGAGGTCAGGGGTGAGCTCGTCCCACGTTACAGGAGTTGAGACGGGAGCGCCTTTACGCGCGCGCGTGGAATAGGCAGCGACGGCGGTGGCGTCGCGGTTGTTTCGGAGGTAGTCGATGAATATTTTTCCTTTTCGCTTTTCCTTGCTCATCGTGGCGATATACTTTGCGGGCTCCATCCTTACCATTTCGTCGGCTACGGCCTTCGAGAACGATTTCATCTCTTCCCAGCCCGAGCGGCGCTCGAGCGGCACGACGACGTGAAGCCCCTTTCCACCGGAGGTTTTAACGAAGCTCCGGAGGCCGAGACCGCCGAGAATATCCCTCAGCTTGAAAGCCGCCTCGACTACGCCGGCATAGGAGACCCCTTCGCCCGGGTCGAGATCGAATATCATCCGGTCGGGCTTTTCGAGGTTATCGATGCGGCTCCCCCACGGGTGGATTTCGAGGACCCCTACCTGCACGAGTGAGATGAGCCCTTTCAAATCCTTTATAGAGATGTATGTTTTGTCGGCTTCCTTGCCTTCCACGGAGACGCCCTGGATAGCATCCGGCAGGCCTTCGCCGACGTTCTTCTGATAGAAACACTGGCCCTGGCTCCCCCCGGGGCAGCGGACTATAGTCAGCGGGCGGTTTACGACGTGGGGAAGAATCCAGTCGGCGATGTCGGCGTAGAACTCCGCGAGCTCGCCCTTCGTGAGCCCCTGATCCGGGTATAAGACCCTTTCCGGATGCGTGAGATGAATGCCTGCGACGGTATCGTTTACAGCGCTCCGCTTATCGCCATTATCTCCGTTCATATCCACCAGGCCCGCACCATGCCGCCGGATTCGGCGAGCGGGGTCAGCTTTCGAGAGCGGCGTCGAGAGTTATATCGGCCTTTAAGAGCTTCGAAACCGGGCAGCCTTTTTTCGCGTTGTCCGCAGCCTTCCGGAACGTGTCGTTATCAGCGCCGGGTATCTTCGCCTTAAGATCGAGGTGCACTTTAGTGATGGCGAAACCCTGGTCCGTTTTTTCGAGCGTTACCTCGGCCTCGGTTTTAATACTGTCTGCGGTGAGGTTAAAGCTGGCGAGCTCAAGCGAGAGCGCCATCGAAAAGCAGCCCGCATGTGCCGCCGCTATGAGCTCTTCGGGATTAGTGCCCTTGCCGTCCTCGAAGCGCGTCTTGAACGAATACTGGGTGCCGGACAGGACGCCGCTTTCTGTCGATATGGTTCCCTTGCCGCTTTTTAAATCGCCTTTCCATTCAGCGGATGCATTTCTTTTCATGATTCCCTCCGGTGCGTGGCGTATTCTTACAGAGTTTTATATGAAGCTCCGTGTGCAAACGATTCAAATAGAATACCACGCGGCCGCGAAGCATCACCACGCGTAAACCGGAGAAACCGCCTCCTCCGGGGACGCGGAACGGCCATGCTTTGCAAGGTTGGAAGCGTCAGGTTCCCGACCGGTTTTTACTGTTACCGGATTCGAAGTCGAGGAGCCATTTCTTTCTGAAGAGCCCGCCGCCGTATCCTGTCAGGTGGCCGTCGGAGCCTATCACCCTGTGGCATGGAATTATGATAGATATGCGGTTCTGCCCGTTGGCGGAAGCGACCGCCCTGACGCCGCTCGGATTACCTATCGCAATAGCCTGCTGTTTGTAAGATCTCGTCTCTCCGTAGGGTATTTCCTGAAGCACTTTCCAGACGGACTTTTGGAACTCGGTGCCCGGCGTATGCAGGGGAACCGTGAATTGCCGCCTTTTGCCATCGAAATATTCGGACAGCTCGGCACGGACCTGGATAAGGTGATCGTTTTCACCGGGCAGTATGACTGCGCCGAGTCTTCTCCGGAGGTCTTTGAATTCCGTCTCCAGCATTTTCCTGTCGGTAAATTCGAGCAGGCACAGGCCGTCTTCAGTGGCGCAGGCGAACATGGGACCGAGCGGGGTCGTAAAGCGGATTATGTTGATTATGGTCTTGTTCCTGCTTTCGGAAGCGGGGCCGCCGAATACAGACCGGTAGCTGTCGTTAAAACCGCTCAGGGACCTGTACCCGTTAGCGAAGGCTGAATTCGTAATAGTTTCGCCATTTTTAATTTCGTTGTATGCGCTGTTGATTCGGAGCATTCGCTGATAGGCGTGGAATGTCATGTTGTGATATTTTTTGAACCATCGTCTGATCTGGCTGGGATCGATGCCCTTTTTACGTAAATCGACGTCTCTTATGCGGAGGTAGGGACTTTCGTTAAGCCCGGCGATAATGGATTTTATATAGGATGGTGTTTCGTCCATGTTTTCCATTGGCTTGCATATCTTGCACGGCCTGAAGCCGTGCCGGAGCGCTTCCCCGACCGTATCGAAAAAGACGACGTTTTCGGGTTTCGGCTTTCTCGCGCGGCACGAAGGCCGGCAGAAGATTCCGGTCGATTTTACGGCTGTTATGAATGCGCCTTCGAACAATTTGCCCTGTTTTCCTATGGCGTCGTATTTATCCTGAAAGGTCAATTCGTTCATCATGTTATAAATGGTAATCGGTATAACCAAGTTCGGCTACCGGAAAATCGACAAGTAAATTTTGAGCGAGACGCTGCGTTTTCAATGGGTTGTCACATTCGGACCAGAGAACCTGGATTAAAATCCATGCGAGTATTCACTCCCGGGGGCTTTACCGGCGCGTTCCGGCTGGTATTATAATGAGTGGGCACTCACTCATTTAAGGAGCGTGATCAGGTGAAGCGCATAGACAGGGACGAAAAGGATACGATATTCGATCCGGGCATGAGAACGTTTTTCATCCTGGCCGTTATAGCCGCGATATATTACCTCGCGCTGTGGACAGCTTATTACACCTTCAAAATCAGGCTCAACTTCGTAAGCATGTCGCCGCTGATGTGGCATGCGCACGAGATGATATTCGGATATTCGGTTGCGGTTATAGCGGGCTTTTTGCTTACTATAGAGCGGTACTGGTCGGGGCTCGTGATAAACAAGAAATCAGTCCTTATACTGCTCTTGAGTTTATGGATACTGGCGAGGGTCTTTTTATCTCTCACGCTCGTCACCGACATTCCCTATATATACGGCGCCGTGTTCGACTGCCTTTTCGTAATCCTGCTGACGTTCAGGGTGCTCTACCCTGTAATCAAATCACGGAGCCGGGAGAAAATCGCGCTCGTAGCGCACCTGTCAATTATTGCGGCGAGTAACGTGTTGTTTTATCTCGGGGTCGCAGGCGTGCTGGCGAACGGCCAGCGCTGGGGGATTTATTCCGCGCTCTACATCGTCATATCTATAATAGTTTTAATGGGAAGGCGGATGATCCCGATATTCATCCGGAACGGGCTCAATTTCACGTTCGAGCCTAAAAACCGGAGGGTTATCGATATACTTAGCGTCGTATTTTTCCTGCTGTTTTATTTTCTCGAGGTCTTTTTTGAGGGCGGGAGATTCGTGCTCTACGTAGCGGGCGTGCTCGCGCTCATATACGCGGCGAGGCTTTACGGATGGTACTCGAACAGGATATGGGGAAAGCCGATGCTCTGGGTTCTTTTCGTCGCGTATTCGTGGATAGCCCTCGGGTTCGGGCTCAAGTTCCTTTCGCTTTATTTCACTATTCCGCAGATGCCCGCGCTTCACAGCTTCGTTTACGGGGGCATAGGGATGATGACGATCGGGTTCATGGCCCGGGCGACACTGGGGCACACGGGGAGGAATGTATTCGAGCCGCCGAAGATCGTATTCTGGATTTTCTCCATAATGCTCGCGGGGGCGATAGTGAGGGTTCTCTTCCCGATGGCGGACATGAGCCACTACCTGTTATGGATCGCCGTGTCGCAGGTGTTGTGGATCCTGGCGTTCTCAATATTCGCCGTCGTGTTTATACCGATGCTGTGGAACCCGCCTCTTAAGGATGGGACCGGGGTATCTCACGCGCATAGCAGAATGCGCCAGGAAGCGGCGCGGACCTAGGGGAGCTTGTCGCGCTCGAGCGCGGGACGGTCCCACTTTGCGAGATCGGCGGCCGCGTTGTAGGTACTCTGAAGGAAATCGAGAAGCGCGGAGTCGGGGTCTTTGGATTTTCGGACTTCGTCGTAAGGGAGAAGGAATTCGCCGAGGTCGTTACTGTAAAATGCGCCGCCTGGCTTTATCTTATAATCCTTAAAACCCTCCGGCGCTGGGTATGCGTAGGCGTAGTAAGCCGGGTAATCGATAGCTCCGCCGCCGGGCCAGAACCCGCAGCTCGAGACTTCGTGGGAATAGGCCTCGCGCGCGACGACGTCGGGCATGTGAGGGACGCCGCCCGGATGGGCCGGGGCAGTGCGGCCGGAAAAGCGCGTTACGGCGAGGTCGAAGCTCCCCCAGAAGAAATGCACCGGGCTGCACTTGCCTATGAAGCGCGCCCTGAACTCCTTGAATACCCTGTCGGACTGGACGAGCACGCGCCAGAAGCGGTTGGCGTAGTCGGCGTCGTAGGAGGCGTGGGTCGTATCTTCCTCGAACGGTATCGGGTCGGGGATCTCGTTAGGGGTCGTATGTATGGCGACGTCGATGCCGACGCTCTTCAAGGCGGACATGACTTCGGAGTAGAAATCCGCCACCGTGCGCGGGCGGAGGTCCATGAGGCGGACGTTGCCGTCGCTCGTTTCGATGACGAGCTTGTGGTCGACGAAGTCAAAGTCTATCTGAAAGGTCTTAAGCCCGTATGGAATGGGAGACGTCGTCAGGCCGCGGGAGGTGACGTAGAGAGTGACGTGCCAGGAATGATTCACCCACGGGGTTTGGGCAAGCCTGATCTTGCCGACTATCTGCGTCCACATGTGGAGGGTGGCGTATGTGTCCTTCCATTCGCCAAGGGGAAGAGCGGGCCAGGGTTCGATATTACCGGGGTATACTGGCGTCATGGACAGCCTCCTGCAAACTGCTTCAACTCACCGAAATCAATTATAGCATATATCCATACGGCGGCGTGTGCAGATTCACCGCAGGGTGCTCCACGGATATGCCTAATTACCGAACGGGTTTTTCTCGTTGGCGAGGTCCCTGAGGGAGACTGTGATTATGGCGTTCCTCGCGTTTTCGAACTTGAGAAAGATCTCTATACCGTCCATTTCGCCCAGGGGGGCTTTAATATCTTCGAGCATGATGTGCGGCCCGCCCGGCTCGAGACTGACCCTGCCGCCAGCGGGGACGGTTATGGAGTCTACGACCTCCATCGTTTTCTTGCCGTCGGCGCCGGTTTCGGTCGTATTAAGAACGGCCTTCCCGGCTATAGCGCTCGTTACACCGACCAGCTTTGCGTCTTCCTTGCCGGGGTTGGTTACTATGAGATACACTGCGACGGAATCTCCCGCCTGAGATACGTCGGCTATGCGTACATCCTTCACGTATACCTTGTTCAAACTATTCCGGCCGTATGAGAGAGAGGTAAGGATAAAGAGAACGGCCACCACATAAATGTACTTTCTCATCGAATCTCCTTTTCGCGCTTCGGGAGCGGATATAAAAATATTAGCACAACTATCGTGAAGACCCGGGCTTCGGGTATTTGTAAGACAGCCATATGAGGACGAGGCCGGCTACGGGGATGATTATGTCGGAGGGGAGGACGAGGCCGACGTTCCCCGGCGAGTAATTGTGTTTCGCTATCATCTCGTATACGTGTCCGCCTGCCGCCCCAAGCGAGAAGACCGCCGGGGGGATGAAGGTGGCGAAACGAAACGGCAGGCCGGCGCGGAAAGCGAGCACCCCCGCGATTCCTATCCCTAGGCTCGCAAAGCCGACCTCCCTTTGAAACGGGCTGTCTGCCCAGCCAATGAACCGCGCCGACATCTCTCCGAAAAAGACGTGAAAGACGAAATTCACGAGGTTACTGATACCTATCGCAAGGAGCATGTACCAGGATAGGAACGACTCGACCCTGACGTTCGGCGTGTGAGGGCGGGGTTTCCGCAGAAGCGACATCCATCCCGCAATGAGGCCGAGGATGAACAGTGTGAAGAAGTAGTTACCGACGACGAGCGCTATGACGTCTCTTATCATGGCTGCGGGACCGCTGAATGCATAGAATTATGATGCGTATCCGAGGGATATTCAATCGGCCGCTTACGCGGTTCTCCGCCATTCGAGGAGCCTGTTGTTGACGGGCATTTCGTGGTCTTTTACGAGAGTGAACCCCACGCGCCCGGCCAGGGAATTCACCCATTCGAAATCCCTTATGCCGCTCTCCGGGTCTTTGGCCTTGAGCCATTCGTCGAATTTCGCGTTGCTCTCGCTCGTATAAGCGCCGCCGTAGTTGAAGGGCCCGTATATGCAGAGCGCACCGCCTTCTCTCATGACGACCTCTATGCCGTCGAACATGCACGCTATCCGCGACTTGCTCATGATGTGGAGCGTGTTCGCAGTGAAAACGGCGTCGGCCTTTTCGACGGGCCAGAGCGCGTCGGCGACGTTGAGAATTATCGGCTCTTTAAGGTTCGGGAGCCCGGCCTCGTCTACCCACATTTTGATGCCGGGGAGATTTTCGGGAAGGTCCGAGGGCTGCCAGACGAGGCGGGGGAGACTTCGCGCGAAGAATGCCGCGTGCTGACCTGTGCCGCTTCCGATTTCCAGCACGAACGAGGCGTCCCTGAACGCTTCCTTAAGGACGGCCAGTATCGGCTCTTTATTGTTTTCGCTGGACTGGCTGTAGGGCTTCTCCATTCGATGACCGGTCACTGGTTATATTTCTTTTCCCTCTTTATCTCTATCTCGCGCTTTGTCGAGCTGAGCTCGAATTTACGGAGCCTCTGGCTCGAAGGGGTTATCTCGACGAGCTCGTCCTCGGCCATGAACTCTATCGCCTGGTCGAGCGAAAGCGGCCTCGGGGGCCGCAGGACGACTGTCGTTTCGGCTGTCGAGCTCCGCATGTTGGTGAGCTTTTTCTCTTTCGTGATGTTGACGTTGAGGTCGCCGTTCCGGTTGCGCTCGCCGACCATCATACCCTCGTAGACTTCGGTGCCCACGTCGACGAAGAGCTCGCCCCTGTCGGCCATGGAAAGGCAGGCATAGGCCGTGACCTTGCCGGGCCTGTCTGAAACGAGCGCGCCCGTGGACCTCTGAGGGATGGGGCCGTACCAGGGCTCGTAGCCCTCGAAGAGGGTGTTTATCACGCCCGAGCCTTTCGTGATTATCTGGAACTGGCTCCTGAACCCGATGAGGGCGCGGGACGGGATTAGGAATTCTATATCGACCCTGCCGTTGCCGTTGTTCCGGAGGTTTTCCATGCGCCCTTTCCGGGACGATATGGCTTCCGTGACGGAGCCTACATACGCCTCGGGGACGTCGACGAATATGCGCTCGACGGGCTCTGTGACCTTGCCGTTTTCCTGGCGCGTGAGGACCCTCGGCTTCGACACCATGAACTCGTAGCCCTCGCGGCGCATCATTTCAATCAACACCACCATCTGGAGCTCGCCGCGGCCGGAGACTTCGTAGGCGTCGGCCCTGTCCGTTTCCTTGACGTCTATCGCGACGTTGCCGAGCTTTTCGCGGAGCAGCCTGTCGCGTATGTGGCGAGAGGTGAGGAACTTTCCCTCCTTCCCCGCGAAGGGGCCGTTGTTCACGTAGAAGATCATCGATATCGTCGGCTCGTCGACCTTTATGCGCTTTAGCGGGACCGGGTTTTCAAAATCGGAAACCGTGTCGCCTATCTTGACGTTATCCTCGCCGGCGATGGCCGCTATGTCGCCCGCCTCCAGTTTATCCACCTGGGTTTTCCTGAGGCCGTCGAATGTGTAGAGCACTGAAATCTTTATCGGCGCATTAGCGCCGGCCTCGCCGCAGAGGGTATAGGAGCGGTTGGCTTCGAGGACGCCGTTCGTCAGCCTGCCGATCGCAATCCGGCCGACGTAGTTGTCGTAGTCGAGGTTCGTGATGAGGAACTGCGTTACGCCTCCATCGCCGACCTCGGGGCCGGGGATCGAAGATACTATAGTTTCGAAGAGAGGCACGAGATTCGGCGACGATTCCGCGAGGCTCGTCTGCGCCGTGCCGGCCTTGGCGTTGGTGTAGATGATGGGGAATTCTATCTGCTCCTCGTTCGCGTCGAGCTCTATGAAGAGGTCGTAGACTTCGTTTATGACCTCTTCGGGCCGGGCGTCGCTCCTGTCGATCTTATTTATGACTAATATTATCGGGAGCCGCTGCTGAAGCGCCTTTTTGACGACGAAGCGCGTCTGCGGGAGGGGGCCCTCGCTCGCGTCCACGAGAAGGAGGGCGCCGTCGACCATGTTGAGGCTCCGCTCGACCTCTCCCCCGAAATCGGCGTGGCCCGGGGTATCGACAATATTTATCTTGATGCCATTATACCGGACCGCGGTGTTCTTCGCCATGATGGTGATCCCGCGCTCCCTTTCGAGGTCCATCGAATCCATGACCCTTTCCTCGACTACCTGGTGCTCGCGGAACACCCCGCTCTGCTTGAGCATGGCGTCGACGAGGGTGGTTTTCCCGTGGTCGACGTGAGCGATAATCGCAATATTTCTTATGTCTTCTCTTCTCATATAAATATGTTCTACCCCTTTGAAATCGGATGGACCGGGTGTTTCGTACCCCCCGGCAGGTATTAAATATACACGACGGTCCCGGGTGCGACAGAAGGACGGCGCATATTCGAGGCCGGGGGCTTCCCGGCGGCAGTACGGGCCGCCCCGAAATGGGATATTTCGGGGACTGTGAATTTAGCCGAAAGTCTTAGGGAACATACGGACTAAAGTCTCATTGTAAGAATCATATTTTTGGTATATTTTGTTAGTAATGAAGAATGGGAGTTCTACGAAGAACGAGCTTAACCTGGGTGAGATAGCCGAGGGCAAGGGCGACACGATAAGGGTTCTACGCCGCTCGACCAGGGTTCCCTACTACAAAAAGCTGAAGTACGGGCTTTTGGGCGGCCGAAGCATTGACGGCGCGGATAATCTCAAGTTCAGCGGATTCACGTTCAACCTCTCCGAGCACGGGATAGGGCTCGAAGGGAACAAGGGCTTCCCTCCCAATTTCAAGATACTGGCGGCACTTTTTACGGGCGAAGAAACCCTCAAGTTCGAAGGGACTATCAGGTGGCTCTACCATACCCATTCGGAGAAGTGGTTTATGGGCATAGAAATAACCAGTCACCCAGACGAATTAAAAAAGATATATTCCCTTCTTTCCAATACCCGCGGCACGGGTCTTTAATTATCCGGGGATTAGAGGGCTTAACCCGTAACTATCTTCGGCTCCAGCCGGCTAACTCACGCTTTTGTTAATTTCTTCGAGCTTCGCTTTAAGCCCGGCTATGCGCGAGCGGGAGGTTGTGAGCTTTTCCCTCTCCATCTTATAGAAATTCTTGAGCGGGAGGAGTGAATCCATCGCCTGAAGCCTTATGCCGTCGAAGTCCCTTTCGAGCTGGGAATGAACGGACGATATCATCTCTTCTATAAGCGCATCGACTTTTTGGCTGAACTCCTTCATCGCGTCCCTTCTCTTTTTGGGGAGTATCATGAACGCCGTGGCCACGACGGCTATCGTGGCGAGTATTCCGGTTATATCGACGAGGAGGGAGGAGAAGGCTGTGACGACCGCTGCGCCCAAGGCGAGCCCTCCGACCTGAACCCCGAGTACAGAGGCGACGGCCGCGCGCGCGGAATCGACGAGATTCCCGCCCAGCGCCGACGGGTCTATTGCCCTTCTCTTGGTTTCGAGCTCCGAGCGGACGGTATCGAGAAGTCGTGTCCTGTCGTACATGAAGCCGGTAGTGCTCGACGAAGAATCGGGCCTGATGGATTTGTTGTAGAAATCGACGGTGGAATCGAGAAGACCCCTCGCCGACTTCTCTGTCCAGACGACCATTGCGTCGAGGTCTTTTTCAAGCTCGCTGACGGTTTGCCGGGAGACCTTGTATTCGAACTCCTTCGCTATCTTCTGCTTGCTCATGAGCTTTGGGATGTTGCCGAACCTCATGAGCTCGTCTATGAATTCCATGCCGCGTGTTTTGAATTCGAGGAGCCTGCTTCTTATCCTTTCCGTGAACCGGGCAGAGTTCTGGAGCATTTCGACTTCGAGAGATTCGAGCTTCCTTTCGAAATCGCCGAGCCGCTCGACGTCGTCGGCTATCTTTTTCATGTCGTCGTCGAGCGCCCTTTCGGCGTCGCTCGCGAGGCTTAACGCAAGCCCCGTCGTGCTCCTTATTTTCATCCTTACGCGCTCTTCTTCGCTGAGAGTCCGGAAGATATATTCTTCGAGCTTCCCGAAGCCGCTCTTTTCGGAGAGGGCGGCGCCGCCCGAGAGCCGCGCATCCCTCGCCAGGCGCGCGGAGACGGGGATTATGTCGGGCTCTATGCCGAACGCCCTTTCGAGCTCGCGCGAAGTGTGCCGGAGGAGCTTGTCGAGCTCGGCGGCGTCGCGCGCAATGTCGATTTTATTGAGAAGAAAGACTATGTTTTTAAGCCACTCATCCTTTACGAACTGAATGAGCCTGGCCTCGCTCCCCGTTACGGCGCGCTCGGCCCCGATGACGAAAAAGACTATGTCCGCTTTCGGTATGAACTCGCGGGTGATCTTTTCGTGCTGCTCAATCGTTACGTTCGTCCCGGGGGTATCGACGATGAAAATTCCCTTGAGCCTCTCCTGCGGGACGGATATGTAGCGCACCCCGTTTTCCACGCTCTGACCGGCGGCGTCGCCGTGGCGGATGATCGTGATCTCGTCGGTCGTCGGGGTTATGCCTTCGGGGAGTACGTCTTCCCCGAGAAGGGCGTTGATAACGGAGGATTTCCCGGTGCTGAATTCGCCGATGAAAACGAGCGAGAAAAGGTTATCGAGGCTCTCCTCGACGGACCGGAGCCTCTCAATGAGATCCCTGCCCGAGACTTCGCTTATCTCGCCGAGGAGGGATTTTAACAGAAGCTTCTCTTCGAGGATTATTTTCGAGTATTTGTCGTCGAGTATCTGCATATGAAAAGTACCTCAATTATAACCAAGAAAAGGCCGGGTGCGTACACGGCGACATAGCGCCCTGAGCGGGGAAAGGGCGAGGAATAAGCGCTTGGTAAAGCGGGCGGCGGTATGTAAACTCAACTATAAACCGAATATCCGAGCGGCCGGCGCGGCGGGAAGCCGAAGCGACTACCTTCCCGAATATCCCCGGCGCCGCGGCTGTGAGCAGGCCCCCGTTCGCATATAATCCATTCAAATGACGAAACAAAACAGGCTTGCAAACGAAAAGAGCCCCTACCTTCTCCAGCACGCCGGAAACCCCGTGGACTGGTACCCGTGGGGCGAGGAGGCGTTCGAGAAGGCCGCCAGGGAAGATAAACCGATACTGCTTTCGATAGGGTATTCGACCTGCCACTGGTGCCACGTTATGGAGCACGAGTCGTTCGAGGACCCGGACGTCGCGCGGCTCATGAACGAGGCGTTCGTGTCTATAAAGGTCGACCGCGAGGAAAGGCCCGACATAGACGCCATATACATGACGGTGTGCCAGATACTCTCCAAGGGCGGTTGCGGGTGGCCGCTGAATATAGTTATGACCCCGGACAGGAAGCCCTTTTTCGCGGCGACCTACATACCGAAGGAGGCCCGCTTCGGAAGGGCGGGCATGGTGGACCTCGTGCCGAAGATAAAGGAGATCTGGGACACTCAGAGGGAGGAAGTTATAAGGTCCGCCGAGAGCATAACCGCCGCGATGAGAAAGGCGGCGGATACCAGGGCAGAGGCGGGCACGGGCGCACCGGGGATGAGCGCGCTGACGACGGGATTCAACCAGCTTCACGGGAGGTTCGACGAGATACACGGCGGGTTCGGCACCAGGCCGAAATTTCCGACGCCGCACAATCTCGTATTCCTGCTCCGGTACTGGAAGCGGACCGGGGACGAGGAAGCGCTTTACATGGTGGAGAAGACACTTACCGAAATGAGGCTCGGCGGTATCTACGATCACGTCGGCTTCGGGTTTCACAGGTATTCGACGGACCCGGAGTGGCTCCTGCCGCATTTCGAGAAGATGCTCTACGACCAGGCGCTTCTGATAATGGCGTATACAGAAGCGTACGAGGCTACCCGAAAGGAAGCCTATAAAAAAACCGCGCAGGAAATCATCGCTTACGTGCTCAGGGACATGACTTCGCCGGAGGGCGGATTCTATTCGGCGGAGGACGCCGACAGCGAGGGAGTCGAGGGGAAGTTTTACGTCTGGACGACGGAGGAGCTGGAGGCCATTTTGCGGGAGGAAGACGGCGGGCTTATTGCGCGGTTGTATAACGCGCTTCCCGGAGGGAATTTCAGCGAGGAGGCTTCGGGGGAAAGCTCGGGAGAGAACATACTTTATCTGAGGAGCCCGCTCGACGAGATCGCCGGGTCGTTCGGCCCGAATGCAGCCGGGATATTAGAGAGAGTCGAGAGGGCGAGGAAAAAGCTCTTCGAGGCCCGCGAGAAGCGCATACATCCCTACAAGGACGACAAGATACTGACGGACTGGAACGGGCTTATGATCGCTGCGCTCTCGAAGGCGGCCGCTGCATTCGGAGAACCAGCGTACTCAGAAGCCGCGAAAAAGGCGGCAGGCTTTTTACTCATGACGATGCGCGGCGAGGGCGGGCGGCTCCTTCACCGCTACAGAACCGAAGAGGCGGGCATAACCGCGCACGCCGACGACTACGCGTTTTTGATCTGGGGGCTTTTAGAGCTCTACGAGGCCACGTTCGAAACGGAATATTTAAAAACGGCGATAGCTCTTCAGAAGGATATGAACGAGCACTATCTCGACACGGAAAGGGGAGGATACTACTTCACCGCCAACGACGCCGAGGAGATGATAATTAGGCACAAGGAGGTATACGACGGCGCGGTGCCGTCGGCGAATTCGGCAGCGCTCCTCAACCTGCTCAGGATAGGAAGGATTACCGGAGACGCCTCTTACGAAGAGGCGGCGGGGAATCTCGCGAAGGCGTTTTCTGCTGCTGTCGATCAGGCGCCGAGCGCGTATACGCAGCTCCTGCTGGGCCTCGATTTCGGCATCGGGCCTTCGTACGAGATCGTGCTCGCCGGAGAGCGCGGAAGTGAGGACACGGAAAAAATGATCGATGCGCTGAGAAAGGTTTACGCACCGAACAAGATCGTGCTCCTCCGCGATTCCGGCCCTGGTATAACGGACATAGCGCCGTTCACGAAGGAGCAGGAAACGATCGGCGGAAAAGCGGCGGCCTACGTATGCATGAATTACGAATGCGACCTTCCGGTTACCGACCCTGAAAAAGTTCGCGAGCTTCTGTCGAAATAGAAATACATACGAAGCATTCAGAAGGAGAGAGCACGATTATTTCATACTTCTGGCGGCTGTTATAATCGGGAAAATGATGGTTGCTTTTCGCCGGACGGACCTTATACTTCATCAACCTTAAAGTTTCCGGGGAGCGCCGGAAGCAGAAAAAAAAGTCTGTGTTATAGTATTAATTAGATTGCCGTGCTAGATAAGGCGGCATGGAGGAAAGGCTCATGAACAAAAGAGGAAAGAAGAAAATAAAAGACCTCGTGGATATGCTCGAAGACCCGGAAAACTCGGGTTACATCGGCGGAGATTACGAGGATATGATGGAGCTTTTGGAGCAGGAACTGGCGGAATCCGAGGAAGAGCAGGAAGAAGCCGAGTGATCGGCGCCCTGCCTTTCCATATCACCCCGTTTTAAATAAACCATAAGAACAGAGATTGCGGCCGGCGTCATACCGGAAATTCTGCTCGCCTGACCGAGAGAGCCCGGGCGGACGCGCGAGAGCTTCTGCACTATTTCTTTCGAGAGGCCGGGGATGCCGTCGTAGGAAAAATTTTCCGGTATGCCGAGGTTTTCAACCTTCCTGAACTTTTCGATCTGCTCTATCTGTCTCTTGATGTAGCCTTCGTATTTGACCTCCATCTCGATCTGCGTGAGGACGTCTTCCAGAAGCTCCGGAGCGGACTCGCCGCCCGGAAGGTGCGAGAGCGCGGAATACGAAATCTCGGGACGGCGAAGTATTTCTTTTAGAGACTGGGGCTTTTTTATCGTCGACGAGCCGAGCGAAACGAGTATTTCATTTACGCGGGCGTCGGGAGTTATTTTTATGCTTTCGAGCCTCTGGAGCTCTTCTTCGGCGGCCTCTTTTTTAGCCCTTACCTTTTCGTAATGCTGTTCGGACAGAAGGCCTATAGCGTAACCCTTTTCGGAGAGCCTCATGTCGGCGTTGTCCTCCCTGAGGACGAGCCTGTATTCGGCCCTGGATGTGAACATCCTGTAGGGCTCGTCGACGCCTTTCGTTACGAGGTCGTCGATGAGGATGCCGAGATAGGCCTCCGAGCGGTCGAGTATCAGCGGGGCTTCGCCCTTCACGCGGAGTGCCGCGTTGACGCCGGCCATGAGCCCCTGGCTCCCGGCCTCTTCGTATCCTGTCGTACCGTTTACCTGCCCCGCGAAGTAGAGATTGTCGACGAGCTTCGTTTCGAGCGTAGGCTTTAGCTGTGTCGGGTCGACGTAGTCGTATTCGACCGCGTAGCCCGGCCTCATAATCTCGACGTTCGAAAGCCCGTCTATTGTCCTGACGAGCTCATATTGCACTTCCAGCGGGAGGCTCGTCGATATGCCGTTCGGATATATTTCGTACGTCGAGAGGCCTTCGGGCTCGAGGAATATCTGGTGCCTTTCCTTGTCCCTGAACTTTACGACCTTGTCTTCGATGGAGGGGCAGTAACGCGGGCCGACGCCTTTTATCTCTCCCGAGTAAAGCGGGGATTTGTGAAGATTGTCGGTTATGACCTTGTGCGTCTTTTCGCTCGTGTAGGTAATGTAGCAGGGGAGCTGATCGCGCGCGATGGAATCCGTCCAGAAAGAAAACGGCTTCGGGTTTTCGTCGCCGGGCTGGGGCTCGAGGATGCTCCAGTCTATGGTTCTGCCGTCAAACCTCGGCGGAGTTCCTGTTTTGAGCCTGCCCATTTTAAATCCGAGGCCGCCGAAGGAATCGGATATGCCGATAGCCGCCGCCTCTCCCGCCCTGCCCGAGGAAATTTTCGTCTGGCCGATGTGTATGAGGCCGTTAGGGAATGTGCCGGGCGTTACCACTACGGCGCCGGAATAGAAATGCTCGCCGAGGGTCGTCTTCACCCCGCAAACCGAGCCGCCCTTTACCAGGAGGCCCTCGGCCATGCGCTGCTTTATGTCGAGGTTATTTTGCGCTTCGAGGGCTGCTTTCATGTAGGTCCTGTAGAGCTGCCTGTCGGCCTGTATGCGCGTCGCCTGGACGGCCGCGCCCTTGCGGGTGTTGAGCCTCCGGAACTGGATCGCGGAATGGTCGGCCGCCAGACCCATCTCGCCGCCGAGGGCGTCGATCTCCTTGACGAGGTGGCCCTTGCCGACTCCTCCCACGGAGGGATTACACGACATGAGGCCGATGGTGTCTATGTTGGCTGTGAGGACGAGCGTCTTGCAGCCCATGCGCGCGGAGGCGAGCGCCGCCTCGCAGCCGGCGTGGCCTGCGCCGATGACTATGATGTCGTAATTCCGCGGATATTCGATGCTCAATTCTGCTCCCAGAAAAAAAGAATCGGACAAAAGGAAGAAGTGTAAATAGTGAGGGGGCGGGCGTCAATTATGGAGGGATGAAGGGGAAGGATAAAGACGGGATTGCCGCGGTCACATAAAACGCTCCCTCGCAATGACAAAACTCTTGACGTTTTGTTTGTGGAAATGGATTCCCGATTAAAACATTCGGGAATGACAGCTCTTGAGGTAACCCCCATCCATTCCTTCCCCCTGGAAGGGGGAAGGGAAAGAAGATGGCAGTAACGCACGGAAATGATAGTGGCATTGCGAGCTACGCCGGACGTCTACGGACGCTGTTCGAATATCCCCCATGCCCCCTTATTCCTAAGGGAGGATGAAAGAGAAAGATTAAAAGACTGGATTCCCGATACAGGCATTCGGGAATGACAGATAATTAGATATCGCTGGGAATGAGATTAATTCGTCAGACGCGCATAATCCGATTATGCGATGAGCGTGATACGTCGTTTGCCAGCGGACACTGTCTGAAAATCCCCCAATCCGTTAAATACACCGGTCGCACGACGGCAGCTAATTGCACCGCGCCACACTACGTCGGTTGTCGGCGCACACTGTGCGCGTGTGGTAGAATGGTAGTCCATTCCAAAAGGAGGCGCTATTGTCGAGAACGAGAGAGATATTTGGGAAAGTGGACAGGAGATTAAAGGAGAGGGGGGACGAATACAAAGACGTCGGAGCGCTCTATAAAATCGTTCTCGAAGGCGCGGACGGGGGGATATGGCTCGTAGATTTCAGAGACGGATCGATGGGGGTCAGGGAAGAGGGAGGCGAAGCGGACTGTACCATAGAGACAAAAGACGAGCACTTCGTGAATCTCTTCGACGGCAAGCTCTCCCCGGAAAATGCGCTGCTCACAGGAAAGGTAAAGATTGAAGGCAATATGCTTTTAGCGCTTAGATTCGGAGAGCTTTTGAAGAAGAGCAGATAAAAGCACGGCCGCGGAGAAACCTAGTAGCCGTAGGCCTTGAGCCTGTCGGATATTCGAACCGAATATTCTTTTAGCTCGGGGTCTTTCAGAAAGGCGAGACGGCGCGATTCGTTTACTCCCCCCGCGGTTTTTTCTATCGAGGCTTGCGAAGGATAGAGCCCGCAGAAGTCGGACAGGGTCTTTAGAACGGAGGCCGGGCTCTCCAGGAAATCCTCGTACCTGATTTCGATCGCGCTCTCTCCGAGGCCCGAAACGTGCTTCCGCGCTTCGGCCATATACTCCTCCCACATGAGAAGCCCCTCGTCGAGGGAAGCTGCCCGGAGGTCGGTGAAGACCTTTCCCGTGCCGATGTGACGCAGTACGAGAAAATACCTGTATAGCGTTCCCGAAAATCCGCCCCTTTCCTTCAGCCTCGAGAGCCCCTTCTTCCGCCTTGTCCTGAGGCTGCTTACTATGTCGAGGGGGTGCCTGTATATGTGTACTATTTTCGCGCCGGGGAAGATGTCGAGCCACACGGGCAGCGTGAATGTGTTTCGGGGGTCTTTCCATCCCCAGGGGACGTCGAGCGCCGCCGGGGTGCGGTACTTGAGATAATCGCCGAGGCCGAGGAACGAGATCGCCTTCGGGGTTTTCATAGTGAACTCGACGAACCCGGCGTATAAATCCCTGGCTTCCGTATCTTCGAGGAGGTATCTGATCACGCCCGGATTTTCGAGCCCGCCGCTGCACTGCGTGAGGAGCCAGTCGTTTATTTTTCTGAAAAAAACGGCTTCGTGGTTGTTTGTGAGTTGTCTACCGGCATAGAGACCGAGCTCCTCCAGCATCTTCGTGAGCATGGTCGTTCCTGAGCGGCTCATCCCGATTACTATGACAGGGGGCACGGGTTTCATTTCAATAGGGAAATTACACTAAACAGCGTTCAAACACAATTCTCCCCGGGCGGGTTTCAAATCCCCGCGGGACTTCATATTCCGTGCTTTTACAGTGTGACGATCCGGCGATGCGGGGCGGCTTCAGCGCGCGAGAAAGCTTTTTAGTATCTCGCCCATTTCGGACGTGGCCAGCTTTTCGAGCGCCCTCTTTTCGATCTGCCTGATGCGCTCCCTCGTGAGGTCGAACCTTCTGCCGATCTCGTCGAGGGTATAGGTACAGTCCTGATCGATGCCGAACCTGAGCCTGATTATCTCTTCTTCCCTCGGCGTCAGGATGTTGAGCGCGTCCCTGATCTCGTGGGTGAGCGCGGTGCTCGCCATTATGGAATCGGGTGCGGGCGATTTATCGTCCGATATGAAATCGAGGAGAGTCGTCTTCTCGCCGTCGAGTATGGGGGTATCGAGCCTGGCGGCGTCGTTCGTGGATTCGAGAATCCTCTTCACGCCCTCGACGGATATTCCCGCCACCTCGGCTACCTCTTCGGGCAGGGGCTTTCTTCCCATTTCCTTGTGGAGCATGGAGCTTATTCTATAGACCTTGCTCGCCTGCTCAAGGACGTAAACGGGGACCCTGATCGTTCTCGTCTGGTCGAGAAGGGCCCTCGAAATCGCCTGGTGTATCCACCACGAAGCGTAGGTGGAGAATTTGTATCCCTTGGTGTGGTCGAACCTTTCGACAGCGCGCATGAGGCCGATGTTGCCCTCCTGGATGAGGTCTGTGAGGGGGAGACCCCTTCCCATGTACCTCTTGGAGATGCTGACGACCAGCCTGAGGTTGGCCTTGACGAACCTTTCCTTGAGCTCGACGGCGCGCTCGGAGTAGACCTTAACGAAGGCCATGAGGCTTTCGATGCGCTTCGTGAGATCGTTTTCGTCGACCGCTCCCCTGGCGGGTTTTTTGGAGGTGAGGGCCGTTCTTTTTTTATGGAGCTTTTCGATGTTGAGGGCGAGCTCCTTGGTTTTGGCTTCACACTTCTTAATCTGCGCGGAAACTTCTATTTCTTCCTTTGCGGTGAGAAGGGATTCTACGGCCATGTCCTTGAAGTAGACGTAAAGGAGCCTGAACTGCTCGTCGGGCGTCCATTCATCTTCCTGATCCTCTACTGTGGAGTTTTCTTCCACCTCGAAGGAAAAGTCGGATTCTTCGCCTTCCATAAGGTCGTTGTCACCGAATCCCAGTGACGCATATGATTCTTCTTCCTGCTCGTTGAAGTCGCTCATGTTGTCCATTTCGGACGCACCATGCTCAACCTCTCTGAATTTAGCCGATTTCATCTCACACACCTTCTATTGTGGTTTTAGTTTGAGTCGTACAAAACTATACTGGAGCCCAACTATATAACTATAAGTTTAGCACACATGCTTGTCAAGTTATTTTCTTCGCAAACGCAAAAAAATCTATTTTTCAGCAATTATTTAATGATTGGAGCCGTTAATGAGTGTTATTGTAGGTGCATATAAGCGAAATTCCGCGGTTTTAGTTTGCATTTCGCGCACCGGGCTACTGATCGGAGCCAGGTGTTTTTCCCCACGATTCGTTGACCGCCGTCTTCTGGCCGAGCGACTCTACATAAGCCTCTTTACCTTCACTTTTCCTGAACACGGCCGCCTGGCTCCAGGCCTGTTCTATGTTTGAGTATTTCCCGATTTTAACGAGTGTCCACTTCTCTCCACGGGAATTTTCCACTTCGACCGTGTATGCGTTATACCCCTTCGCCCTGTATTCGGCGACCGCCCTCCGGCCGTCCTCGGCTGTTGGGAAGGCCGCTACCTGAAGGGTGTAGCTTTCTCTGGCCCCGGATTTTTTGGTGGCTTCGGGGGCGCTCCCTTCCGGCGCCGCCGTGTCCGGCGAAAGTATTGTAACTTCCTCCGTGCCGACCTGACCCGTGGAAAGGTTTTCCGGGTTTATGGAGGTCAGCCCGATTTCCGCCGAGCTACCGGCCTCTCCTTCAACGCCCGTGTCGGCGCCGGTTTCCTGAAGCACCTCGGTGCTCTGGCCATCCTCGACGATCGTGACAGTTTCGTAAGGGCTGGTCTCTTCGCCGCCCGAAGAAGCGACCCTGTCGGCAAAGCCCTGCGAGGGGCTTCGCGTTTCGGCGGTGTGCCGGGACGGTGCTTCCGGGGCCGCTTTGACTGCCGCCACAGGAGCCGCGGCATCCTTTTCGCCCCAGAGCCCGACGTCGTCGAGCTTCGTGCCGACGTACACGCCGGCTGCGAACACTATGAGCAGCATGAACAGAGACCCGCCGCCCGAACCGCGCCTTCTCCTGCTCGAATCGGAAAGGATAAGTTTTGGCCTGACCTCTCCCATAGTCGCCTTCCGCTACGGTCTGCCGAAGGGGGGATTTGAACCCCCACGAGCTTGCACCCACTGGATCCTGAATCCAGCGCGTCTACCAAGTTCCGCCACTTCGGCTTTATAGCTTTGATTTATTTAAAATAAAACCCAGACGGCTTAATATTATCACACATCTAAATGGCCTTCCATAGCCTGCGGGGAAATATGCGGCAGGGCGAATGAGGCGAGCCGCCCGTCGCCGGACCGCCCGCGTTTGAATCAGCGCTTTCCCCAGGAGATTATGCGGACGGGGGTTATGCGGATCACGGGGAGGCCCGCCTCTTCGAGGCCCATTTCAAGGTACTGCGGGTATTTCGAGGAAAGCGCGCGAAGGGCCTCCGGGTATTCGGCGCCCCCGGATATAATCTCCGCGCGGCCGTTTATTATGATGTAGTGGAGCTGCCCCCAGTCTTCCGAATACTCGTCTATCACGAGGGATACGGACGGGTTTTCCGAGATGTTTTTCACGCGCCTGAGGCTCTTCCACGAGGCCCTTTTGGGTTTTTTATCTATGGGGGTGTAAATGAAGGATTCGGCGTAGACGAAGCAGACCGGGACGACGAGCGGCTCCCCCGAAGCGGACGCGGTCGCCAGTCTCGCGACCCTGGCGGAATGAAGTATTTTATTTTCGGAAGGCGAGGGCGTTACGTGCAATTAAACTTGAATTCTCCACGTTCTATTTTATAATACCTTGTTTTTTGGTCGGAAGACTACGCTCTTTTAGTTTCATGCGAGCTCAAATGGACAATGCAAAGATTTTCTGCGGGACTTCTAACGTGCCCCTGGCGAAGGCTGTCTGCGAATACCTGAACGTTCCTCTCGGGCAGGCGGAGCTGAGGCGTTTCAGCGACGGCGAGATATTCGCCGAGATATCGGAAAGCGTGAGGGGCTCTCACGTATTCGTCATTCAATCGACGTGCCCGCCCGTAAACGAGCATATAATGGAGCTCCTTATAATAACGGACGCTCTCAAGAGGGCCTCGGCCCGGGCTATTACGGCCGTCATACCATATTACGGCTACGCGCGTCAGGACAGGAAGGTCCAGCCGAGGGCCCCGATATCGGCCAAGCTGGTCGCGGACCTGATTACGACGGCCGGTATCAGCAGGGTCGTGACCGTGGACGTTCACGCCGGGCAGATACAGGGGTTCTTCAACATCCCGGTCGACCACATATTCGCCGCCCCGATATTCATTAACTATATGAAGGATAAGTACGCGGACGAGGATATTGTCATCGTTTCGCCGGACGCGGGAGGCATGGAAAGGGCGAGATCCTATGCGAAGGTGCTCGATTCGGCCCTGGCGATGACGGACAAGAGACGTCCGAACCCGAACGTGGCCGAGATAATGAACGTTATAGGCGACGTCGAGGGCAAGACCGCGATACTGGTCGACGACCTCGTCGACACCGCCGGGACGGCGATACAGGCCGGAAAGGCGCTCCTCAGGGAGGGGGCCAAGCGCGTTACCCTCTGCAGCACGCACGGAGTGCTTTCGGGCCCCGCGATACAGAGGATCATCGAATCCCCGCTCGAGGAAATAATACTGACAGATACGATTCCACAAACGCAGCACGCTGCCGATTGTGATAAAATCAGGGTAATAAGCATTGCGAATCTCCTGGGGGAGGCTATAAAGAGAATAGCCACCGGGGAATCGATAAGCAGTCTCTTTAACTAAAGAACCGGAGGGGTGCTAAGACATGGCACAGAGTACATTAGAGGTAACGCTGAGAGGAAAGTCCGGAAAGACCGGCGCAAGGAAAACGAGGAATGAGGGCAACGTGCCCGGAGTGCTTTACGGAAAGGGACTGGAGCCCGTATCGATTACGGTGAACCCGGCGGCGCTTAAGCAGGCCCTTTCGACTGAGGCGGGCGAGAATACGCTTCTCGACGTGAACTACAAGGACGGCGACAAGACGGTTTCCAGGCTGTCGATCCTGAGCGACGCGCAGTATGACTTCCTCACGAATAAGCCGCTTCACTTCGACTTTCACGCGCTCGACGTAAACAAGAAAATAACGGTGAACGTGCCGGTTAGGATAACGGGTAAGGCCAAGGGCATTAAGGAAGGGGGAATACTCGAGGAAATCTTGAGAGAAATCCCGGTCGAGTGCCTGCCGAAAGACATACCGAACTCGTTCGAAGTGGATGTGACCGACCTCGAAATCGGGCACTCCATACATGTTGAAGTCTTAAAGACTTCCGACCAGATCACGCTCCTTAAAGACGACTCGGAAGCCATCGTCACCATACTCGCTCCTAAGCTGAGCGACGCCGAAGAGGGCGGAGAAGCGGCCGAGGAAGGCAAGGAAGAGGGTGGAGAAGGTCAGTCGGATAAATGAAATTAGTCGCAGGCCTCGGCAACCCCGGGAAAGAATACGCTTCCACGAAGCACAACCTCGGTTTCCTGGCCATCGATGAAATCGCCCGAAGAGCCGGTATCGACCTTACGAAAAAGAAGTTCCGGGGCATTTACGGAGAAGGCTTTTTATCCGGCGAAAAGCTGATCCTCCTGAAGCCGGAAACCTACATGAACCGGAGCGGCGAATCGGTTTCGGAAGCCGCGGTTTTCTATAATATTCATCCCGCCGACATTATAATAATTCACGACGAAATGGACCTCCCGGCCGCCGCCATAAGGGTGAAGGCCGGGGGCGGAAGCGCCGGGCACAATGGTATAAGGTCTATAATAGACAGGCTCGGAAGCCCGGAATTCATAAGGATACGAATAGGAATAGGCAAGCCGGGCGGGAAATCCGAAGGGGCGTCCCACGTGCTTTCACGGTTCGGAAGCGGGGAGGAGGACGCCGTGAAGGTTTCGGTGGAGAAAGCCGCCGACGCTGTATTGGAGCTGATCGAGAACGGGCTTGAAAGAACGATGAACAAGTTCAACGTCAGGTCACCCGAAAGCAAGACGTAAAGCGCCAGAAGCAACACCCTGCGAATCGACGAAAGGAGGAGTCATCATGGGAGAAGTTATAGCGGCATATTTCGGTACCATACTCGGCGTGGCCGTCCTGATCTATGCATTCATAGTTTACAGAGAGATCACTTTACTCCCCGAAGGAAACGACAGGATGAAGGATATCGCCTCGGCTATTCATGAAGGGGCGATGGTTTTTCTGAAGAGGGAATACAGGATCATCGGCATATTCGTAGCGGTAGTGTTCCTGCTTCTGGGTTTCTTCATAAGCTGGGATGCCGGGATAGCATACATCGCCGGCGCTTTCTCCTCCATGATAGCCGGTTTCTTCGGCATGAAGGCAGCGACGAAGGCGAACGTCAGGACGGCGCACGCCGCCGCGAGCGAGGGACAGGGGAAGGCCCTTACCGTCGCCTTCAAGGGCGGGAACGTCATGGGACTTTCGGTCGCGGGCATCGGTCTTCTCGGACTTTCAGTAGCGTTTCTGCTCGGCATAGGACTTCCCGATAACCCGGCTGACGCGGAGGGGCTCGCCAGTTTCGCACTCGGGTTCGGCGACGTGCTCGGCGGGTTCGCGATGGGCGCGAGCTCTGTCGCGCTGTTCGCGAGGATAGGCGGCGGTATTTACACGAAGGGCGCCGACGTCGGGGCAGATCTCGTGGGCAAGGTGGAGGCCGGGATACCGGAAGACGACCCGAGGAACCCGGCGACAATCGCCGACAACGTTGGCGATAATGTGGGCGATGTGGCCGGCATGGGCGCCGACCTTTTCGAGTCTTATGTAGGCGCGGTCGTCGCGACGATAGTAATCGCGGCTGCGGGCGGCCATAACGAGATCGCCCTCATGGCCATTCCGATAATACTTATCGCCATAGGGAGCTTCGCATCCGTCGTCGGCTCGAAAAGCGTCGAATGGATGAAGGATCTCGAGCCGCAGATCGTGCTCCGGAGGGCGACTTTCTACGCGGGCGGCATATACCTTGCCGCGTCTTTAGTCGTTATGCTTGCCGTGGGGCTTGTCGACGGCGTACAGAACATACTCTGGATATGGCTCGCGTCGGTGCTCGGGCTTCTCTCGGGTATCGCGATAGGGCTTTTAACGGAGTACTACACTTCGAGCACTCCGGTCAGGAAAATAGCCGAAGCCTCTCAGACCGGCGTCGCCACCAACATCATCGAGGGCCTTTCGGTCGGCATGATAAGCACTACTCTTCCCGTCATAGCGGTGGCGGTAGCCATATGGCTTTCGTATTACTTCGCCGGGCTCTACGGCATAGGCATCGCATCCGTCAGCATGCTCGCTACTATAGGCATAACGATGTCGGTCGACGCCTACGGGCCGGTGGCCGACAACGCGGGCGGCATATCGGAGATGTCGGGCCTCGGGCCGGAGACGAGAAAAATAACGGACAAGCTGGACTCGCTCGGGAATACCACGGCCGCCATAGGAAAGGGATTCGCCATAGGCTCGGCGGCCCTCGCGGCGCTCGCCCTTTTCGCGGCGTACACGAAGGCCGTGGGCCTCGACTCCATAGACCTCACGAGGAGTAATGTTGTAACGGGCCTCCTCCTGGGCGGCGCGGTGCCTTTCCTTCTCGGAGCGCTCACGATGGGGGCCGTAGGCAGGACGGCTCAGAAGATGGTCGAGGAGGTGAGGCGGCAGTTCAGGGAAATCACCGGGCTTCTGGAAGGTAACGCGAAGCCGGATTACGCCTCGTGCATCGGCATAAGCACGGACGCCGCGCTCCGGGAGATGGTCGTGCCCGGAGTGATAGCCGTCGCGGCGCCTATAGTCATCGGCCTAGTACTCGGACGGGACGGCCTCGGCGGATTCCTCGCCGGGTCAATCGTCACTGGCGTCATGCTCGCGCTGATGATGGCGAACGCGGGCGGGGCGTGGGATAACGCAAAGAAATACATTGAAGAGGGGCACCTCGGCGGGAAGGGCTCCGACGCACACAAGGCGGCTGTCGTCGGCGACACTATAGGCGACCCGTTCAAGGATACCTCGGGACCGGCGATGAACATATTGATCAAGCTCATGTCAATCGTGGCCGTAGTAATAGCGCCGCTCTTGATATGATATTGACGGGGCGGGGAAGCTCCAGGCGGCTTCCCGTCCTTTTTCACAGGGTGTTAACAAATTATTATTTCCGGGTAAAATAATCCGGATTAGGTTTTATCTGTCGCTCCGCAGATTTCGTGCGGGGCCGCAAAGACCAAGACAGGAGGTTTTGAATTATGGCCGCAAAGCCGCGGTATTACGAGACTTTATACATTATCAGGCCCGATATTAAGGATGAGGACCTCGCGAAGATACAGCAGAGGCTCCGCGACGCCATCTCCGCCAACGAGGGGGAGATAATAAAGTTCGACAAGTGGGCTCAGAGAGAGCTCGCATACGAGATACAGAACTACTCCCGGGGCATTTACTACATCATCATCTTCAAGTCGCTCCCCGGAGCCGTAGCCGAGCTCGAAAGACATCTCCGCTTTTACAACACCGACGTGCTGAGATTCATAACCGTCTCCATAACGGAAGCGGCGGCCAACAAGGAAAGGGCCGTCCAGGAGAGTAAGGAAGCGGAAGCAAGCGCTGCCGCCGCGGAGAGCCAGGCGGAAGCCGCGGCCCAGCCCGCGCAGCAGGAAGCCAAGACAGAGAACGAGCCGGCAGCGACTGAACCGGCCGAAGGAGGAACCAACTAATGGAATCACCGAGAGACAGGAAATATTTCGCGAAAAAGAAGGTTTGCAGGTTCTGCACCGAGTCGATAGAGATGAATTACAAGAACATCGACATACTTTCGAGGTACATAACCGACAGAAAGAAAATCGTTCCCAAGAGAAACTCCGGGCTCTGCGCACGCTGTCAGAGGCAGCTCGCGACGGAAATAAAGAGGGCGCGCTTCATGGCGCTTCTCCCATACACCGTGCTTCATTAAGCGGCGGGTGCGGTTTCCGCGCAGAGAGAAGTTAACGTATAAAAATTCCGGAGGTTATAACGACAATGAAGGTCATACTGATTTCCGATGTCGAATCGATAGGCAAGAGGGGCGATATGATGGACGTCAAGGACGGGCTCGCGACGAACTTTCTCATACCGAGAAAGCTCGCCGTCAAGGCCACTGCCGGGAACCTGAAGGCGTGGGAGCAGAAGAGCGCGTCTATCAAGAAAAAAGAGGACAAGGCCAAGTCAGATGCCCAGGCCCACGCCTCCAAGCTCAATGGAACGAAGGTGACGATAGCTGTGAAGGTGGGCGAGGAAGAGAAGATCTTCGGCTCGGTCACTTCCCAGAGCATATCCGACGCGCTCAAGGAAAAGGGCTTCGAGATATCGAGAAAGCAGATCGAGCTCGACACCCCGATAAAGACCCTTGGCACCCATGAAGTCCCTGTAAAGATTTATCATGAAGTGACGGCCGCCGTCAGCGTCGAAGTCGTTGAAGAAAGCTGAGACTGAAAACAAATAAGCGCATAAGCCCGGGTCCCCGGGCTTATGCGCTTCTCTATTTAATCCCCGATATAAATTAATTACTGCTGTTTCAGAATGTCCTGATAGGTGATTTTTTCGTAACCGGCCGGCGGAAGGAATTCTGCGGCGGGTATATCCTGCTTCTTCACGGAAACTATTTCCTCCGTTACCGAGCCCGCCCCTTCTTGGGCGTAGTATACGGTTTTCATAGGATAGCCCTCTTCGTAGATCTCCTGGATGATCTCGTATTCGTTGTCGGAAATCGACGCGGAGCCGCCGATGTTCTGGCTCATTTTCGTTACTTCGTTCATGAGCTTCGATATTTTTTTAAGATCGATTTCGTCGCTGAACCCGGGCTCCTTACTCACCCAGTATTCCGTCTGGAGCTTGCCGCTGTCGTATATTTCGTACTTCTTGGAAGGATATCCCGCGAAATTCCCCGTTTCGCCCGTCTTCTTGAGCGAAACGTTTCTCTTTTCTCCGGGCGCGTTTCTCGTTTCGGCCATCAGGGACTCGATGGACTTCAGATACTCGTCCCTGCTGAGCGTTATGTAGAGCTTCTTTTCGTTATTTACGAAGACTATGTTCCCTGAATCGAGATCGAAGATAACGGCCGGGGAAAACTGGCCGTCGTTTTCGACCTGCTTAAGCTTGTTGTCCTGTATGTAGATCGTTATTTTTTGTCTCAGGGGAGAGCCTTCCTCGTAGACGACCTGTTCCATGACGATTCCCGAATATGCCCTTTCGGAAAGCATCCCGATGGCGATCACCGCCGCCAGGAAATAAGTAAAAAAGCTTGCACGACGAAGCATGTATGCTACCTCCGTAAGTTTCAGAATTATAGCCGCCGCAGGCAGATTGTAAGATAACCTATAATCGCCCGCGCCGCCATAGAGAAGCCGGGCCGAAGGGGGCCCCGGACGGGCAGATCGTGTATAATAGTTTCTATTGACGCTAACCCATTCTGTGATAGATTAAACGGGTTAATCAAGCGACCGCAATATTCAGGGAGGTAGATATTTTATGTCCGATTTTAAGGTCAAGTTCGCACCGGTAGGAGAGAAAGAAGTTACAAAAGCCATAGTAGAGGGCTTTGCCAACGAATTCAACGAGTACATCACGAGCGACGTTATAGTTGTGGGGGCGGGGCCGAGCGGTCTCGTGGCGGCAAAGGACATAGCAAAGCAGAAATACAAGGTTCTTCTCGTGGAGAGGATGAACTATCTCGGGGGCGGCTTCTGGATAGGCGGTTACCTTATGAATAAAGTCACCGTCAGGGAGCCCGGGAACGAGGTTCTCGACGAAATCGAGGTTCCTTACGAAGAAGTACAGAAGGGGCTTTACGTCGCCGACGGACCCTACGCGTGCTCGAAGCTCATCGCGATGACCTGCGAGGCGGGGGCCAGGATCAGGAACATGACGATGTTCGACGACCTCGTATACAGGGAGAACGGCAGGGTGGCCGGTATAGTCATAAACTGGACACCTATCGCAAACATGCCGAAGGAAATAACCTGCCTCGACCCTATAGCGATAGAGTCGAAGCTCGTTATCGACGCCACGGGGCACGACGCATACTGTGTTTCGAGGCTTTCGCAGCAGGGGCTTTACAAGAAGCTCCCGGGCCACGGCTCGATGTGGGTAGAAAAATCCGAGGAAGCGCTAGTCGAATACACGGGCGAGGTTCATCCGGGTCTCATAGCCTGCGGAATGTCTGTAAACAGCGTATACGGGCTTCCGAGGATGGGGCCGACCTTCGGCGGAATGCTCCTTTCCGGCAAAAAGGCCGCGAAGGTTGCGATCGACATTTTAGAAAAGCAGGAGCAGGCAAGGGCCTGATTTAATCTGAAACCAATCAGGGAGAAGGCCGCCGGCCTTCTCCCTTTCTTTTTCCTTCCGTTTATTACTTATCGATCACCCAAGAATTTCGAGGCACCGCGCGCAGGGCTTTCCTTCGTACTGGACCCTGAGGACGTCTTCCTGCCAGTGGGAGTTAAACAGGCAGCAATCGGGATTATCGCAGAAAGCCTCGCCGGACAGCTCGTAAAAGAGGGCCTGGAGCGCATAAGACGAGATTGCGGAGGTGGTTTTGGGGTCGTCGTAGTCGATAAACCTTCCCCTGTACATATCGTCGAGCTCGCGGGTATCTCTTCCGCTCTGTATCAGCCCGCCTTTAATGAAGTAGTATTCGCGGGGACGCGCGGGGGCCTCCACCAGACCGGAGGTGGAGATTATCGCCGGGCTCCCGAGAAGGACGACGCGGGCGTGGTAGCGCCGGCCTTCGAACGTTCCGACGAGCCGGCCGGTGAATACGATGTGAAGAAAGTCGCTGCCGGATTCATCCGGGATGGAATCGCAGATGAGCTTTCGAAGAACTCTCTGGACCCAGAGGCCATCGTAGAGGGAGAGGACGCCCCTCCCCTTCTCTTTCCCCGTAAGCAGCTTTATTTCGAAATCCGCTTCGACCGGCGCGGGAGGACGGATTTCGTCGAGGGGCGATTCGACGCCGGGGACGCGGGCCGATGCGAGGCGCGCGGCGGCTTCGTAAAGGGCCTCGCCATTAATCCCGAGATATTCGAAGAGGTTCCCGCGGGTTTCGGTGCGGACGCCGTACTCCTCAAGAGAGGCGGCTACCGCTTTTATATCGAGCGATTCCGACGGGTGGTCGGTATAGAGGCAGACTGTCGGCCGGGGCATGGGAAGAATTAGTTTACCGGAACTTATTCCGGCGCCCCACAGTCATAATATCTCGGCGACGATTTCAACTTCGACCGGGGCGTTCAGCGGCAGCTCGGAGACGCCGACCGCGGCCCGTGCATGGCGGCCCGCCTCGCCGAATACGTCGAAGAAGAGGTTTGATGCGCCGTTGAGCACACCCGCCTGGCCAGTAAAGCCGGGGGCGGAGGCGATGTAGCCCGTGACCTTCACTATTTTCTTCACGTTGTCGAGTGTGCCGAGCTCCTTTTTCATCACGGCGAGGACGTTTATTGCCGACTGCCTCGCCGCAAGGGCGGCGTCTTCCGGGGAGACGTCGGCCCCGACCTTGCCTTCGAAGACGAGCTTTCCTCTGGAGAGCGGGAGCTGGCCGGATACGAAGATGAGGCTCCCCGCCACCGATGCGGGCTTATACGAGCCGAGCGGCGAAGCGACTTCGGGCAGGTCTATCCCGAGCTCGGCTAACCTTTCAGCCCTTGTCATTCCCGGCCTCCGGCTTTAGGGCTACGTATATCGTGTTCGAGCCCCTCTGAACGAGGAAGAGTATATTCTGACCCGGCTTTGCGGAATCCATGGACCTGCCGTAGCCGTCGAGGTTCGTGATTTTCTTCTTGTTTATTTCGAGGATCACGTCGCCCGGCGCAAGGCCCGAATTCGCGGCTACGCTTCCGGGCTGTACGTTGGTGATAACGACCCCCTCCGACCTGCTGGTGCCGAAAGTGCTCTGGACTTCGGGTGTTATCTCCTGAACGACGAGGCCGAGGTCCTGCTCTACTGCCTTGCCCTTGACCCTTCTCGATTCCTGGGCGACCTCTTCGGGGAGCTCGCCGAGCTCTATGTTGAGGGTTTTCACCTGGCCGTTCCTGATCACCTTCATTTCGGACTTAGTCCCGGGGCGGTTCGCCGCGACAGATTTCGGGAGCTCGGGCATGTTTTGTATGCTGCTGCCGTTGAACTCCACTATGACGTCCCCTCTCTCAAGCCCGGCCTTGTCCGCCGGGCCGTCCGGGGCGACGTCCGCGACGAGCGCGCCTTTAGGCTCCTTTAAATTTATGCTTTCGGCTATCTCGGGAGTGACCTCCTGAACGTAGACCCCTATCCAGCCCCTGACGACCTTGCCGGTGCTTCTGAGCTGGGCTATGACGTCCTTGGCCATGTTGACGGGTATCGCGAACCCGATGCCCTGGCCGCCCGCGATGATCGCCGTGTTTACGCCTATGACCTCGCCCTTGAAATTAAACAGAGGGCCTCCGCTGTTGCCGGGGTTGATGGCGGCGTCGGTCTGGATAAAGTCGTCGTAGGAGCCGAGGCCGAGGGACCTGCCCTTGGCGCTGATTATACCGGCTGTGACCGTGTGCCCGAGCCCGAACGGGTTACCTATCGCGAGCACCCAGTCGCCTATTTCGAGATTGCCGGAATTGCCGAACCTGACGGCGGGGAGCTTCTCCTTGGGCTCTATCTTAAGGAGAGCGAGGTCCGTTTTAGGGTCTGTCCCGATGACCTCCGCGCTGTAGATTCCGCCGTTCTGGAGAATAACCTTTATGTCGGTCGCCTTTTCGACGACGTGGTTGTTCGTGATAATGTATCCGTCTTCGCTGAATATGAATCCCGAGCCGAGCCCCCTTCCCTTAAACTCCCTTTCGGGCTGTTCGCCGAAGAATTTATCGAAGAATTCGTTGAATGGATCGTTCTCACGGTCCTTGAACGGAGATTCGTAGGAGAAGGTCCTTCCCCTGGAGACGTTCGTGGTGCTGATGTTGACTACGGAAGGACTCAGCTTTTTGACGAGGGGGGAGAGAGAATTGAACCCCATCTCCTGCGCGCCCGCATGCATCGCCTGCCCCATGCAGATTACGGATAAGACGAGGGATAAAACGAATATTCTTGCCAGCCTGGACATGGCCTGAATACCTCCGGTTTTCATGTTCGATTGTTGAAAATAGCCGGGAGCGCGCCCGCGCCGCCCGCGTTATTCGTGGAAGACGCGCTTTCGTGCCGGCTCCGCGTATGGATTAAAAGTATACTCATTGGACCCTGAATGCCATTAGAAATTATAACTGATGAATTACTTTTCCGCGTTTCGAGATAGCGTCGGGAGGGGAAGAAGAGGAGTGGATTTCTGCTGTTTATATCGGCTCCTTCAGGAGATCGTCCCAGTATTTGAGGTGAAGGCGGCTGGAGTAAAAACGCATTACGAAGTTTCTGAGGACGGACACGGCGCGGCTGTCGGCGAAGGCGACCTTGCCCATCATGCGGGACTGGTCCTGCACCTTGTTGACGCGGGGCCTGCGCCTTGTGACGTAGCCTTCGAGCGCCTGGGATATATATTTGGAATCGGCCCTCGAAAGCTCGTCCGCGAGGACCGCGGCGGATTCAATAGCCATAGCTACGCCGCCGCCCGCTGTGGGAAGCACGGCGTGGGCGGAGTCGCCGACGAGGACGACGCGGCCCTTATGCCATTCGTCCATGCGGAGGTCGCAGTACTCGTCGTGGAAAATTTCTGTCGGGTCTTCGAGGTTCGCGAGGATTTCGGGAACGACGCCGCCGAAGTCGCTGAAATGCCCCCGTATACGATCGAGCCTGCTTTCGACAGGGTCGGGCGTGCCCTTGGGGCTTCTGATGCTTGTGAACACGGACAGCCTGTTCCTCGTCGGCCAGATGCCGAGGAACTTGCCGGTGCCCCAGTACTCGGCTATGTGGGCCGATTTCGCGATCCCGGATTTGAGCCAGAAGCTCCAGCCTGTCATGCCGCTATAAGAAAGCGGGACGTCGCCGAATACGAGGTTTCTCGTTTTCGAGCGTACCCCGTCGCACCCGACTACAAGATCGCAGGACTCCTGCGTACCGTCGCTGAACGTAACTATAGCTTCGTCCGGCGTTTGATGGATCTTCTCGACGGACAGGCCCATCGTTATATTTTCGGGATTTATGTTCTTCCTGAGAATGTTTATAAGCTCGGACCTGTATATGCTTATCATCGGCCCGTATTTTTCGGACACTTCGTCGACGGAGTAGGATTTCAGCATTTCGCCCTTTTCGTCCCAGACATTATAGGTTGAAAAGGGAAGGCCCGTTTCGACAAGGTCTCTGTAAAGGCCGAGGCCCTTGAGGACGCGGCTCCCGGACGGCCAGAGGACTATGATGTAGCCGACCTTGCCGTACTCCGGAATCCGCTCGACGATGCGCGGCTTAAACCCCCTCTGCTGAAGGAGGCCGGCGAGTGTGAGCCCCGCTATGCCGCCGCCGATTATGAGTACGCGCATTTCCGGCCCGAACCTTACAGGCAGCGCATAATTCTCTATTTCGGCACTTCTTTTGTCGAGCTTCTTTCTCTTTAAAATCGACATTTCTCAGTTTGTTACTGCAAGATTAATAATTATTTTACATCGGTTAAGTATATACTGCAAAACCTTTCGGCAAAGAAATTCCGGGTAATTTTAGTACTGCGGCACCTGGTTGGGTGTAGCCGCGCATATTTCGAGCTCGAGACCGTCCGGGTCGAGGAAGTGATATACGGCCGGCTTCCCGTCGGGGCCGGTTTTCTCTTCGGTGAAGCTTATTCCGGCCTCTTTCAGCCTCCGGCCCAGGCCCTCGACGTCGCCCACCCTGAACGCGATGTGGTTGACGGGCCCTCCGGCGGGGCGGTTTTTGTCTTCTGTCACTGCCAGAAAGACGCCGTTCCTATTCCCGAGAAAGGTTTTCTTTTCGCCGCCTTTGGGGCGGCCGTCGCTGACAATTTCGAGCCCGAGCAGGCCGGAATAAAATCCGAGGGCTTTGTCCATATCCGTAACGACTATGGCAACGTGGTCTATGCCGCCCACGCTGTCCTTTTCACCGCCCAGCAAATTTCGAAGCCACTTCATATCCCCGCCTCCCGCGCGTCAGCCGAGCCTCAGCTTCTTTATCAACACCCAGCCCACGACGGCCACGGCTATCACTATCGTTAACGCCATCAGGAGATAGCTCTTGGAGAGCGAGTGGAAAAAGCTGGGCTTTACCTGAACGACCTTTTCGAAAACCGGGTACTCGGAGAGGACTTCCGTGAAGTGCTCGTCCTCGACTGCCACCTCGACGGTGAGGAGGAGTGTCTGAAAGCCGCTCTTTTCGGGCTTCACGCTCCATTCCCAGCTTTCGGTGCTGTCTTCCTCTATGACCTTCGTGTCTTCGGAGTCGTCGATGGGGAATTCCTGCACGGCGCCTATAGTGGAATCCGTTACGGGAGAGATGTCGAAACCGTTTCCCTTGAGGTGAAGCGTGATGTTTTCGCCGAGCCTGAGATTTCCGTTCCCGCCGCCGGCGGCGCCGACGCTCTGGGAGAGGTCTTTCAGGAATTTGTGGGTGACCGCGGCTTCTACGGGATAGGACTCCCCGACGCTCATTTCCTTAGGGGCGTCGAACACTATCCTGCCGGCCGCCAGGCGGCGCATGTTCTTTCCTATGATCTCGGAGACCTCAGGGTTTATGGCGCCGGGCTCGGAGGCGGTTTCAGATGGGGGCTCCGGGGCGGGGGCGGGAGAAGGCGCGGAGACGGGCTCCGTTTCTTCCACGGTTATTGCGTCTATTATCTCTTCGCTCGGTGCCGATTCCGGCTCGGGCTCGGGCGCACGCGCCGGGGCCGCTGCGGCGGGCTCGGGAACGGGGGATGACTGCGGCGAGGAGCCGGACTCGAGAGTTATCGTCACCCTCCTGTTGAGCCTGAGGGAGCTTTCGTCTTCGCCCGATGCGAACCTGGCCGTTTTGCCCTTGCCGCTTACTGTAATCCGTCCCGGCTCCACGCCCTGCGATATGTAGAACTGCCTTACGGCCTCGGCCCGCCGCCGGGAGAGGTTGAGGTTGTATTCGTCGTCGCCTGTTACGTCGGAGTAGCCCTCGATGACGAGGACCGCTCCCGGGTTATTTTTGACACTCGCCGCTATCTCTTTCAGGGCGTTTTCTTCGCCGGGGCCGAATGCGAATTCGTTCAGCCTGAAGAAGACGTCGGCCTTGTCCGACGCGGTTTGGGCGAGGGACGGGTGTAAACCGGGGACGTAGAAATACGAGAGCGCCAGAAAAAGCGCGAGAACAAGCGGCGCTGCTGTGCGTTTACACATATTCAGCCTCGAGAAGGAGTTTTTACGCGGATGATTACCATTATCCCACTTTCGGTCTTCCCTTGTCAATAAGCGCATGAGGCTCCGGCGCAGCTCCGGAGGGCTCGATGCGGAGCTGTCACTTGTCACAGGTGCTATACTAATTTTGTTCGGGAAATTACCCCCGAGCCAAGCGGACAAACGTATGGAGAGAGAGTACACGCTTTCGGTATCCGATTCGATCGCGGCCCTCGACAGGGACGAGTACAACGCGCTCATCGACGGAGAGAACCCGTTTCTCGAATACGAGTTCCTCGAGTCGATGGAGATTGCGGGATGCGTCGGGCCGCATACCACCTGGATACCGAGATACCTGGTTTTGAGGGACGGGGAGAGGATGGCCGGCGCGGTAGCGGCTTATATAAGGTACGACTCATACGGCGAGTACATATTCGACTGGGAATGGGCGAGGGCTTTCGAGAACGCGCGTCTGAGATACTATCCCAAGCTCGTCGCCGCGGTGCCTTTTACTCCCGCCACCGGCACGCGCATATCGGTCCATCCCGAGTATCCGTTCGAAGAGTGCGCCGGTATCCTGGCGAGGGGGCTCGCGGAGCTTTCGGTGAGGGAGGAATGCTCTTCCGCGCACCTTCTTTTCCTGACGGAAAGGGAGTGCTCGCTACTCGGGAGGCTCGGGTTCCTTACGCGGATCACGCATCAATACCACTGGAAGAACAGGAACTACGGGAGCTTCGAGGATTTTCTTTCGGACCTCCGTTCGGGCAGAAGAAAGCAGATTAAAAAAGAGAGAAAATCCCTCGAAGGCTCGGGGCTCGAAATAACGACCATAGAAAAGGACGACATAAAGGAAGAGCATATAGAGGCCGTATGGGATTTTTACATGGACACGCATTCCAGAAAATGGGGTAGCGCGTATCTGAACAGGGAGTTCTTCGATCTAATGCTTGAAAAGTACAGGCACCGCCTCGTTTTAGTGATGGCGAGGAGCGCCGGAAGGTGGGTAGGCGGGAGTTTCAACGTGGTAAAGAACAACAGGCTTTTCGGCCGTTACTGGGGGGCAGTCGAGTCCTGGAGCAACCTCCATTTCGAATGTTGTTTCTACAGCCTGATAGACTATTCTATAAATAACGGAATCGATATTTTCGAGGCCGGGGCGCAGGGCGAGCACAAGTTCCTCCGGGGCTTCGGGGCGGTTCCGACGTATAGCTCGCACCTGATTCTGAACGAGGCCGCCGGGCGCGCTATAGGCAAGTTCCTCGACCGCGAGCGCGGATATACGGAGGGCCTTATCGAGCAGTATAATCGGCAGTCGCCGCTGAAATATTTACACGGGGAGTAGAAAAACAAAGGAGGCGTGATTAAATTTTTTAAAAGATACGTCTGCACGGGGCAGAAACCGGGAGCGGACGCGCCGCCAAGAGACCGAAGCAATGGCTGAAAGGAATATCAAACGGAGCGACCGCGAGGGAGAGCTTCTTACAGAAAAACGGGCCAGGCTCAAACGGCCCGACATGTACAGGATAGTGCTCCTCAACGACGATTACACGCCGAGGGAGTTCGTGGTGTGGGTGCTAATGAGGATATTCTACAAGGACCAGGAGGAATCGACGAGAATAATGCTCGAAGCCCACACAGCGGGCAGAAGCACTGTCGGCGTTTATACTTATGACGTGGCTACTACCAAGATAGCGCAGGTGGACAAGCTGGCGAAGGAGTACGAGCACCCGCTCAAATGCATACTGGAAGTGGAAGGGGGAGGCGAATATCAATGACACTTTCGAGAGAACTTCAGGAAACGCTCAAGAGATCATACGAGCAGGCAAAGGAGAGGCGGCACGAATTCATCACTCTCGAGCACATACTGCTCGAGCTGACTTACGACCATGACGCGGCAGAAGTTCTTACGGGATGCGGCGTGGATCTCGAGCGCCTGAGAACGGGCCTCGAGGATTTTATCGACGATAACATGCCGCCTGTCGATTCCGAGTATCTTCCGGAGCCGCAGTACTCGGCCGGGAGCCATTATGTTCTCAGGCTCGCCGCCATGCACGCCGAATCCGCCGACAAGCAGCAGATAGACGGGGGGAACATACTCGTCGCCATGTTCAGGGTGGACGAGTCTCACGCCGTGTATCTCCTGAACGAGCAGGGAGTGAACAGGTATGACCTTGTAAAGTACATATCGCACGGCGGGACGGGGCAGAGCCCGCAGGAAAAATCGACCAGCATAGCGAAGACGGATACGCAGACGCAGGAAGGTGCGAAGGACCCGCTCTCGGAATTCTGCACCAATCTCGTCAAGAAGGCACGCGACGGGAAGCTCGACCCTCTCATCGGGCGGGAGTCGGAGATAGACCGCACGATACACATACTCGCACGGAGGCGTAAAAATAACCCGATATTCGTCGGCGACGCCGGCGTCGGGAAGACGGCCATAGCCGAGGGGCTCGCCCTCCGGATCGCGAAAAACGATGTTCCGAAGGCCCTCGAAAACACCTCTATTTATGCACTCGACATGGGCTCCCTCACGGCGGGCACTCGCTACAGGGGAGACTTCGAGGAGAGGCTGAAGTCCATCATAGACAGCGTGAAAGGGGACGACAGGAAGATACTATTCATAGACGAAATACATACTGTCATAGGAGCCGGCGCCGTTTCCGGCGGGACGCTCGACGCGTCGAACATGCTCAAGCCCGCGCTCGCCAACGGCGAGATAAGGTGCATCGGGACGACGACGCTCAAGGAATACAGGAGCGTTTTCGAGAAGGACCACGCGCTCGCCCGGAGGTTCCAGAGGATAGACGTTTACGAGCCGAGCGAAGAGGAATGCGTGAAAATCCTTCACGGGCTGAAAAGGCATTACGAGGAGTTTCACGGCGTGAGGTATTCGACGTCCGCCTTGAAAGCAGCTGTCGAGCTTTCGGCGAAGTACATGAACGACAGGAGGCTTCCGGACAAGGCTATCGACCTCATCGACGAGGCCGGGGCGGCTGTGAAGCTGAGGAGCTACGATACGGGCGTTAAGCAGGTTACGGTGAAGGACATAGAGGCGCTCGTATCGAAGATCGCGAAGGTGCCGAGCCGGACTGTTAAGGTGGACGACAGGCACAGGCTCATGACGCTCGCCTCGGACCTGAAGAAGGTTATATTCGGGCAGGACGAGGCGGTGGAGAAGCTCGTGACGGCGATACAGATGTCGCGCTCGGGCCTCAGCGAGCCGGATAAGCCCGTCGGCAATTTCATGTTCGCGGGGCCGACAGGTGTCGGAAAGACGGAGCTCGCAAAGCAGCTCGCGGAGGCGCTCGGCATCGGATTCATACGGTTCGACATGAGCGAATACATGGAGAAGCATACTGTATCGAGGCTCATAGGATCGCCGCCGGGATACGTCGGATACGACGAGGGCGGGCAGCTCACGGAGGCAGTTCACAAGAGCCCGCACGCGGTGCTCCTCCTGGACGAGATAGAGAAAGCGCACGAGGATATTTATAATGTGCTGCTCCAGGTGATGGACCACGCGACGCTCACGGATTCTAACGGGAGGAAGGTCGACTTCAGGCAGATTGTGCTGATACTGACGACGAACACGGGCTCGCGTGAGAGCAGCCAGAGGACCCTCGGGTTCGAGAAGGACGAGTTCGAGGACAAGAGCGTCCAGGCTATAGAAAGATACTTCAGCCCGGAATTCAGGAACAGGCTGAATGCAGTGCTGCACTTCAACTCTCTGAGCAGGGAAGTCGTCGAAAAGATAGTCGACAAGATGGTAGGGCAGCTCGCCGACAGGCTCAGGGTCAAGAAGGTCTCCGTCGAGCTTACGCCCGAGGCGAGGGCTTTTATCGCCGAGAAGGGCTACGACAAGCTTCTCGGGGCAAGGCCAATTCAAAGATTCATCGACAACGAGATCACTCAGAAGCTGACGCAGGAGATACTCTTCGGGAAGCTGGCTTCAGGCGGGAGCGTGAGGATAACTGTTGCCGACGGCGGCCTCGGATTCGAGTTCGAGTAAAAAGAAACCCATCGATGACATGGAATTTCTGCAATATAATTAAGGTCGGCAGCATCCTAATAACTTAACGACAAAGGTTCACGCACATGACGCGATTAGATTACTTTCTCCGGAGATCGTTATTTCTCTCCATCGCCCTCGTTATGACGACGACTATATTTCCCCTGAGCTCTTTTGCGGCCGACGCGCCGATAGTGCTCGCCCAGGGGTCGAAATCGAGCGGGAACGAGGTAGTGAAGTCGATCGAAGCCGGGAAGGATTATAAGGGAATGACGAAGGCAGAGGTCGTCGACACGATAGGGGAGCCCTGGCGGAAGGACACGACGCCGGAGAAGGGGCGCTACAACGAGAAGTGGATATACAGCTGTCAGGCGAAGGACGGCCTCACTTACGACTGCGCGTACCTTTATTTCATGGGCGAGCGGGTTGTGAACGTCGAAGTACTCTGAGCTAAAGGAGATCGGTCATAAAGAAATGTCCCAGGTGCGGCGTTTCCTTATCATAGACGGTACGGAGCTTTACCACATTGGGGGCATCGTTGAAAGATTTGGGCAAGAAATGGTTTGCCTTTTCCAAAATGAATGTAGAAATCGGCAGTTAGCGTTTCACTATAAAATTTAGCCGTTCGTTATTAATAACTATTAACAGAGAAGCCCGAATACCGTTATATCTAAAAAGGAATTTATATTTTCGGACTTCTCTTTTGGAACTGTGGTTTGTTCGGTAAATTGAACTGTTGATTTTATTTGATTTTTGTTTGGCATAATCCTTTTTTTGTTCGGCACAGGACCTATAATTCTATCTTTGATGATGGTGATGAATATTCTTGTCAAAATAATAATGTTTAATTATTTTTGCTATCATAGCAATAAGACTCAAAGTCAAGAATATCCAGAAGCTATTAAAAAGAATGCAGGTTTCTTCTTCGACAAATTGACATTCGAAGGTTTAGAAGCTCCGTATCTTTTGTAGTGAGGGACTTTTGTATAACTTTTACCTTTCTTACCCATAGCCTATTTTACCCATTATTAATGGGACATAGTGACCTAATTCTAAAATTTCATCCTTTGTATCCTTACCGCATTTAGTATTGCCAATAACGCCACTCCTACATCAGCAAAAACGGCTTCCCAAATTGTAGCCAGGCCGCCTGCACCCAATACCAAGACAATTCCTTTTACCGCAAATGCCAATGTGATATTTTGCCAAACTATTTTCTTTGTCTGTTTACCAATGTTGATTGCCATAGGTATTTTGCTGGGCTTATCATCTTGTATTACTACATCTGCCGTTTCAATCGTAGCATCGCTCCCTAAACCGCCCATTGCAATACCTACGTCGCTTAATGCCACAACAGGGGCATCGTTTACACCATCACCAACAAAAGCAACTGTTTCATTTTTTGCTTTGATCTCCTTTACCTTGTTTACTTTATCTTCCGGTAGTAAATCGCCAAACGCATTGTCTATGCCTAACTGCTCCGCAACATACTTTACAACTGTACTTTTATCGCCACTAAGCATTGTAGCTTTAACATTTAGTTTGTGCAGTAGATTGATGGTTTCCTGCGAATCTTCTTTTATACTATCGGCAATCGTGATGTAACCAACAAATTTATTATCGTAAGCAACCGCAATCGTAGTATAAACGATAGTGTTCGGGTCTAAATCGTATTGGATTCCGAACTTATTCATCAGTTTGAAATTGCCAACCAATAAATCTTTACCATTGATGGTTGATTTCAGTCCATGTCCTGCAATTTCCTCCGTATTTTCCAATTTAATTTCATTATTTGGTTTTCCAACGTATTCGTGAATAGCGGTTGCTACGGGATGTGTACTGTGACTTTCCAATACATTGACCATTTGCAGGATTTCGGCTTCATTAAATGCAGGCTCAAAAACAACTTCCTGAACCTTAAAAACACCCTCTGTCATCGTTCCCGTCTTATCCATAACCACGTTATGAATATTGGAAAGGGCATCTAAAAAGTTGCTTCCCTTAAACAGTACTCCATTTCTTGAAGCTGCTCCAATTCCACCGAAATAACCTAACGGAATAGAAATGACCAATGCACAGGGACAAGAAATAACCAGGAATATCAAAGCCCTGTACAACCAATCTTTAAACTGATAATCGTCTACGAAAAAGTAGGGTACTAAACAAATGGCTACGGCTAAAACCACTACGATAGGTGTGTAGATTTTGGCAAACTTGCGGATAAACAACTCAGTTGGTGCTTTCTGGGAGGTGGCGTTTTGTACCAATTCCAAAATCTTACTCAATTTACTGTCGGTGTATGCGGTCGTAACCTTTACCTGCGATACGGTGTTTAGGTTTATCATTCCAGCCAAAACCGTTTCGCCTTTGTTTTTTGTATCGGGTTTGCTTTCGCCTGTTAAAGCTGCCGTATTGAATGACGATGTCTCGGATAATAATTCTCCGTCCAAACCTACTTTTTCTCCCGGCTTCAGTTGTATGATTTCGCCAATGTCCACTGTTTCAGCCTTTACGGTTTGTAGTTCATTGTTTCTTAAAACCGTTACTTCATCGGGTCTTTGATCGAGCAATGATTTAATATTTGCTTTGGCTCTGGAAACAGCCAATGTCTGAAACACTTCTCCAACGGCATAGAACAACATTACGGCAACACCCTCCGGATACTCGCCAATCGTAAATGCTCCGATAGTGGCAATTCCCATAAGAAAGAACTCCGAAAAGATTTCACCTTTACCTATGCTTTCTACGGCTTCTTTGAGTACAGGTAATCCGACAGGAATATAGGCAACCACATACCAAACAATCCTTACCCAATCTGTAAACCAAGTTTGCGGAAACCAATTATCCATTGCAATACCTGAGAGCAATAGTACAAGGGAAATAACGGCAGGCAGAAACATTTTGAAAATACTTTGATTACCACCCGGATGCGAGTGGTCGTGTCCGTCATCATCACTGTGGTCGTGGTTCTGTGCTGTTTCAGGATGCTTTATTTCTAATAATTTTTTAGCGTTTGCATCTGTGTAAATTTTTTCTTCCTGTGGCGTGCAACAAAGCTGTCTGCCTTGTGGATCGTATTGATGTTTGTGTTCCATTATAATAATCTTTTTGTTTATATTCCTGATATTGTTTGTTATGTTCTTTTAATTAGAAATTCACTGACTATCATTTCTAAAAAATCGGATTACGGCTTATAGAAAATATACCTTTCGTTACTAATCCCGTTTTGTTTTCTTCATCAATACCAATTCGCCAGCTATTGTCCATTTGGAATTGTGCAATACAAATCAATATCAAAGCGATGTGAATGATGACAAGACCCGCTATCTGCAAAAAAACAGGTTTGTAGATAATCAATGGAAACAAGATAATTGTACATCTTTTCACTTAACCAAAACATCAGCACTGCAATAAACAGCAGAGCGACCAAAAGTTTCATTACAAATCCAATAATGTAGTAGTGTGCGTTATCAGATTTACCGAAAGTCACAGGATTGACACCTGTTTGCCTATTATGTACGATAAGTTGCAACACAAAGTCTGCCAACTTATACAGCACCAAGTAAATGGGTAGATAAAGTTTTAACCAACTTATAATTCTATAATTTTATCTCGATAAAATGCGAGCCAATACTTAAGCCTAATTGCCCTAAAGGGTACTTCACGCTTTACCAAAAGCCAACATATCAAGCCATCCATGTAACCTGCCGTAAAAACTGCGGCTACCTAATAAACCTAACACAAAGTAGCCGAAAACCACAGAAAGAATACTCAATATGACACCAATTACTATGGTGCTACTCTTCTTCATACCAGTTTATCTTTTCTATCATTGATTTAGTATTTAATCGTTAATGTTCGTCCCTTTTATCGGTCATTATTTAAGTATGCTGTTTTCATTTTTTAATATTATATAGATTAGCATAGTGACAATGAAACCGATTAAAAGAAGTGTGTATGGTTTTTTAACCATTCCCAATAAGGTTAAAGGCAGTGAAAATGAGAAAGACGGCAAACAAGCCGTTTTTCTCTTTCTTCAGAACTTTCTTTAAACTAAATGAAAGGGTTGGTTTATTGAATAAACCCATTTTTGGTATAAATGCAGGAACCTTGTCTGCCAATTCTTTATACGCATCTCCAAATTTTCTCTCTAAAAATTGTTCTTCAGCAAACATTATTCTTTCATAATAAATCCAATAGAAGAGGATAAAGGATACAACGAACCAAATGTTTTCTGTCAGCAATGCTATTCCATGATTTTGATGGTAGCTTAACCCGCTAAAATGGCAAGAACAGACAAAAAGTAGGGTACTCACCCACAGGTAAGCTTGAAGACGTTACTCCCGACATGGCCGCGAGCGGCGTCGAGGGGGCTCTTCGTCTTCTCGAAGGCCGCTGGAAGATGGTGATCGTATTTCACCTGTTCGCAAGGGGCGTGCTTCGATTCTCGGAGCTAGAGCGCGCTATTCCCGCCGTTTCGCAGAAGATGCTCATACAGCAGCTCCGCGAACTCGAACACGACGGTATCGTATCCCGCACCGTTTATCCGCAGGTGCCGCCGAAGGTCGAATACAGGCTGACGGAATGGGGACAGGCCCTTTGCCCCGCGCTCGACGCGCTTCTCGAATGGTTGGCTCACAGAAACAAATAATGGACGTTTGCCGCAGGCCGATTCCGGTCTCCGTTCTCCGGTATAAAATGCGGCCATTCAGAAAAAATCGCGGTTATAATTAATCGATGCACTTCATCTATCACCAGGCTGTCCGAAGGAGCCAATCCATGAATAAAAAGGGTTTATCGAAATTTCCATACATGATCCTGCTTCTTGTATTCGCGTGCGGATTCGCGATCTCCTGCGACGGTGAGAACGTGCTGACGGGGCCTGAAGTTCCAGGCCCGGAAGAGCCGGAACCGGAGGAGCCGGGGAACGATGAATTCAACGCTGAAACAGCGGCCGAGCTCATGTACCTGAGCCTCCAGGCCTACCAGATGCTGACAGACAGCAATAACGGGCAGTCGTTCACGCTCCCCGCGCCGTATCAGCTCCAGGAGATACTGCTCACGCCCGAGGGATTTTTCGGGGAGTCGCTGTCGACGGAGGTGCCGATAGCGTTTGTCGCAACGAGCGGCTCCAACATTTACATGGTATTCAGGGGAACCAAAACGATAGACGAGTGGATCAGCGACGCCGATTATCCGCTAGTGAATTACACCTACGGCGGGCAGACGGAAAAGGGTTTCACGGACATATATAATACCCTTGCGGTTTCCGACACGATTGCCACAATAGCTGAATCGGGGAACTACAACAACGTTTACGTAACGGGCCACAGCCTCGGCGCGGCGCTGGCGGTTCTGGCGATACCGGACATCATAGAAAACACGGATTTTAAAAACCCAGTTATGTACAACTTTGCGGGCCCTAGGGCTGGGGACGCCGCCTTCAAGACCCTCTACGAGGGATACGGGATAGACAGCTGGAGGGTTTACAACACGAACGACATCGTTCCGATGCTCCCGCCAACCGAGCTTTCTTACATTCACGTCGATACGGGATATCCGATCACTTTCGGGGCGCCTATCACTGACCCGCTCGATTTTCACCAGATAGCTATCAATCACAGCTCGTGCAATTATTACTCCACGGTATGCGATCTAACCTCCGACCCTGAGAGCTGTAAGGCTCTTGGCGAAGGACTGGACGAGTGTACGTTCAGCAGCGGCCAGTAATAAATCGGCGGTTGTACTTCAGCTTCGGCGGAGGCATGATAGACCCCTTCTCTTTGTGTTAGTATATTGATTCGTTTCGTGCACCGCGTATCATGAATCAGAGAGAAACGGGGGATCATCCCGCATGGCCGACCTCAAGACCAGCATAGCATCCAACATAAAGGACAAGGAGCTTATAAACGTCAGGAGGCAGGAGCTCGTCAACGCCGCTGTCGAGCTCTTCGTCCGTAAGGGATTCCACAAGACCACTGTCCGCGAAATCGCCCGGGAATTCGGCATGAGCATGGGCACCCTCTACGATTACATCAGGACGAAGGAAGACATACTCTTTTTAGTCTGCGATCATATATCGAAGAGCGTGAGCGACAAGCTCCAGAGCTCACTCACCGGGAAGAAAGATCCGGGCGAGAATCTGAGAAACGCCATACGCGACTACTTCACGATAATCGACGAGATAGAGGACTATACACTGCTCCTTTACCAGGAGACGAAATCCCTCAATAAGAAAGAAAGGAAATATGTTCTCCACGCGGAGAATGACCTTGTCGCCATCTTCGAAGGGATAATAACCCAGGGAATCAGGGAAAAGGTTTTTAATATAAGCAGAGAAACCGCTCGGCTTCTGGCGCATAATATAATGGTCGAGGGGCAGATGTGGGCTTTCAGGCGGTGGGCCATCCGAAAAGACTTCACCCTCAAACAGTACATCAAGCTGCAGACAGACCTCATAATGAAAGCCCTCGGATAAAAAATTGTTTGACACTGGTTATTGATAGATATATATTCTCTATACCGAGCGAGCGCTCGGTTGGCATACAAACGGGGAGGTGTAGGGCATGTCCATTATCACGCTTACAGAGGAACAGGAACTTATTAAGATGACGGCCAGGGATTTCGCCGCCAGGGAGGTGAGGCCCATGGCCGCCCTGAACGACAGGGAGGGGAAATTCCCGAAGGAGCTTGTGGACAAGCTCGGCGAGCTCGGATTCATGGGGATGATGGTTCCGGAGGAATACGGCGGCAGCGCCCTCGGCTGCGTGTCCTATGTCATCTCGCTCGAAGAGCTTTGCGCCGCCTGCGCCTCGACGGGGATTATCATGTCGGTTAATAATTCCCTCGTTTGCAGCCCGATACTGGCGTTCGCCTCGGAGGAGCAGAAGAGGGCGTACCTGCCGGACCTCGCGAGCGGAAAGAAGCTCGGGTGCTTCGCGCTAAGCGAGCCGGACGCGGGCTCGGACCCCGCGGGCCTGAGAACTCTGGCGCTCCGGAAGGGCGATTCTTACATCATAAACGGAACGAAGGCGTGGATAACGAACGGGGCCGAGGCCGATGTTATGGTGCTGATAGCCGCCACGGACCCGTCCAAGAAGCATCACGGCATTTCGGCGTTTATCATAGACATGAACAATCCGGGCGTGAAAATTGCGAAGCTCGAGCACAAGCTCGGGATAAGGGCGACCAGCACGGCGCAGATATACTTCGAAGACTGCAAGGTGCCGAAGTCTTCGATGATGGGGCAGGAAGGGGATGGGTTCAAGATCGCCATGGCCACGCTCGACGGCGGGAGGATCGGCGTTGCGACACAGGCCGTGGGCATCGCCAGGGAGGCGCTCGAGGTGGCTGTCAGGTACTCGAAGGAGCGGCAGGCGTTCGGCAAGTCTATCTCGTCGTTTCAGGGGCTCCAGTTCATGATCGCCGACATGGCCACGCGCCTTGAGGCGTCGCGCCTTTTAACCCTCCAGGCGGCCGTGATGAAAGACAACCACATGAACTATTCGAAGGAATCCGCGATGGCGAAGGTATTCGCATCCGAAGCTGCCATGTGGATAACGACAAAGGCCATTCAGATACACGGCGGTTACGGGTATACGGTCGATTATCCTGTAGAGCGGTTCTTCAGGGATGCGAAGATTACGGAGATATACGAGGGGACTTCGGAGATACAGAGGGTTATCATAGCGAGGGAAGTCTTAAGGGAAATCGTTTAAAAAAAGAAGCCCTTAAACTGCAAGGGCTTCTTTCCCTCTTGGAGGATGGTGGTATAGGATGTGCTTTTCTCGGGTCGTGATTCCCACGCCCTTTACCTATTGAGATTCGAATCGGAAGAAAAGGATTCAAATTAACGGCTGGATCGAGCAGCGCGCCGGGAGCGAAGCTGGTAGTGCTCAGACTTTATGCCATATGGAGAGGTCTCTCTTAAGAAGCCCGGAAAGGTTCTCGATATCCCCGGCGTAGAACGGATATAAAAATTCCCTATGCTCCGGGCTCATCCCGACCTGCTTCATATTCACCTTGTAGGCTTTATGCTTCATCCGTTTTCTGACGGACTCGGGAATGACGGCCATGAGAAGATTCTTGAACAGGGACGATTTGTTTATAAGCTCGTTAAGTAGCCCGAACTTGGGAATGCCCGATTTGTTTAATCTCTCGAGCTTCACGTCTTCCCTGAAATCGACCGAGAGAAACTCGCAGATTTCTCTGAGAGCCTTTCCGGGCTCTCCGGCAAGGTCTTCGTAAAGGATCACCTTGACCTGGGGGAACTCCTCGAGGTATGCCTTTACCTGCGCGTAATATAATCCGCAGCTAATGTAGTCGTAAAATATGTCCCAGTTATCGCGGCGCCTCGCCGCAATCGTTTCCGGCTCGATAGCCTTTCCGAAATCGAGGGGCTCCTTATAACCCCTCTTATGCAACATGAAATGAGAGTATGCTCTTTCTACGGGGTTTCTCAGGATTATTATTATTTT
>CAZPHQ010000013.1:70699-71095 GCA_964586675.1 uncultured Spirochaetia bacterium | reverse complement strand
TGGCCGGAGCAGGTACCTAAAACATGGGATCAACCCAGCTAAGGCCCAGTTAACGCCGGGAGTACCTCTGACGGTCCTAAGGTAGCGAAATTCCTTGTCGGGTAAGTTCCGACCTGCATGAAAGGCGTAACGATTGCCGCGCTGTCTCGGCCAAATGCTCAGCGAAATTGTGGTTCCGGTGAAGACGCCGGATACCCGCTGCGGGACGGAAAGACCCCGTGCACCTTTACTATACCTTAGCACTGAATTTTGGTGCTGCATGCGTAGCATAGGTGGGAGTCTGTGAAACTCTGCTTCAGGGCGGAGTGGAGACATCAGTGAAATACCACCCTTGCTGTACTAGGATTCTAACTGAAGCCCGTTATCCGGGTTCAGGACAATGTTAGGCGGGTAGTT
>CAZPHQ010000013.1:0-70689 GCA_964586675.1 uncultured Spirochaetia bacterium | reverse complement strand
GCTGGGGGACCGTGCCAGGTGGGTAGTTTGACTGGGGCGGTCGCCTCCAAAAAGGTAACGGAGGCGCCCAAAGGTTCCCTCAGCCTGATTGGAAACCAGGCGTAGAGTGCAAAGGCATAAGGGAGCTTGACTGCGAGACTGACAAGTCGAGCAGATACGAAAGTAGGTCTTAGTGACCCGGTGATCCCACGTGGAAGGGTCATCGATCAACGGATAAAAGGTACGCCGGGGATAACAGACTTATCTCCCCCAAGAGTCCACATCGACGGGGAGGTTTGGTACCTCGATGTCGGCTCATCGCATCCTGGGGCTGGAGAAGCTGGGTTTAGAACGTCGTGAGACAGTTCGGTCCCTATCTGCAGCGGGCGAAGGAGACTTGAGAGGATCTGCTCATAGTACGAGAGGACCTGAGTGGACGAACCTCTAGTGTACCAGTTGTCACGCCAGTGGCAGCGCTGGGTAGTTATGTTCGGACGGGATAACCGCTGAAGGCATCTAAGCGGGAAACCCACCTCAAGATTAGGTCTCCCAAATCTTAAGATTTCTAAAGGTCCCTAGAAGACGACTAGGTTGATAGGCTCTGGGTGTAAGTGCAGCAATGCATTGAGCTGAAGAGTACTAACTGACCGTGTGGCTTAACTGCGGGGTTTAAAAGTTACCGCGCATTGAGCGCGCTTTGAAATATCTCAGCACAATATGTAATTGTCGAAGATCATTGTTTGCATCTTCCTTATTTCCTCATTTTCCCATGCAAAAATGATTTCGTAATCCCTTTCCGGGGATTGCTGTATCTCCGGGAGGGGGAGGGGTGCGTTCGGAGCACATTTCGCTTCGGGGCTTGTGATATCTGCGCCTGTGCTCGTAACTGTTGTTGGCATCTTCTTTAACTTTCATATTCCCTGACAGACATATTTCTTGTAATCTCATTCTTTGAATTATTGTGTTTTCGGAGAGGGGGATTCCCATGTCCGTTTATCTCATCACATACGAGCTCCACTATGATAAGGACTATCAGAAAATACACGAGGCGATAGAGTCGCTCGGCGGATGCATACGCTGTGCCTCCGCTCGGTCTGGTTCGTGAGCACAGGTCATTCTATTGCGGAAGTGCGGGAGATTCTAAAGGAGAGCATCGATGACGACGATTCGCTCCTGATACTGAAGCCCTCGCACGAGTGGGAGAGTCTTAACCTGCCGCTGACGTGCAAGGCGTGGCTCAAGAGACATTTGTGATATTTTTGGAGGAAATATGAATAACTTGTGGAATCAAATTTTCGGTAAGGGTAAAGAAATTTCGTCTTCATACAAATATGAGAATTGTGAAGCCGCAATAAATAGATATATAAAAAGACTAAACGATATACATCAAGAAATTGCGGAGATTGGACGCCATTTTGAAGAATCATCACAGCAAATAAAAACAGGCGAGGCTACTGAATCATTAGAAGAAACAATTACATTAGTGAATAAGTTTCGAATACCTGGTTACTGTGCGTATAAGCTTGCCGAAGAAGGACTAACCCTCGTTCATCTATTATCAGTGAAAATAGCGCTTTTAAAAAATGAGGATAATAAATCTAACGCAGATATAGCAGAACTAGATAATACAGTTGAATTTTTAGATGTATCCGAGCAAAGTTTTAACCAAGTGCTAGAAGAAATGCCCCCTTATAAGAGTCTCAAAGATGTAGATGTTATTCAAGAAACATTGACAAGAATTACCGATAAAAATTCGTGATGCCTACAATTACTGAAATTCTGCGCGAATATGAAACTGCATTTCGAGATTTAGTGACTCAGAAGAATTGGAGTTCCAATCAAAGAGTTAAAGAGACACTAAGGTTGAATAAAGATCAAGATTGGTCTTTCATATGTACGGCACTGGATGTTATTGGTGATACGACTCTCGCCATTAAAAATTTTTTGGAATACGGATTAGATGGTTTAACTGATGGAAATGATTACGGTGAGAAATATTTGCGTCTGTATGGTATTTTGAACTCGACATATTTACAACAAGAAGCTATTTACAACTTATGTAAATTTGTTAATTTGGCTAACCTACAGAAGATATCGGATGAAATCAAAAAACTTAAGATCTTTGAGATAAGAAATAAAATTGGTGCTCATAGTAGTTTATATATTGCAAACAAAAGCGAATCATCTTCTCAAAAAATATATGAGTCATATGTGCCAATCAGGCTTACTTTATCTCGTTTTTCTTTTGGATATATAAATAACGAAAGTTTGGATCAAGAAACTGTGGAGTTGGAGAAGATCTTAGAAAAACATTTAGCATTAATCATCGACTTGTTAGATAAAACCTACGAAAAATCTATTAAAACGTTGTATAAAGGTAATCAAAAGAAAGAAAAGAAATTGTTGGATCGATTGTCCGATTTGCGTAAACTCAAACCTCGATCAATATAAGAAATTCTGAGTCGAACCTTCTTAACTTCCCATAGATTGTTACAAATGCTATATCGAGAATATCTCTCTTTAATTTTCCTTTATAAAATCAAATATCAGATCCTGAATCTTTTGGTTTGAATTGCCATGGAGAAGTACCGGATTAGCTTCTGTGCGGTCAGCCGGGGGCTCTCGATTCCTCGCTTGCTCGAAATCGTAGTTTCCGTCTTTGCCAAGGCTACGCCAGACAGGCAGGATGACGGAAGTGTGGGGTCGCGGCTGAGCACCGCGACTCCGGATTTATGCACGTGTGGCGTGCTAAATCCCCCCTAACCCCCTTTTTTCTAAGGGGGGATGAAAGTCCAAAGACTGGATTACCGATACAAGCATTCTTTAATTACAGATCTAAAAGGCCAAGACGAGATCCCGATATTTTGGTTTGAATTGCTATGGAGCAGTCCCGGATTTATGTTGATATAATTACTGCTGGTTATGTAATCATGGGGAGGATGAATCGGCGGTTGCGGGGATTGCATGACTCTAATGAACTAAGGGGAGCCGGAGAAAATTATGGTGAAGATCAGGATAATGGCATTACTAGCCCTGGTATTGTTCGTTGCATGCGATTCCGATTCCTCGTCAAAAGCGAATGGACCTCCTCCCGTGCCCCAGCTCCCGCAAAATTTTAACTGGGAAGGGAGGTGGGTTGTCCGGGACCTTGACGTGGATGTTCCTTTTACCTGGGTAGGGAAAGACGGCAACATCCAGATGATCGCCGGCGGCCCGGAGTATCCGATACATTTTACAAATCTTATTTATAATGACGAGCTCTATACCCTCACCTATAAATGGCCGGATACCGTGCCGCCCGGCCCCGACGATGACTGCGTTTGTCTAGGGCGGCTCCCCCTGGACGAGCTGAACCGCTGCCTCGCCAGCTCGCGCTATGTCGGCGCCGAGATATTGCTGGAGGAAGAAGAGCGCCATGTTAATCATTTCAGGATCAGCGTCGTTTTCGGCAGCCCTGTACCCGGCCCTCCTCCACCCCCATTACCATTGGACAGGGTCCCGATCATGCAGGGTGATTTTTACGTGGACCAGGAAGATCCGAGTAAAATCTGGAAAGTGCTGCACTTCGGTTATCAAAACATCCTCGACCCGGCCTTGGATGAGTGGGCCATAATGCAGGAGTTTAAAGATACCGCGGGAGAGGTCACGCTGCCTGAAGAGTGCGTCGATAAATGCAAGAATGACGATCCCGCTTTTGGCGAGGGCTTTTTCTGCAAATGAGACGTGTTCTGCGGGACTAATCCGCGCTGCGGTCTATTTTGATTTATGCCGGGCGGGAGTATAATTATTCTACCGATCCGGGTTGACTGCGCTCATACTTTAGCATCCGGAATAAATCGAAAATATGCGCTGGAAATCCAAAGCGAGAATTCAGAATGCCATATCCTTTCTGCCCCAGCCGCTCGCGTATAAATTATATTTCTGGATCCAGCGTAACTTCGGCAACTTCAGAAAAGTGGATCCGCTTGACGGGCTCAAGGCGGGGCTGGAAACCTGCGAGATTGTAGAGATGTCGGGCAGGGATGTACGGGACAAGGTGATCCTCGAGATCGGGACCGGCTGGAGGATAAACACTCCCATCGCGCTATGGCTCCTGGGCGCGAAAAAGGTTATAACCGTAGATGCGAATCCCTACATCAAGATCGAGCTTATAAAGAACGATCTCGATTACATACGCTCAAATCCCGGGAAAGCGCGGGATATCCTAAAAGGCCGGGCCCGTCCGGACAGGTTTGAAATGCTCGTCGCGGCTGCGGGAAAAGACCACAGCCTCAATGATCTTTTCATGCTTCTAGACGTCGAGTATAAGGCCCCCATGGATGCGTCCAGGACCAACCTGGCCGACGGCTCGATAGATTTCATGACCTCCTATAACGTGTTCGAGCACATACCGCCGCCGGTTATCGAATCTATATTAAGGGAAGGCAACAGGCTCATGCGCGACGGCGGCCTGTTCGTACACAGGATAGATTTTTCGGACCATTTCGCTCATCAGGACAAATCCATCAATCTGGTTAATTTCCTTCAGTATAGCGAGCGGGAATGGGAAAAGATCGTGCACAATAATTTTATGTATATGAACAGGCTCAGGGTGGACGATATGGAAAATATTATTAGCTCTTCGGGCCAGCGTATAGTAGCTTCATATCCCGAGGAAGACCCCCTGATTCTGGATTCATATAAACGCGGCGAGCTGCCCCTGGCCGAGCAATACAGGCGGAAATCCGAGCGCTCGATATGCACCATCAACAGCTGGATCATATCTGAGAAGCGCGCGTAGATGAATGCGGGCGGGCGGGGCGTCGGTACCTGTCCAGCGTAAAAAAAGAGTGGGCTTCCTCTCGCCGCTTGCGTAGAAAATTATTTTAAATACGCGCTCCTGATGCTATTATCTTAGTTCCGCATGGTTATAGGCATACCTAAAGAGAGGAAGATCCAGGAATATCGCGTCGCGCTGACGCCCGAGGCCGTGCATGTGCTCGTCGGGCGGGGGCATACTGTCTACGTCGAAAAGGGCGCGGGCGCGGGGAGCGGGATAGCCGACGCCGATTATACAGAAGCCGGCGCGCGTATCGCCAACAGCGAAAAAGAGCTCTTTCAGAAATCGGAGCTTATAGTAAAAGTGAAAGAGCCGCTCCCATCCGAATACCCCCTTATAAAGGAACGCCACGTCATATTTTCGTATCTCCACTTGGCGGCCGCGCCCGGCCTGGTCACGGCGCTCAAGAAGACAGGCTGCCGCGCGATAGCTTTCGAAACAGTCGAGCTTCCGGACGGCTCGCTTCCCCTCCTCGCGCCGATGAGTAAAGTGGCCGGGCGGCTTTCGGTGCAGGTCGGCGTGCACTTCCTCCAGAAGTCCAAGGGTGGGAAGGGCGTCCTCCTGAGCGGCGCGCCGGGTGTCGGAAACGGAAGGGTGACAATCATAGGCGGCGGGGTCGTCGGCCTCTCGGCCGTTCTCTCGGCCGTCGGGCTCGGGGCCGAAGTTACAGTGATCGACAACAAACCGGAGAAGCTCGAATATTTCTACGACCGCTTTCGGGGGAACGTCAAAACACTGCCCTCCTATCCGGATGTCGTTTCCGAATCCCTCGCCGCGTCGGATCTCGTCGTCGGCGCTGTGCTCGTCACGGGGCTCAAGGCGCCCAAGGTCATAACGAAAGATATGATCGCGGGCATGGAGCCGGGGAGCGTATTCGTCGACGTCGCGATAGACCAGGGCGGCTGCTCCGAAACGAGCAAGCCCACGACTCACGACGCGCCGGTTTACAGCAAATACGGCGTGACGCATTACTGCGTTACGAATATGCCGGCGCTCGTATCCCGGACATCCACCTACGCCCTCTCGAATTCCATATTGCCCTACGTCGCGCTCGTCGCGGACGGCAAAACGGACGAAACCCCGGCGCTTCTCAAGGGGATAAACGTCGACGCCGGGAAGCTTAGAATCCCGCTCGGATAACAGAATTCGAAGGCTGTAGAATAGTGTGCAAGATTTGGCTGGAATGACGTTTATTGTCGTATTTCTTGCAATATTTGTACTGGGCCCGTTCGTTCCGAAATACACGCATTTCTAAACATTTACAAATACATACTTTTATCCGTGCCGGAAAATGGCACAAACATTGCTTTATTTTAAAACGAGAATAGTTATTTTAATATGTCGGGTATAGAGCCGAGCCAAATCTCCCGGCCTTAATGGAGGATGTTGATGTCATTCAGATCGTTCCTGGCGCTGATACTGGGCCTTCTTCTTTTCCTTCCCGCGCCGTTTACCAGGACTGCTTCCGCTGAAGAGGGATACGTCCCCGACGAGCTGATAGTCAAGATGAAAGACGGCAGTTTCGGGGTTACGACGACGAGGAGCCTCCGTGGGCTCGACAGGTCGACAGTCGAGCGCTCGTTCGGCGAGCTAGGGATGGTCGTTCTCAGGGCGCGCGGCGGTATCTCTCTCGAAGACCTCGAAGCCGAGCTTCTCAGCGATCCAAACGTCGAATACGTCGAAAAGAACTACTACGTTTGGGCGGATGCGGTGCCGAACGATCCGTCGTATAACAAGCAGACTTACCTCGGCAGGATAGGCGCGCCCAAGGCGTGGGATAGAACGAAGGGCAGCGCGAACGTTATAATCGCTGTTCTCGATACGGGAGTGGAATCGTCTCACGAAGACGTCGGCGGAAAACTTATTCCGGGATGTAACGTTCTCGGCTCGTCTACCGAAAGCAGCTGCGGTACGAACACTGAAGACGTGCACGGCCACGGGACGGGCGTCGCCGGAACGGCGGCGGCCTCCACGAACAACCAGAAAGGGGCGGCGGGCGTATGCTGGAACTGCCCGGTGCTCCCGGTGAAGGTGCTCGCGGACGGGGGAAGCGGCTCAGTTGGAGACATGATAGAAGGAATACTGTTCGTCCGAAATTACGCGATTCAAAATCCTTCCAAGAGGTTGATCATTAACCTCAGCCTCGGGCGCGAGTGTAACACTTCGGGCCCCGCGAAGGCCGAGCAGGACGCGATAAATCTCGCGTGGGAAAGCGGCGTTTTGATAGTTGCCGCGGCCGGCAATTCCGGTAACAACCTCCGGCAGTGCCCGGCGTCGGCAGCCAACGTTATAGCGGTATCGGCGACGACGAGCGCGGATACGAAGGCGTCGTTCTCGAACTACGGAAACTTTATAGACATAGCCGCTCCCGGCGTCGGAATATATAACGCCATAGGCACGGCCAACACACCCGGGAGCTTCTACACCTTGTGGTCGGGGACTTCGTTTTCCTCGCCCGTCGTCAGCGGGGTCGCGGGGCTGGTATGGTCGGCCGACACGACTCTCACAAACCAGGAAGTCGAAGATATATTAAAGGACACGGCGGTAACACTTGTTCCCTCGACCTATTTCGGTGCGGGCAGGGTAAACGCCGACCTCGCAGTTACGCTGGCGTCGCCGGCGAGCCCAACGCCGACCACGGCGCCGACGCCGAGGCCGACGACTCCTCCCGGACCGGCCGGCAATCCGACAATATCGCTGTTCGACCCGGGCGCCGCGGGCGTGTCCAACACTATAAGCGTCACGGGGGTCGCCCCCGGAGCGAGGGTCGGGTTCAACTATGCGACAGTCGGCGGAAGCTCGACCATAACGTCCGGCGCGTGCAGGGGGAGAACGCTCGAGCTTTCAAGGCCCGCTTCGCTCGGAACCGCCGTCGCGGACTCTTCCGGAAAGGCGTCCTTGAAAGTGAGCCTCGCAAGGACCGCGGCGGGGCGCACGCTCTATATGCAGGCCTTGTCCGAGTCGGGCGCAGGGTGCCAGATAACGAACCGCGTAAAGCAGACCATAAAGAGCTCGACAGGCAGCTCGGGCGGCGGCAGTCCGTCGCGAGGGAGGACGCCCGCGAGGCGTCCTCCAGGCAGATTCTAGTAGCGGCGCGGCAGTGCGTGCGTGACCGATAAGCCGGGGCTGTTCGCTGTCTCAGACGTCTGACAAAAGTTCTTACGTCACTCCAATCGCTCCTCAGTAAATATTTCAAGAGACCATGCGCCGGGCGAAAAGATGCGCCCCGAGCCTGGGGAATCCGGGAACTTTACAGGTCCGATATATCATTCCATTCCCATATCCCGGCGCCTGAAATACCGCCCTCTGCGGCGTTCCGCTCCGGTTTCACTTCCGCACTCTTTCCGGATATACTTGACACTGATATTTTTATCAAAATACTATAAGACTTCATGACGAAAACCATTGCCCTTCTGACGCTGGCCGCTTCTCTCCTTTTCGTGGTCAATTGCAGCTCGCTGAAGGTTCCGAGAGATATGTCCGACGAGCAGCTTTACAATACCGCCGTCGAGGAGCTCAACGCCGACAAGGGCGGCTTTCCGTGGATATTCAGCGGAAGCGATTACGACCTCATACTCGCTTACCTGAAAGAGATCCAGCTACGGTATACATACAGCCCGTACGCTGCCCTCGCCGAAGTGAGGACGGCGGACACCTACTACAAGCGCGGCGAATACGAGCAGGCCGCCATAGAGTACGAGGAGTTCCTTAAGCGCCACCCCGGCCACGCCGAGGCGCCGTATGCGACGTTTCAGGTAGGGATGTCGTATTACGAAGAAATAAGGAGCATCGACCGCGACCCGACGAACACGAGAATGGCGCTCCAGTGGTTCAACACGTTCGTCGAGAAGTATCCCGACGCCCCCGAGGTCGAGCAGGCGAGGCAACACATACACAGGTGCAGGAACAGGCTCGCCCGGAGAGAGATATACATAGGGAACTTCTATTCGAGAAGGGACAACTTCAAGGCGGCCGCCGGCAGGTACAGGATCGTCGTAGACGGTTATAACGACACCGACAAGTACCAGGAGGCGCTCTGGCTCCTCGGCAGGGCCTACGCCGAGGACGAGCAGTACGAGCTCGCGCGGGAAACCCTTAACGTCCTCGTGCAGAAATTCCCTAACGAAAAATACACGGGTAAGGCGAGCTCGCTCCTTAGCGAGATACAGGGCAAGACCGCCCCGCCGCCCGCGCCCGCCGAAACGACGGAGCCCGCAGCGCCCACGGCGCAGCCAGGATAATGCTCCGTTCACGTCTTGCCGCACTGCTGTTCATACTTCTCGCCGTATCCTGCGGAGGCCAGGGAGACAAGGAAATCGATCAGGTCCTCGATACGCGCACGAAGGCCTTCGAAACGAAGGACCTCGCCCTCTACATGACCCTCATTTCCCCGGACTACAGGCAGGAGAAGAAGGGGAAGATTATCGGCCTCGAAGAGGTCGAGAAGAATTTCAGGATTAATGTGGAGCTATTCGACAAGCTGGCCGTGAGAAACGCCGACAGGACGATAAGCTCCGATGGAAAAAAGGCGAACGTTGTTCAAAAGACTTACGTGGACGCGTCGATAGAAGGCAGCAAGAGCAAATTCCGGATCATCGAGAAAATATCTCTGGCCAAGATTAACGGGAAGTGGCTTATAGTGGAGGAGTCGGACGCCGATTTCTTTACGGGCTACGTTTTCGGGGGCAGTAAATAAAAGCCGCAGCCCGCCTGTCTAATAGTTACATTCCGAACTGCCTTTCCACCTCTTCCTGCTCTTCCTTGCAGCTTATGCAAAGGGTGGTTTCGGGGCGTACTTCGAGCCTGTGTTCCGTTATCTCTTCTCCGCAGACCTCGCAAATGCCGTAGCTCCCGTCTTCGGTTCTCTCGATAGCCTTTTGTATTTTTTGAATAAGCTTTCTTTCCCTGTCTCGTTTCCGAAGCTCTATCGTTCTGCTCGATTCGGAGAGCGCCCTGTCGAGCGGGTCTGGGAAGGTGCCGTCGCCTTCGCTCATCTCCGTCACAGTGCCTTCAGCCGTGCCCATTAATCCTGACATTCTATCTATCAGAACCTGTTTGAAATGCCTGAGCCTTTCGTCATTCATAGGGGAAAATTATAGCACCTGTGGTATAAGGTGCAAAGGAAAGGTTTCGCCGCGGGCAAATCGGGGATCGCGCGGCCGCGGCGGATTCCGCGGAATAGAAGTTCCCGAATAATTGGTTATGATTAAGTGGGTTTTATTTATGCCGCACGAAGGCCGCGATTTGCTCAAGGTATCACAGCTCACGTTCGAAACGACGGAAAACGCCGTCGGGCTCCTCTCCGATTTTCTCCTCGGAGCGGGCTCTCTCGGTGTCGCCGAAGACATTAAGCCCGGGGGCGGATACGAGCTGTCGTCTTACTTCCCCATCGAAACGGATCTTTCGTCGCTGATGGCGGAGCTGAGGGAGTACATAACCTTCGTCGTAGAAACGATCCCCGGGGCCGAGGTCGGTCCCATAAGGGCCGAGCTCATAGACCGTTCGAGCTGGGAGGTCTGGAAGACTCTCCTCGGGAAGGTCAGGGCGGGGGAGCGGGTCGTCATCGTCCCGCCGTGGGAGGAGCACGATCCTTCGGAAGGCGAGGTCGTCGTCGAGATAAATCCTTCCCTGGCTTTCGGGACAGGGCATCACGAGACGACGCGGCTTTGCATCGCGTCCATTGAGAGACACACCCAGGGAGGCCGCGTGAAAAGGGCGCTCGACGTCGGCTGCGGGAGCGGCATACTGGCCATATCGGCTTTTAAGCTGGGCGTCCCGGACGTTACGGCTTTCGATACCGACCCGGTGGCGATAACGGAATCGAGGAAGAACGCCGAAAGGAATTCCATTCCCGGCGAGGTGAAGTTCTTCTGCGGATACATCCAGAGCGTCACGGGGGAATACGACCTCATCGTGGCCAACGTTTATCTTGAGCCCATATTCCTCATGAGAGAAGAGTTCAAAAAAAGGCTCGCTCCCGGTGGGACGCTCGTTCTCTCGGGCATTCCCGGCTTGAGAAGGGGAGAGGCCGTGGAGGGGATGCTGAAAGGCGGGTTTACGCTCGCGGCCGAGCACGTCGACGGCGAATGGGTCGCGCTCGAGCTGACGCTGCCGTAAAAAGCTGGCGCGTAAAACCGGCGTCGCCTATTGTAACGCTGCCCTCCGGGTAATATAAATTCGAAGGTGAAATAATGTCCTCTTTTAAAACTATAGAGTGGAAAGACGACCGCGTCGTCATGATCGATCAGACCCGGCTCCCGGACGAAGAGGTATACGTCGAGTGCCTGACGTACGAAGACGTGGCCGACGCGATCAGGCGCATGGTCATAAGGGGAGCGCCGGCGATAGGCGTCGCGGCGGCTATGGGCTTCGCGCTTGGGGCTGTGAAAACTGAAACCTCGGACAGGGATCTATTCATGTCGCGCATGAAGGAAGTGTCGGACATTCTCCTTGCGACGCGGCCGACTGCCGTCAACCTCGCATGGGGCGTGAAGAGAATGGGGAAGCTTCTCGAAAGCGAAAACGGCAGCGTCCCGGAATTAAAAGCACTGCTCGTCGAGGAGGCCGTGCGCGTGCTCGAAGAGGACGTCAGAACCTGCATGGACATAGGCAGGTGGGGCGCCGACCTCATAGAGGACGGCTCGGTCGTCATGACCCACTGTAACGCCGGGGCTCTCGCAACGGGCGGCTACGGCACGGCGCTCGGCGTGATAAGGGCGGCTGTCGAGGCGGGGAAGGATATAAAGGTCATCGCCACCGAGACGAGGCCGTTCCTCCAGGGGGCCCGGCTGACGGCGTGGGAGCTCGACAGAGACGGCATACCCGTGACGCTCATAACGGACAGCATGGCCGGGCACGTGATGCAGAGGGGAATGGTGGACGCCGTAGTAGTCGGGGCGGACAGGATAGCCCGGAACGGGGACGTCGCGAACAAGATCGGGACCTTCACCATATCAGTCCTCGCCAAATCGGAGGGCATCCCGTTTTACGTCGCCGCGCCCGTGTCCACCATAGACTACGACTGTCCCGATGGCGAAGACATACCAATAGAAGAACGGAACCCCGCCGAGGTCACGCACATATCCGGAAAGAAAGTGGCCCACGGGGTGAAGGTGTTCAATCCCGCGTTCGACGTGACGCCGCACGAGAACGTGACTTCCATAATCACCGAAGCGGGCGTCGCGGGGGACCCTTACGACGCCACCCTCGAAGGGCTCAGAAAACCGGGGAGATAGTAGAGCGTCCGATAGAGGTGCGAGCGCCGAGTGGGCACTGTTGCGCCAGAAGTCCCAAGCTGATACAGCTCCGCCGTCGAAGTCGTCTAAGCTGAATCGGGCTACCTGCCCGGGAATGCTTCTTACTGTCTTTCGAGGTCTTCCTGGCAGGAGAGACAGAGCTTCGTGAACGGCATCGCAGCGAGCCTTTCCTTGTCTATCTCTTCCTCGCAGGATTCGCAGATGCCGTATGTGCCGTTTTCTATTCTTTTGAGAGCGTCGTCGACGAGCGTGAGCTTCTCCCTTTCGCGGTCGGCGAGCATGAGCGCAAGCTCCCTGTCCCTGTCCGTCGAGGCGTGGTCGTAGAAGTCGCCGATGTCGAATTTCAGATGGTCGGATTCCGCCCGCATCGTCTGGGACACGTCCTGAAGGAGCTCCTTTCTGATCTGGAGCAGCATGAGCCTTATATCCTCGCGCCAATCGGCCTTGGGCTTCCTGGCCGGAGCCACCTGTTTCTTGACCGGGGCCGCCGGTTTCTTGGCCTTGGCCGCTGCTGCCGGTTTCTTCTTGGGTTCTGCCTTTTTGCTAGTAGCCATGCTCGGGGGGTCTCCTCAATCGTTTAGTAATAATCCGGTTTCGGATACGTATTCTCCGCGTATTTATTAAGTGTTTTGCCCGCGGAGAAGCTCGATCGATCGGGTCCTCGTAATTGCTTTTACCTTCTTATAAAGCTGACGCCGAAGGACTATTAAGATAAGGACATCGGCGGGTTTGTCAAGGTTTAATTTTCCAGCCCCCGGCGTATCATGGGGAGGTACGCCGTGAAAGAAAGTGTGTTGCCGGCCATGCGCTGGCGCCGTGTCCGGCCGTTCTCTGGTAACTTATTGTTTATAAAAGTCTTTTTCCCACTTCTTGTGCCTGACTTCGGCCTCTTTGATGAGGGGCGCGAATGAGGCCGCGTTGATAAGGAATTCGTTAAGGAGGTTAAACGGGAACATTACGGGGCGGACGAAATCCACGAACAGTATAGCCCTGAAGCCGTCGGTGTCGTTCCAGACCTCGTGCTCGAAAGTGTCGTCGAAAACGAGGCTCTCTCCCTCGTCCCAGTGAGTTATCGTGTCTTCTATGCGAATCCTGCAGATTTCCTTCGGCTCCGGCACTATGAGGCCAAGATGATAGCGGAGGACGCCGTTATAGGGGCCTTTATGCGCCGGGATGTGCTTTTTCGGCGCGAGGATCGAGAAAAACGCCGTTTTCATGCCCGGTATGCGCTTTATTATTTCGGTTGTGTCGGGGCATCTCCTGGAATTTTCGTCGCTTTCGAGGCCGTAACCCGCGAGGAAGAAAGTCTTCCACATGTTGTCGCTGGTAATCTTCCTGACCTCGTCCATGATGTCGTGGAAATTGGGGAGCTCGTCTTTCCTTTCCATGACTACATCGAGCTCGGCCCTTATTTTTCTCCAGTCTTTTTCAACTTCGGCTACCCAGGGGAATGTCGAATTCGGATAAATCGGCAGATTGCCTTTTTTTGCGAACATTACGTTGGTTTTTTCGACCACCTTGATGACGGTGGTCATAAGGCCGGGCATGTATTCCTTTACTTGATAGTCGGCGTTGGATGCGTCGTTCTGCCCGTTCTGCTGGCCGTCGGCTGCCTTTTTCTTCTCTTCCATGGTGAGCTTCCTTCCCGCGAGGTGTTATTTTAAGATGCTGCTCTCAGGATTAATTTTACGCAATTTAATTATATCTTCCAGTTGATGCACTAAAAACAGGATGAGGCCGATAGTGGTAAATCCGAGGATAAGCGGGTAGCCGCTGACTATTGCGAGGATGAGAAAAGCGAGGGCGTAGACGTTCCGCCTGCTGACGGGGCGGAAGAATTTTATCACTTTGCGTATAGTCGAAGTTTTGCTGTTCTCCACGAGCTTGTCGACCTCGAAATAGGCGACGAGGCTTCCGGAGTTCGTATATTTCTTAAGGAAGTAGAAGGACCAGATTACGAAAAATATAAAAATGGAGAGGTTGATGCCTCCGAGAACGAGGGCTATCGGGTTGTGCGTCTGGGAATAGTATCCTACGGGAACTCCGATGAGGAACGAGAGCACCGTGACCTGGTCGGAAATGGTATCGACCCATTGCCCTTTTTTCGTTTCCATTAATTTGACACGGGCTATCTCCCCGTCGCACCTGTCGAGTATAGTCGCCGCCTGCATGCAGAGGGCGCCGATCACCGGATGGCCTATCGCGTAAAACACCCCGCAGAAAGCGCCAATGACGTTTATGAGCACGCTTATCATGTTGGGAGTGAGCGGGGTCTTGACCAGGAGTTTGCTGGTGGGGAGCGATATCTTGCTGTTCACCTCCCTCGCGAGCCAGCCTGTCGCCGTTTTGCCGACGTAGCGGAATATCAGCTCCTCCGCCCTTTTCGCGGAATCCTTGTCTGAAGAGAGCCTCATCCAGTAGCTGTCGCTGAATTCGCGGAGCCTGACCTTGTCCCTCCCTATCTGCTCCTTCACGAAGGCGCTTATGGACATGGAGTCCGTTATGGATTTTTCGAGCATCCTCGCCGAAGCCATGAACGCGCCCACAGCACGTCCGCCCTGAGAGTAAAGATCCGTTACCTCGCCGTCGCTCGCCTTTATCCACCCGTCGCCGGAGGTATCGACGAGCACGGCTATTTCACCCGGCGCGGGCTCCTGTTCCATGAAATTCGAGAGGGCTTTGGGCGTTGTAACGAGGTTGGACTGTATGATGAGGGAGGGGGAATCGCCGAGGGAGATGTCGGCGCCGAGCGTGTGCCAGTTAATGTCGCTCTCGATGCGCTTGTCGCCGGCGAGAAGACCTTTAAGGGGAGAGTCTATTCTGTCGGTGATTATCGTGAAGCTTTTGATACCCGCGCGCTGGGCCGTTATGACAAGCCGCTTTATCTGGGGCAGAGAGCCGAACTTCACCTCTCCGCAAGCGCTCAGGTTTTCTCCTTCTATACCGGTGCCGGCGGCTACGAGTATTGCATGGTCCATTGTTTCAGCTTGTTTCTACGACGCGCAGGACCCTTTCCTGATAGGATTTCTTGATGAATTTGTTTGAGTTGAACCTGGCCTTGAAGAGGTCGCTCGGATAATCGACGTCCATCCAGAAAAGATCGTTAATGTCGAGTGATTTGACTTTGTATCCTTTTTTGATGAGCCTGTGTATGGCCGAGATGTACCACTTGTTTTCGGCCCCTACCGTTCTCATCTCTTCTTCTATAGCGCGCTTCATGAGCTCGACGCCCGTATCCCTGAATACGCGTACTCCGACCGATTCGGCGGACGCGCGGTTTGTGAGAGTTTTGCTGATGTCCACGATTTTTGTCTCTTTGATGACGACCTTCATGTCTTCGTCTTCGTAGCTCGACTTGCGTTTGATCGGAAGACATATCTTTTCATCGCGCATGCGGAGCGCCTGCTCCAAAACGTCTATCTCGAAAACGTCGTCCCCGTTCATGACTACAATGTCGTCGTCCATTTCACCACGCGCTATCCACAAAGATATAAGGCTGTTTGTCGTCTGGTAAAAAGGGTTGTAGAGGGTTTTTATCCTCATACCCAGCCCGTCGTAGTTACGGAGGAAATTTTCTACTTTCTCAAATCCGAACCCGACCACTATAACCACTTCGTCTATGCCGCAGTCCCTGATGTGGTTGATCTGGTGCTCAAGTATGGTTTCGCCGCCGATATCGAGGAGGCACTTCGGAATGTATTTGGTATAGGGATAAAGCCTTTTGCCTCTACCGGCTGCAAGTATGACGGCTTTCATAGTATGTTCTCCACTTCAGAAGGCTTGAATTTGATGTCAGCTAGAAGTGTTGTGGAAGGATGCGCCGAATACAGCGTATCCTTTCTCCTCCTTTATAGCTAACATTTATAACCTCCAGAACGCCCTCTGTCAATATTTTTGATGTAATTTATACGGTTAAGCTTCAAGCCCGCATAAATTTTTTACAGGCGATAATCTTAATAATTACGGAATATTCCCGGAACCGGGAAATAAAAATATCAGTGGGAAATCCGCCATCTCCCCCATTTTTCGTTCTCTTCGCAAATGCTCAGCTCCTCGCCAGTTTGAGCGTATCGATCGCCGGCTTGACGCTGGTGATCCTGTTTCGCCCGTCTACATATACGAGTTTGGGGCTGTGAAGGGTGCACTCTGCCTCGTTGTAGGCCGAAAAACTTGCCACTATCAGGCAGTGGCCCTCTTTCGCGAGGTGTGCCGCCGCGCCGTTTACGCATATATCCCCCGAGCCGCGCTCGCCCTCGATGACGTAGGTTACGAACCTGTTGCCGTTGGTCACATTGAAGATATGAACCTGCTCGTACTCGATCATGTCGGCCGCGTCCATGAGGTCCCTGTCTATCGTGATGCTGCCCTCGTATTCGAGGTCGGCCTCCATGACCGTGACCCTGTGAATCTTGGACTTTAAAAGCGTTCTCTGCATTGCAATATCTCCCCTGTAGCGATTAAAGTTCTATATTATCTATGAGCCTCGCCCCGCCCACCTTAACGGCCAGAGCGGCGACGTCGCCCGGTGAAACCGATTTTACTTCTTCCAGCGTCTCTCCCTTTCTTATTTCCAGATAATCTATATTTCCCGCAGAGGCGTTCAGAATGACGCGCCTCCCGTATTCCACGAGCGCGGCGGCGTCCTTCTCCCCGCCGTCGAAATTCCTCTTTATTTCCCGAAGCGCCTTCGAGAGCGACGCGGCCCTTTCCCTCTCCTCTCCCGAGAGATAGGCGTTACGCGAGCTCATCGCGAGGCCGGAGCTTTCCCTCCAGGTCGGCATTCCCACTATCTCCACGTCGAGGTCGAGGTCCCTTACCATCCTCTTTATAACCTGGAGCTGCTGGAAGTCCTTTTTGCCGAATATGGCGACGTCGGGCTTTACTATATTAAAGAGCTTCAGCACGACAGTGGCGACGCCCCTGAAATGGCCCGGGCGGGAAGCCCCGCAGAGGGGTTTTTGAAGCTCTGTGACTTCGACATACGTCTGAGCGCCCGGCGGATAGATTTCCTCGGGCTCCGGAAAGAACGCGACGTCCACCCCGGCCCGGCTCATCTTGGCGAGATCACCTTCCGTATCTCTAGCGTATTTCTTGTAATCCTCGTTCGGGCCGAACTGTGTGGGGTTCACGAAGACGCTGGATACGAGCACGTCGGCCCGCTTCTTCCCCTCGGCCATGAGAGAGAGGTGCCCGTCGTGGAGCGCGCCCATGGTTGGAACGAAGGCTATGGTCTTCCCTTCCCTTTTGAGAGTGCGCGAAAGGGCCTTCATGTCTCCAACGCCTTTTACAACCTTCATTCGAATGCCCTCAGTCATAGGAGTGTTCGCTCGCGGGGAATACCCCTCTTCTTACCTCGTCTATGAATCTCCGCGTGGAGCTGTCCACGACTTCCCTCAGGTTTGCGTATTTTTTCACGAATTTGGGCAGCGGCTCGGGCGAGAGCCCCAGAAGGTCGTTTATCACGAGCACCTGCCCGTCGCACCCCGGCCCCGCGCCTATGCCTATCGTCGGCAACTTTACGGAATCGGTTATCTCCTTCGCGACCGACTGCGGGATCGTTTCCATGAGAACGCAGAACGCGCCCGCGCTTTCGACTGCCTTGGCGAGCTGTACGAGCTTCTTGCCTTCCTCTTCGCCCCTTCCCTGTACGACGTATCCGCCCATGGCGAGGACAGACTGGGGCCTGAGACCGATGTGTCCAACGACAGGAATGCCCGCGCTGTGAACGGCGTAGACCGTGTCGAGGAGGTCTTCTGTGACCTCGAACTTCACGGACTCGGCGCCGGATTCCTTTATGAACCTTCCGGCGTTCCGCACCGCCTCTTCTTTAGACGTCTGGAACGACATGAAGGGCATATCGGCGCAGAGGTGGGCTGTCGTAATGCCCCTCGACACTATCTTCGTGTGGTAGAGCATCTCCTCCATCGTCACCGGCAGCGTCGTCGAATGACCCTGCACGACGTTGGCCACCGAATCCCCGACGAGGATCATGTCAACGCCCGCCTCGTCGAGCATGCGGGCTGTAGAGGCGTCGTAGGCCGTTACCATGACGATCTTGACGCCGTCTTCCTTCATCCTTCGGAATACAGGTACCGTTTTCTTTCTCATGCTCCCCGCCTGAAATAAAAAAAGCCGGTGAGAGAGCGAAACGCGCCTCTACCGGGCTTCATAGTGGTCAATTTATTATGGGGTACGGACACCGTTCCGTCCCGGCTGTCTCTTTTCAAATTCTCCTCCGTCCCGGTCCCGAAATCAGGATCCAGGCGGCCATTCGTTCGCTTCCGCGCACGGCTTTAAATGCGAAAGCATTATTAAAATAAAGAAAGAACACGAATTGTCAAATATTTGCCCGTAAAACCCTTCGTGTATGCTTACGTAAATAAGCTTACGTCATAGATTAGAAAACCCCAAGATTCCGGGCGTAATTTTCGCAAGCCGTGGCCGGAAAGGCCGGGACGTTAAAAGGAGCATGGTGCATGAATCTCGATATCTACCAGGTCGACGCGTTTACGGACAAGCCGTTTTCGGGGAACCCGGCGGCGGTGTGCATCACGACGGGGCCGGCGGCGGAGGCGTGGATGCAGGGCCTCGCAGCCGAAATGAACCTCTCCGAAACGGCGTTCCTCTATAGACAAGACGAAGGCTTTCGCCTGAGGTGGTTTACGCCGACGACTGAGGTCAGGCTCTGCGGGCATGCGACGCTCGCGAGCGCGCACGTGCTCTGGGAGGCGGGATACCTGGCCCCGGACGAGACGGCGGTTTTTCACACGCTGAGTGGGAAACTGACCGCGAAGAGGAAGGATGGGCTTTTGTCCATCGACCTTCCGGCGGATGCGCCGGTCGAAACCGAGGCCCCGAAGGCACTCATCGACGCCTTCGGCATCGAGCCGCTCTACGTCGGCAAGGGGGATTTCGGATATATCGTTGAGGCCGCGTCGGAGGAAGAGGTCAGAAACCTCGCGCCGGACTTCGCGCTCCTTCGGACGGTTCCAGTCACAGGCATGATGGTGACGAGCGCGGCCTCGTCGGAGGGCTTCGACTACGTCGCCCGCGCGTTCGCCCCCGGTTCGGGTATAGACGAAGACCCTGTCACGGGCGCCGCGCACTGCTGCATGGGCGCATACTGGACGAAGAAGCTCGGAAAGCCGGAGCTGAGGGCGTACCAGGCGTCTCAGAGGGGAGGGGTCGTCGGAGTCCGCATAAATGGCGAGAGGGCGATTCTCTCGGGGGCTGCGGTGACCGTTCTAAAAGGGCAGCTGTACGTGTGACGCAGCCGCCGGGCGGCGTGGAAAGTAATGGCCAGGCATATTCATCTCCGGTCACGCTTGAAAAACCGGAAATGTTATTCATAATTTACAGTCCGAATAAAAGGGCGGCGTAGCCAAGTGGTAAGGCAGCGGTCTGCAAAACCGCAATGCCCCGGTTCGAATCCGGGCGCCGCCTCCAAAATTTCCCCCTTGAGCAAAATCCATCGCTGGTTTAACCTCTGAATAAAGGGGTAAAGGCGCGGATGTCGTATTTATATGCGCCGGATAATTTATTACCGTTCTGTACCGGAAGGGAGCTGTGGATTTTATGACGGGAGTATGCGTATTCCGCCCGCGGAGCCGCCGGGCCGTGTACGTATATTCCCGTCTTTTTTTTGCCCCATGGGGCTAGGGACGGTAGGGGCGGGCGGGGGGGGGGGCCCGGGGCCGGTTTCGCGTACCCCGCCCGGCCCCGGGGCGGGCCTTCAGCAAACGGGCGGGGGATATTTCCAGGTACCCGACCTTGTTTTCGACCTGGAGCTTACGGCGAACGAGAAGCTCGTTCTCATATACTTCATGCGCCGCGCCGACAGGGAGGGAAGGTCGTTCCCGTCCGTCGAGAGGATATGCAGGGACTGCGGGTTTAAGGCTCAGAATACTGTCAGAAGGGCTGTGAAGGGCTTGGAGAAGCAGGGGCTACTGAGAGTGGTTAGAACAGCCGCGAGGTCGAACCGCTTCTACGTCGCCGGCTGGCTGTACGAAGCCATAGGGAAAGGTAAAGCAGGATACATAAAAAACGGGATTGCTTCGCCTGCGGCTCGCAATGACGACACTGGCGACAATGCGTCATTGCGAGGGAGCGTGGTGCGCGACCGCGGCAATCTCACGGATATGAGCACCGTTGCCGAAGCACCATTAAGCCACATGACGGATTTTACAGCTAGTGGGACAAACTTGTCACGTACCCCTTCATTAAATGAAGCCTACCCTTCATCTGATGAAGTATCGACCCTTCAAAATATGAAGCCTAAGGAATACACAGTTGAAGGAAGCGCCGAGAAGGAATACACAGTGTCATTAAAAGATAACGCACGCGAAAAGACAAAGCGCGTGCATGAAGAAGCTTGCGCTTCTTCGTCTCAGCCCTCTCGATCAGATGATAATAGTGTGACTATGCTCGACGTGGCGAATCACCTGGACGCCCTATCGCCTGAAGAGAAGAGGAGATTCGACGCCGAGGCGCTTAAGCTCGGAAAGCCAGGCGAGCCCGACCCGAGAGAGAACCTCTGGCAGAAGCGGCTCCTGCGTGTGAGGTATTTAAGGAGGTTGAGGGAGGGGGTAAAACCGAATAGTCGTGAAGGGTGACTTAGCTAGTTGGCTTCCGGGCCTGATTTCTTATTATCGTATCCGTCAATAACGAAAGTCCTTATTGACGCTTTTGGCCCTATCCGTTAATAAGGCTCTTTCTTTCTGGCATATACCAATTCCTCCAGCCTGCTATTGAACGGGAACCCAGACACTGTAAAATACATTCCTTCCTGTTATTATTTCCAGGTAGTTCGTGGATATGTTGTCAGCCCGGGTGGCGGAATAGGTAGACGCAAGGGACTTAAAATCCCTCGGGTTCGCGCCCGTGCCGGTTCGAGTCCGGCCCCGGGCATGCATTTAGTCAGAGACAAAAATCTTTCCGGTTATTATCGAAAGGGATAAAATGCATCTTTACAAAACAGACCCGGTGTCCTATATTAATTAATATATCATCCCCTAGAGCTATTGGCTTTAGGGCCCCGGGTTGCCTGTGCTCCCGGGTTTTTTTTATTGAATGACAACACCCTCCCAAGCTGCTTCAACAAAAGAAAGAATTATATTTCTTGTCGATGGTTTCGATTTATACCATGCGATTGAGTCTATGAGTTCTTCGCGACCGGTATTCAGCTCATATAAATGGCTTGATTTAAAATCGCTCTGCGGCAAATTCACGACAGGCAATCAAATTATCGAAGGTGTATTTTATTTTACGGCCCTGGCTCCATGGTCTCCCGCTAAACGCACGAGGCATGAAGCTTATATTTCCGCTCTTGAATCGACCGGAGTAAAAACTGTTTACGGGGATTTCAGAAGAGTAACCAGGCGTTGCCCGAGATGCGGCGACTACGAGACTTACGAAGAAAAGAAGACCGACGTTAATATCGCGATTCATTTGTTTAAACTGGCTTCGAAGAATAAGTACGATAAATTAATCCTCGTCACGGGCGATAGTGATATAATTCCGTCGATTCCGGCTGTAAAGGATCTCTATCCGGCTAAAAAAATCGGGGTCGCAATACCGATCGGCCGCAGGGCTGAAGACTTGAAAAGCGGCTGCGACTTCAATTTCAAGATCAAAGAACAACATCTGGCATCCAGCATGCTGCCTGAACGGATTACTTTACAGAATGGAAGAATAATCACGCGCTCTGTCGAATAGACCTGACGCGCTTTTGCTGGTGTACGTCTTGAGAGCTCGGCCCCGGGCACCGGTTCATCTTCAATCATCCGAAAATTGCAAAGTAATTTCCCGTGCTTTGCCTCGCTCCGTATGTGTTAATATGGTTTCGTGAATATTGCGCGGACTATCGTACTTTTCCTGGTTCTCGTCGTCTTTCTCATAGGCGGGGCGTTCTGGCTGAGGAGCGCATATTTCGACGGGCGCGAAGCCCCGGCGGAAACTCTCTTTCAGCCGGCGAACAGGTACGGCGATCCTCTCTTCGGCGTCTTCGAGAGCAAGGTCCCGTGCGAGGACTGCAGCGCCATCAAGATCGGGCTCGCGCTCTACCGCGCCAATGAAACGTGGGTGCCGACGACCTACAAGCTCGTCCGCGTATACGTCGGCAAGAGCGACGAGCAGCACGTGAACGAGGGGGTCTGGAAGGTCGAAGGTGAGGTCGAGGGTTATCCCGATGCGGTCGTTTACCGGCTCGATTCGCGCGCGCCGGACGAGTATAAATCCTTATGGGCGATAAACGACGACCTTCTCCTTATGCTCGATGAAGAGGGGAAGCCGCGCGTGGGGAACGCCGGGTTCGGATATATACTCAACAGGACGAGGTGAAATTTTTCGGTAATACTGTGACCCACCATGAATGAATACGATCCGATAGATCTACTTTTCGGCGGGATGGAAAAGCTCGGCCCCGGCGGAGACGAGTACACGCTCGATGTGCTGCGCGGGCTTCACGAAAAAAAGTTCGAGACGATAGTCGACGCGGGCTCGGGCACGGGGCGGCAAACCATAACGCTGGCCCGTGAGCTCGGGAGCGTCGTTCACGCCGTAGATTCGCACTGGCCTTTTCTCGACGATCTCCGCCGCCGCGCTTCGGAAGCGGGCGTCGGGCATCTCGTCGTGACGCACCAGATGGATATGGTGGAGATACCGCGCGTCTTTCGTGACATAGACCTCCTCTGGTCGGAAGGCGCGGCATACAACATCGGCTTCGGGAACGCGCTCCGCACGTGGGCGCCCGCCATGAAGCCGGGCGGATCGATCGTCGTGAGCGAGATGACCCTTCTCATGGAGGATGCGCCCGGCGGAGTCAGGGAATATCTCGATTACGTATACCCCGCGATAAAGACGATCGAGCGGAACCTCGCCGAGGCCGATAGCGCGGGGCTGCGTGCAGTCGATACATACACTCTCCCGCGCGAGTCGTGGGTCGAAGATTACTACGACGTCCTCGGGCCGCGCGCCGAAAAGCTGATAGACCATCCCGATTCGTCCGTCCGCGAAATGGCGGCGGAGACCATAAGGGAGATAGAGGTTTTCAAATCTTCCGGGCACAGCTACGGCTACGTGTTTTACGTGTTCGAGCGCGTCGTCTGACACCAACCGTCACAGAAGGGCGTACACTAAACCCGGCGTATTGTGAAGCTCCGGAAGAGAAAGCGAATCGCGTGCTGGCGCGCGTTTTAAAGTCTGGAAATCAGGCCGATATGTTAAGCGCTCTCCTTATCGAAGAGCGCTTATTTTCATATTCAGATTTGAAATTGGGATTGCGAAACTGTGGTTGATTTGTCCCTAGCAGCAATGGATGCCGTGGCGCATGAGAAAATGAAAATCAGTTGATGCTGTTCTTCTCTTCCTGCTCCCATTCTTCATCGTCGTCCTCGTCGTCCCATTCTTCGTCGTCCTCGTCGAACAGGTCGTCGTCTTCGTCATCCCAGGATTCTTCGTCTTCGTTTTCGTCCTCGTCCCACTCTTCCTCGTCGTCTTCAAAGTCATCGTCTTTTGCAAGCAATTCAAGTTCGATGTACATAATGAAATCTCCCTGGAGTAATGATTTACTTGAAACGATACATCCTGACATAGAAAAGTCAAGAGAGTTTCGGGGGCCTGAACATAGCGCTAATATTTATTATTTTTTATGAAAATTTTACGTGTTGAAATCAACTACAAAAGCGAGCGCATCGTTCGTTTTTCGTCGTGCAAAAACGGTTAGCAGCCCCCGAATTTCTGAAGAAATTCTTCGGCCTTTAAAACCATATCTTCCGAGCCGATGAATATCGGAGTCCTCTCGTGAAGCTCTGTGGGCTCGATGTCGAGGATCCTCCTCGCGCCGTCCGTCGCCCTCCCTCCCGCCTGCTCCACGACGAACGCCATCGGGTTGCATTCGTATAGCACTCTCAGCTTTCCTTTCGGCGCGTCCGCCGTTCCGGGGTAGATGAATATTCCGCCCGTGATGAGGTTTCGGTGTATGTCGGCCACCATCGAGCCGATGTAGCGCGACGAGTAAGGACGGTTCGTCGGCTTGTCGATCTCCCTGCAGTACCTGATATACTGCTTCAGGCCCTCGGAGAAGCTGAGGAAGTTCCCCTGGTTCACGGAATATATCTTCCCAGTTTTCGGGATGCTCATGTTCGGATGGGAGAGGCAGAACTCACCGATCGACGGGTCGAGCGTGAAGCCGTTGACTCCATAGCCAGTCGTGTAGACGAGCATCGTCGAGGAGCCGTAGATGATGTAGCCCGCGGCGGCCTGCTGGCTTCCCTTCTGGAGGAAATCTTCGAGCGTGAGCGGGCCGTGGTCGGGCGACACTCTCCTGTATATGGAGAATATCGTGCCGACCGAGATGTTGACGTCGATGTTCGAAGAGCCGTCGAGCGGGTCGAGCGCGACGATATACTTCGCGTCCTTCGACACCTCGTCGTGAAATGTGATGAAGTCCTTGTTCTCTTCCGACGCGACGCCCCTGCACTGGCCGCCGAGCTCGAGCGCGGCGATGAACCGCGTGTTCGCGTAAACGTCGAGCTTCTTGACCTCCTCGCCCTGGACGTTCGTCGTCCCCGCGCTCCCGAGTATGTCGACGAGGCCGGCCTTGTTGACCTCCCTGTTCACGACCTTCGCCGCGAGGCCGAGGTCGCGCAGAAGCCTCGAGAGGTCGCCCCGCGCTTCGGGATATTCCGACTGCTTTCGTATTACGAATTCATCGAGGGTTTCAACGCCTATCATAGCGCAATTATATTACCAAAATTAAGGGACTAAGGAAACGGCTTTGAAGCGGCTGTAATAACGTCGCCCCGGGGCGGAGGACAGACGCCCGGGAGTTTATTCCTGTGTTCTACCGGGCGTTTTCTTCGGCGCTTCTTTCGGGGCTCCGGCAGGGGCTGCGCCGACGCCCAGTACCTCCTTCACCGCGTCCGAATCCTTTATCGTCATCGCGGCTTCGAATCCTTCCTTGCGGACAAGCTCCTTCGCCCTTTCGATGCTCTCGCCGAAATCCTCGGGGAGCGATTCCTTGACTATCTCCGCGCCTTCCTCGACATAAGGCAGGAGGACCGACTCCTTGAAGACGGGGTCGTTTTCGGAGAGGAGGAATCCGAGCGCGGAGACGAAAAGCATGATCGACGCCGCGCCGAAGACGGCTCCGAGCGCGCCGCCCGCTAGCCTGTCGAGCGGCCCGAGCCTCAGCGTGCCGACGAGCTTCGATATGAGCCAGCCTATCATCTGCACGAAAATGTATACGGCGACGAGAAGGAAGACGAACGCTATCACGTTCGCCATCGACTCGTTCTCCACGACTCCGCGCTCTGTCAGCGCCTGTGCGAGGACGTCGTAAAAGAGTAGCCCCGCCGCGAAGCCGAACACGAGGGCCAGCGTGGAGAAGACCTGGCTTATGAGGCCGCGCCAGATCCCGACCAAGGCGAAAAACGTGAGTACCGCGAGTATCGTGATATCGAGCCAGTGCATGGAACGTAATATTCTAGCAGATTATGCCGGAAAGTGCGGCGTCCCGCGGGAATTTACATTTTCCAGAGATACCGGCGATTTAGACGTTTTTGACTAACAGGGGTTGTTCAGATAACTTAAACTGCGATGGATTTTTCCGAAATAATTTCCGTTATAAATCCCGAGCTGAACGAGGTCGAAAGCGAGCTCGAACAGAATATCGAATCTCCCGTTCCTCTGGTCTACGAAATCTCGAAATACCTCCTCGGAAGCGGCGGCAAGAGGCTCCGTCCGGCAGTTGTTCTCCTGGCGAGCGGGGCGTGCGGGCTTACGGGCGGGAAGGAGAGGATCTACGCCGGTGCGGCGCTGGAGCTTATTCACACGGCGACGCTTCTTCACGACGACGTCGTCGACGATGCGAGCCTCAGGCGCGGAAAGCCGGCGTCGAATGTCGTCTGGGGGAACAAGGCCACTGTGCTCGTCGGGGACTTCATGCTGGCGAAGTCGCTTGGCCTCATACAGGCGTGCGGGAGCCTCGAGCTTATAAAATCCGTAACCGACGCCGCGGCCAAGCTCGCCGAGGGGCAGGTGCTCGAAGTGATGAGCGCAAGCAACATGCTGGAGGTGTCGGAAGAGGTCTGCTTCGGGATAATCGAAAACAAGACAGCCTCTCTCATCGAGAGCTGCGGGCGCGTGGGCGCGATTCTCGCCGGCGCGGACGACGAGACGAAGAACGCCCTTTCGCAGTACGGCTTCGACATAGGCGTCGCGTTCCAGCTGGTTGACGACGCGCTCGATTATTCGTCGACGGAAAAGGAGTTTGGAAAGGGCGTCGGGCAGGACCTCGTCGAAGGCAAGATGACGATCCCGCTCCTCTATTCCCTCTGGCGGTCGAGCGAGGCCGAGAGGGAGAAGGTCAGCGAGATGTTCTTCGGCACGGACGAGTTCGCGAAGGACGATATCGCATTCGTGAGGGAGCTCGTCGAGAAATACCACGGCGTCGACAGGACGATAGAGACCGCGAAGGATTTCATACACAAGGCCCGGACGGCGGTTTCCGCGCTCCCCGACAGCCCGTACAAAAACTCGCTTATAATGCTGGCCGATTACGTCGCCGAAAGGAAGAACTAGTCGGCGTCCCTTTTCAGATCATACATCATGACGTAGGCGTCTTCGCCCGTGTCGGAATAGTATTTACGCCTCGTGTGAATCGTGCGGAACCCTATTTTTTCGTAGAGCGTCCTCGCGCGGACGTTAGATACGCGGACTTCGAGTATCGCGATTTTTAGGCCGTCCACAGCCGCTTTGCCGAGGCAGTTTTTGAGGAGCCTTTCGCCGAGCCCCATGCTCCTGAAATCGGGATGCACCGCGATGTTGAGGATGTGTATCTCGTCAAGCACCGTCCACGTGAAGACGTAGCCGACGACCATGCCCCCGAACCTCATCACTTCGTTGTAATATTTTTTGGAGAGTATTTCCCTTTCAAGCACGCGCCTCGGCCAGGGAGTGGGGAAGCTGACGTTCTCGATGGCTGCTATGCCGTCGAGGTCGCTCAGTATCGTCCTGCCGATCTCGTACTTGGGGGCGTTTTCCATAGTAATATTGTTTCAGACGCCGGGCCCGATGTCCATACAGGATTTATTAAGACCGGCACGCCGTTTTAATGTGAAATCCCGGTCAGCTTCCCGGACTCATTCCCCCGATGAGAATGCCGAGTATTTCCTGCGCCGCGACGGATATCACGGTGCCGGGGCCGAAGACGGCCGTAACCCCGGAGCCGTAAAGGAATTCGTAGTCCTGCTTCGGGATGACGCCCCCGACGACGACCATTATGTCGCCCCGACCGAGCTTCCTGAGCTCGTTTATGAGCTCGGGGACGAGTGTCTTGTGACCGGCGGCGAGGCTGGATACGCCGACGATGTGAACGTCGTTTTCGACTGCCTGGCGCGCGGCTTCGAGCGGCGTCTGGAAGAGGGCCCCGATATCGACGTCGAAACCTAAATCGGCGAAGCTCGTCGCAATTATCTTCGCGCCCCTGTCGTGGCCGTCCTGTCCCATCTTGGCGACGAGTATTCGCGGCCTGCGTCCGGCCTTTTTCGCGAATTTGTCCGACATCTCGCGCGCCTTTCGGAATTCCCTGTCCTGCGACATCTCGCCCGAGTAGACGCCCGAGATCGAGCGTATGACGGCGACGTAGCGCCCGAACACCTTCTCGCACGCGTAAGATATTTCGCCGAGCGTGGCGCGCTTTCGGGCCGCGTCCACCGCAAGCTCCAGGAGATTCCCATCTCCCGTTTCGGCGCACTTCGTTATGGCGTCGAGCGCGAGCGTGACAGCCTTCCCATCGCGCTCCTTCTTCAGCTTCTTCAGGCGCTCGATCTGCGAGCGGCGGACGAGGGTGTTGTCCACCTCCAATATTTCAATGTCGGAATCCTGCCCGGACTGGTACCTGTTCACGCCGACGATAACGTCCTGCCCCGAATCTATCCTCGCCTGCTTTCTTGCGGCGGCTTCTTCGATACGCATCTTCGGGAGGCCCGTCTCTATCGCCTTCGCCATGCCGCCCAGGGATTCTATCTCTTCAATGTGCGCCCATGCGCGGCGGGCGATCTCGCCCGTGAGGTATTCGACGTAGTACGAGCCCGCCCAGGGGTCTATAGACCTGCAGACGTTGGTTTCCTCCTGGAGATAGATCTGCGTGTTCCTCGCGATGCGCGCGGAAAAATCCGTCGGCAGCGCAATTGCCTCGTCGAGGGCGTTCGTATGGAGGGACTGCGTGCCTCCCATGACGGCGGCGAGCGCCTCGACGCACGTCCGGACGGCGTTGTTGAACGGGTCCTGTTCCGTCAGGCTCCAGCCGGAAGTCTGGCTGTGTGTTCTCAGCGCCATCGATTTCGGATTCTTCGGGTCGAATCTTTTTATCAGTTTCGCCCAGAGCATCCTCGCGGCGCGCATCTTCGCTATTTCCATGAAGTGGTTCATGCCGATGCCCCAGAAGAACGAGATGCGGGGGGCGAAGTCGTCCACCTTCATCCCGGCGCTTATGCCCGCGCGGACGTATTCCAGGCCGTCGGCGAGCGTGTAAGCGAGCTCTATGTCCGAAGACGCGCCGGCCTCTTCCATGTGGTAGCCGCTGACGCTGATGGAGTTGAACTTCGGCATGTTCTCGGCTGTGTACTTGAATATGTCGGCGATGATCCGCATCGACGGCGCGGGCGGATATATGTACGTGTTCCGCACCATGAATTCTTTAAGGATGTCGTTCTGTATAGTGCCGCTTAAGTCGGCGTGTTTCACGCCCTGCTCCTCGCCCGCGACGATGTAAAAAGCGAGCACCGGAAGCACCGCGCCGTTCATCGTCATCGACACGGAAATCTCTTCGAGCGGAATCCTGTCGAAGAGTATCTTCATGTCGAGGATGGAGTCTATCGCGACGCCTGCCTTGCCGACGTCGCCCACGACACGCTCATGATCGGAGTCGTAGCCTCTGTGCGTCGGGAGGTCGAAAGCCACCGACAGCCCCTTCTGCCCTGCGGCGAGGTTTCGCCTGTAAAAGGCGTTGGACTCTTCAGCGGTGGAGAAACCTGCGTACTGCCTTATAGTCCACGGCCGCGTCGTGTACATCGACGCGTACGGGCCTCTGAGGTAAGGAGGGAGTCCGGCGGCGTAGTGGAGATGCTCCATGCCGATGAGGTCCTTCTCGGTGTAGACGTCTCCGACCGGAATTTCCTCGGGGGTCATCCAGCCGCGGTCAGCGTTCGCGGCTTTTCCTCCGCCGTTTTTCTTCCTGTAATCGATGCCTGTGAAATCGGGTTTCAAGACCTTTCACCTCTCACCGAATCTATTCCCACGATCCTCTGAAACTTTTCCAGCGCTTCGGCGGCGTTCGAGCGCGCGTGGATAAAGTCATCTACGCCCGCACTCTTCAATTCCTCGATGTGCTCCCTGGGGTTTCCGGCGACGACGATATAAGCGTCCGAACTATCCTTTTTTATCAATCTGCATATCTCTGGAGCCAGCTCCGGGTATTCCTTGTCGGAGCCGCATATGACTATTATTTTCGCCTTGCTCCGGAGGGCGTCTTCGGCGGCGCTTTGTAAACTCTCGTGCGGCTCGCCCCCGGCGATCGCGAAACCGGCGCACCCGAAGAAGTTGGCCGAGAAAGCGGCCCTCGCGTTACGCATCGATACACTGCCTGCTGGTAAAAGGTACACCGCCGGTGTCTCGCCGGTTCTGTTCGCGTATTCGATCGTCCGCAAACGCAGGTCTTCGAACGCCGCCGCGCCGCGATAGGGCCTGAGCGGCGGTGCAATCGGGCCGCAGTCGCCGGCAGCCGGTACTACGCCGCCGATAGTCGCGCCCTTTTTCGAAAGGCGCGTCATCAAGTCGCCGACGGACGAAAACTCTCCGCCGGATTTCTTCGGGCGTTTCAGCGCGGTTTCGGAAACGGGCTTCGATAACTCCGGCTCCTTTTCGGTCGTGTTGGGGTACTGGTTTACACCGACGAAAACGTCGGCCCTCATTGCTATGCGCGCGTCTCTCGCGGCCCTCGTTTTCAAGATGCGCTCCTGTACGAAGCCGTTCTTGAACGCCTCCACGAAGCCGCCCTGTTTTTCCACTTCGAGGAATAATTCGAGGGAAGCGGCGGCCATAGAGTCTGTCAGTTTTTCTATGTAATAGGAGCCCGAGGCGGGGTCCTTCACGCGGTCGAGATACGACTCGTGCTTTAAAATGAGCTGTGTGTTACGCGCCATGCGGAGCGTGAACTCTCCCGGCTCCTTATAAACGGCGTCTAACGGGAGGACACTTATCGCCTCGCCGCCGCCCATGGACGCGGCCATGGCCTCGACGGTTCCGCGAAGGAGGTTCACGTACGGGTCGAATACCGTCTTGTTCCAGGACGACGTGCGCGCCTCGATATTCATCTGCTTCGATTCTTCGCGCGCGGGCTCGTACCTTTCAATTATCTCCGCCCAGAGGAGACGCGCTGCTCTCAGCTTCGCTATTTCCATGAAGTAATTCGAGCCGACGGAAAACGAGAATTTCATGTGCGCCGCTATCGTATCTGGGGAGAGGCCTTCTGACGCGAGACGGCTCATGTACTCGACGCCGGATGCGAGGGTGAACGCGAGCTCTTCGACAGCCGACGCGCCCGAGTCGTGAAACACGCCGCCGTTGACGAGTATAGATTTCAGGTGCGCCGCGCGCTCGGCAACGTACGAAACGAGAGCGCCCAGCTCTCTCCACGATTCCTTCTCGCCGCCGGGGAAGCGTCCTGTGAGCGCGAGGCGTCCCAAAATGTCGGACTCCACGGACCCTGTGAGCTTCCCGAAATCCACGCCGCGCTTTTCGGCTTCGATGAGGAAGAGCGCGAGTATGCCCGAGGCTCCGTCACCGGCCCTGAAATTCACGGCGACGTTTTCGATGGGGATTTTTTTGAGGAGCTTCGACATGTCGGAAGCCGTCCGCAAGGGGATGCCGTATATCGCGCCGCCACTTACCTCGCAGATGAACGTCAGCGAATCAGCCCCGTTCTCTATCGCACCCAACGCGAGCCTGTTGGCCTCCGAAGGGGAGGGGGCTGTTATGCGCTCGTCTATGCGCCACGGGTTCCTGCCGCCCGTAATCCCCCTGACGTAGGGGAATTCTCCCGGCAGGGCCTCCGTCAGATAACCGAGGCCGTCCATGTTGTCGGCAGTGTAGAACGGTTTCACAGTGAAGCCTTCGTACGGCTTCCAGTCTAGGTTCGATACGTCTTTCCCGCCCAGGTCTTTCACGATTTCCTTTGCCCAATCCGAAGGCTCGGCGGGCGGAAACTCTTCAAAAAGCTTCTTCATGGCGTCCGCGTTTCCATATATTAATTTTTATTGAATACCGTTATTTATGGTTATCCCTTGGCCCACAATAATAATAATTGAAACTCGTGGCCGTGCAACCCGGGCTGTCTTGACCGCCATAGGCGTATGCGGTAATCTTAAAAATTCCGCCTAATTGATATTCATTTTCAACTTCTCGGCGGGCTTTATCACGCGCCTTGCGCACACAAGAGGGGTTAGATGAGAAAAACCGTCATCGTTACCACGGCCGCTGTATTCCTGCTGTTCCTTTTCACGCTGCCCTCGTATTCGTCTACTCCGCCGGAAGCGAAGAGGATACTCTCGCTCGTCGACTACATAGGCGGCGATTACAGTAACGCCGTCGGCGGCGGGCAGATAATAAACGAGGCCGAGTACGCCGAGATGGAGGAGTTCTCGTCCGAAGTGAGCGAGCTCTTCGCGAAGCTGGAGCAGTTATCCGGCGACAGCGCCGCGCTCGGCCCCGACCTCAAAAAGCTGAGCGGCCTCATAGATGGCAAGGCCGATCCCGCTGAAGTCGAAGCGCTTTCGGCGTCCATAAAAACGAGGATAATCACCGCGTACAATATAGTTCCGCACCCGCCCGCGCCGCCTTCGATCGCGAACGGAGAGGCGCTTTACGCCGTGCAGTGCTCGATGTGCCACGGCATGACGGGGGCGGGCGACGGCCCCGTGGCGGGCGGGCTCGATCCCGCGCCGGCGAATTTTATCGACCCTGAAGTGTCGTCCGTTCTCTCGCCGTTCAAGGTCTACAACACTATGGTTTACGGCATAGCCGGGACGGGCATGCCATCCTTCCCGCAGCTCTCGGACGAGGAGAAATGGGACGCCGCGTTTTACGTGATGTCGCTCGGGTGGACTGCCGAAGACGTTTCGAAGGGTGAGACCGCCGCAGCGGGGGTTCCCGCCGATCTCAATGATTACAAATCCCTCGCGACGCTTTCGAACTCCGAGCTCGAAGGAAAGATTTCGGGCCACGTAAAAAATCCGGAGGACTTGAAATCAGTCCTCGCGTATTTAAGGAAAGGCGCGTCGTCCGCGGCCTCGCCCGCGCCGGGCGCGTCGCCGATAGAGCAGACGAAATCCATACTCGCCGAGTCCATCGACCTCTATAAGAAAGGGGATACGGAGCAGGCCTACACGCGGGCGCTCGACGCATACCTCGAAGGGTTCGAGAAGGTGGAGCGTGACATCTTCGTCAAGGACCAGGCGCTCGCCACGGGCATAGAGGCGAGGTTCGGAGAGCTCAGGGGGGCCATGAAATCCGGGAAGCCCGCTGGGGAAGTCGCCGCGCTCGGGAGCCTCATCGACGGCGAGCTGACGAAGGCCGGCGAAGTGCTTTCGAGCGGTCAGGCCGACACCTATCTCGCGTTCGTGAACTCGTTCGCGATAATCGTCCGGGAAGGACTCGAAGCGATACTAATAATCGCCGCGATAATAGCGTTCATGGGGGCTTCGGGGGCGAGGCGGCAGGTCAAATACATTCACTATGGATGGATACTCGCGCTCGTCGCGGGCCTCTTCACGTGGTTCGCCGCCAGCAAGCTCATATCGATAAGCGGCGCGCAGAGGGAGCTGATCGAAGGCGTAACGTCCCTCATCGCGGCGGTCGTGCTCTTTTACGTGAGCTACTGGCTCATATCCAAAGTCGACGTCCGCGTATGGAAGCAATACATAAAAGGCAAGGTCGAAAGGGCGCTCTCGACAGGGAGCGTCGTCGCGCTCGCAAGCGTCTCGTTCTTCGCCGTCTACCGTGAAGCGTTCGAGACGGTACTCTTCTACCAGGCGCTCTGGTACCAGGCAGAGAGCTCGCGCTCGGCTGTCATATGGGGCGCTGTCGCCGGGGCCATGGTCCTGCTCATTCTCTTCTACATTATATTCAAGCTCGCGCTCAGGATTCCGCTCAAATACTTCTTCACCTTCACCAGCATATTCCTTTACCTCCTCGCATTCATACTCTTAGGAAAGGGGATAAAGGAATTCCAGGAGGCGGGGATAGTAGGGATCACGCCGCTCGAATTCCTGCCCCGTATCGAGCTGCTCGGGTTTTACCCGACGCTCGAAACGGCGGTTCCCCAGGCCGTGCTGATACTGGCGTTCATATTCGCCGTCGTGTGGATGTTTCATCTCAAGGATAAGAGGGGCGGAGAAGCCGCGCCGGGTATTTCGGACGGCGTTAAAGACATGCGGGCCGCCCTCGGGCAGATGAAGAGCGACCTTGCCGAATGGAAGAGGCGTGAGAGCGCCGCCCCTTCCGGCGAAGATACGGGCCGGAAGCTCGACGACGCCATAGCACGAGTGGGAGAGCTCGAAGAGAAGCTCGTGGAGCTGGGGGGCCCGGCGTCTTCCACGGTTCATCCTTCGGGGAGCAAGTGAGGCCGGCGCGCGGGGCCGCAATGGGTAAGTTTCCTGTTAACAGGGCATGTATATTATCTATCTCTAAAGACCTGTATCCCAAGAGCGAACAAGCCTTTACTGTAGAATTTTAGAAAGTCAGCATTATTCTTAATGTATGGATTTGCATATGGACACCGAAAACCAGATTTGATAATATTGTAAATTAGTTGGTACAGTCTGGAGAGGCGCAGTGAAACCAAAAAATATCAGGCCCAAGATAGTGATCTTGGTAATTTATAGAATAAGCGAAGGAAATTGGCGGGGATTTTGTAGCCCTTACGATGTGTCTTGCAATAGCACCACGAAAAAGGGAGCATTTGAGTCCTTAAAGGAGTTGGTTTCTCTGTATGAAGAGGGTTTGGAGCAATATAATTATCCTAGGCATTTGAGCATTAAACCGCTATCCAACCCTGAAGATGAAAAAGTGTTGAAAAAAGCCCTTCAGCTTATAGCGGAAACGGAAAAAGAGAAACTAACGAAAGATTATTATAAATATCAGGAACAGGACTGTAACAAGTTTACTATTAAGAATCAGGAACATAGTCTTTCTGGATTCTATTATCATCAATAACATGCAGTAGGCTAAGGTTGCCCAAGCAAACCCAGATTGAGTTTAAAGCTGTAGTCAAATGTATTAAAAAGTGCGCCACCGAAAAGTTCGCCAACTTTAAAATAATTGAAAAAAGCGGGTCCGCTGTTAGGTTTGAATTGTTTGAAAACGACACCGATGAAGTGCCGTGTGCAATGTGGGTAATGCACAAGTCTAAATATATTTATACAGATGATTTAAAGAAGGCTTGTGCAAATTTAAAAGTTACCGAAGAAGAATTGTTGGGTTATTCCTAAGCCTGAAATTCAAACTGTCCATCTGCCTGCCCCGGCCGTTTCTTGTCCTATTTCCATAAACATATAGACTTAATGGATGAACAGGAAGGCCGTGATAATCCTCTCCGGGGGTATCGACAGCTCGACGCTCCTTTACGATACGGCGTCGAAGGGCTACGAGGTTTCTGCCCTCACGTTCATCTACGGGCAGAAGCACGAAAGGGAGATCGGCTCGGCGAGGGCCATATGCAATGAGCTTTCCGTTTCCCACCGCGTGGTGGATCTCTCGGCGCTCCGGCCGATCCTTTCCGGCTCCGCGCTGACTGACCCGGACGTCGAGATACCCGACGTCCCCGAAACCTCCGAGCACTACGACACCCTTAAATCGACCATAGTTCCCAACCGGAACGCCATATTCCTTTCGATAGCCGTCGGGTACGCCGTGAGCACCGGCGCTGGCTCGGTTCTCTTCGGGGCTCACCACTCCGACAGGGGGGTGTACCCCGACTGCAGGGCGGAGTTCGTCGAGGCGTTCCAGGCGGCCGAAAGGCTCGCGACGGACATGCCGGAGCTTCGCGTGGAGGCCCCCTACGCCGCGCTCGACAAGGCGGATATAGTTCGGCTCGGGGCAGGGCTAGGGGTGCCCTTCGGGCTCGCCTGGAGCTGCTACAAGGGCGGGGACATACACTGCGGCGTCTGCAGCTCGTGCAGGGAGAGGAAGAGGGCGTTCGCCGGGGCGGGCGTCACCGACCCGACAGAGTACAGGTCATGAAGATAAGCGAGATATTTTTCTCCCTCCAGGGGGAGGGGATAGAGATAGGGCTGCCGACTGTTTTCGTCAGGCTCTTCGCGTGCGACCTCCGCTGCTCGTGGTGCGATACGATGTACGCCGTCGAGGGAAGAGACTTTAAAGACATGCCGCTGGAGGATGTCGTCGCGGAGATCGCGTCCTACCGGTGCAGGCGTGTCTGCATCACGGGCGGCGAGCCGCTTATACAGGCGAAGGAAGCGGCGGCGATGGCGGAGATACTCACGCGGGAGGGCTACAGCATCGTCCTCGAAACGAGCGGGCACAGGATGCCCCCGCCCGCGTTCTGGGGCGACAATACAGTCATAAGCATGGACTGCAAATGCCCGGGGTCCGGCATGGAGGAGAGAATGGATTTCGAGCTCTTCCAGAAGCTCCGCCCCGGCGACCAGCTGAAGTTCGTCATAGGCGACGCCGCCGATTACGAGTACGCAAAAAAAGTCATATCCGAGAATGAAATTCAGGCGAATATTATATTCCAGCCGGTGGGCGGCGAGGGTCTCGGCGCGCTGACAGACCGGGTGCTTTCAGACAGGCTGGAAAGAGTCCGGGTTCTGCCGCAGCTTCATAAAATTCTCTGGGGAAACAAACGTGGGGTATAATATGTAGTTCCCCGCCCGGGGAACCCGTATTGTTGTTTTTAGCGGTCGGTATGGTATAATCCGCAAGCGGAAATTTCATATAAGTAAGTGATTGGGGAGTGAATAGATGCAGAGGTTGATAATGGAAGAGATAAGGGAAAAATACGACTACGAGCCTTTCGCGGACACCGAAGAATACAGGCAGGTGAACGGCGATTGTATTTCCAGCTGGGTCGAGCTGATGAAGAGAAAGGGCACCGACGGCATCGATGCCATACTCGATATCGCGACCGGCGCGGGGACGATGGTTCAGATCGTATTCGATTATCTTCCCGTGAGCTGGCGGAAGGCGGCGGTAATGTGCCTCGACCAGTCCGGCGAAGCCCTCAAGCTCGCCCAGTCGAAGCTCGAAAAGACAGTCGACAGATTAAAACTAGTTCACTCGTCCGTCGAGGATATGACACTCGCCGACAACAGCATAGACATAGCTGTCTGGGGGAACGGCATACACTACCTTTCCGAGCAGGACCAGCTCGATAGCGTCAAGAGAATCAAAAGGGCGCTCAGGCCGGGCGGATTCTTCTTCTTCAACACGGCGTTTTACGAAGAGGCGAGGCCGCTCGAGACGCTGCCGTTTTACCGCACGCAGGTCAAGACCGCCGTCCAGTACCTTAAGGACAGGGGTGTAAGCAGGCTGAGGGACGATTCCAGGACGGAGGCTTCCAAGTTCCTCCCGAGGGCGTATTACGAGGAGCTGGTTCAGCAGTCGGGATTCAAGCTCGTGGAAGCCAAGGAATTCGCCGTCGATATGAAGAGGGAGGCCTGGGAATACATCAGCTCCTTCCAGCAGTACGCTGCCGGCGCTCTCAGGGGCTATCCCGTCGACGAGGCCGTACGCGCGATGAGGGAGGCCGTTCAGCCCGCTCTCGAGCTTCACGGCGAAAGGGACAGCGACGGAAATCTCTACATCACCCGCAAGTGGCTCGCGATCAGCTCCCAGGTCTGATAACCGCGTAGCTTCCTTGGGCAGCTTCATCCGAAGGTAAAAATCTCCCGCGCCGCGCAGGCTGCGTAAAACTCTACCGTCACGCGTGCCGCACAGGCCGCATAAAACTCTCCCGCCGGACGACGCAGCTCTCCTGTAATAAATTCCCCGCTGGAATCTAATTTACTACAGCCCTGATTACATCAGGTTGTAGTAGTCGAGGCCGAGGTGCGTGATGAGCTCTTCGCCCTTTAAGTATCTCAGGGTGTTTTTCAGCTTCATGAGCTGGATGAAGAGATCGTGCTCGGGATAGAGCCCCTCTCCGTGCATCGGGCTCTTGAAGTAAAACGAGAGCCATTCCTGTATGCCGTCGAATTTCGCCCTGCTGGCGAGGTCTAAAAACAGCACGAGGTCGAGCACTATCGGGGCCGCGAGGATGCTGTCGCGGCAGAGGAAGTTGACCTTTATCTGCATCGGATAGCCGAGCCAGCCGAATATGTCGATATTGTCCCAGGCTTCCTTCGCGTCGCCCCTCGGAGGGTAGTAGTTGATCCTGACTTTATGGTAATAGTCGGAGTATAGATCGGGATAAAGCTCCGGCTGAAACATGTATTCGAGAACGCTCAACTTGCTCTCTTCCTTCGTTTTGAAGGAATAAGGGTCGTCGAGCACCTCGCCGTCGCGGTTCCCGAGTATGTTCGTCGAAAACCAGCCGTGAAGGCCTATCATACGGCTCTTGAGGCCCGGGGCGAGTATTGTTTTCATGAGAGTCTGCCCGGTCTTGAAATCCTTCCCCGCGATCGGAACCCCGTTCTTCTTGGCGAGGTCCATAAGCGCCGGTACGTCTACCGATAGATTCGGCGCTCCGTTGGCGTAGGGCACGCCGCATTTGAGCGCGGCGTAGGCGTAAATCATGCTCGGGGCTATATCGTCGTGGTTTTCCTTGAGCCCTTTTTCGAAGGAATTCAGGCTCTCGTGCACGGGCGACTGTTTAATATAAATCTCCGTGCTTCCGCACCATACCATGACGAGCCGCGAAACGCCGCTTTCTTTCCTGAACTTTTCGATGTCTTCGATGACCTGTTTGGCGAGGTCCATCTTCGTCTTGCCTTTCTTGAGGTGCCTGCCGTCGAGATTCTTCACATACTTCCTGCTGAATACGGCAGGAAGCGGCTTCAGCTTTTCGAGCGGCTCCCTTAAGGCTTCGATCTGGTCCCTTTCGAGGACTCCGGCCTTTACGGCGGCTTCGTAGCAGTTATCGGAATAGATATCCCAGCCTGTGAAGACCAGGTCGTCGAGCTCGGCGAGGTCTATGAAATCCTTAATGAGTGGGGATTTCTTTTCTGTCCTCTTCCCGAGCCTGATACGGGCCATCTGTGTGAGGGAGCCGATGGGCTTCCCGATGCCGCGCCTTATGGCTTCGACTCCGGCGATGAACGTTGTGCTGACGGCGCCGCCCATGCCCGGTATGAGAACACCGAGCTTGCCCTTGGGGGCCTGTATTTTCCTTTCTTTTTTGGTGGACTTCTTCTTTTTAGTTTCGGCCAAGACGAAAATTACCTCTTTGAGAACTGCGGTCCCTTTCTCGCTTTCTTGAGTCCGTACTTCTTCCTTTCGACCATACGCGGGTCTCTCGTAAGCTGGCCCGCGACCTTGAGAGGCTTTCTGTAGGTTCCGTCGGCCTCGAGAAGCGCCCTCGCTATGCCGTGCCTTACAGCGCCGGCCTGGCCTGTGAGCCCTCCGCCCTTGACGTCGACTGTGACGTTGAACTTGCCCCTGGTCTGTGTCGTCTGAAGGGGCTCGAGCGCATGAAGGAGCCACGATTCCCTCGGGAAATATTCGGCGGCTTCCCTGCTGTTGATGGAAATTTTTCCGTCGCCCGGGCGGAGCCATACGCGCGCGGTGGACGTCTTTCTTCTTCCTGTTCCGTAGTAGTTCACTTCGGCCATGTTAGTGGTCAAACCTCCAGGTTCTCAGGCTGCTGCGAGACGTGCGGATGCTCCGTTCCCGTGTAAACCTTCAGCCTGCTGATGAGTTTATCCTGCATTTTGTTCTTGGGAAGCATTCCCCAGACGGCTTTCCTGATTATCTCTTCAGGCTTCTTCTTGGCGAGGTCGTTTGCCGTTATAGACTTTATCCCGCCCGGGTACCCGGTGTGCCAGTAGTACTTCTTCTGCTCCCACTTCTTCCCGGTGAACTTCACCTTGTCGGCGTTGACTACGATGACGAAGTCGCCGATGTCGGCATGCGGGGTGAACTGGGGCTTTTCCTTGCCTCTCAGTAACCTGGCAATTTTGGTTGAAAGCCTGCCCACAGTCTTGCCTTCACCATCTATGATGTACCATTTTTTCTCGAAATCTTCACTTCGCGCCATGTAGCTGCTCATTTTTCACGCCTCAAATCTTTAGGATTAAACAGTGAAATTTACCGTCTCCACACCGATTGTCAAGCCGGGGGCGGCCTGCGCCGCCGATTGGTCTCGAAGCCACCCGGGTGCTATAATCATTTGAAAGGGAACAGCCATGGAACCGCTTAATAAATCATACCATAAGAGAACGCCCGGGTGGAAGCTCGGCTTCGGGAAAAAGCTCGAAAACATTCTCGGAAAGGACGGGGTCGTATCCGCCGGGGACGAGCTCATAGCCTACGACGCCGACGCCCTTACGGGCATGAGGATAATCCCGATGTTCGTGGTGCTCCCGAAGAGTGCGGCCGAGGTTTCAGGTGTCCTCAGACTCTGTTACGAAGAGAACGTGCCCTTCGTTCCGAGAGGGGCCGGGACGGGGCTTTCCGGCGGGGCGCTTCCGGCTGAAGAGGGGGTGGTCATCTCTCTATCCCGCATGAACAGGATCCTCGAAGTAGACATCCAGAATGAACGCGTCGTCGTCGAGCCGGGGGTCGTAAACATCAACGTTACCAAGGCCGTCAGCGCCTACAGCTACTACTACGCCCCAGACCCTTCGAGCCAGGTCGCCTGCACGATAGGCGGGAACGTCGCCGAGAACTCGGGCGGTGTGCACTGCCTGAAGTACGGCGTGACGACGAACCACGTCCTCGGCCTTGAAGTCGTGCTGCCCGGTGGCGAGATAATAGAGACGGGCGGGAAGACGCTCGACAGGCCGGGGTACGATCTGACAGGCCTCGTGGTCGGCTCCGAGGGGCTGCTCGGAATCGTGACAAAGGTCGTCCTCAGAATAGTAAGGAAACCCGAGACAGTGAAAACCTTCCTTGCGGCGTTCGACAGGATAGAGGATGCCGGCGCCGCAGTTTCCGGCATAACGGCGAGGGGAGTCATCCCGGCGGGGCTGGAGATAATGGACAACCTCTGCATACGGTCCGTGGAAGAGGCCGTTCACGCGGGATATCCCGTCGATGCGGGGTCGATACTGCTCGTCGAGCTTGACGGGCCGGCGGCTGGAGTCGAAGCCGAGATGCCGATAGTCGAAGAAGTGCTCCGGGAGAATAACGCAGTTCTTATAAAGATGGCGAAAGACGCCAGGGAAAGGGACCTCTTCTGGAAGGGGCGGAAGAACGCCTTCCCGGCGATGGGGAGGGTTAGCTCGCACTACTACGTTCAGGACGGCGTCATACCGAGGAGCAAGCTCTCGGAGGTGCTGGGGAAGGTCGAAGCTCTCAGCAGGGAATACGGCCTCAAAGTGGCGAACGTCTTTCACGCGGGCGACGGGAACCTCCATCCGCTCGTTTTATACAGCGCCGCGAACGAAGGGGAGTCCGAGAAGGCGCACGAGCTTGCCGGGAAGATTCTGAGAGCCTGCGTAGACGCCGGGGGGAGCATAACGGGCGAGCACGGCGTCGGCAGCGACAAGAAGATATACATGGGCGAGATGTTCGCCGAGAACGACCTCGACGCGATGAACGTCGTCCGCTGCTCGTTCGACCCGAAGGGGCTTTCCAACCCCGGGAAGGTTTTCCCGACGCCGAGGACGTGCGTCGAGCAGGGCCACAAACACTACACCGAACATCCCCTTCAGAAGGCGGGCGTCGGGGAATTGTTCTAATCTCCGCCTCCGATTTGAATTCTTGCCGAATGCTATGTATTAAAATCCTTGAACATGGGCGACAGCGCGGTACTTAACAATCTTGCCGGGATAGTGGGCGGGGAGAACGTTATATCCGGCCCCGAGGCGGAGGCCTATTCCGTCGGCGGCGTGGCTCCGCGAATAGTTCTATTCCCCGGGAGCGTCGAAGAGGTCGCGGAGATAATGAAGGCGGCCTCCCGCGATTCGCTTTCGGTGGTGCCCATGGGCTCCAACACGAAGCGCGGGCTCGGGGATACCGTCACGAGGGCGGACGCCGCGCTCTCCGTCAAAAGGCTGAACAGGATACTGGAGCACGAATCGGCCGACCTGGTTGCTACAGCCGAGTGCGGCATGACCCTCGCGGCGTTCCAGGAAGGGCTCGGCGGGAAGGGACAGTTCCTCCCGGTCGATCCGCCACATGTCGGGCGGGGAGCCACGCTCGGCGGAATAATCGCCTCGAACGACAGCGGCCCCGAGAGGCTAAGGTACGGAACGACGCGCGAGCTTCTCATAGGCATGAAGGCAGTCAGGGCGGACGGGAGCATATTCAGCGGCGGGGCGAAGGTTGTGAAAAACGTCGCGGGCTACGACCTTCCGAAGCTCTTCGTCGGCTCGCTCGGGACGCTCGGCATACTCGTCGAAGCGACATTCAGGCTCTACCCGGTCCCCGAATATTCCCGGACATGCATAGCGGGCTTCGGCTCCCTCGAGGATTCGCACGCCGCCGTGAAATCTCTCCTCAATTCCGATCTCGTCATGACCTCCCTCGAACACATTACCCCCGCCCTGGCCGAAGCCGTTTCCGCTAGCGCCGGCGCGTTCATGAAGCGCGGCCCCTATCACCTGGCCGTCCGGATAGCGAACGTCGAAAAGGCTGTCAGGGATCAGGTGGAATTAGTGAACGGAATACTCGCCAGGCACGGCGCGGAGGCGCACGTAGTCGAAGGCGGCGACGAGGATTCTTTCTGGAGCGAGATAAGGGAATTTCCCGGCGGCGCCGCCCGAGAGGGCAGGGCCGTCTGCAAGGCCGGGGTAGTCATAAACGAGGTCCCGTCAGTCTTTAAGGTAATCGAGATGCTGCGTGAAGGCGGCGTCGAGGCCCTCGCCTCGGCCCGCGCGGGGAACGGGATAGTTATGATAGCGCTTCATGGAGATAATCACGCGCTCGCATCCGCGATAGATTCCCTCCGGATGGTCGCGGAATCGGGAGGCGGAACGCTGGTCATAAATGACGCGCCTTACGACGTGAAAACCGCGGCGGGAGTGTGGGGCGACCTCGGCTCGGGGTACGCGCTCATGAAAAGGATAAAATCCGGCTTCGACCCCTTTAACATCCTTAATCCCGGCAGGCTCGTATAAATATTATCTACGGTCAAAAAAACGCTTGCGGGCGTTCGTCCCCTTTGTTAGCATAATTGGGCTTTCGGCGAATGGCCCCGTTCGCCGCGCCGCGATATGATCAGAAGAAAAGACAGCGAAGATTGGATACTCGTAACACAGCACGACCACGCGGTGCTGGCGGGGGAGATCATCGCCCTCTGGGGGAATGACCTGTTCTCGGAGCCCCGTCCGTATGGCGAGGTGATTTTCGCAGTCACGGAGCACGACTCGGGCTGGAAGGACTGGGACTCGTGCCCGAAGATAAACCCCGAGAACGGATACCCGGCCAATTTCATGGAGATGGAATCCCGGGACCAGTACGATATCTGGAAGGGCTCCTACCTCGGCCACGCCGGGGAGCATCCCTACGCCTCTTCTCTCATCGCGCTTCACTTCGACAGGTTCAACGAGAAGTCGCTCAACAAGAACCCGGGGAACGGCTCGGCGAAGATGCTCGGGCGCGAGATCGACGAGTTCGTCTCCGGGAACCTGGGAGTAGAGCTAAAGTCGAACGAGATAAGCGCTTTCCCGCCGGACGTGAAAATCAACCTCAGGTTCGTCCAGGTCGGGGACATCATATCGCTCACGCTCTGTCACGGCTGGGAAGAAATGGAGATAAAGGACGTCCCAGTGAATTACGACGGCGAGGTCGCCGCGATTAAAATGACTTCCCCGGACGGCTTCAATTTCAAGATGGACCCGTATCCGTTTACAGCGCCCGTGATAAAGTGCAGCGTCCCGGCGCTTCGTCTCGAACAGAAAGCGTTCGAAAGCGACGACGATCTCCGGCGTGCCTTGAATGACGCCGAGCCCGCCGCCCTTGATTTCACCATCGGAAAAGGCTAAACCTTTAGAATATGGAAAGCGCTGCGTATAGAGCTTTCGACAATATCGACAGGCCGAGCCCGGGGCTTATAGACGACTGCGTCCACTGCGGCTTCTGCCTCGCTTCGTGCCCGACGTATCTCGAAACGGGCAGCGAGCTCGATTCGCCCCGGGGAAGGATATATCTCATGAAAACGGCCGGCGAGGGGAGGATACCGCTCGAAGGCTCGCTCGTTATGCACCTCGACAAGTGCCTCGGGTGCCTCGCGTGCATGCCCGCGTGCCCGTCCGGGGTGCAGTACGGGAGCCTCATAGAGGCGGGCCGCTCGCAGATAGAAAGGCGCTACGAGAGGCCGCTCTTCCAGAGGCTCTTCCGCTCGCTGATCTTTTCACTCTTCCCCTATCCGCAGCGGCTGAAACTCATGACGCCATTCTTTTATATATACGAGAGGCTCGGCATAAGGCGAGTCGTCGAGTCCTCCGGGATTCTCCGGGCTGTTTCGGACAACCTCGCGCAGATGGGCGAGATGCTGCCGAGGGTGAACTCGCTCCTCCCTCCCGGGCCGCTGCCGGAAGTCGTCCCGGCGAAGGGCAAGAAACGATTCAGGGTCGCGCTCCTGACAGGGTGCGTCCAGAGCGTCTTTTTTAACCGGACGAACGAGGCGACTGTGAGAGTGCTCGCGGAGAACGGGTGCGAGGTCATCATCCCGGAGGGGCAGGGCTGCTGCGGCGCGCTTTCAGTGCATTCAGGAAGGCTCTCCGAGGGGAGGGATTTCGCGAAGGGCCTCATAAGGAAATTCGAGGGCCTCGAAGTCGACGCATTGATAATAAACTCCGCCGGGTGCGGCTCGACGATAAAGGAGTACGGCCATATTTTGAAGGACGACCCCGAATACGCTGAAAGGGCAGAGGCGATCTCGGCAAAGGCCAGGGATGTTATGGAGTTCTTGGCCGAGGCGGGGCTGACGGGGGAGCTGAAAGACCTCAATATCAGGGTCACATACCAGGACGCATGCCACCTCGGGCACGCGCAAAGAATAAAGGACCAGCCGAGGAGCATTATCAGGCAGATACCGGGGCTGGAGTTCACGGAGCTTACAGAGTCGGACGTCTGCTGCGGGAGCGCGGGGATCTACAACCTCGTTCAGCCGGAGATGTCGAGGAAGCTACTCGCACGGAAAACGTCTCACGTCGAGGAAACGAAGGCCGATTATCTCGTGGCCGGGAATCCGGGGTGCCTTCTACAAATCGAAAAGGGCATACGTCAGAAGGGCCTCGAAATGAAGACCGCCCATCCGATAGAGCTTCTCGACTGGTCGTACAAAGGCGCTATAGACTGACCCTCTACTTCCCCCAGCTTACCCCGCGCGATTTTATCTCGGCGGTGACGCCTTCCGCATTCTTATCCTCCGACACCCAGAAGCTTCCGGACAAATCGGCCGGCATTTTAGGATTCGGAAGCTCGCATACTTTCAGCACATCTTCGCAGGGAAGGGTCTTCACGCCGCCATCCACGGGCTTCATGCAGGAGAGCGTGAATGCCTTCGAGTCCGTCGCGAAGGCGGACCATCTGCCGGGGCCGATCTCCGACGTCCATCCCGCGCTCGCGGTTCCGCCGCCGACAGGGTGCGTCACCTGGAACGTCTCACTCGAAATGTTATGAAGCAGAAAGAGGCCCTGCTTCTCCGAATCGGGATTGAGCACGACTTCTCCGCCGCCATGCTTAAAGCCTGAAGCGAGGCAGCCCCCTGGGAGCGCGCTTTCGGAGGTCCGTGCCTCTGCAACGTTGAAAAACAGCAGCGTTACAAGAATTAATAAAGCAGTCGAAACCGTTTTTGCGCTCATGTCCAAGCCCTCCGGATTACTTCTTAACACAAGTAACATAGCACAGGAAAATTCGATAGGTTATCCTATTCTGAAAAACCGGAGTGTATGGGATGAAAACAGCGATAGTTTTTTCCGTCCTGAGCATGTTTTTCTTATTCTCCTCATGTGACAGCGTCGAGGACTTCTTTGGCAGCCCCGTCGATCCGCTGATAGACGCAGAGATAGTGGAATCGCAGGACTATAATCTCCAGACGCCTTACTACGGAATGCAGGTGGCGATAAAGAACGGCGTCAGCGCGAGCACGAGTCACGTTTTAAATCTCCTCGACAACAGGGCGCGGCAGTTCCTCGGCTGCCTTTTCACGGACGGCGAGCAGCTCGGATTCGAGGACGTGCCCCTCACCGACGGCACCATCGTTCCTCCGCTCTCTCAGCTAAGGGTTTACGTCGTTCCCAACAGGTTCGAATGCGAGGCCGAAGGGCGGAACGTCTGCGGCGGTATCTATTATCCGGATCTCGACGCCATAGTCATCGCCGAGGGCGGATTCGAAGGCTGCGGGGAATTCTCGGTGTGGAAGCACGAGCTCGGCCACAGGTACGGCATGGCTTCGGACCACAGCAACCAGAACGAGTTCGAGCCGTGCATAAATCCCGACAACTGCAACCCGGGCGACATATTCGATTAACGCTTTTTTCCGGCCGGGGCGGTTTTTATCCCGGGCTTCCTTAGCAATAGCCAAATCGCGGCGTTCAGCGCGACCGAGGATAATATAAGCAGTGCGACCGTGTACTTGAAGAACTGCCGCGGCATGAGATAGAAGGAGAGGTCCGCGCGGGTATTAAGCCATAGCTGGTTGTCGAAGAGGAGGGGATGAAATATGTCCCTCCAGAACGTCCCGAAAAACGGCAGGACTATCAGGAGGCAGAGAATAATGGCCGCGTTTACGAGCGCGAAGCGCGCGGCCCGTTTTCTGTTAAACGTGAGAGCAAGGAGCACTACTGCCGCGATCCCGACGATGAGCATGGTGTCGAACATTCCCCTCACTTCTTCGAGATGGAGCTTTTCTTTTTTCGTCCAGAAGCTGTCGAGCTCGCCCTGGTGCCTGAAATACGCCGCGAGCTCGTCCATGCCTTTGTAAGCGTTATCGGTCCCTATCATCTCGCAGCGCTCGTGCCAATTGCAGTTGAGCTTCATCCACTCCGGCGAATAGAATGTGAGTGTCATCGGAAGGTAGAACGTCAGGTAGAAGAGGGAGATAAAGAGGACGATCCCTTTCAGGGCGCTAAGAATCTTCACGGCTGCGGGCATCCTCCAGGCATTGTTTCATCCGTGATTATTATACCCTTTCGGCGCTGCGTCAGATGCCCGTTTTCAGGTTTGCCGCGGGACGGAGAGCGCGCTCTTGAGTATGACGTAGCCCGCGGCTGCCGAGACGAACGAGCCCGCGAGGATGCCGAGACGCGCCGAGACGGCTGCGTCGTACGTGCCGCTGTCGTAAGCGAGAGTGCTTATGAAGAGGCTCATCGTGAACCCTATGCCGCAGAGGACGGCTGTGCCGTATAGCGAGCGCCACGTGGCTCCCTCGGGCAGCGACGCCAGGCCGAACCTTATCGCCGCCCACGCGAACCCGAATACGCCGAGCTGCTTTCCGAGGAAGAGACCGAGCGCGACGCCCGAGGGTATCGGCCCGAAAAGGCCCGAGAGAGTCATGCCTTCGAGCGATACGCCGGCGTTGGCGAAGGCGAACACCGGCATGATAATGAACGCCACCCAGGGATGGAGAGTGTGTTCGAGGTCACGCAGCGGGCACGGCTCTCCTTCCTTCGTTCTCATCGGAATAGTGAACGCGAGAACGACGCCGGCGAGGGTCGCGTGTACGCCTGACTTGAGAACGCATACCCAGAGGACAGCACCGACTATTATATAAGCCGCTATCCTCTTCACGCCTAGGAGGTTCATGGCGATGAGGACGGCTATCATTGCGCCCGCGAGGCCGAGGGAAAGGAGCGAGAGCTTTCCAGAGTAGAAAACAGCGATTATGACTATCGCACCCAGGTCGTCGATTATCGCGAGGGTCAGGAGGAAGAGCTTTAGCGACAGCGGCACGCGGCTCCCGAGAAGGGCGAGCACTCCGAGGGCGAAGGCGATGTCCGTCGCCGCCGGTACGGCCCAGCCGCTGAGGGCGCCGGGGTTGTTGAAGTTAAAGAACACGTATATGAGCGCCGGGACAACCATTCCGCCTATAGCGGCTATGCCCGGGAGGGCTATCTGGCCGAGGCTCGAAAGCTGGCCGTCCAAAACCTCGCGTTTTATTTCGAGGCCGACCAGGAGAAAGAATATCGCCATGAGCCCGTCATTTATCCAGAGCAGGAGGGGCTTCGCTATCCCGAGCGCGCCGAGCCTGACTTCGAACGGCGTTTCGATAAGAAGGTTATAGACCCCCGAGAGCGGGGAATTACTCAGCGCGAGCGCGACCGCCGCGGCGCCCACGAGAATGATCCCGCTTGCGGATTCGAGCTTGAGGAATTCACGGATCGCTGTCGCTGCGCGGTTAGAGGCGGATGTCATAGCGAGGGGCCGTGAAAATTATACGATATGGCATCCGTGATATCAAAGGAACGGGCTCTCAGCAGCCATGTATTCCGTGGCCGCGCCGGCGCTTTGTAGAAAAATACCTTCTGTGTTAATATCCTGAAACCGGAATAAAATCAACGCTGCGGCGGAGCCGAAATTGGAAATCGGATTCTTCACAATGCCCCTTCACCCGGCGGGCTCGGACCTGACGGAGACGCTCGATTCGGACCTCGACCAGATAGTCACTCTCGACGCGCTCGGATACAGGGAGGCGTGGATAGGCGAGCACTTCACGGCGGGATGGGAGAACCTGGCGGCCCCGGACCTTCTCATAGCGAAGGCGATACCGCTCACCAAAAATATAATTCTCGGGACGGGGGTTTCGTGCCTTCCCGACCACGACCCGTTCGTCCTCGCCCACAGGATCGCAGTGCTCGACCATCTCGCGAAAGGAAGGTTTTACTGGGGCGTCGGCGCGGGGAGCTTCATTGGGGATTTCGAAGTATTCGGGGTCGACCCGAAAACAGGCGAGCAACGGGACCTCACGAACGATTCCCTCGAATTCATACTCAACCTCTGGAACGACCCGAAGCCAGGGCTTTATGAAAACAAGAGGTGGAGGTTTAAAGTGCCCGAGCCGGTGGCAGAGGTCGGCCTCGGCGTGCATACGAAGCCGTATCAAAAACCTCACCCTCCGATAGCCGTCGCCGGTATCACTGCGGGCTCGGGGACGCTCAGGATAGCGGGGGAGAGGGGCTGGATTCCGATGAGCATAAACTTTATAACGAAGGACGTCCTCCGGACGCACTGGAAATCCGTCGAAGACGGGGCACTCGCAACGGGCAAGGTCCCCGATAAATCGATATGGAGGGTGGCCCGCGATATTTACGTCGCCGAGACGACGGAAGAGGCGAGGAGGGACGTCAAAGAGGGGACGCTGGCGAGGGATTTTACGGAATATTTCTTCAAGATGGTACCGAGGATAAGGGGGAACCTCGACATATTCAAGATGGACAAGGGCATGGCCGACTCGGACGTGACGCCCGATTACCTCCTCGACAATCTCTGGATAGCCGGAAGCCCGGACGAAGTCGCCGCGAGGATACGCGAGCTTTACGAATACGTCGGCGGGTTCGGCGTTCTTCTCGTGATGGGGCATGAATGGAAGCCCCGGGACAAGTGGGAGAGGTCGATGAGGCTCCTCGCCGAAGAGGTGATGCCGAAGCTGGCCGACCTTAAGTAATCCTCTCCGCCGGACGCTGCCCGGTTCACCCCTGCCGGAAGAAATCGGAATATAAACATGAGACGGGAATACTGGTATCTGATACTGGCGGGTATCTTCTACGGAACGATAGCCCCGGGCGGGCAGTTCCTGATAGACAGGGGGCTTTCGCTCTTCGAAACGGCATTTTACAGGCCGCTCATAGTCGGCCTCGTTTTGCTTCCCCTTGTGCTCTGGAACAAAAAGCTCATGGCCGGGCGGGGGACACTCGGGTTCTTCGCCGTCTACGGCCTTATAGGCGGGCTGCTGGAGCTAGCTATGTTCGCCGGCCTTGCCCTCGGCGTCCCCGTGGCGATCGTCGTCCTCCTTCTCTACACGCAGCCAGTGTGGACTATCTTCATAGGTAAAGCGGCGCTCGGTGAGGAGATAACGAAGCGGAAAGTGGTCTCGGCTTTTCTCGGGCTCGCGGGGCTCGTGTGTCTTCTCCAGTCGTGGGAGGCGGGGGCGGGCTCCTACATCGGCATAGCGTGCGGGCTCGTATCGGGGATACTGCTTTCGCTCTGGGTCGTACTCGGGAAGAGGAGCTCCGTCACGGGGCAGCATTATGTGACCACCACTTTCGGCTGGTCCGTCTCCGCGACGCTCTGGCTCCTTCTCCTTCTGCCTCTCCTCAGGCTCCTGCTGCCGTCGGAAGATTTTTCGGGGCTGTCTTTAATACTGCCGGCGGAGGACTGGCTCTATCTCGTTCTAGTTTCAATTTTCGGCGGCGCTGTGCCGCATCTGCTCTTCTACCGCGGGCTCGTCGGCGTGCCCGCGTCCGTTGCCGGGATAGTGCTTCTCCTGGAGCCTGCCAGCGCAACCGTGCTCGCGTGGGCCTTTCTCTCGCAGCATATCGGATTCTATACGCTCCTCGGCGGGGCGTTCATACTGCTCTCGAACTATATAGTCGTGAGGAGGTCCGGAGAGGGCGGCGGGGTGCAGTAGGATTATTCGCCGCGACCGGTTTTCACAGGGGTGGCGTTATGAATGGCGTCGCCCGAGTTTACTATCTTGTTTACGCCGTTCGTCTCGATCACCGCGAGACCGTTCACCTTGAGTATCGTTCCGAAGAGATCGAGCAAGTCGTCTCTGGTGAGGCCGCCCTCGGGCGTGACTATATTTATTGCCGCCGGTTTCACGGAGCCATCTATAACGTAGACCTCGCCGTTTATCTCGCTTACGGCGTTCACCAGGTCCAGCAGCGTAATCCCGTTCTGGAGCTGAACGACCCCGGCGTCCGGCGGGCCGCCGTCGTCCGTCCGGGTTTCCGTCTGGCCGCTCACCTGCGCATCGGGGTGAAGCATGTCGGCGGGCACGGCGGCTATGTCCAGAACGATGAAACCCAGAAGTAAGAAGAATGACCTGTATAACATCTCGTGAACCGCTCCGTGCGTGGCAGATTGCTATACTAGAGAGCCCCGGAGGCGGTAAGAAGAGGTTAACACAAGGGTAGCCGCGCCGGAAACTGTTTTTCAGGACTTTTCGGAAATGCCTGCTATGCGCTGGAGCCTTTCGGACCTTTTTTCCTTCCGCTCGAGCGCCTTTTTCCAGAGCCGTTTCTCCTCGGGGGTTTCGGCCGCGAATATCGGAACGGGCTCCGGTTTGCCGTCGGGCCCGACGTGTACGAAAGAAAGGAACGCCGTGCAGGTGTGCTTTTGCTCGCCCGTGAGCACGTTTTCCGATATGACCTTTATGCCGACCTCCACGGAGGATTTGCCGACGTAGCTTATCCCCGCCTTGAAGACTATAATGTCGCCCACTCTTATGGGGGAGTAAAAGAAGAGCTCGTCGACGGAGCCTGTAACGAGGACTCCTTTCACGAACCTCATCGCCAGAATTGCGGCCGTCTCGTCTATGTCCATCATGAGCTTTCCGACAGACATGAAGCTCCCGTAAAATGTATCTTCGGGGAGGACGACCTTCGTAGTTTCGAGCCTGAGCCTGACGATCTCGGTTTCGTCGATGACGTTCCGCGCCTGCTCGTCGCGGCGCTCGAACTTCGGTATGCGCTGCTGCTTTCTCTTTTTTGCGGCGTCGAAAACCGCCTTCTCTTCCTCGCCGTCGGGTGTTATACGCTCGCTGATCTTTCGCGGCCGCCCTTCCTTGTCGACGGATACGAACGCGAGGTGAGCGAAGGTCGTGAATTTCCTTACGCCCGTTTCGGGATTCTCGGAATGGACGGCGACGGCCACTTCGAGCGAGCTCGAGCCGATGTATTCGATCGTGGTGTCGAGGGTTACTATTTCGCCTACCTTGACGGAATTCACGAAGTCTATGCTGTCGGTCGCGCCGAGGACAGTTATACCCCTCGCCATCCGGGAGGCGTTGATGCTCCCCGCGAGCATGATCCAGTCCATGAGCCTCCCGCCGTGGAGCGTGCCGTGGCTGTTGGCGTGCTCGGGGGATACGAACTGAACCATCTGGTGACGCGTTTCTTTAATGGCAGGCATTGGCCCGAAAATTATATCATGAGGGATGTAATTCCACTATCCCGTATTTACATCGTCCATGGCCTTTCGTCAGGCGGATTGCCCAATAAAATAAGGCGGATTTCTGACCCCTGATGGGGACGCTTCCGGGACGCGCTCGAGGAGCTGAGGCACAGGCCCGACATTTACAACTTCAGCAGGCAGAATCCCTACATGCTTTCAGTCAGCGCCGGGGTCGCCTCGTACGATCCGTCTACGCCCTGCTCGATAGACGCGCTCATGTCGCGGGCGGACGCTTCGATGTACAGGGACAAGGAGTTCAGGAGGTCGAATTACACCCTCCCGCTCGAAGCGGCGGCGTTGTAGCCGAGGCGCTGTTAAACTTGTAGAAAATGTTATCGTCTTGCAGTAGAATTTAGCGAAATGGCCGACGAAACCATCAAAATATTACTCATAGAAGATAATCTGGATTACGCCCAGCTTATAAAACGGATACTTACGAAAAAGTCTCCGGACTCCATGAACGTCGAGCATCACGACACCTTCGCTGGCGGCTTTGGCAGGGCTCAAAAGGGCGAGATCGACCTCATACTCTTAGACCTCGACCTCCCCGACAGCGGCAACATCGACACGCTCCAGGCGATAAAAGAGGCGACGGAAGTCCCGATAATAGTCCTCACGGGCACGGACGACGAGAACCTCGCACTCCGCGCCGTCCAGATGGGGGCCCAGGATTATCTGATGAAGGGGCAGGTGGACGCGAGGCTCCTGGTCCGCTCGATAAGATACGCGATAGAAAGAAAAAAGGCCGACGACGCTCTCAAAAATACCGAAGAGCGGTTCAAGCTGATGATAGAAAACGTGCTCGACCTTATCACGATACTCGACGTCGACGGCTCGATGAAATACGTGAGCCCGTCTCATCACCGTATTCTGGGATACGAAGACGAGGAGCTTCTCGGAAGGCGGGTTTTCGACTTCGTCCACCCGGAAGATTTCCCGCGCGTCTTCGACATATTTACTCAAGGCCTCCAGAACGCCGACCGCCTCTACTCCGCCGAGTTCAGGGTGAGGCACAAGGACGGCTACTGGCTTACGATAGAATCCATAGGCAAGCTCTGCCCGCCCGAGCTGGGGGGGCTGGGCGTCGTCGTCAACTCGCGCGACGTTACCGAAAGAAAAAAGATGGAGGAGCGTCTCCGCAGCCTCTCCATAACGGACGACCTCACCGGGCTTTACAACCGGAGGGGGTTTCTCACCTTTGCCGACCACCACATAAAGGCGGCCGAGCGGAGGAAGGAGCAGTCGCTTCTTATACTGATAGACCTCGACGGTCTGAAGCAGATAAACGACGCGTTCGGCCATAACATAGGCGACCAGGCACTCATAGACACGGCCACGGTGATAAAGCAGACGTTCAGGAATTCGGATGTAACGGCCAGGGTGAGCGGCGACGAGTTCGTCGCTCTTACAACCGATGCCGACGGAAAGGGCGCCGAATCGATAAAGAAGCGCCTTTACGAAAACGTGGACGCGCACAACGCGAAAGGCATGCGGCCGTACAAGCTCTCGATGAGCCTCGGCATAGCGGCCCACAACCCGAGCACAAGCGGCTCGATAGACAGGCTCCTCCTCAAGGCGGACGAGCTGATGTACGCAGAGAAGAACAAAAAATACGAAAGGACCCCAAAAGGTAACGTTATAGATATGAGCAAATACAGTTAGCCAGGTTTGAATCGACAAGCTTTTAACCGATCATTCTCGTTTTCCATTTCTCACTCCGTCTTTCTCGAGCTCCCTTAGCCGTCTTTCCTGTTTATAAATGGCCGTCGTCCATACGGACAAAAGTTTGTCATTATGCGGCATCGCAGTAACGGAATTTGTAAGCGTGTTTTGCGCAAAATTTGCGCGGAAAATTAAAATAGTTTTTGATTTAAACTGTTTAGAGAACGGAAAATTCGGTTGGTATGGTTCTTGCAACCATAATATTTGTCTGTCAACGGCGGTGGATATTTAATTCGTGAGACATAAGAGGATATACATACATGGCTGCGTTTCCCGTAGACCTTTTACTCATTGAGGACAACGAGAGTTATGCAACGCTCGTCGTTAGAAACCTGGAGAGCCTGGAGCATATAAAGTTCGGTATCAGGACGGCGGGCACCCTCGTGGAGGGCCTGAAAATGCTCGACGAAAGACCCGCACACCTCATACTGCTCGACCTGCTCCTGCCCGATTCCGGGGGCCTCGATACATTTAAAAAGATACACAGCCATTTTCCAGGCATCCCGGTCATAGTTCTCACCGCCGTCAGCGACGAGGAAAATGCGGTGAAGGCCGTTCAGCTCGGCGCGCAGGACTACCTCATCAAGGGCGAGACGGACAAAAACCAGATCACGCGCTCGATAAGGTATGCGCTCGAGCGGCAGAAAGACCTCGACCACAGGAAAAAGATCGAGCAGGAGCTCTTCGAGGAAAAGGAAAGGCTCGCGGTGACGCTTAGCTCCTTAGGGGACGGGGTCATAGCCACCGATACCGAAGGCAGGGTCGTGCTCATAAACGGCATAGCGGAGCGGCTGACCGGATGGCCCCGCGGCGAAGCCGTCGGGCGATTCATAGAAGAGGTGTTTTTTATCGTGAACGTCGAGACGGGGGAGCCGAAGGAGAACCCGGTAAGCAAGGCTATAAGGGCCAACAATATCGTCGGGCTCGAAAGCGGAACCGTCCTCGTCACGAAGCAGAGGGAGGGGTGCAGGTACGTCTCGGCGAGCAGCTCGCCCATAAGGGACCGGGACGGGATCATAATCGGCGTCGTCCTCGTGTTCAGGGACATAACCGAGCTTAAAAAACTCGAAGAAGAGCTTTTAAAAGTCCAGAAGCTGGAATCGATCGGGGTTCTCGCGGGGGGCGTCGCGCACGATTTCAATAACCTCCTCACCTCCATCATGGGGAACATTTCCCTGAGCTCGCTTCCCGACATATCGGATGAAAAGGTGAAGCAGAGGCTCCTCGAAGCGATGCGGGCGTGTCACAAGGCGAAGGACCTTTCTTCGCAGCTTATGACGTTCTCTAAAGGGCAGTCGATGGAGAACAAGGCGGCGACCGATCTTGAAAAGATCATAAGGGATACCGCCGGCTTTACGATGAGCGGGTCGAACGTGGATTTTCAGTTCATCGTGAACGACAAGCTGTGGTCCGTCGAAGTCGACGAGGCGCAGATAAGCCAGGTCGTCAGCAACATGATCATCAACGCGGCCCAGGCCATGACGAACGACGGAAAGATAACGATAAACATCGAAAACGTGGATGCGAAGAACGAGAAGGGGGTACCGCTTACAGAAGGGCATTACGTGAAAACGACCATAGCGGACCAGGGCATCGGCATACCGAGAGAGTACATATCGCGTATATTCGATCCCTACTTCACGACGAAACAGGCGGGCAGCGGCTTGGGCCTCGCGACTTCGTACTCCATAGTAAAGAACCACGGGGGATATATAGCGGTCGATTCGGAGCTTCACGTCGGAACCAAGTTCTACATATATCTTCCGGCAAGGGGGAATGCGGTGAGTATAGAATCCAGGATCAACGCTGTAATCAAGCGCGGCACGGGCAGGGTCCTCATAATGGACGACAAGCTCGAAGTGAGAGAGGCCGCGGGCGAGATGCTCTCGCACATCGGCTACGAAGTCGAGTTCGCGAGGGACGGGAGCGAGCTGCTGCGGACTTACAAAAGCGCCATGCAGGAAGGGAAGCCCTTCGATACGGTCATAATGGACCTGACAGTTCCCGGCGGCATGGGCGGAAAGGAGGCACTAGAAAAGCTCCTGGTATTCGATCCCGAGGTGAAGGCGATAGTGTCGAGCGGGTATTCGAGCGACCCGATACTCGAAAAGTACGAGAAGTATGGATTCAAGGGCGTGCTCCCCAAGCCCTACGAAATGGAAAAGCTGAGCGACGTGCTCCACTATGTGCTTTCCAACAAGAACTGATTTAAAGCTCCGCCCTATTTATTTCCCGCGTTTTCCCCGTTTGAGCACAGTTTCGGAGAGTTCTATCGCCTCGCTTACCATGTCTCTTAAGAGGTCGAGCCCGCCCTGCCAGAATCCAGGGTCCTTTATATCGACGCCCACGCGTTCGAGGAGAACGTCGGGCGATTCGTTCCCGCCGGAAGAAAGAAGCTCTATGTATCGCGGCACGAATTTGTTGCCATCGTTCAGATACATGTTGTATAGCGCGAGCACGAGCAGCTCGCCGAAGGAGTATGCGTAGCAGTAAAACGGCGAGTGGATGAAGTGCGGTATGTACATCCACCATACCCTGTAGTCTTTCGTGAGCTTGACAGACTTTCCGAACATCGGCTGGTTCGCGTTGATCCAGAGCTCGTTGACATCCTCCTGAGTGAGCTCGCCTTTTTTCCTGCGCTCGCCGTGGAGGCTTTCCTCGAAGCGCGTCAAAACCACCTGCCTGAATACCGTGGCGAAAATGTCTTCGAGCTTCCCGCATATGAGGGCGAGCCTCGTTTTCGGATCCGTCTCGGATTCCGTAAGCTTGTGGAAGACGAGCATCTCGGCGAATACGCTCGCAGTCTCGGCTGTCGTCAGCGGGGTGTTCGACTGGAAGTATCCCTGCTTCCGCGAGAGGTATTGATGGACGCCGTGCCCGAGCTCGTGCGCGAGCGTCATAACATCCCTCATCCTCCCGGTGTAGTTCATGAACACATAAGGATGCGCGCTCGGCACTGTCCCATGGCTGAACGCGCCGCCGCGCTTCCCGTCCCTGAGCTCGGCGTCGATCCAGCTCTTGTCGAAGAACTCCTTCGCGATGCCGGATATCTTCGGCGAGAAATCTCCGAATGACGAGAGTATCACATCCCTTCCCTCGTCGTAGCGTATCGTCTTCGATTCGCTGAACAGGGGGGCGTAGCGGTCGTAGTCGTAAAAGTCCTTAAGGCCGAGGAGCTTTTTTTTGAGGTTGTAATAAGTCTCGACCATGTCGTAGTTTCTCTCGCAGGATTCCATCAGCGCGTCGACAGTTACGGCGTCGATCTCGTTGTCGAGGTGCCGCGACTGCATCGGGCTCGCGAAAGAGCGGAGGCGGTCGCTGACATAATGGTCCTGAACGAGCGTGTTGAATATGAACGTGAGCACGTGGGCGTTATCGAGGAGCCCCCGGGTCAGGCCTTCCGCGCCGGCCTTTCTCTTCTCGCGGTCGGTGTCGTAAAGCAGCGCGAGGGTTTCCGTCTCGCTCATCGTTTTCACCTTGCCCCGTATCTTTACGCTGAACCGGACGTTGTTCAGCACCTCGTCGAAGAGCCTCTTGAACGCCCGCGAGCCGGTGTTGGCCTTTTCGTCCAGTATCTTCTCCTCGGGCTCCGTCAGCCTGTGGGGCTTGTAGCGCCTTTCCTGCTCGATGAAGTGGCGGTAGTGCTCCAGCTTCTTGTCGGCGAGGAGCTTCTTTATCCTCGTTTCCGGTATGGCGACGAGCTCGAGCTCGAAGAAGAGAAGGTACTTTCTAGCTTCCGTTGCCTTCTCCTGGATCCTCTGTAGGAAGGCGCCGTGCCCGGGGTTGCCGGTATCTGCGGCGAAGACGAGATAGGCGAAGGAGAGGAGCCTGCCCGAGAGCTCGCTGAGCGCTTCGAGCTCTTTTACGGCCTTAAGCAGCGTGGCCGCCGTGACAGACAGGGAATTTATTTTACCCCTGTATTTCTTCTCGTAGGCGCGGGATTTCGTCAGGAGCGAAGAGAGGTCTTTCTCTATCTTCTTGTCGCCGAGTCCCGAGTAGAGGTCCGAGAGGTCCCACGCGATCCCTTCCGAGCCCGCTCTGTGATGTTTCGCCGTTTCAGCCATTCTTGTCTCCTCTCTGGTGAATAAAAGATTTTTACCGCGCCGCTTTCACGGTCCAAAGTAACCTGCAAGTGAAATTCACTGGCCGGTCTTTTCGAGCTCTTCCCTTACTAGCTTATTCACTAGCGCCCCGTCGGCCTTGCCCTTGACGGCCGGGATGACGAGCTTCATCACGCCGCCGATGTCCTTCATTCCCGAAGCGCCGGACTGCGCGACCGCCTTTACGACCTCGGCCCTTATCTCTTCCTCGCTCATCTGGGCGGGCATATATTTCATGAGTATTTCTATCTCTTTTCTTTCGGCGTCGGCCGCGTCGGGCCTGCTCACTTTTTCGAACTCGGCGGCCGCGTCCCTCCGCTTCTTTATCTCCGCCGAGACGACGCCGATTATCTGCTCGTCGCTTAGCGCCTGCTTCTGATTCTCGATTTCCCTGTTCTTTATCGCGGACTCGAGCATCCTCAGGACCGACAGTTCGAGGCTGCTCTGGCTCCTGAGTGCGTTTTTGATGTCCAGCGGAACCTGCTCACGTAAACCCATTCTGCTCTCCATTTCGCTGTGTATCTGATAATACGAATTTATTATACCTATCCCGGTAAGTATATCAGATGCGCATCCCGGCTTAGTCGAGAACGTATATCCCGGGGAGGTTCCTTCCGGCCTCGGCGTAGTCGGTGCCGTAGCCGACGATGAAGCCGCTCTCTATAGCGAACCCGACGTAGTCGGCCTCGATCTCCACCTCTCGCCTCTCCCTCTTGTCTAAGAGCGCACAGAGGGCGAAGGACGCCGGGCTTTTCGACAGTAGCAAGTCTTGCAGGAAGCTGCTCGTGACCCTCGTGTCCAGAATATCTTCGACAAGTATGACGTGCCTTCCGGAAAGCGGAATGGATGGGCGCATGAGAAGCTCGAGCCCGCCGTGAGACGTGCCCTCCCCGTAGCTCGAAACCTGGACGAAATCTATCTCGGCCTCGCATCTTATCTCGCGCGCGAGGTCGGCGAGGAAGATGAACGATCCCTTGAGGACGCCGACGAGGACAGGGTTCTTCCCCTCGTAAGCTGCGGCAAGCTCCTTTCCGAGCCCCTGCACCCGGGCGGCGATTTCGTCCGCCGATATTATAAGGCGGGGATTTTTTCCTGCGATCTCGTAAGTCACGGGGATTTATTTTATACAGATTTCGCGGCGGGCGATAGTGCCGAAGACGGTTCGCGCCGCCGCCCCGGTTTATGCCGGGGATTGACTAAGCCACCCGATATTCTATATTCTTGAGCGACTTGCCCCGGATGGGCGATAATCTTCTGAGAGGAGCGTAAACGTTTTGAGCTTTAAGGACCCCGCGGCGCAGCTTTCGATCATAAAACGAGGGACGAGCGACATAATCTCGGAGGCGGAGCTTTCGGCCAAGCTCAAAAAATCCGCAGAAAAGAACGCCCCGCTCAGGATAAAGGCGGGGTTCGACCCTACGGCCCCCGACCTTCACCTCGGGCACTGCGTCCTCCTTCGGAAGCTCCGGGATTTTCAGGACCTCGGCCACACCGTCCTCTTCCTCATCGGCGATTTCACGGCGATGATAGGCGACCCCTCCGGGCGCTCGGAAACACGTCCCGCGCTCAGCGAGGACGAAGTTAAGGCCAACTCGCGCACATACGAGCGGCAGGTATTCAAGGTGCTCGACAGGGAGAAAACGGAAGTGATGTTCAACTCCGCCTGGCTCGGGAAGCTGAGCGCCGCCGACCTCATCAGGCTCTCGGGGCTGGAGACAGTCGCGAGGATGCTCGAAAGGGACGACTTCAGTAAACGGTATAGCGAAGGGACGCCGATATCCATAAGCGAGTTCATGTACCCGCTCATACAGGCATATGATTCAGTGGAAATGAAGTCCGACGTTGAGTTCGGCGGGACGGATCAGACGTTTAACATCCTCCTCGGGCGGCAGCTCCAGAAGCATTTCGGCCAGGAGCCGCAGATAGCGATACTGCTTCCGATACTCCCGGGGCTGGACGGCGTCCGGAAGATGTCGAAGTCGTACGGCAACTATATTGCCGTCGACGACACGCCCGTCGATATGTACGGGAAGGTCATGTCCATCCCGGACGACGTGATGTGGCTTTACTACGAGCTACTGACGAGAAGGTCCGAAGAGGAAATCGAGGGCCTTAAAAACGGGCATCCGATGAACGCGAAGAAATCCCTCGCCAGGGAGCTTACCGCGTGGCTCCACGGGGACGAAAGCGCGAATGCGGCAGCCGAGGATTTCGATACGAAATTCTCCGACAGGCAGTTCCCCGAAGACGCGAGGGAAGTCGAGCTGCCCGCCGGCGAAAAGATGACGGTGCTTGACCTCGTAGTAAAGGCGTCACAGAAGATAACCAGCCGGAACGAGGCCAAGAGGCTCATAGCCCAGGGGGGAGTGAGCGCCGACGGCGAGAGGCTAACCGACGCGAACGCCGATGCGCCCGTCAGGGACGAGGTCAAGCTCAGGATCGGAAAGAAGGAATTCGTGAGCGTAAAATTTAAGGGGTAGAAGCAAGCCTGCCTGTAAGCCGAATTCTGTCTTGAGCAGCCATTCATCTGGGACGTTCATTACTGAACGCCTCTAGCGACATACCCGGAAGCTTAGACGGGCCGCCATCATATTTCCAAAGAAAAGCGCTTCCCTATTTTGTCTTTCTCCGAGCGGGGTTTACAATGCCGCCAGCCGTCACCGGCCGGCGCGGTAGTCTCTTACACTGCCTTTTCACCCTTACCGTGCCCTCCGTGAGAAGGGCGTTGGCGGTATGTTTTCTGTTGCACTTTCCGTTGCCTCGCGGCACCTGGGCGTTACCCAGCGCTCTGCCCTATGGAGTTCGGACTTTCCTCCAGCACGCGCCCGAGCGCGCGCGCCAGCGGCTGCCCGGCCTGCTTGCTTCTACTGCTTAAAGATATTCATCGATGGCCTCGTTCGCAAGTCTGTCGGCCTCGCGGTTGTATTCCCGGCGGACGTGGCTTATGGATATGGACGAATAATCCTTGAGGAGGGCCCTGGCTTTTTTGTGGAGCTCCGCGATGCCGGGGTGCTTAACCTTCCAGAGCCCGTTCACCTGGTTCGCGAGGAGCATGGAGTCCGTAAATATGCGGATTTGCCTGTTTTTAAGGTCTTTTGCGGCTTCGAGGGCGGTTATGAGAGCGGTATATTCGGCCTGGTTGTTGGTGGAGGTGCCGAGATACTTTTTTATCTCGCGGAGGGGCTTTCCGCCCTCGGCGATGTAGACGCCGATGCCGGATTCCCCCGGATTGCCCCGGGCGGCGCCGTCTATGAATATATCCACGGGTTCGCTGGAGCCGTCTTTGAAAGGAAGGCTATTCTGGTTTTGCGGCACTGTTTAATTCTTCTTCGGTGTAGAGGATTTTCTGGCAGTTGGGGCACTGTATGAATCGCGTGTGAGTTAGCACCTCGTTAAAGAGCTGGGACGGGATTTTCATGTTGCATCCCGTGCAGACTTCCTTCTTCGCCAGGGCGAGGACGCCGCCGTTTCTCTTGCTGATTTTTATGTATATGGGCAGGAGCTCGGGGCTTATGCGGGAGGCTATCTTTTCCTTCTCTTCCTTCTTCGGCTCGTAGACGCTTCTTACCTCTTCCAGCTTTTCCCTGTAGCCGTTTATCTTCTCGCCGTATTCGCCTTCCTTGGCGGCGAGGTTTTCTTTATCCGTCGCGATTTCGGCCTCGACATTCTCAATTCTTGCCATCTCTTCGAGGACCTTGTCTTCGAGGTCTCTGTTTCTTCGCTTGGTGTCGGCTATTTCTTTCTGGAGGGCTTCGTATTCCTTATGGGTCTTGATTTCGAAAAGCTTCTGCTCGGCTTTCTTGATGAGCTCTTCGTTACTTGTAACTTCCTGCTCGAGGCGGGCTTTATTCTTCAGGAGGGTTTGTCTTTCAATTTCCAGACGTTCGAGGCGTTCTTTCGCGGTTTTTAATTCGAGCTCGAAATCCGATATCTTCCTGGGGTAGTCGTTTAAATTTTCTTCAAGCCTACTGAGCTCCAAATCTATTTGCTGGAGCGTGTCGAGAACGACGAGCTGCTCCCTCATCTTTTTCTCCTTTTTTTATCGGGTTTGATCTTTAACGGAATAAAAGGGGTATACAGGGGTTGTATAGCGGGGACTGGCAGCGAGGCGTTTATTGCGGGTCTGTGTGTTATCTCGACTTCCATCTTGAATCAAAAACAAACAGCTTAATGTGTGGGCCCACCCGGACTCGAACCAGGGACCAACGGATTATGAGTCCGTCGCTCTAACCAACTGAGCTATGGGCCCTCCGAATTGTTTAGTGAATTTAATACTATAGGTGAAAACAGCATTTTGTCAAATCCGCAACGTGCAAAATACCAGAATCCCTCTGAATAATTCTCCCTCCGGCCCGGCGACGAAAAGGGCCGAATCCGGGAGCCGGGGCAAGACGATTTCATTCCTCTTCTTTTATGCGTCCGCGCTTAGTTCTTCGAGACATAATTTTTCGCCTTCATTATTTTGTAATAGCCGAGCACCTTCGTTATGTAGTCCGTCGTTTCGGGATACGGGGGTATCGTGAAGCCGTGTTTTATAACGGCGCCCTTGCCGGCGTTGTACGCGGCGAGAGAGAGCTTCATGTCGCCGTCGAAGTATTCCATGAGGTCTTTCAAATACCTGACCCCGCCTTCAATGTTCGAAACGGGATCGAACGGGTCGTCGACGCCGTAATCACTCGCTGTCGCAGGGATGAGCTGCATCATGCCCTGGGCGTTTTTCGGCGAGATCGCGTTGGGGTCGAAATTGGATTCGGCTTTTATGACGGCCTTTACGAGGTAGGGGTCCACATCGTGCTTTACGCTCGCCGTCATTATTTCCTTGTCGTAGTCGGAAGAAAAATTGGCAGAGAGGGCGAGGGCGTCTTCCTTTTCTCCCGGGCGCACTATCCTGTATTTCGCGAGCGCTGCCGGGCCGGTGAAGACTACGGTCGGCATTTTATTATTGCATTCTATCGTTTCGAACGCGCCGGCCCTTTCGAGGAGCACGACGCAGTTTGCCACTTCGACAACGTTGACAGTTTCTGTCCGGACGAGGTCGAGCACGTCGCCAGCGACGTAGTTCCCTATCTCCCCCGTAACAGGGTTCTTGACTAGGGCCTTCGATATGTTGCCGTTTACGACTGTGCCGAGGAGGTCGACGTGGAGATCCGACTTGGCGACGCTTACGGCGAGTATCTTGTTTTCGCCCTCGGGCCGCTCGGTATAGGCCTTTTCTTCGGAATATACAGATTCGGCGGCTATAGCGAATACGTCTTGATCGGGGGTGACGAATCCTGCGAGCAGCAGGACTATGAAAAGGGGAGTTCTCATCAGACTATAATATTAGTCGTTATAATTCCAGCATATACGATAAATACATAAAAGTAAATATTAAATTTAGCCGCGCTGCCGCGGGGGTCCTCCGGGGAGGATTTTTAGGATGGACGGAGCCGTATTCTAGCCCTGCGTTAGGTACGCAGGGCGGCGGCTATCCTGACTGTGAAGTTTTCTTCCTGCCGGAAAATTACTTGTTTACGGGGTAGAACTTGTACGACTTTACGTTCTTGCCGTCCTGGGACTTCTTTACCGTGCCGACCGTTATGCCCATCTTCTGACCGATCTTGAGTCCCTCGGGGTCGTCCGTTTCGACCTGCGCCATAACCCTCACGCCCTCTGGGAAATCGACCAGGGCCAGAGCGTACGGAACAGGGAATTCGGGGAGGCTCCTTCTGACGACCGTGAAAGAATGGAGCTCGCCGAACGGGCTCAGGAGCCTTTCCTCTACGTCGTCCGAAAAGCTGACCGGGTCGGCCAGGTATTTAGGGAAGGTCCAGTTGTTGGATTCCTTCGAATATCCCGCTACGAGTCTGAATTCTCCGGAGCCGTCGGTTGTGAAGAGCTCGGGGAATAGAACCTCGTCGTTCTCAGTGATCTCTGCCATGACTTCATCTCCTCTGCAATTTTTAGCAGACAATATATTACATTTAAAAAATTTTTAGTCCAGCCGGATGGCGGCCGTTTGTAAACCACCGGAAAGCTTAGTAGAATAAATCCGCGTGGGTCAATTTCCCAAAAGGGCTCTTACGATAGCGGGGTCGGATTCGGGGGGCGGCGCGGGTATTCAGGCCGACCTCAAAACCTTTACAGCCCTCGGCGTGTACGGCATGTCTGTCGTCACATCCGTAACAGCGCAGAACACCGTTTCCGTGCTCGGCATAAACGATATCCCACCGGACTTCGTCGCGCTCCAGTTAGACGCCGTTCTTTCCGACATTGGCACCGACGCGGTGAAGATAGGGATGCTCTCCAACGCCGGGATAGTCTCGGCTGTCGCGCGGAAGCTCCGGGAGCACGGGCAGGGCAACGTCGTTCTCGACCCTGTCATGATATCGAAGGGGGGCTCTGTCCTCATGGAGGAGGGCGCTCGCGATGCGATGAAGGATGAGCTCTTCCGTCTCGTCCGCATAATAACGCCAAATATCCCCGAGGCGGAGGTAATAACGGGGCTCAGGATCGATTCGACGGGCGCGATGAGGGAGGCCGCGCGGGCGATTAAAGCGCTCGGGCCCGAATGTGTCGTCGTAAAGGGCGGGCACCTTGCGGACGAGCCCGACGCCGTCGATATATTTTTCGACGGCGGAACGTTCCGTGAGCTCAGGTCACGAAGGATACACACCAAGAACACACACGGGACAGGCTGCACGTTCGCGGCCGCCATATGCGCATTTTTAGCGAAGGGGGCCTCGCCGGTCGAGGCCGTAAAGGCGGCCAAGGAATTCGTCACAGGAGCGATAGAAAATTCCTTTACGCTCGGCTCGGGGAACGGTCCATTAAATCACTTTTGGAAAACGGAAGAAGGAGAATAGATTGTCATGGCTGAGATTATAGACGGAAAGGCCGTATCGGCGCACGTTAGAAAGCAGGTCGCGGACGGCGTGAAGGAGCTTTCTGAATCGAAGGGAATCATCCCCGGGCTGGCGGCGGTGCTCGTCGGCGACGATCCGGCGTCGGAAATATACGTCAGGAACAAGAGAAAGGCATGCGAGGACGCAGGCATGTATTCCGAAGAGCTCAGGCTCCCGAAGGAGACGACGGAGGCCGAGCTCCTCGCGCTCGCCCACAGGCTGAACACGGACGACAAGATACACGGCATACTCGTCCAGCTCCCGCTCCCCGATCATATAAACGAAACTAACATCCTCCGGGCGGTGTCGCCGCAGAAGGACGTGGACGGGTTTCATCCCTACAACGTCGGCCTTCTCGTCGAAGGGCACCCTAGATTCATTTCCTGCACCCCGCACGGGATAATGAAAATGCTTGAATACTACAATTTAGAGGTTAAGGGGAAGGAAGCTGTCGTCGTCGGAAGGAGCAATATCGTCGGAAAGCCAGTCGCGATACTCCTCCTCCACTCGCACGCGACTGTGACTATCTGCCACTCCCGGACGAAGGACCTCGGCGAGGTTACGAGGCGGGCCGACATACTAGTCGCCGCAATCGGGCGCGCGAATTTCATCACGGCCGACATGGTTAAGGAAGGGGCCGTAGTCATAGACGTCGGCATCAATAGAAACGAGCAGGGAAAGCTCGCGGGGGACGTCGACTTCGAGGCAGTCAAGGAAAAGGCGTCTTACATTACGCCGGTTCCGGGCGGGGTAGGGCCGATGACCATATCGATGCTGCTCTGGAATACGCTCGAATCGGCGAAGTCTTTCGCATCCGGGAAGGGTTAGCACGGGACGTATGAAAAGCTAAATCCCCACGTTTTACTTTGATTCAGGTTCATGCCGGTACTGGATGGGCGCTGAGAAGATAAGAGAGGGCGTCCGGCTCTTGCGCTCGCTCGAAATCACCATTTTTGTCATTCCCGAGCGCTTGTATCGGGAATCCATTTCCGCATTTAAATCAATCAAGAATCTTTTTTTAAGACTTTAAAAAGGAGGTCCTGAAATAAACTTTCAGGCTTCGCCACGGCTATCAGGCTATGCTGAGGCTTCCGACTTCGCTAAAGCTTCGTCGGACAAGTCGCTGCGACGAGCCTTTTCCAAAGGTGGGATGGAAAGCAAAAGTCAAAGGCCGGATTCCCGATATATAGGCAGGCTTAGAGCGGTACTGGATGAACATCGAGAAGTTAAGCGAAGGCGTCCGATTCCTCGCCCGCTCGAAATCGTTGGGAATGACAGAAGTGGGTGTAGTAGCAGTGTCGTCCGCGGCTGTGGATAAAGCGCCCGTCTCCCGGTGAAAATTATACACAGTCTTTAAAACGGATTGCCCGGAATGGCCTGTAAGAGTCTGCTGCAAAATAAAATATGCTGCAGAAAGCCTGTGCATGGATCGGTGGATGGTTTTGCGGGTAGTGAAACCATGCTTGTTAATAACCTGTGGACTATTGTGGATATAACTCTTCAGGCGGGGCCGTCTTGACGACCCTTTCCATACCCTCCACCTTTTCGAGAAGCTCAGACACCGAGGCCCCGAAAACAGGATGAACGAAGGCGGGATCTATCTCGGCCAGGGGCTCCAGGACGAAGCGCCTCAAATGCGCGCGGGGATGGGGGATCGTGAGATCGTCCGAATGCATCACGAGGCTCCCGTAAAATATGATGTCGAGGTCTACGGCCCTTTCACGCCACCTTTCCTTCCGCACTCGCCCGAGCGAGTCTTCGATGGATAATAATTCCGCGAGGAGCTTTCGCGGCGGGAAGTCCGTCTCTATCTCCACGGCACAGTTTATAAAATCGGGCTGGTCCTTCGGGCCGACCGGCTCCGTTTCGTAGACGGATGAAACTGCCGTGACCCTGGCAATCTCCGCGACGGCGGAAACGGCTTTCCTGCAGTTTTCGAGCCTGTTTCCGATATTCGACCCGACGCTTATATACGTCTTCGCCATTCCGTAAGAATAATCGAGATTCCTTTGACTATGCAACCGCCGTTAATTAGGCTAGTGGGAAGGGAGGTGAAGCCATGCCGCTTTTAAACGAATCCGAGATAGCCGAGGGGCTTAAGGGGCTTTCGGGATGGGAGCAGAAGGGGAACGAGATCGTAAAGGCCTATAAGCTGAAGAATTTTGTCGAGGCCGTCGGCTTCGTGAATAAAGTCGCGATTCTCGCCGAGAAGGCCGATCATCATCCCGACATACTGATCCAGTACAGGAACGTTACTCTAACGCTTTCGACGCACAGCAAGGGGGGGCTTACGGAAAAGGATTTCGGCCTTGCGAAGGAGATAGACGGGCTCTCTTGAAAGACTCCGCTCAGGAGCCCTTTTTCTTCTCTATTATTTCGTAGTCCTGCCTGTCGAGAATAATCGTCGTCCGTCCGTTTTCCTCGACTGTGTTTACCACTTTCTTCTTCTTTCCGAAGGACGATAAAAACCTCATGGCCCCGAATACGATCACGGCGATTCCGATCACGATACCTATGACGAGCCCGAAGATTGCGAGCAGCGCGAAGAGAACAAGTCCTATAATGAGCGCCAGCGGCAGGAAGAATATGGGCGGCTTGCCCTGGCTTCCGCCTCCGCGGTAGAAATACATTTTTCTGTTGTAGTTCATTTCTTGTCTCCGTTAATGCTCCGGGCTTAAGCCGGAAGCCTGACGTACATATAGTTTACCACGCAATGCCGTTCCCGTAGTATGGCGCGGGCGTCAGACCGGCACCCGGACGTTCCTTAGCACCTCTTCTATCGCGTCTTCCTCTCCGCCCTGCCCGCCGATGCGGTCGTCCCGCAGCACTACCCTGTGAGCCAGGACAGGTACGGCCATCTCCTTCACGTCGTCCGGGATGCAGTATGTCCTGCCGTCGGTGAGCGCATGGGCCTGGGCCGCGCTCTTGAGGGCTATAGCGCCCCTCGGGCTCACGCCGAGCGTGAACAGCTTCCTGTCCCTCGTTTCGTTTATTATCGCGAGTATGTAGTCGAGTATGGATTCGTCGAGCCTGACTTTCTCCGACAGAACCTGGAGCGCGAGTATGTCGTCCCGGGATACGACGGGCTTTATTCCGCTCCATGTGTTCGTGGGGCCGAAAGCGGAAAGTATTTCCTTTTCGCTCGCTGCGTCGGGGTAGCCGATACTTATCCTCACTGCAAACCTGTCGAGCTGGTTTTCGGGCAGCGGGAACGTGCCCTTGTACTCAAAGGGGTTCTGCGTTGCGATGACCATGAACGGCGCGGGGAGCTCGTATTCCACCCCGTCGAGCGTAACCCTGGCTTCGTTCATCGCTTCGAGTAGAGCGCTCTGGGTTTTCGGAGTCGCCCTGTTTATCTCGTCGGCGAGGACTATATTCGCGAAGACGGGCCCTGGCTTGAATTTGAAATCTCCCGCCGCCTGGTCGAGAACAGAGACGCCGAGTATGTCGGACGGGAGGAGGTCGCTCGTGAACTGTATGCGCTTGAACGAGAGCTCTGTCGACCTCGCGAGCGCCTGCGCAAGGGTCGTCTTCCCGACGCCGGGGACGTCTTCGATGAGCATGTGGGAGCGGGAGAGAAGGGCGATGACCGCCGTCTTGACTATGCGGGGCTTGCCTCTAACGACGCCGCCGATGTTCTTTTCGAGGCTCTTTATCCTGTCCGTGAATTCGAATGAGTCCAAAACGAATCCCTAGGCGTTGACGCCGTGGCATCTCTTATACTTCTTTCCGCTTCCGCAGGGGCACGGGTCGTTCCTTCCGACCTTGGCCGCCGTGTTCCTGACGGGCTGTTTTTTCTTTTCTTCCTCTTCCTCGCCGCGGCTGAGGGTCATGCGCTGCTGCTCGGCGCGCCTTCGCCTTTCAAGCCGCTCCATATCCGTTTCGCTCACTGGCTGAACCCTGAAGAGCTTCTCGCAAATGTCGTTACCGAGGCGGTCCATGAGGGCTGTGAACATCTCAAACCCTTCGCGCTTGTATTCCTGGAGCGGGTCTCGCTGGGCGTAGCCCCTGAGCCCGATGCCTTCTCTCAGGTGGTCCATGCTGAGGAGGTGATCCTTCCAGATATAGTCGAGCGTCTGTAGCATGACGTAACGCTCGATCTGCCGCATCATCTCGGCCCCGAACTCTTCTTCCTTGGATTCGTAGAACGCCCTTACCTTTTCCTGTATGACTTCCGCCACGGCATTCCGCCTCGCGCCGTTGGCTATGAGCTCCGCGGTTTCAACCTCTATGTTGAATGTGCTCTTAACCGCCTCCCTCAGCTCTTCCAGCGCTTCCTCATCGGGATTCCCCTTTTCGGGTATGTTCTCCGCTACGAGCGCATCGATTATGTCGTCCGCCATTTCGTAGAGGTTTTCCTTCAGGTTCTCTCCGCCGGCGAGGAACTCCCTCCGCTTCCTGTATATGACGTCGCGCTGCCTGTTGAGCACGTCATCATAATCGAGAAGGTGCTTCCTGATGTCGAAGTTACGCCCCTCGACTTTCTTCTGCGCGTTCTCAATGGAGCGCGTTATCATCTTGTGCTCAATGGGCTCACCCTCTTCCCATCCGAGCTTGTCCATGATTTTCGTTATGGTTTCCGAGGCGAAGATTCGCATGAGGTCGTCTTCGAGCGAGACGAAGAAGCTCGACGAGCCGGGGTCGCCCTGCCTTCCCGACCTTCCGCGGAGCTGGTTGTCTATCCTTCTCGATTCGTGCCTCTCCGTGCCTATGATGTGAAGGCCGCCGAGGTCGAGGACGCGCTTTTTTTCGTCCTCGCATACTCCCTTCGCTTCGAGCATGGCCGATTCGAACTGCTCGGGCTCGGCCTCCTGCGGGTCCACCTTGAAATTTCTCTTGAGTATGCTCCTTGCGAGGGAGTCGTGGTTCCCGCCGAGAACAATGTCCGTCCCTCGGCCGGCCATGTTGGTCGCGATGGTGACAGAGCCTATCCTTCCCGCCTGTGCGACTATTTCGGCCTCGTTCTCGTGCTGCTTGGCGTTAAGCACCTGGTGCTCTATCTGGAGCTTCTCCAGGATCTTGCTCAGCCTCTCCGACTTTTCGATCGAGGTCGTGCCGACGAGTATGGGGCGGCCGTTCGCATTGTGCTCCTTTATCTCGCTTGCTACGGCGTCGAACTTCTCGCGCTCCGATTTGTATATGAGGTCGTTCCTGTCGGCCCTGACCATCGGCTTGTTCGTGGGTATGACGTTAACGTCGAGCTTGTATATGTTCTTGAACTCGAACGCCTCGGTGTCGGCCGTACCCGTCATGCCGGCGAGCTTCCTGTACATACGGAAGTAGTTCTGGATCGTGATCGTCGCAAGGGTCTGGTTTTCGTTCTCTATTTCGACCCCTTCCTTCGCCTCGATGGCCTGGTGAAGGCCGTCGCTCCATCTCCTTCCGGGCATGAGCCTTCCGGTGAATTCATCGACGATTATGACCTTCCCGTCCTTCACCATGTAATCGACGTCGAGGTGAAAGAGGTTGTGCGCCCGGAGGCCCTGTATGACGTGATGAAGGAGCTCGAGGTTCACGGGGTCGTATACGTTGCTGACATTAAGCGCGCGCTCGACCTTGTTGGAGCCTTCTTCAGTCGGCGTGACCTGGCGCGTCTTCTCGTCGAGCGTGAAGTCTACTTCCTTCTGGAGCTTCTTGACGATGTTGTTGATGTCGTAGTAGAGCTGGGTCGAGTCTTCCGAGGGGCCCGAAATAATCAGAGGCGTCCTCGCCTCGTCGATAAGAATGCTGTCGACCTCGTCGACTATCGCGAAGTTGTGCTCTCGCTGCACATAATCAGTGAGCGAGAACTTCATGTTGTCGCGGAGATAGTCGAAGCCGAACTCGTTGTTCGTGCCGTAGGTTATGTGCGCCCTGTAGGCGTCCTTTCGCGAGCATTCGACGAGCTTCGTCTTGAAGACGGCGAGGACGTCGAGGTTCCTTTCGGGCGGTATCTCCATTTCTCTGTATTCGTCGGGCCATACGCTCTGGTTCTTTTCGATCGCGGCCTGCGCGCGCGCCGGGTCTTCCCATTCGACGAGGTAGGATATTTCGTGGTTGATGACGCCGACGTTTATTCCGAGGAGCTTGTATATGGGGCCCATCCACGTCGCGTCTCGGCGGGCGAGGTAGTCGTTTACTGTGACGAGGTGAGCGCCTAATCCGGTGAGTCCATTGAGATATAGCGGCAGGGCGGCGACGAGGGTCTTACCTTCACCCGTCTTCATTTCGGCTATGCGGCCCATGTGGAGCACGAGGCCGCCGATGAGCTGAACATCAAAGGGGCGCATGCCGAGGGTCCTTCTCGCCGCTTCGCGGGCGAGGGCGAAGGCTTCGGGCATGATCGCGAGGAGCTCGTCTTCGAGCCTTTTAAAGGCCGCGTCGTCCGGCGCCTCTGCGCTTCCGTTGAGGCTGTTTTTAATCTTTTCCTGGAAACTTTGGGTCTGTGCGTGAAAATCTTTATTATGAAGCCCCCTGAGCTCGTTCTCGTGCTCGGCGACAGGGTCCAGCAGGGAAGCCAGCCTCCTTATTTCCCTGTCGTTCTGGGAGCCTATTATTTTCTTCATTATGTATGAAATCATCTTTTTCGATAAACCTCCGGGTACCCTGAGAAAATATAAAAGTATATGTGTAAAAAGCCCTCATAACAA
>CAZPHQ010000012.1:0-85265 GCA_964586675.1 uncultured Spirochaetia bacterium | reverse complement strand
ACTACGTGTCCCCCGTCCCGTGACTTTTGCTACTTTTGGTCAAGCAAAAGTAGAAGGTGTTTGCAGTCGTTTGGTTAAAAAAATGGATTCCCGATTAAGACACTCGGGAATGACTGCTCATCGAGCAAAATAAACGGGCTCAGTCCTCGAAAACCTCTATCGGCGCCTCGTTGAATTTCGAGTCGAAGTCCTCGAGCACCCACGCGCGGGCGTCGTTATACTTGCCGCCGTTTATCGAAAAAATTAGGTAAACCCATTCCGGCCAGGCGTTTACCCTGTCTGTCTCTGACGCTATCGAGGGATGGTCCGGGTGAGAATGATAGATGCCCAGTATTTCGAGCCCTTCGTTCCTCGCCCACTCGTCGGCCTCGTTGAAGGAAAGAGCGTCTAGCTCGTATCTGTCATGAGCCCTTTCGGTATTGAGATTCCGGCATTCCCTGAACTCCGTTATCTGCCCGTCATTGCCGAGAAGGACGCCGCAGATTTCGTGCGGGAACCCGGCCTCCGCGTGCTTAATCATGCCGTCGTACGCCGACCTCTTGATTCTTACCACCATATGCCTCCGCTGAGATATCTGTAGCCCCCGTCGGGGAAGAGCGTGACGAGGACGCCTTCCTTGAGCTTTTTCGCATACTCGAGCGTAGCGAAGGCGACCGCGCCGCCGGAGTGCCCGACAAAAATACCCTCTTTTTTGAGGAGATCCTTCATGAGGTCGTATGCGTCTTCGGTATCGACCCTGACAAGCTCGTCCGGATACGAAGCGTCGTATATGCCAGGCACTATGGAAGAGGGCATGTGCTTCATGCCCTCGAGGCCGTGGAGCGCTTCGGCCGGCTCGATTGCAATACCTTTAATTTCGGGATTCAGCTCTTTTAATTTTCTGGTAGTGCCCATGAATGTGCCGCTCGTGCCGAGCCCGGCGAAGAAATGCGTGACCCTGCCCTGCGTCTGCTCCCATATTTCGACAGCCGTCGAGTCCGAATGGGCCTGAGGATTCATGGGATTGTTGTACTGGTCCGGCATGAAATATTTATCGGAGTATTCGGCCTTGAGCTTCCGTGCGAGCCTTATCGCGCCGTCGGAGCCTTCGAGTGGGTCGGAGTAAATTATCTCCGAGCCGAATGCCCGAAGTGTGTTTTTTCTTTCGATGTTGATGTTCTCGGGGATTACGAGCTCCACCTTATACCCGAGCGCCGCCCCTATCATGGCGTACGCTATGGCCGTGTTGCCGGACGAGGAGTCCATTATGATCTTGTCGCGAGTGAGCCTGCCCGACTCTATGCCGTCGAGTATCATCCAGAGGGCCGGCCTGTCCTTGACGGACCCGCCCGGATTGAACCATTCGGCCTTGGCGTAGACTTCGACACCTGGGCTGATGCCTTCTGTAACGTGTGTGAGCTTTATGAGCGGTGTATTACCGACGAGGTCGGTTACCGACTGTGCCCTTTTGAGCCTGGTGTTGAGAGATTCCCTTCGCGCTTCTACAAAATTCATTAACGACGCTCTATCAGGAGTTTGAAGAAACTGCCCTCCTGGCTGACCGCCAGGATCTTGTGGCCCTCGGCCTTGACGCTCTTGGGAACGTTCATCAGGGGCTCCCCGTCGCGGAGAAGCACCTCGAGAACCTGGCCCGACGTCATGGTTTCGAGCTTCAGCTTGGTTTTAACATATGTCATGGGACATATTTCTTTCGTAATATCTATCTGGTTATCTACCCTGTGCGTTTCCATCTTCCGAAATTCCCCTGCTAACCCTCACTAATATTTAACATTTGATACTTTGAAGGTTACCACACTGGCCGCATCCGCACAATCCGGGGCCGCGCTCAGCCGTGTAAGACCTTTCGTCGCTCTCAAAAGTGAGGATCATTTATCCTTGGGCTTTATGTCGATGACGGGGCTCTTGAACTCCTTTTTCCTCTCGGGGGAAGCGGCGGCGCGTCTTCTGGATACGGACATCTTCCCGAGCCAGAAGGCAAGCAGGATTATCAGCGCTAAAATGAGGAGCTTTGTCATCAGGCGTCGGCCTTCATGGCAAGGATTTCGGCCCTCTGCCGCTTGTCGCGGCCGGCGTCGAGCCAGGAGATTACCGACTCGAATATCAGCCTTCCGTCCTCTCCGCCCAGAAGTTCCTCGGCGCAGCGCTCTGGGTGCGGCATGAGGCCGAGGACATTACCCTCTTCGCTGCAGATGCCTGCTATGTTGTCCAGAGAGCCGTTAGGGTTGGCTTCAGGTGAGGCTTCACCCTCGGGGGTGACATACCTGAACACGACCCTGGATTCGTCCTTCAGCGTTTTAAGCCCTTCGTCCGTCGTAAAGTAATTCCCCTCGCCGTGGGCCACGGGAATCCTGAGGACGTCGCCGACTTCGAGGTTGTAAGTAAAGGGGGTGTCATTCCTTTCGACCCTTATATCGACCCACTTGCATACGAACTGCAGGGACGAGTTCCGTATCAGTGCCCCCGGAAGAAGTCCCGCTTCGACGAGTATCTGAAACCCGTTGCAAATGCCTATCACCGGGCCACCCTGAGAGGCGAAATCGGCGACGGCTTTCATAACGGGCGAAAGACTCGCTATCGCGCCCGTCCGTAGATAATCGCCATACGAAAATCCGCCCGGCACGATCACGGCGTCGAACCTGGAAAGGTCCTCTTCCTCGTGCCACACGAATTCGCATCCCTCGCCGAGCACATGTTTTACGGCGTGGTAGCAGTCGTGGTCGCAGTTGGAGCCGGGAAACACTATGACGGCGAATCTATACATTCTTTTCTTCTACCTTCACATCGAAGTTTTCGATAACAGGGTTCGAGAGGAGCTTCCGGCACATCTCGGTCACGCGCTCTTCTACGTCGCCTGCGCTCCCGTCCTTTATCGTGAGCTCTATAAGCTTTCCGATGCGGGCGTCCTCGACCTCGCCGAATCCGAGGTTTCTTAGCGCCGAGAGTATGGATTTCCCCTGCGGGTCGAGAACGACGGGTTTCAGCTTCACTTCGACTTTCACTCTATATTCTTTCATGAATTCAGGCTCTCTTTAAAATCCGTTTATTTGTTCTCGAGAAGGATTGCTGCAAGTCTTTCGAGCTCGTCGGTGGAATAGTAATCGATCTCGATTCTGCCCCTGCCGTTATTATATACGATTCTCACCTGGGTGCTCATCGCGCGCTTGAGCTCGTCGGCCAGGCTCCTGACATACGGGTCCTCGTCCGACTCCTTTTCCTCTTTCTTTCCTGCGCCGGACATCTTCTTGACGAGGCTTTCGGTATTCCTGACAGAGAGCTTCTGTTTTCTAATGGCGCTCAGGGCCGACTGCATTTCGGCGGGCGAGCCGAGTGACAGTATGGCGCGGGCGTGCCCGGCTGTTATCTCGCCCTCTACGAGCGCTCTTTGCGCCTCTTCGGGCAGCCGGAGTAAGCGGAGCTGGTTCGTGATGGTGGACCTGTCCTTCCCTATCCGTGCGGCGACTTCTTCGTGCGTGAGGCCGAAAGTCTCTATGAGGTGATGGTAGCCGCTGGCTTCTTCAATCGGGTTTAAGTCCTGACGCTGTAGATTCTCGATGAGCGCAAGCTCGAGCGCCTCGCCGTCGCTGGCCTCTTTTATAATGATGGGGACCTTGGTAACCCCCGCCTTCTGTGCGGCGCGCCACCTGCGCTCGCCGGCGATGATTTCATATCCGGTTCCGGCGCGCCTGACGATAAGCGGCTGGAGGACTCCCTTTTCTTTTATAGATAGCGAAAGCTCGGCGATGGCGTCGTCGTCGAATTCCTTTCTCGGCTGGCGAAGGTTCGGGCGAACTTCGTGTATGGCCGCGAGTATGAATCCCGCCGAGGCCGTTTCCTTCGGTATGAGGGCGTCGAGCCCCCTACCCAGCGTGGCTTTCTTCAAGATTCTCCCCTCCGTTTCGTGCGATTACTTCCCGTGCGAGCGATATATAGCTCTGGGCCCCGATGGATTTTATGTCGTAAAGAAGAATAGGCTTCCCGTGACTCGGGGATTCGGCAAGCCTTACATTCCTGTATATCACGGACTCGAATACCTCTTCGTTGAAGTATGCCTTCAGCTCGTTAGCGACTACATGGCATATCCGGTTTCGCGAATCGAACATCGTCAGGAGATAGCCCTCGACTTTAAGATCGGGGTTCAGCCTCTGTCTTATGAGGGATATCGTCCTTTGCAGCTGGCCGAGCCCTTCCATCGCGTAGTATTCGCATTGTACGGGTATGAGAACCGAATCCGCAGCGGTGAGCGCGTTCACAGTAAGTATGCTGAGCGATGGTGGGCAGTCTATCAGTATGAAGTCGAATTCGTGAGCGACCTTCTCTATGGCCTGCTTCAGCTTCCACTCGCGGTTTTCGAGGTGAATGAGCTCGACCTCCGCCCCCGTAAGCTCCGGCGTCGCCGGGACGACGTAAAGAAAGCCGCCCAGGGATTCGGGCTCGATGCCGATCTTGATGTCGGCTATGTCGGCCTCGCCGATGAGGGCGTCGTATATGCTTTTCTGAACCAGTTCCTTGTCCACCCCGACGCCGCTCGTCGCGTTCGCCTGTGGATCGAAGTCGATGAACATGGTCTTCTTCTGGGCGGCCGCGAGCGACGCAGCAAGGTTTATGACAGTCGTCGTTTTACCGACGCCGCCCTTCTGATTCGCGATACATATGACCTTTGCCATATTCCGCCGCCTGAACGCGCAGAAGTAGCTACCCAGCCGGTTGCGGGCTTTTCCGCCCCGATGTCATGACATGGATAGCGATGCGCGATTTATAACCCCGAACCTGGATACTACCATATTATCTATTAACACCCCTCGCCGCAAGGCTCGCGGGCAACGAACGAGCGCCTGTTTTTAGGGTACACGGGGCGGCGAACGGCGGCCACGTGTGATAATCCGGCCTTTTCGGAGAATCGGGAAAGTTTCTGCACGGGGTTGAATTTGGAGCTCGGAATATGTATTCTAGCTTTTCTCTGGATTTACCTGTGGGGTAGCCCATTGGGTCGTTTCGACCAAATAATCTCTTAGGAGATGTGCATGGATAAGGATCATCTTACCATTATGCTGATTACTCCGGGAAGTAAGGGCCCTAAGGCGCTCAATCTTAAAATTTCCCATCTTAAGTTTCTCTTTTTCATATTCATGGTTTTTACAGTCGCTTCAATCCTGTCGTTCGCTTCCACGTATACCTACTACAAAGACTCGGAATCCAAGACGAAATCGGTCAAGAAGCTGTCCTCGACAATAGACAGGCTTAGCCAGAACCTCAGCAACAACATCGCATCCGAGGCGGACTTAAGGGCGAAGATGCAGGCCATAGAGGTCAGGCTCCTCGAAATGCAGGACATGCTCGACAAAAAAGGCATCAAGAAGGATCTGGCTGTCGGGGGCGAATTCATACCCGCCGACAAGCTAAGCGTATCGTATGTCGATTTTATGAAGAGCGACGTGGACGAGCTCTTCGATACGATGAAGAACCTCCCGCTCGGCATCCCTCTCGAAGGCAAGATAAACTCCGCCTTCGGCTACAGGAAAGACCCGTTCAGGTCGCGCTTCGGTTTTCATTCGGGGATCGATATCGACGCCAATAATGGCGACTCTATTGTCGCCACGGCCGACGGGGTCGTAACGAAAGCGGGGTGGGAGAGCAGCTACGGTAAGGTCGTGATCCTGGGCCACAAGGACGGCTTCGAGACGCTTTACGGGCACCTTTCCAGGATCACGATAGAAGAGGGCGAAGAGGTAAAAGTCGGCGACGTCATAGGGAAGGCGGGAAGCACGGGAAGGTCGACCGGCACGCATCTGCATTACGAAGTTATGAAAGACGGTAAGAGAGTGAATCCCATAACCTTTCTTTCGCTAAAATAATCATGAACCTGTTCGGCAGCAAGAGGGGCGTAAAGCAGCCCAGGCCCGAAGTGAATCATCTTACGACGTCCATAGGGGAGGAATGCATCTTCGAGGGAAGCATATCCACCTCCTCGTCAACCCGAATAGACGGAACGCTAAAGGGGAAGATCATAGGGGAGAACAGCCTGATAGTGGGGGAGCGCGGCGTGGTTACAGGTGAGATAAGGGCGCTCGAAATAATAGTGTTCGGACGTATAGAGGGCCTCATCGAAACCGACAGGCTCGAGATCAAGGACACAGGCGTCGTAACCGGGGACCTCTACGTCGGAAAGCTCGTCGTCCAGGAAGGCGGCGTCTATAACGGCAGGTGCTTCATGGCCGGCGCTGCGGAGCGCATAGTGGTCGAAGCCTCCGGGCATGGCGAGCTCGAAGCCACTATCACGGCAGACCCCAAGGCCATTAAGGCGAAATAATTACCGCGAGGAGCCGAAGCTCAGTGGCATTCCTCGGCCTGTTTGTCGGGCCCTTTAACGGCCGCGTTCACAGTTACCTGTCCCGCCTTCTGGAAATCGAGGACTATTTCTATGTTTTCTTTACCGGCCAGCGGCTCTTTAAGCCCTATGAGCATGATGTGGTAACCGCCGGGCTTTAGTTCTGTTTTACCGCCCGCGGGCAGAGAGACCCCGTCCACCATCTTCATCTTCGCGACGCCCTTGTCGTCGACAGAGCTTACATGTATCTCGGCCTTGTCCGCGGCTGGAGACGAAACGCCGGTAAGCCTGTCGTCCTCGCTTCCGCTGTTGGCGATATTCATGTACACGGCAGTCACGGTGGACGTCGGCGGAACTTCCCTCACCCAAACGTCCGTAACGGTTATGGCGTCCTGGGCATTTGAATAGCCGAAGGCCGCAAGCGTTAGTGCAGCAGCTAAAAACAGACTCTTCATTTCAGTTCTCCTCACCATGAATTATTCTAGCCTTCTTTTCAATTCTTCGTCAGAGTATTCTCTTCAAATCACCCGCTATGGATTTCGGGTCCATCTTGTCCTGGGGATATCTCAGAATGACATTGCCCTTCCTGTCCAGGAGATATATTGCGGACGTATGCCCCATGAGATACCCGGCTCCCGAGTCCGATTCCTCTTTCATATAAAATGCGCGGAAGGAATTGGCGACGTCCTGTATCTCGTCGGGCGTGCCTGTAAGCCCGGTGAAGCTTTCGTTGAAAAAGGGGACGTATTTTTTCAGCGTCTCGGGATTATCCCTCTCGGGGTCTACAGTGACGAAGAGGACTTTAAACTCGCCGCTCTCCTCGCCAAACTCCTTCGATACGCCGTTCAGAACGGAGAGCGTAACCGGACATATATCGGGGCAGTGCGTATACCCGAAGAAAAGGAAGACAGGCTTTCCCCTGAAGTCGCTGAGGCTGACCTTTTCGCCGTTCTGGTCCGTGAGCGTGAAGTCCGGTATCTCCATTTCAAGGGAGTTCCCGTAAAAATCCTCCTTACTCTTGTGCTCCCACAGCTTGTAGAGGATAACTCCCCACCCTGCGGCGACCAAAAACAGCACTACGAACGAGGCGATTATTATATTTTTCCGTTTCATAACCCTACTTATTCTGAATCGACGGTATTTCGAGCAAAGTTAATATATTACCCGCTAATATTTTGGGAGTCTAAGCGTATTAGCCTGCGGATGGCGGCGCAGATTCGAGCCAAGCGCCGATAAAACAAAAGGGAATGCCCGGATTGTGTCGCGAGCATTCCCTTTTTAAAGGAGGATGGAGGATGACATGTTAAGCCTAACGATTAAGATTAGTAATAAAAATAAAGTATTTTACTTAAAGTGTCAAGGGGTATTTTGTCGGTTCCAAAATATCGCCAAAAGTGCCTGTAGTTATTAGATAATATTTAAACTGAATGGTGCCGGAGAAATCGATTCCGAAACATTCTTTGTCATTGCGAGGGAACCCCTGCGCGACAGCGGCAATCCGTCTTTACCCGCTATTGCGAGAAGCGCAGTGATGAAGCTATCCCCTTGTCATTTCGACCGCAGAGAGAAATCCATTCTTTAATTTGTCATTCCTGCGCAGGCAGGAATCCATTCAGTTAATCTTTCTCTTTTCATCCCCCCTTAGAAAAAGGCCTGTCGCGGCGACTTGTCCGACGTAGCTTTCTCGTCGGTCGAAGCTTTCTTGTCGGTCGAAGCTTTAGCGAAGTCAGAAGCGAAGTCAGAAGCCTTGCGAAGACGGAGGGGTACGGGGGGATTTACGGACCGCGTTCGCGGGCAATCGAGGCAGCACTGTTGTTACCAGTATCCCCCGCCGCGCTTCCGGTGCCCATAACATCCGAATATGCTACGTCGGGAATCACACTACGTGTGCGGACCGCGTCCGCGGGCAAATTAAAAACAGGATTCTATGCGTATAAAGGTCTTGGGGCGCCGGCTGTCCGCCTGACTTGAAACTTGACTGGTGCGTGATATATTTCAGAGCTTCCGACGGGCAGGCGGGTGGCGGCCTGGTCGGCGCAACAAATCAGAGCGCTTCAAAAAACACTGCACAAAATCCGGCGACGTAGCTCAGGGGCAGAGCAGGGCTCTCATAAGGCCCGTGTCGGTGGTTCGATTCCACCCGTCGCCATATAACTTTCGGAATAACCCCGGTTCTTCACGAAAAATAAACACTGCACCCGTATGATTTCCCGAAAAAGACAGGTGACAGATGGAATCCGCGAACAAGCGCAGCGACCAGGCAGAAACAGGCGAAAGCGGCCAGGGCAAATCCCGGGACGATCTCACTTTACTTATACGCCGGCTGGGCGATATGCGCGAAGAGATGCTGCGTTTCGCCGAAAAGTGCCCCGGCGCGCTCAGTGAAGCCGATCCACTCTACGAAAAGAGCGCGGAGAATCTCATACATTATCTGGCCCTGAGACGCCACGACCTCCGGACGCTACAGTCGGAGCTGGCCGAGCTCGGTCTTTCGTCCCTCGGCCGCTCGGAGTCGCACGTTATGGCGACCATGGAAGCTGTTCTTCGCACGCTGTCGCGCCTCACCGATTCCTCCGCCGAGCCTTCAGGAGATGTAAGCACTCTCGATTTCAAATCCGCGCGGCGGCTCCTCGAAGAGCACACCGAGAAACTTTTAGGCCCCGCGCCTGTGGGGCGAAACGTCTATGTGATGGTAACGATGCCGAGTGAAGCGGCGGAGGATTACGCCCTCGTCCGCGGCCTTCTCGATAACGGAATGAACTGCATGCGCATAAACTGCGCGCACGACGGCCCGGAAAAGTGGGCGCTCATGGTCGCGAACCTCCGCCGCGCGCGGGAGGAAACACAAAAACCCTGCAGGATAATAATGGACCTGCCGGGTCCGAAGCTCAGGACGGGCCCGCTCCGTCCCGGGCCCTGCGTCCTCAAATACCGGCCCCAGCGGGACGCCTACGGCCGAGTGACGAAACCCGCGAAGCTTTTGCTGAGGGCCGACGGCGCGCCCGAGCCCGAAGACAAAAGCCTCTACGACGCCGTGTTGAACGTATCAGGGAAATGGCTCGACAAGGTTCGTCCGGGCGATAACGTCAGGTTTATCGACGCGCGCGCAGCGAAACGCTTTATGAGAATTACGGAGCGGACAGACGAGGGGTTCCGTGCGGACGCTGTTAGAACTGCCTACGTAACCCCGGAAACGCTCCTTCGTCTCAGGCACGAAAACGACCTCGGCGAGTGGAGGACAGTCGTAGGTGGCGTCCGGCCGAAAGAAAATTTCCTATCCCTCTCCGCCGGCGACACCCTCATACTCACCGGAAGCTCCGAGCCCGGCCGTCCTGCGGAGCGTGACGCAGCCGGGAAACTGATTTCCCCGACCGTGATCGGCTGTACGATCCCGGAGATATTAGACGACGCCCGGGCCGGCGAGCCCGTGTGGTTCGACGACGGGAAGATCGGCGGCGTGGTCGAGGAGAAGATCGCCGAAGGGCTCAGGATCCGCATCACGCACACGAGCTCTCAAACGGCGAAGCTCGGAAGCGACAAGGGCATCAATCTCCCCGAAAGCAAACTCGATCTCCCGGCGATTACGCCCGAGGACGCTTCGATACTCGAGTTCGTGGTCGAGCACGCCGACATAGTCGCGATGTCGTTCGCCAATACCCCGGGCGACGTAAGATCCCTCCTCGCTCACATTAAACGCATCGCCAAGGGCGAGCCGGGCATCGTGCTTAAAATCGAAACGAAACGCGGATTCGAAAACCTTCCCGCGATGCTTCTCGAAGCCATGAAAAGCAGGAGCTGCGGGGTCATGATCGCACGCGGCGACCTCGCCGTCGAAACGGGGTTCGAGCGCCTCGCCGAAGTTCAGGAAGAGATACTCTGGCTCTGCGAAGCCGCGCACGTCCCCGCGATATGGGCGACTCAGGTGCTCGAAACCCTCGCCAAGCAGGGCTCGGCGACGAGGGCCGAGATCACTGACGCCGCCATGGGGCACAGGGCGGAATGCGTCATGCTTAACAAGGGCCCGCACATCTTGGAAGCCTTAAAGGCGCTCGACAATATACTGAAGCGAATGCAAACCCATCAGCTCAAGAAGACAGCGATGCTCCGGGAGCTCCGGCTTGCCTACAACTTCCCGCACGAATGAATCGGGAAATCCGAATAGAGAACCTGCTTCTATCTATTACGCGGTACTAAAAGCCGCGTATAAATCTCCGCCCATATCTGGTTCACAACAAATTGAACTTATAATGTCATATTCGCCGCGGGAACGGCGGCGAAGAGGAGGCGGATAATGGAAGCACCAAACACGAAAGGGGTGAAGGGTTTTACGTGCATTGCCTTATTTTTACCACTCGTGTTCTTGATACTGCTCTCGGCGTCGTGCGACGAAGGCGGGGGCGGTAAGAATCACGGGGAGCCCGTCGCTGCGGTTGTCGAGCGCTCACGCGATGCAAATCAGACGAACGACTTTCTGAGACTCATCTTCCTTCCGGCGAATGTCGTGCCGACGACGCTCGGAAGGCCCGACGCGCTCCGTGTGTTCGTGAGCGTAACGTCATATTTCGAGCCGCCGCTGCCCCTTTTCAAAACGGCGGATTTTTTCGGCATTCTGGTCGGCGACACCCAGAGGCAGCTTGACGTGGTCGCGCTCAGGTGCATTCCGGAAGAGCCAGTAGCCGTTGAGCCGAGCCTGGCTACTTGGCCGCGCGTGTTCGGGCTTCTGGCATCCGACCTCGGGGGAGAATTCACATGTCCCCCCGATCCCGATTCGCCGGAAAACGAGCTTTACTGCCTTGCGGCCGGGTTCGAGGACATTCCCGGCGGGGATGTTACGGGAACTATCGAGAACGCGATCGGACTCGGGGCGGCCGTGATGTCGGACCCTGAGCTCGCCGGTGTGCTTCAGCGGCTCTACGGCATCGACCAGTCCTTCAGCGGGCTCGGCTTTTCCGTGAACGCGAGCGCCGGAAACGAGCTTACAGCCGCAGGGGCGCTCGAAGCGTCCGTCGTCACGGAGTACCTTGTCAGGAACGCCACGTTCGAAGAGGCGGGCTGCTTCTGCATTCGAGTCCCGCCATACGAAGGGCGCGAGGACGATCCCCTCGACGTCGATTTTATAGTGAGCCGCGGAGGATTCGGGGAGTGCGTGACAGTCGACAGGCTGAGGTGAACAGGCAGGCAGCCGCTGCTTTATCCGACGGACGTACCGAGTAAAGATCCCACGCCCGCCGTCACCGCCATGGCGACAGCTCCCCAGAATGTGATGCGAGCCGCGCCTTTGAGCATCGAAGCGCCGCCCGTATGGGCGGCCAGCGCCCCGAGAGCCGCGAGAAAGATAAGAGACGTCACGGACACCACGGTCACAATATGCGGAAGAGGAGAAACGAGCACAGTCGAAAGGGGGAGCGCCGCGCCGACGGCGAAAGTCGCCGCCGAGGTGAGCGCGGCCTGTATCGGCCGGGCGGCGACGACGTTCGATATGCCGAGCTCGTCACGCGCGTGGGCCGCGAGAGAGTCCTTCGCCATGAGATGAAGCGCGACCTGCCTCGCGAGGTCCGGATCGAGGCCGCGCTCGACGTATATGGACGTGAGCTCTTCCTGCTCCGATTTGACGTCTGAAGCGAGCTCTCTCCGCTCGCGCTCCAGGTCAGCGTTTTCGGTATCGGCCTGGGAGCTCACGGAAACATACTCTCCCGCGGCCATCGAAAGCGTACCGGCCAGAAGCCCCGCGAGCCCGGCTATCAGAACGTTCTCGCGCGCTGTATTCGAAGCGGCGACACCCACTATGAGGCTGGCCGTCGACAGAATACCGTCGTTCGCCCCGAGAACGGCGGCGCGAAGCCATCCGATGCGCCCGGTGCGGTGCAGCTCCCCGTGTTTTACCGGCATAAGACCCCTCCGACAGATTAATGATACTATCCACCAGGGTGATTTTGAATACGGGCTTGGCGAGGGCCGGCTCCGGAGACCCGGGGCCGCCCGTAAACGGCGATTTGTAAACCTGCCGTTACTTCTTTTCCTGATCGTCCTTGTCGAAGTCGAGCGAGGCGGAGTTGATGCAGTATCTCAGCCCCGTGGGAGCGGGGCCGTCGGGGAAAACGTGCCCGAGGTGAGCGCCGCATTTGTTGCACGTAACCTCTATCCTCGTCATGCCGAAGCTGGTGTCGAGCTCCTCGTCTATCTTGGCTCCCTCAGCGGGCTCGTAGAAGCTCGGCCAGCCGCAGCCCGAGTCGTACTTGGCGTCCGAGGTAAAGAGCTCCTCGCCGCAGCATACGCACTTGTACTTACCTTCTTCCTTGTTGTCGTAATACTTGCCGGTGAATGGCCTTTCGGTGCCCTTCTGCCGGGTCACGTAGAACTGCTCATCGGTCAGCTTCTCGCGCCACTCGTTTTCGGTTTTTTTCGTTTTCTCAGACATTACAGCCTCCTCGAAGTGGTTTTTGTAACGCCTACAGAATAATTTTAAGAATCCGGGGGCTAGTTTCAATAAAGAATTTTCGGATGCTGGCGCTCCCGCCCGGAGCGGCCGCAGGTATTTATATGCTTTCGGTAGACGGTTTGATTCAGGGATTCAAAAAATATTGCTGATAATGGAGGGAGAGACTAGTCGGGCTTCAGCTTTCCGATGGTCAGCCACGATACTATGGAGCCCGCGAAAAGGAGGGCGGCCGAAATAATCATCATGGTCCTGAAGGTGCCAATGAAGGATTGGGATATCTCCTCCCTGAGCTCGGCCCTTGTTTCGTCGGGCAGGTCCGGCGGTATGTCTATCGCGGCGAGCTTTATACGCTGGGAGTCTATCGCGTGAACAGTGTCGGGCGAGAGGTTCATAACGGCGAGCCTGGCGTCGAGGTTGTCGTTGAAAGTCGAAAGGGCGAAGACGCCGAGAATGGCGATAGAAAGGAGTCCCGCTATCCTTCCGACCGTGTTGTTTATCGCGGAGGCTATGCCGGAATGCTCCATTCGGACAGAGCTCATGACAGTCGTCGTAAGCGGGGATATCGTCACAGCCATCCCGATCCCGAGGACGACTATCGCCGGGAAGAACGTCGTCCAGTAGCTTCCGCCTATGCCCGGGCGCGTAAAGAGGAGGCAGCCGACCCCCGCGAGGAACGTGCCGACGATTATCGGGAAGCGGCCCCCGTAATTCCCGACGAGCCCGCCCGCCCACCTCGAAAAGAGAAACAGCGCGAGGACGAGCGGAATGAACGCGATGCCGACGCCGGCGGCGCTATAGCCCTGTACCTGTATCAGGTTGAAGGGCACGAAAAATATGCCCCCGACCCACGCCGCCCAGAAAAGGGCCGAGACGATGTTCGCCCCGCTGAAGGTCTTCGAGCGGAAGAGGCTGAGCGGCATCATCGGCGAAGGGGTCCTCGATTCGTGGACTAGAAAAGCGATAAGCGAAAGCCCGCCGCCAACGAACGGCACTATGACCTTCGGATGGCCGAAGCCGGAATTCCCGGATTCGATGAGGGCGAAAACTATAAATCCCAGGCTGAGGGTGGCGAAAAGGGAGCCGGCGAGATCGAGCTTGCCCTCGCCGTTGTCCTTTTTAGTTTCCGGGATTTTAAACAGGAGCGCGGTGAGAACCACGATGCCGAGCGGTATGTTAATAAAGAATACGAGACGCCAGGATACGCTCTCGGCAAGCCACCCGCCCAGGATCGGACCGAGAGCGGTCGTCATGGCCGTGAACGCGGACCAGGTTCCGAACGCCCTCCCCCTTTCCTTTTCGCTGAAGGAGACGTTCACTATAGCGAGGCTTCCCGGAACGAGAAGCGCGCCGCCGACTCCCTGAAAGGCGCGGGCGACGATGAGGTGACCCGTGCTCGGCGCGACGCCGCACCATATGGAGGCCAGGGAGAATATCACGACGCCCAGTGCGAACATGCGCTTTCTGCCGAATTTGTCGCCGAGCGCGCCGCCGAGAAGCATGAGCGACGACATGAATATCGCGTAGGCCTCGACTATCCACTGCATCTGCGGGATCGTGGCGTTCAGCTCCAGCTGAAGCACGGGAAGGACGACGTTCATGGCCGTGCTGTCTATGAAGGCCATGCCCGAGCCGAGTATGGTGACGAGGAGGACCCACTTCCCTTCGCCCCTGGCAAGGGAATGGACGACCGCGACGCTGTCCATGACGGTTTTATCTATGCGGTGTTTATCGGGCACTTAGCTAAATTCTCGCCTTACGAAACGAATGAGCTTCTCTATTCCCCGGCCCTGAATTCGCCGCCGGTGAATCCTGAGACGGCCTCTCTCGCCGCCGCGCGAAACGACGCGGCCATGTCGGCAGAGAATCGGGGAGTTATCTTCTTTCCCGAAGCGCGGAGTTATCTTATTTTACCTGCGTGAGAGGAAATTACAGAAATGCGGAGGAAAACTTCGCTCATCCGGGCGAAAACCAGTACTCGAATCGCGGGAGAAGCCGGTGCGCTACAAGCGTATTCGGTTGACAAGCTCAGAAAGGCTCGTCATCATCGAGCCCCAGCTCTGGGCGCCGAGCTTTGTTTTTATCTCATCCTGCGTTTTCTTCCAGATGGGAAAGGCCTCTTCGAGCTTCTTCCTGCCGGAGTCGGTGATCTTCACAATCCTCGTCCTTCGGTCCTCGCCGCGGCCGATTTTAATGAGGCCGCTCCTTCGCATGGGCTCGAGATTCCGGGAAAGCGTCGTTCTGTCGGTGACCATTTCTTCGGCGAGCTTGCTGACGCTTATCGGCCCGAGAGCCAGGACAAGCACGAGCAGCGTATACTGAGTCCCCCTCAGATTGATCGACCTCATCGCGTTGTCGAAGAGCTGCGTTATGACGCGCATGCCCTTTCTGAGATTAAAACAAGTGCAGTCCTTAAAACCGTCGAGCGTGGGAAGCTCGATTGATTCCGGCCTTTCGGCTTCATGATTATCCACGTCACACACCCCCTTGACACTGTTTATATGTATCATTGGTAAAGGAATAGTCAAGGCCGGGCTGCTAATTGTGTTAATATGCTATGCTACTTATACTTACGGTGACCGCGCTGGAAGACGCTTCGGCGCGGCGGTCATTCAGCGCTGCGAGGTAGATAAATGTCGGCGATCAAAGGGAAAAACATAGTCCTCGGGGTTACCGGCGGCATCGCCGCCTACAAGGCGTGCGAGCTAGTGCGGGCTCTCGTCAGGGAAGGCGCGTCGGTCGAGGTCGTCATGACCAAAAACGCCATGGAGTTCGTCACGCCGCTCACCTTCCAGACCCTTTCCGGAAACAGGGTCGCGACGAGGCCCTTCGACCCTGTTTGGGAATCCGAGATAGGGCACATAAGCCTCGCCGACAAGGCCGACCTCGTCGTCATAGCCCCGGCCACGGCGAGCTTCATAGGAAAGATAGCCTCGGGAATAGCCGACTCGCTCCTGTCGACAGTCGTCCTCGCTACCCTCGCGCCAGTTGTCGTCTGCCCGGCCATGAACGTCAACATGTACGCCAAGGAAGTAGTTCAGGAAAACCTTAACAAGCTGAGAGAGCGGGGCATGGTTATAGTCGAGCCGTCCGAGGGCTTTTTAGCCTGCGGATGGGAGGGCAAGGGAAGGCTCCCCGAAACGGAAGACATAATGAGCGAGATAGAATTAGCGCTCTCGCCGAAAGACATGGCCGGCGAAAGAGTTCTCGTAACCGCCGGGGCGACAAGGGAGCATATAGACCCGGTGAGGTTCATATCCAACCCGTCGAGCGGGAAAATGGGATATGCCCTCGCGAATGAGGCGAGAATGAGGGGAGCGGAAGTCGTGCTCGTCTCCGGGAAGAGTAATCTTACGCCGCCCAAGGGGGTAACATTCGTCTGCGCCGAAAGCGCGGACGACATGTACGCCGCGGTGATGGAGCGCCTTGGCTGGTCGACGGTGATAATCAAGGCGGCTGCGGTCGGGGATTACGCGCCAGTATCGAAGGCTGACGGGAAGCTAAAGAAAACAGAAGAGGAGCTCAACCTCAAACTCAGGCGGACGAAGGACATACTGAAGGAGATCGGCGAGAAGAAAAAGCAGCAGATCGTCGTCGGATTCGCCGCCGAAACGGAAGACCTCATGAAAAATGCGGCCGCCAAGCTAAAGGCGAAGAATGCCGACATGATTGTCGCTAACGACGTCGGCGCGCCGGGCGCGGGGTTCGAGGCCGATACGAACAAAGTACACCTGATGCACTCCTCCGGAGCACTGGAAGAGCTTCCGCTCGCGCCCAAGACCGAGATCGCCGGAATCATCATCGACAGGATTTCAGGTCTCAGAAAATCTAGTTGACGCTGAAAGATTCCAGTATGAGATTCAGCTTGTGGGCTATATCCTCGACGGAGCTGTCCTTCGTTATATAGCCGACGGCACCCATCTCGAGACACTTCGTTATCTTCTTCATCTCGGAGAGCGCAGTCAGCATCACGACCGGTATCCTTCTGTGCCGTTCATCGTTCTTCAGCACCCTCAGCAGCTCCATGCCGTTATAGTTCGGCATGACTATGTCGAGCACTATGATGTCCGGGTTGAACTCGGGGAGTTTCAAGAGTGCGTCCTCACCGTCGATTGCTGTTTCGACGGTGTAGTTTCTCGAGCTCAGGATTCGGGTGTAGAGGTTCCGCAGGGATTCTTCGTCTTCTATAAGGAGCACCTTAGCCATTCAGTTCCCTCGTTTCAGCGCGGGCGTCTGGAGTCTGCCTCGGCGCTTACACATGCTTAACCGGCGTATTTAACTATATATTTACCGGGCCACTGAGGAATTATACAGCTTAAAAAAAATATTTGTGAGTATTTGATAAGCGGTGATAAGAAATTTTCCGGCGAAAGGAATTCGACGAAAACAAGTCTACCTTAAGGGATAACTGGCCGTTATCCCTTAAGGTCAATCTTGTATCCGAATGAGATAAAATCTGGTACTGCCCTGAGTCTGGAGTTGGCTTTTACTATCCTAAAACAGCATCCTTGCAGGCTTTGGCTACCCTGAACTTTACGACCTTCTTTGCCGGTATCTTTATCTCTTCGCCGGTAGCGGGGTTTCTGCCGATTCTCGCCTTTCTGTTGTCGAGAACGAGCTTGCCTATTCCGGGAATCGTGAATTGCTTATTCTTCTTGGCTTCCTTATAAGCAACCGCGGCCAGCTCGTCCAGAATTTCACCGGCAACCTTCTTGGTTACACCGGCCAGCTCTGCGATGTGATTTGCCAACTGAGACTTGGTCATGGGCTTTTTCTCTGCCATCTCCCTCTCCTTTAAAGTGAGTATTTGCGTGAATACTACAGAAATGCACTGTAAAAATCAATACAAAAATAAAAATGCGCGTATCGACCAGTGAGACCGGGGCGCTGTGTTTCAAGGGCTGAAAGCCGGACCAGAGGGGCGCGGAAAAGCTCCGGCACGCGGACGCGGAGAGGAAAACCTCTCCGCACCATTCACGCGATACATACTCTGTAAAGAAAAATTCTCACCGTCAGAATTTGCCCGATCTGTAGTCGTCGATCGCGCGCCGTATCTCCTCGTCCGTATTCATGACGAAGGGGCCCTGCCCGGCTATGGGCTCGTCGATGGGCTCCCCGCTCAGTATGAGGAGCCTCGAGTCCCGGGCGGCTTCGACGCTTACCGTCTCGCCTTCCCTCGTCAGGAACGCGAGCTCCCTCTCGTCTATCTCTTCCGCGCCGTTCGCGAGAACGCCGCCCCTGAGTACGAGTATGAACGCATTGAAACCGTCCGGGAATTCGAGGACGGTTTTCTTGCCGCCCTTGAGTTTCACATCCCACACGTTCACAGGCGTGAAAGTCCTGGCGGGGCCGCGCGTGCCATTATATTCGCCCGCTATCACCCGCGCCTCCCCCGCGCCGTTATCGAGCGCCGCCACGGGGATATTTTTGTCGAGTATCTCCTGGTAGGCGGGCTCGGTCATCTTGTGCCTGGCGGGCAGGTTAACCCACAGCTGAATCATCTCGAGCGTCCCTCCCCTGCGGCTGAATTCGCGCCCGTGCTTCTCGACGTGAAGTATCCCGCGTCCGGCCGTCATCCACTGAACATCGCCCGGGCCTATTTTGCCCGAGTGCCCGGCGTTGTCCCCGTGCTCGACCTCGCCCTCGTAGACGATGGTCACGGTCTCGAACCCCCGGTGCGGATGGCGCTCGACGCCTCGCGGCGAGTCCGACGGCCCGAACTCAGCCGGGCCCGCGTAGTCTAAAAGGAGGAACGGGCTTATGTCCGCGCCCATAGTGTGATACGAGAACATCGTGCTCACCGGAAAGCCGTCTCCGACCCAGTGCCGGCCGGTATCGTGGGAAATACGGTCTATTTTTTTCATTGCCATGTCATGCCTCCATAATATTTTTTGAAAAATCGCCCATCTAACGCTTTACTTCGGGCGGCTTTGTGATAATTTAGGCATGTACGAACCTTTTGCAAGTACGGGCATTCAGGATACCGCCCTCGGGAGAAATGGCTCATGGCCAGAAAGCACGTTTTCTGCCCGGTCGAGACAACGCTCGACGTGATCGCGGGGAGGTGGAAGGTGATGATTATCCATTATCTCCTTCAAGGGAAGAAGAGATTTAACCAGCTCCAGAGGGAGCTCCAGGGTATCTCGCACCGCACCCTTGCCAGGCAGCTCCGCGAGATGGAGAGTCAGGGGATTGTGGTACGCGAGGACTACGGCGAGATACCGCCGCGCGTGGAATACAGCCTCTCGCCCCTCGGCGTCTCGCTCAGGGACATCCTTCTCGAAATGCACGCGTGGGGAGAAAAGTACGGCGGCGATGTGGAGCTCGACGCGGCTGGAGAAAGCTCCGGGGATAAATCGCGAACGAAATGATCTAGCAGCGGATGAGGGGAGCCCTCAGATTTTACGCTTCCACCAGAAAACTATCAGGAAGACCGCGACGGCTATGGGGATGATGATCATCCAGATGAACTGCTCTACGACAGCCGCGCCGGCAACGCACGCCCCGAGCACTATGCCGACGAGCATGAAGCGCCAGTCGAGGTGTACTCCTGCGAGGAACGTCGTAAGCGCGAGGGCGAGGAGGCAGAGTATCCCGAGCTGGGTCTCTGTTATTTTCTGCGCCGGATCGTAGAGAATATATATAAGCACTATGGCCGCGAAAAGACCGGCCCAGTGAAGGATCTGAACACGGACGATCCTAGATACGCCCTCCCCTCTCCTTCTGGCTTTAGACCAGCCGATAAAAAGGCTTACCAGGCCGAAGACAGGAGCCATGACCGTCCAGTACCAGAAGCTTTTTGCGGCGTCGAAGTTGGTGACGCCTATGCCTATGGCGGAAAGAGCGATGAGTGTGATGAGTATGGCCTCGTCGGTTCCCATGCTCTTCGCGAAGCTTTCGCGAGGGGGCGGGGAATCCATGCTATCGCCGGTGTAGGGAGTCTCTTCGCTCATTTCACTCACTCAAGACCCATTATATCACCATAGCGGCGGCGGACAAAGCCATAGCTTGGAAAATTGCGCGGTTATGCGTGGGACGAAAATCCGGAGGTCACGGAAAGGACGGACGCAGCATGCCGGAGACACGATATAAACCTCTCCGCCGGCTCGTTTTTCCGATTGCCCTTCCGGGCTTTTTTGTGGTGATTAGAAAGAAGGGTTGATGAAGGTGAAGTAAACGCCGCCGATAAAAAGGAGGATAGTCATTATTATGAGCGCCGTCGCCGCAAGCACAAACAGCCCTTCGTAATTATTCACTGTGCGTACTTTGGAATCCCTTTCGTCGCTCATTCGGATTACTCCCCCTTTATCGATTCACGTATATATTATGCTTTCAGAAACTCATGTCAAGGCGGCGTCGGGTAGTATTACTAGGGAAAATTCCGGAAAGGACTCAACATGGCGAGAATAATTCTATATACAGGAAAGGGCGGCGTCGGGAAGACGACCACGGCGGCCGCAACAGCCCTCCAGGCGGCAAAGAGTGGCTACAAGGCGCTCGTCGTATCCACAGACCCCGCGCACAGCCTCCGCGATTCGTTCGACCAGGAGATAGGCCCCGAGCCCAAGAAGATAATGAAGAATCTCTACGCCCAGGAGATAGATGTCTTTTACTCCGTCGACAAATACTGGGGGAAGCTGACAGGATACATTCAGTCGCTATTCAACTGGATGAAGGTCGACGACATTCTTGCCGAGGAGTTCAGCATATTCCCGGGCATGGAGGAGGTTTCGTGCTTCCTCTGGGTCTATAGCCACTATAGCGAGAGCGATTTCGACGTGATAATCGTCGACAGCGCCCCGACGGGCGAGACACTCCGGCTCCTGTCGCTCCCGGACGTGGCCAGGTGGTGGATAGTCAAGGTTTTCCCGATAGAAAGGAAGCTGCTCAAGGTTGTCAGGCCGGCCGTCAAGGTCGTGTCCGACATGCCGCTCCCGGAGGAGGAGACATACGTCGCCATAGAAGACCTCTTCGACAAGCTGAATTCGATTCACAAGATTTTTTCCAACTCCGACATAACGAGCATAAGGCTCGTCACGAACCTCGAGAAGATGGTAATAAAGGAAACGCAGAGGGCGTACACCTATCTCAGCCTCTATGGCTACAACGTCGATTCCGTCATCGTAAACAGGACCATGCCGACAGACATCGACCACCCGTTCTTCAGGGAGTGGCGGGAATCCCAGGCGGTATACAGAAAGGAAGTCGAGGAGCTCTTCAGCTCGGTGCCGATATTCGAGGCGCCGCTCCACCGGAAGGAAATCATGGGCGCGGACGCGCTCCTCGAATTCGGCGATTCCCTTTTCGCAAAGAAGGACCCCGTTTCGATATTCTCGAACATAAAGCCCTACGAGATAGTAAAGGAAAAAGGTGTCTACAACCTTATATTGAAGCTCCCCTTCGTGGCGAAGGACGAGGTCAAGCTCCACCAGGTGGCCGACGAGCTCACGATACAGATAGAAAATCAGAGAAGGAATATTTTCCTCCCGGGCTTTTTAGCCAAGCTCAACGTCGAGAAGGCGAACCTCGAGGGCGGCGTGCTCAGGATAACATTCGAGAAGCCGCCGAAAACGACAAAGAAATAAGGCGCCCTGAAAGCGCCGTCCTTTAACTGCAAATTCACACTTCGTTAAAAGCGCCTTAATACGCCGTCATTAATATATTAATCGTAATGGCGATTCATCCCGGCGATTTAACTGTAATTGTTCCCACCAGAAACGAAGAAAGGAACATCGGAAATTTCCTGGGCTCGATACCGGACGGGATAAGGCTGGTAGTGGTAGACGCCAGCACGGATTCGACGCCCGATATTGTTTCTCGGGCGCGCCCGCATTATACTACACTTATCAGGTATCCGGGCACCGTAACAGAAGCGCGTTTGGCGGGAGCGGACGCGGCCAATACACCCTGGCTCCTCTTTACAGACGCCGATGTCGTATTCTCCGAGGAGTACTTCAGCAACATCCGGAAGCTCGAAGAATACGATTTGATCTACGGACCAAAGCTCTCCCGCGACAGGTACGCGGGCTATTATAAATGGTTCGCTTACGGACAATTCCTGATACACCTTCTGGGTGTTCCGGCTGCCTCGGGGTCGAACTTCATTATACGAAGGGAAGCCTACCTCGAATCGGGGGGCTTCGATGCGGCGCTCGCGTGCAACGAAGACTCCGAGCTCGCATGGCGAGTGAAGCGCTCGGGATTTACAGCGCACTTCACCTTCGACCTCGTCGTTTACGCGAAGGACCACAGGCGGGTGGAAATGGGAAGGACGAAAAAGACCCTTCACTCTCTCACGAGATGCACCGCGCTTTACTTCGGGCTGATTCCGGATAGATGGCGCGGTGGCGATTGGGGATACTGGCGCGGATACGATTCGGACACGGAGTTCCGAAATGGAAACTGACAAAAAACTATATCAGCAGTCGGCGGAGCCGATAGTCATCCCGGAGGGATGGCGAGACAAGTCGGCGCGTCTCATCTCCAACGTCTTCAGCCCCCCGCTCATAGCGCTTGCATGCATCGTCGTAACGGCGCACGCCGCGAAGGCCGATTCGTCGCTCTCGTGGATATTCGTCTTCATAGCGCTTCTGATAATACCGCCGACGCTCTACATTTTCTCGCTCGTCCATTCAGGGGCCGTCAGCGATTTTCACCTGAGCCGAAGGGAAGAGCGCGCAAAGCCGCTCCTCGTGATTTTTACATACGCCTCGCTCGTTTTCATCGTAACTTTTCTTCTCGACGCGCCGAGGCTGATGATTATCGTAACGGCCGTCGCGCTCATTCAGATACTGCTCGTCTTCCTGATAACGCTTAAATGGAAGATCAGCGGTCACTGCACCTCGGCCGCGGGGCTCTCGTTCCTGGCTATAGCGCTTTACGGTGAGGCGGTGATACCATTAACCCTCATAATACCCGTCATAGCGTGGTCGAGAATAAGGCTCGGAAGGCACACGCTCTACCAGACAATCGCCGGCAGCTTCCTCGGCGCAGTTACCGTTATCGGCATTCTCTACCTTACCAACTCGCTATGAACATGAGCCGCCCGAAGAACCCGGAGAGGTTTTCAATCGGAGGATAACTCGATGAGGATCCTGCTCGTAACGGATGCGTGGCCACCACAGATAAACGGCGTCGCGCATACGTTGAGCTACATAACGGATCTCATTCGAAGAGAGCACGACATTACGGTGCTCAATCCCTACGTCGAGGGGTCGGAAACGCTTCCCATTCTGATACACAACATACCGGTCGTAACGAATGCCGCCGACCTGGCGGACAGGTACCTGGGCGCCTGCTCGCCCGACAGGGTGCATATCGCAACAGAAGGGCCTTTGGGGTTCGCCGTAAGGCAGCTCTGCAGGAAGAACCGGATAAGCTACAACACCTCCTACCATACGAGGATCGCGGATTACGGTTGGCTTCTCTATAAAGTTCCGGCGTTCATGACGTGGGCTTACATCAGATGGTTCCACATGTGCAGCCGGAAGGTGCTCGTCACGACGAGGAGCATAACAAGGGAGCTCGGACTCAGTAACTGCATGGTGTGGGGCCGGGGCGTCGACGCGGAGCTCTTTTACCCGGAACCCGAAACCAAGCCGCGGGGGGAGAGAACGATCATAACCGTCGGGCGGGTGAGCAGGGACAAGAATCTCGACGACTTCTGCAGGATACGCGGATACAAAAAAATACTCGTTGGCGGCGGGCCTTATCTCGCCGCGCTCAGGGCGAAATACCCGGACGTCGAGTTCACCGGCCCGGTTCCCCACGGTGAGCTCCGGCGGATGTACGCTAGGGCCGACGTATTCGTCTTCCCGAGCAGGCTCGACACGTTCGGCCTGGTCATTCTTGAGGCGATGGCGTGCGGGCTTCCCGTGGCGGCGTACGACGTGCCGAGCCCGAGCGATATCGTGAGGCACGGGGCCACGGGTTACCTCGGGGACAACCTCGAAGAAAATATAGAAAACGCTTTCGGGAACCTGGATTACGTTTCCGCCGGCGCTCTCGCGTATGCGCGGTCTCAGAGCTGGGATTCCATAGCCGAGCAGTTCGTGAACCATCTCGCGTGAAAAAGCGGCTCAGGCCGATTTCCGCCGGGACCTAAGGCAGATTTTCTTAACAAATTCTTAACATAGTCTTAACAATTCACAGATAGACTACCTTCCTCAGCCAAAAAGAACTCCAGGGAGAATCCGATGGAAACCGACGATATTGAGAAGCTGCTCATAGAGAGCAAATTCGAGAGACTGGTTTCGAAGTCTAAGAATTACATCAACTCGCGCAGCGAAAGCGATCTCATCGCGCTCAGAAACGATCTCATACACCTCAAGCTGAAGCTCGAGTCCAAGCTGGAAAAAAACAAAAAGCACAAGAATCAGGATAACGTGGCAGTATTCGGCCTCATGCTGTCCATTATCCAGAAGTTCGACTATTCCGTCCAGCTCATGGAGAATATGAAATCGAAAAAACCTGTTTGCCGGGAATTCGATACGAAACAGATGCTCGATATCCTCCTCCCGCACCTTATCTCCCTCGTCGAGCACGGGAAAAAGGAGATACCAAACTCGGAAAAGCTCGAAGAGGACTATGCTCTCATCGAGTCGATAGAGGATCAGCACAAGAGAGTGCTTCTGACATATCTCGTCCAGGACTGGCACAACATGGACGAAGTCCTGAATCTCCTCAAGATAGGCGAGATATATAAAAACATCGCCGAGAAGCTCTTAAACCTTTCGCTCCTGACCAGGGGCGGCGAATCAAAGCAGTAAAAACCGCCGCGGGGAATAGCGGGGCCGGAAATGCGCGCCGGGGTTTTACTCCGGCTGGCCTAAGGGGGCCCTGTCGCCGCCGAGTCCGCTTTCGGAGTTAAGCTCGTCCGCGCGCCCTGCGTCCGGGCGGCCTTCGAGTATCCTGTCGACTATTTCCGGAAGGTTGTTCCGGTAATCTGGCCTGTAGGAATATCCGGAATTTATCCAGCCGGATAAGATGTCCGGGAATCCGGCGTCGACCCTTCTTATCACGGGCACACCCATTCTTCCGAGCGCCTCTGCGTTACACTGCTGCTCGTACTGCCCTTTCATCGGGACGACCATTATCTTCTTCCCGAGGTAAAGGGCCTCGGCCGGCGCCTCGAAACCGGCGTTGCACAATATGCCCTCGCACGTGACTAGGCTTTGCACAAAGCCGGCGTTATCGACCCTGCGGACAGTAACGTTACCGTCCTCGAACGCCTCGCCCTTGTGGTGCTTTGAAAAGACCTCCCATTCCACGTCTATTTTTTTCAGTATCCCGGATATGCGGGCGTAGTCGTAGGAAGGGAGATACACGGTATAGTGACCGTCGTTCCGCGGCTCCTGCTTCCTCACCTCTTCCCTTATTATCGGCGTGAATATGAAATCGTCGTAGCGCTCGAAGTGGAGCCCTATAAGAACTGGCGCGGGGGCGTACCATTCGAGCACCATTTCCTGAAACCGGTTGCGGCCGCCGGGCGGACGAGGGATCCTGGGGGAAAGGAGCGCCGCCTGGTGCGATATGGCGACAGAGGGGCGCCTCTTAACGCGCGCCGCCCAGGCCGTTATGGGCTCGAAGTCGGTGAGCACGAGGTCGTATTTTTCGACCGGAAGACTGTATATGTCCGAGATAAGCTTTCGCGGGCTTAAATGCCTGAAAGACTGGACGTAATCTATGCCCCCCCTCTTGCCGAAGGTGAACCCGAGCCCGGGGAGGTTGTACTTGACCTCAAATCCCAGATCGACTTCGTGATGGTATCCGCTCAGGAGAACGTCCACGCTCGCGCGCTCCCGGAGATAGCGGAGGAGCTCGCGTGAGCGGGAGATATGGCCATTGCCTGTACCCTGTATGCCGAACAGTACTTTCATGTCAGATCTATAAGGCCGTGGCCACGGCGGCTCCGGAACGGATATGCGGCGAGCGCTACGGCAGCCGCTCCGAATCCGCCCCGAAAACAGATTTTAAATGAACGAGCCGCGCCTGCGGGAGAAACCAAATTATATTCCATCGCGCTTTTTATTCCAAGCGGCCCGTCCCCGAAGCGAAGGTGGGGGCTCCGCGAGGATGCTCTCCACTCTTTTCGGTCGATTAAAAGCGATAGTGTAGTATGGCACATATGCGGCGGCACTTTCCGCAAAGTATTGTAATTCCATTTTATTAAGGGAATATTTAGAGGAAATGCAGGTTCGTCCCGAACAATTCGCCCCGTTCGCATCTGGACTTTATATCCCTTTTTTAGATATAATGGATACGTCTTGTAAACGGTGAATTAACCGCTGATTAGCTGAAACTAAATATTTGGATGTTATAAAACTGTGTTAGAAAGGCTACCGGAGAAAACAATCGTATGACGAAAAAAGTCACATCATTGAAGAATACTGTCACAGGCTCGAACGTCCTAAGGAGCGCGTTCAAGTGGAAGCTGCGGCAGTTCCGGCCCAAGGTCCCGCTTTATATAGAAAGTAACCGCTTCGTAATAAAAACTGTCGAAAACATTTTCGAGCTGGAGCAGGCTCTCGACCTGAGATACGAGGTCTTCTACAGGGAGACTCTCAACAAGGACAACTTCACCAGGACCGACATAGACAAGTTCGACTCCATCTGCGACCATCTCATAATACTCGAGAAGAAGCAGAACATGGTCATCGGAACATACAGGTTCATATCGTCCACCTTTTCCGACAAGTTTTATTCGGAGTCCGAGTTCGATATCGAGCAGGTAAAAAACGCGAGCGGCATAAAGCTCGAGCTCGGAAGGGCCTGCGTTCACAAGGACTACAGGAACGGCACCGGCATCGCGCTCCTATGGAAAGGGCTGACAGAATACTTCAGGGCCATAAAGGCAAAGTACCTCTTCGGCTGCTCCAGCATAGGGACGACGAACCCTGTCGAGATAAGCCTTATATACAAGTACATAAAGGAGCTTTACCTGTCGCCTGAAGATTTCAGGGTTTTCCCGAAGGAAAAACACAGGATAAAGGAGCTCGACCATTACATAAGTGCCTTCGACAAGTTCGGCATAAAGACCGAATCCATAGAGGAATTTATACCTCCCCTTTTAAAGAGCTATCTAAAGGCGGGGTCCGTCATATGCGGCGAGCCCGCAATCGACATGAAGTTCAAGTGCGCCGATTTCTTCACCGTGCTCGACCTTGAGCTCCTTTCAAAATCATTTGAAAAGAGGTACAAGGGAGCAAACGATTAAAAAGCTCTTAAAGAAATTCTTTTTCTTTGGCATAGTCTCGTCATTTCTGATCAGCACCACGGTAGCTAGAAAGATCCTCCGCGACAGAAAAAAGATGCTCTACACTTGTATGAGGCTGACATCTTTTTTCTCGAAGCTCATGAAGAAGAACTTCGGAATCACGGTCCGCATGGATAAAAGCGGAAGCAGTTATTCCAGGGAAAAGACCTATTTAGTACTGTCAAACCATGTGTCCTATCTCGACATATTCCTGTTGTTTTCGGAGTTTCCGGCCTGCTTTATAGCGAGCGTCGACGAGGTAAAGGAAACTTTCCTCCTGGGCAGGGCCACAGAGCTCAGCGGCGGGTTCTTTGTGGAAAGGAGGAACAGGACCAACCTGCGCTCGGAAATAGAATCCATAGTAGATATACTCAGAATGGGCCTGAACGTCGTGCTCTTTCCCGAAGGGACCACGTCCAGCGGAGAGCGGGTGCTGCCGTTTAAAGTCCCTCTTCTAAGCGTCGCGCAAAAAGCCGGGGTGGAGATTCTGCCCGTCTGCATAAAGTACACGAAGATAGACGGGGAGGATATCGGCCCTCACAACAGGGACCTCGTTTACTTTTACGGCGACATGGAATTCTTCAAGCACGCGGATACGCTCCTGACCGTCAAATCCATAGACGCCGAGCTCAAGATCCTGGAGCCCGTGGACGCGTCTTCATCGAATTCCAGAAAGGACCTCGCATCCGAGCTGCATAACATAATCAGCTCCGCCTATAGTGGCGAACGCCGTCTGGAACGGGCGGACATTACCGGGAACTCGGGAAGAATGCCCGGGTGCACAGCCTGAAGCCCATGGCGCTGCAGCATTAATCCTCGCCTCAGAGTCTTGAGAGCAGCGAAACCGATTCCACATGATACGTCTGGGGGAACATGTCGAACGGCCTTACGCGGCGGGGGCTCCAACCAAGTTCTTTTAGACGTTTGAGGTCGCGCGACAGCGTCACCGGATCGCAAGAGACGTATATAATTTTCCCCGTGGACAGCGACGCTATACATTCGAGAATCTCCTTCGCCCCTTCCCTCGGCGGGTCGAGCACTATGAGATCGAACGTTTCTCCTTTCTGGACGAGCTCGCTTACCGCTTCGGCGGAGGGAGCAGTCACGAACGAGACATTTTTGACGCCGTTTATTTCCGCGTTCTTCCGGGCGAGCGCCGCCGGGAACCTGTTTATCTCGACGGACACGACCTTCTCCGCCCCGCTCGCGAGTGGCACAGAGAAGTTGCCTATCCCGGAATAAAGATCGAGAATTTTGAGCCCCTCAAGCGGGGCGGCCCATTCGAGAACGGTACGGACAATAGCCTCGTTGACGCCCGGGTTCGACTGCGTGAAGACCGACGGATTCGCCAGGAATTTCATCCCCGAAAGCCCGAACTCGAACTCGGCTTCCGACCTTCCCCTTATGGATACATTCTCCGTTTCGGGAAACCTTCCGAGATGTTTCGCGAGAACATTAAGCGCCCCGGGCTGCTTCCCGGATCTGGCGACGAGGGATATATACGCAGTGCTGCCGCCTGACGATATCTGCACGAATTCGAGAGGGAATTCCGGCCTGTCGAACGAGTATAGAACGGAGGCTATCCTGCCTATGGCCCCGTTTATCGGCCCGTCGGATATCGGGCAGGAGGTTATTCCCACTTTTCTGTGCGTCCCGCCTATGTTGTATCCTATGTGCCACCTGCCGGCGTAATACCAGGCTGCGAGCCTGACGCGCGTCCTGTAGGAGTATTCGCTCTTCGAGGGGAATATCGGCTCGACTGATAGATCGTCGAAGCCGCCCGTCCTCCGGAGCGTCTCCCGGAGCATGTTCTCTTTCTCCCTGAGCTGAGCGCTGTAGCCGAGATTCTGAAGCTGGCATCCGCCGCATGTGCCGAAGACTTCGCACGCGGGCTCCGCCCTTTCGGGCGAGGGCGTTATAACGCTTTCGATTATGGCCTCGGCGTAGCTGCCCTTGTCCTTGATAATCCTGACGGCTAGCACGTCGCGCGGGACGCCTCCCTTGACGAAAATCACCTTCCCGCCTTCCCTTGCGACCCCGCTCCCCCCGAACGCTATGCTCTCGATTTCTACCTGCAATTTATTCTCCCGGTTTAGATTATAAACATCGCGTCGCCGTAGCTTAAGAACCTGTACCCGCTCTCGAGCGCGGCGGCGTAAGATTTAAGTATAAGCTCCCGCCCGGCGAATGCCGAAACCAGCATGAGGAGCGTCGAGCGCGGCATGTGGAAGTTGGTGACGAGCGCGTCCGTCACGCGAAAGCTGTAGCCCGGATAGACGAAGAGGTCTGTTCGGCCTTTGGCAGCCGAGACTGTGCCGTCTTCCCCGGCGGCCGATTCGAGCGACCTTAGCACAGTCGTGCCGACCGCGACTACGCGACCGCCTCGGGACCGCGTATCGTTCACCATCTTCGCCGTTTCGGGTGAGACATCTCTCCACTCGGAATGAATACGGTGCTCCTCGATGTTCTCCGATTTTACGGGGAGGAACGTACCCGCGCCGACGTGTAGCGTTATGCGCGCGACCCCGACGCCCTTCCCTTCTATCTCCGATAAAAGCTGCTCCGTGAAATGAAGCCCCGCCGTCGGCGCGGCTATTGCCCCTTCCCTCTCGGCGTAGACAGTCTGGTAAGTCGCTCTGTCTTCCTCGTCTGCCCTTCGTTTTATATAGGGCGGCAGCGGCATGTGACCGAGGGAGTCCAGGAAAGCCAGAACGTCGTCGTTAAACTCGATGTGCCACGCATCATCGCCGAGCTGTGTAAGCGTCCCTCTAAGCCCCTCTCCGAAATCGACCAAGAGATTCTGTTTCGGGCCCCTCGCTATACATTTCCACGTCCTGTCCCCGGCCTTCTCTTCGAGAAGGACCTCGATCTCGGCCCCGGACGGCTTTTTGCCGTAGAGTCTCGCCGGGAGGACACGTGTATTGTTGAGGACGAGCAGGTCGCCCGGGCGGATAAGACCTGGCAGGTCCAGGAACTTCCGGTGAGTTATGGAGCCGTCTTCCCTGTCCAGGAGTAGAAGCCTCGAATCCTGCCTCCCGGGAAGGGGGCGGACGGCAATCCTCTCCTCCGGGAGGTCGTAATCGAAATCCGAGGTCTTCATGTCGAAGCCGTTTTTATTTCTTCTTCTCTTCGAGGAGCTTCCGCATCGAGAGCCGGAGCGCGTTCAGCTTTATGAAGCCCGTCGCATCGGCCTGGTTGTATATGCTGTCTTCCTCGAATGTCGCGAGCGCAGGGTTGTAAAGCGAGTACGGCGAGCGCCTGCCCGCGAGTATGATGTTACCCTTGTAGATCTTGAGCCTTATCGTGCCCGTAACATTCTTCTGCGATTCGTCGAGCGCCGCCTTTATCATGGCCATCTCGGGGGAGTACCAGAAGCCGTAATAGATGAGCTCCGAGATTTTCGGTATGAGCGAGTCCCTGAGATGCATGACCTCCCTGTCCATCGTGAGGGATTCGAGCGCCCTGTGTGCAACATGAAGTATCGTACCGCCCGGGGTCTCGTATACGCCCCTCGACTTCATACCGACAAATCTGTTCTCGACGAGGTCGACGCGGCCGACGCCGTTCGCCCCGCCTATTTTGTTCAGCGTGCCGAGGAGCTTCGCGGGCTTCATGGATTTGCCGTCGATCTTCACCGGGACGCCGTCTTCGAAATCTATGTCGATATATGTGGGCTCGTCGGGGGCTTTTTCAGGGGACACGGTGAGCTCGAACATGTCGTCCGGCGGCTCCGACCACGGATCTTCCAGAATGCCGCCCTCATAGCTTATGTGAAGGAGGTTCCTGTCGCAGCTGTAGGGCTTGGCGGCGGTGACAGGAACGGGTATCCCGTGCTTCTTCGCATATTCGAGGAGGGCAGTACGGGAATTCAAATCCCACTCCCTCCACGGCGCGATGACTTTTATCGACGGGTCGAGCGCGTAATAAGTGAGTTCGAACCTCACCTGGTCGTTCCCCTTGCCCGTAGCGCCGTGGGAAACGGCGAAGGCCTTTTCCTTCTTCGCGATCTCGATCTGCCGCTTCGCGATGAGCGGGCGGGCAAGCGACGTTCCCAAGAGATAAACCCCCTCGTAAACGGCGTTGGCCTGTATGGCGGGATAGACGAAGTCGCGGACGAATTCGTCGCGAAGGTCTTCGATATATACCTTGCTCGCGCCCGTTTTAAGGGCCTTCTCGCGCGCCGCTTCGAGGTCTTCTCCCTGGCCAAGGTCGGCGACGAAGGCGATTATTTCCGCATCGTACTTTTCGGCAAGCCACTTGAGAATGACGGAAGTGTCGAGGCCGCCCGAGTATGCAAGCACAATTTTATTTTTCTTTGCCATTATATGATGTTCCTCCGAATTATCTTTAAGCCGGCCGTGGAGCCGTGATTTTATTCGCAACCCTCCCGGAGCCCTGCCGGCGTTCGCCAATCGTGATGCTGTTCTTTATTTCATAAAGCGTCCGCGCCGGGAATCCGGTCTATTCCTGATGCCCCTTCTGCTCTGTTGGGGGCCGGAGGTCGTGAAGGTAGAATTTCGCGCTGTTGTTCTCGTAGAATTTTTCCAGTGTGAAGCCTATATACTCTATCTTTTCCTGGTCGTCGCCCATGTAGTTCGCCTTTTTAATCTCGTCCGAGATCTTGCAGACGACCGGGATGTCCTTCGAAGGGTTTTCGGGCGAGACGATCCTTAACGTAAGCTCCTTCCCCTCGATGACGAAGTTATTCGGAAGCACGAACCCCACAGCCATCTTGGCGCTTACGAACTCGACGACCAAAAGCCTTATTACGCTCGTGCCTATGCCCTCCGCACCGCCTTCCACCTCGAACGTGTAGCCGTAGTAGTTAAGCGTCTGGTTCTGCTCGTTCATCGATTGGAGATAGAGGTAATCCTCCGTATCGATCCAGCACAGTATCTGAAGCATGCTCGCCTCCAGTCAGTTTTATTTTTCGGATAAAACCCCGATATTATACCCAAGCATGAAAATAACACCTATTTCAAGCCGGATTAAAGGAGGCCGATGAAGCTGAGCTGGCTCGGGACGCCCTTGCCCTCTCTCCTGTAGGAGTAAAAGCTTCCGTCGCATTTCGTGCAGTAGGCCAGGGTTTCTATCGCTCCCGCCCCTTCCCTTTCGAGTATTATCGCGTTCATACGCGGGAGGTCGAGCATGTATTTTCCCCCTCCCTTCTCGTATATATAATCGCCGTCGTCGCCGTATTTGCCGAGGAAAAGGGAGGCCACGTCCTCACCCACCTCGTAGCAGCAGGATTTTATGGACGGCCCTATAACGACGCGCATTCTGGATGGCGGAACGCCGTAGCGCTCGTTTATGAGACGAAGGGCCTCGGCGGATATTTCGGCCAGCGTACCGCGCCAGCCCGCGTGGACAGCCGCCGTCACGGTGCCGTCTTCGTCCGCGAAGAGAACGGGTACGCAGTCCGCCGCCGCGGCGGCGACGCCGAACCCTCTTAGTGAATTTATGAGCCCGTCGCCCTCGGGGGGAGGAGATTCGAATATCCCCTCGTCGTCCGTGAAGACTATCCCGTTACCGTGGACCTGTTTCAGACGGGCGACTTTCCTTAGACCGAAAACACCCGCAATTCCATCCCGGCCGCCGGAATCTCTCTGCCCGAAGCCGTGAACGACGCCCGGTATCGAGGACAATATGCGTGATTTAATCCAGCTCATTCAGTGAATTATTCTCCCCGGCTTCTGAGAGAAAGTTAAGCGCTTTTTTCATGTCTTCCGGTATGGGGGACATGAATTCCATGCGCTCACCCGTCCGGGGATGCGCAAAAGCGAGCTTCCAGGCGTGAAGCGCGTGCCTCCCTGTAATTTCCGCCGCAGTGGATATGACGGGAGGCTTTTTTCCCTTCCCGCCGTAAACATCGTCGGCCAGGAGCGGGTGTCCGGCTTCGGCGAAATGGACCCTTATCTGGTGCGTCCTTCCCGTTCTTGGACGCGCCTCTACGAGCGTCGCGCCTCTCAGTTTTTTTCTCATCTTCCAGAGCGTCAGCGATTCCCTCCCCGAGGGCGCTTTGGACGACATTTTCTTTCTGTCGACCGGGTGCCTCCCGATGCGTGAGGAGATGGAGCCGGAATCCGTCTTCATCACGCCCTCGACGATAGCGAGGTATCTCTTTTCCACGGTGCGTGACTTGAACTGCGCGGCGAGGGAGTTGTGGGAGGCATCGTCCTTCGCTACGACGATAACCCCGGAGGTGTTTTTGTCGAGCCTGTGCACTATTCCCGGCCGAACCTTCCCCCCCACGCCCGAGAGGCCGCCGAGATGATAAAGGAGCGCGTTCACGAGCGTCCCGCCCGGAACGCCCGCGCCGGGGTGAACAGTAATGCCCGCCGGCTTGTCTATTACGGCGATGTATTCGTCCTCGTAAATAATGCTTATCGGAATATCTTCCGGCGCGGCTTCGAGGGGGGCCGGCGCGGGTATGGTGACGTGAACGGTTTCCCCGATGCCGAGCTTTCTCGAAGGTTTTATCGGGCTCCCGTCGACGAGTATATTCTTCTCTTCGATGAGCTTTTTTATCCGGGAGCGCGTAAGCTCGGGAAGTAAATCGGGGAGTACGGCGTCCGCCCTTTTTCCGGAGAGCCTGGCGGGGACTACGAGCGTGAGTGTTTTACCGCCGGACGTCATGCGCGGACCCGCCGAGAAAAAGGCCTGAATTTATTTTCTCTCATTCCGCTCTTTCATCATGTTTTTCACAGCCGTCGCGACGACGCCAGAGAGATTCTTGTTCCACCTTAAATTCCTGAGGTCGAACTCCCGGAGCTGCTTTAAGAGGCCTATAGATATATGCGGCGGCGTCTTCGGGTTGGTGACGAGCGCGAGCTTCACCTGATAGAGCCTCGTCCACTTCCTTCCCTCCGATATTTCCCTGAGTATTTCGTCGCTCACTATTTTCGACTGAGCTATCCGTACGACCTCGGTGTCCGTAATTCGCGGATTCTTGAGCACGGCGCGTGAGACTATCCTGTTCGGGTCCTTTACAAGAATGGCCCGCGCCTCGCTGTTCCCGAGGAGCGCCAGCTTTATCTTTTGTCCGACGTTAAGGGCGCTTATTTTTATGTAGGCGTTTTGGTTGAGCGCGTCCGGAGTGCGCTGCTCTTCCGCCGATTCGTCGGCTTCATAGTCGGCTTCTTCTTCCTCGATAAGGTCGCTGTCGATTTCGAAATCATCGAGAAAGGAGCTTTCGGGGAGAGCCTCGCCCGAAAGCGCTGTCTCCGAAGGGACAGGCTCGGCATCTTCGCCCTCTCCGGCATCCGTACCGAGAGGCAAACCGAATTTGTCGCCCATATAGAGCTTGAGGAAATCTAAGACCCCGTCCATCGTGGAGCGGGTTATCAGCGGGTTCTTGCTGAGGGCTTCGACTATTTCGTAGGAGCGGGCGATCCTCTCGTGGTTATTGGCTATGAGGTCTATAACGTTCTGGTCGTGCACCCGCTCCGCGAGATACGCGACCGTCCGGTCCGTGGCCGAGCTGTTGAGAAGGATCTTCTGGAGCATTGCCTCGTCGGCGAGAGCGTGCGCGAAGAAGTCGAGGAGGCCCGACTCTGCGCCCGTGTCCGAAAGGATGCCCGATACGACCTCGCGCGGCATGCCGGAAAGCGTCTCGCCGGCCTCGCGGGATACGTCTTCGTCCCCGTCGAGCGTGAGGTAGTAGAGTATTCGCGAGAGGTCTCTCGGGGAAGCGGGAACCAGGCCGCGGGCGGCCATCAGGCGAAGCTCTTTCGGCCGAGAGGGGTCTGCGAACTGTTTGAGTGATTCCGGTATGGCGCCTGACATGTCTTCACTTAGTGTATTAAAAAAAGCCCTCCTGTCCAACACCGGGGAGCGGGGAGAGACTGTCCGGTTCGTTTCGCGGGGAGTCGGATTCGGACGCCGGCGATAGATTTTTAAAAGAATTGGAATATTATGTAGTAAATGTAAAGACCTAATCCGGAGACTTCGCCATGACAGACTACAGTGGAATAGTTTCGAAATACGAGGGACAGTGGGCGGGCAGGCCCAGGAACGTGAGCGAGGGCGTCCTTTTCAGCTACTACGGACCGGGGGCGCAGAACGTTTTCATATCCGGAGACATGAACGGATGGAACCAGGATGCGAGCAGGCTCGTCAAGGGGCGCGACGACGTGTGGCGCGCGGTATTCAGCCTGAGGCCGGGAAGGTCTTACGACTACAAGTTCATAGTGGACGGCAGCTGGATAACGGACCCCAACAACCCCGACCTTAACCCCGACACTTCGGGCGGCGCGAACTCCGTCGTTTACATAGCGGGGAGCGGCGAGGTCCTTCTGGCGGACAACCCCGAAAGACGAAAATTCACCCTCGAAGGGAGGGGAATATCCCACACCTTCTTCGATTCGGCCAAATACAGGAGGCGCTTTAACCTCTTTTACGTGCTCCCGCAGAACTACGACGACGGCGTGGCGACTCCGGCCGTCATATGCCTCAACAACTACGTAAAATCCCAGCAGATAGATACCTGCTGCAGGAGGAACGGCTATATAGGCATAATGCCCGCGCCAGAGCTGGGCGGGGATTTCATCAGGCAGGGGAAGCTCGACATATTCTCCGAGCTCCTCGCGTTCGTGAAGCAAAAATTCAGGCTAGACGAGAGCAGGCTGTATCTCACGGGGATGTCCAACGGCGGGCTCGAAGCGTTTCTGGTGTCGATGTATTTTCCGGACGTGATAGCGGCCTCGGCGTTCGTATTCGGCCCATACAAGCTCAGAAATTATAAGGACGCCGTGAAGGGCATGGACGGTGACGCTGTCGCGAAATTCGTCGGAGGGCTCGATTTCCCGCACAGGATGATTCTCAACCTCGTGAACCTACCGGTATACATCTCCCACGGCGGGGCGGACGAAGCGGTGCCCGCGGCCGACGCCGTGGCCCTTAACGAGATACTCGAAAAGCTCGGGGCGAAGGTGAAGTTCAAATTTTATCCGGACGAGGGGCACACCTGGATGATGGTTGACGACGATCTCCCGGACGTTTTCGAGTGGTTCGGGAATTTCAGGCTGGAGAGGTATCCGAAGTCCGTTTACTACACCGCTCCGTTCGGGGTTTTCAAGAACAGGGCCTACTGGACGGAGTTCATGCCCTACGAGCTCACGAGGCCGATAAAGGTCGAGGCGGACGTGAACGGGAAGAAGCAGCTCAGCGCAGCCACTGAGAACATAAAACAGGTGATACTAAGACCGTCCCGCGAGCTGATAGACACGGCTCAAAAGCCGAAGATCGAAACCGGCGGCGATTCGGCGAAGGTCGAGACCGACACGGATAAGAACGTAATAACCATCACTTACTGAAGCCGCGGCGCCGATATATGAACATACCGGATATGAACATACCGGAATTCATGGAGCAGGAGCTCATCTCCATACCCTACGGGGCGGGAAAGATCGACGCTCTCTACTACAAAAGCACAGTCCCGCGCCGGGGAGAGGGAAGAGAGACCGTGGTAATTCACGTCCACGGCTTTTTAGGGAATTTCCTCGAAGGCTCGCAGAAATTTCTGCCCCCGCTGCTTGCGAGAGCGGGCTATTCGTCCCTCTGCATCAATACGCGGCTCGCGACGTTCGGCCTCTTCTTCGGATACGGGATAATCGACGACACCATACCGCAGCTCGACGCCGCCATCGTCTATCTGAAGAAGCTCGGCTACACGAGCATCGTGCTCTTGGGGTACAGCATCGGCGGGAGCATAGTGCTCAGATACGCGTCCCTCCGGAGCGACGTTTCCAAGTTTCCTTCGCTTAAGGGCGTGATCGCCGTTTCCACGCCCTACTCGAACCCCGATTCCGTAAGGCGGAGGTGGCAAAGATGCGGCAGTAACCCTTCCTACGACGAGATATACAGGCGTGTTAAGGAAACTCTGAAGCCCGACCCGATGCACACTGCCGAAGACAGGACGGTAGTGATATACAGGGCCCGGGGCGAAACGCTTAACCCCGAGCACGCCGAGGTGTATACCTATAAAACCTGGTGGTTTCTCGCGGGGCCCGAGGCCGAGCCCGCCAAGTGCTATAAGCAGATAACGGGAATAAACATCCCGCTCCTCCTCATACAGGGGCACGAAGACACTGACCTCAGGCCGGACGAAGCGGCCGACCTCGCGGGGCTCGCGACCGAAGCGGGAAACCGCGACGCGAGCGCATTGTATCTGGACGCCGGACACGATTTCGAAGGGTGCGAGGAAACGCTCGGAGAAGCCGTCACAAAATGGCTCGACCGGATATTCGGCGGGAATGCGCGCCCGGGCGGTTGAAAAGCGGCGGCGCCTTAACCCGGCTGAACACATATAAAGCCCTGGGTATCTTCAATTACCTATACCCTGAATTGCATAACACGGTGACGAAAATTGTTAAGACAAAAAGAAGTATCACTATCGTATAGAACAAAAGAACATAGTTTACAGTTAGTTAGAAATAACTGGCTTCTGGCATAGTTTTTGCTCCCATCTATTTCAAGATATATGAAACGAAAACATCGGGGGGGTCTGGCGGACGAGTGAGGACGGAAGATACATATGAGCAAATACGAAGAGGCCGATTTCGGAGCAAACATGATAAGAAGGCAATTTTTAAACATGACGGAACCGGAGCCCGACGGCTCGAGGGTAGTAAGGCTTAAATGGAGCGACGTGCTCGAAAGCGCATTCGATTACTACTACACGGAATATATACCCGCATGGACGCTGAATCAGACACTTCTAAACAATTCAGGCGACAAGCTCTTTATATCAAAACGAAGCAGGGACTGGGTCAGCTGGGAGAAGATAGAGCCCGTGAACCGGCCTGACATCGCAACGCTATTCGATCTCCTGCCCGACCTTCCGGACGACAACACCTTCTGGCAGATGATAAAAAAGCTCGGGAGCGAAGGCATTAAGGAGCCCGAGGACCATTTCTGGGAGAATATTTTCACATACAAGTCCGTCAGGGAGCTCGAGGTCAACGGCAGGAAGTACAGGATAGAGTGGGAGGCCTGAATCCGGGCCGGATACTTTCTCTATTCCAGGCGCTACAGTCCCGGGATACATTTACCCTTTGAGTATTTTCACTGCGGGAAGCTTCCCCCCGAAAAATTCGAGGGCGCTGCCTTTGTTAAGGGAGATTTCGAGGAATCCCGAGCTTCCGACTATCGCCAAAAGCTCGCCTTTTTCCCCGCCGGCATAGCTGACGGAGGTCTGTTTTATAATCACATCCCCGACGCATACTCGCGTCCTGGCTGTAATAAGCAACCCCGGTATATTCGTCACGAGATTACCGAACCTGTCTGCGTATATGGCTTTACCTGTTATGACGTCGCCGTCCTCTTCCTGCCGGGGAATATCGAGCCTTTCGTAAGACTGGAGCCCTTCTCCTAAATCAGAGAGCGCTACGCCCTTCGAAAGATGCGCCGCAGCCGGGGCGAATATGTCCCTTCCGTGAAACGTGCTGCTCACGTTAGGGAGCATGAATGCGGGGTTCGTTATCTCGACAATACAGTCTACGCCGCGCTTATCGAATATAAGCGAGAATATTCCGTTATCGGGTCCTACGAAGCGGTAGCCGCCGGACTCTGCTGCTAGTGCCCTTCTCGCGCTTCCGACTCCGGGATCGACCACGGCGACGTGGACAGTTCCTTCCGGGAAGTAGGCGTAAGAGGCGTAGAGCTTGAACGCGGCCTCTGCTAAGCTATAGCTCTCTATACCGTGCGTTAGATCTATAACGATGGCAGAGGGATCAATGCCCGCTATAACCCCCTTCATCACTCCTGCGTAGTGATCGCCGTAGCCGAAATCTGTCATGAGAGTGATTATGCCCATACGCTATTGCCCTTTCCGGGAGGCGCTGAACCGCCCGGATATTACAATAACCCAGCCGTGAGGGATTTAAAATGAGGCTCCCGGCTTTCCGGCAATGAAAGACCATGTTGACAAGGAAGTTTCGTGTTGTTAAATGGTGTATTAGCGTCAACTACAGGAGGTAACGCATCATGGAACTTATGGAAGCTATAGGAAGCAGAAGGAGCATAAGATTCTTCAAGCCCTGGATGGAAGTCGAAGACTGGAAGATACAGCGCATGCTGCAGGCCGCGCGGCATGCGTCGTGCCAGGGCAACTGCGGCTCGACAGAGGCTATTGTCATCGAGAAGAAGACCTACCCGGCCGATAAATTCGAGGAGCTCATTCAGTGCGCATCGACGTTCAACGAGATACAGCTCCGGACAGCGCCGATAGTAATCGCGTGGCTCGTGAATATGGACGCCTGGTATAAAGAACTTGTAGAGTCCTTCGCCGTCCTGTTCCCGGCGAGAGCCATCACAGCTGCCCACGGCTGGACGTACAAGATTCTGACAGAGACCACGTATCCCCGCCTCATGAGCTTTCCGAGGGAGAAAGCGGAGGACCTTTTAAGGGTCGAGGCAGGGCAGGCGATAGCGAACTCGCTCCTCGCGGCGACAGAGCTCGGGCTCGGGTGCTGCCTCCTTGCGACCGGCAGAAAACCCGCCGAATTTCCGAAGGTGCTAGGCGTGCCGGAGAATATAGTTCCGCTCTGGATCATGGCCGTCGGCTATCCCGCGGAGACGCCCGGTCAGAGGCCGAGAAAGCGCTTCGACAGGCTTTATCACTACAACACCTACGGCAACCCCCTAAAGGAAGACCAGACGGTGAAGGAAGAGCTCATGGCCGAGATGATGATACAGCCGAAGGACCCGCTCCCCGGCAGGGAAGAGGAGCTCAGGCACGTATGCAGGATGTTCGGCTACAAGGAAGACATGCCCGACATGCCGAAGGACAAGATAAGGGCCCTTTACGAAGAGGACTCGATCTACTACGGCGAAGTGCCGCTCGGGCTCGAAGAAAAGGGTGTTTAAACGGAGGAGGCGCTCTTAGCGGTCAGGGAGAGAAGATTGAGCGCCGACTCTTTCATTTCGTCCACGCCAATCTCGCGGAGGCATTTGACTCCGTACGGGCATGGAGGCGTGTATCCGAATTCTGTACACGGGCTGCAGGGGAGGTGTTTGTTTACGATGACGCTACGCCTCCCACGCGGGCCCCATTTTTCCTGTATGCCTGCCCCGAAGAGTGATACGGTCGGTGTGCCGGAGCCGTAGGCGATGTGCATGAGGCCGGTATCGGCGGAGACGAGCGCCTCGAGCACGGAGATGACCGCCGCCGTTTCCATGAGCGAGGTCTTTCCGGTAAGGTCGAGCACGCTTTTAGAATCGAGACCTTTTTTAACCTCGGCAGAGCTTTCCATGTCCCCCGGCCCGCCGAGGAGGACTATGCCGAGTCCTTCTTCCGAAAGCGCCTTCGAGAGAGCGGCGAATTTTTCCGTGCCCCACCTTCTTTCTTTCACGGTTGCGCCGGTGAATACGCCGACGGTTCCGCTTTTACCGCTTTTAAATTCCTCGACCATCGAAACGGCCCCGGCGTATTTATTACGGTCGACCGGCAGAAACGGTTTGTCCTCATCGAACGTGTATTCCTTTCCCGTAACTGCCGAGACAAGATTTAAAAAGCTTTGGGCCTCGTAGTCTTCCCGCCTGTGTGTGACCGGATGCGTGAACTGCCTCGCCCTCTCGTCGTTAGTAGCGAAACCCGCCCTCACGGCGGCGCGCGTGAGATAAGTGAGCGCGGCCGTCATGCGGTGCCACTGCTCCGTGTCTATTACGATGCCGTATCCCTCTTTTATAACAGCGGATAGCGTTTTAAGCGGTGAGGTGTCGTAGAGGAGAACGCTGTCGATGTAGGGACAGCCGGTGAGTATCCCGGCGTTTCTCTTCTCGGCGAGAACGTGAACTATAGAGCCGGGGAATTCCTGTCTCAACGCCGCGAGCGCGGGGTAAAGAAGTACGGCGTCGCCTATCCCCCCCGGCCTTATAACGAGTATTTTAGGGGAGGGGTCACGAAAGCCTTTCCTCGGGCTTACAAGAAGCCTCGAAGCTCCGCACGCAATGCCGCCGAGTATGCCGTCGATCCTTTTGAGCCCTTCTGTTTTCCAGTTCATAGCGAGGTGCTGGCGCTTACCCGCCCGCACTCAATTATAAATCCGGCGGCGAAAATAGTGTAGGAATCCCCTGCGCGGGTAATAATGCGGCTCCGCGGCGATAAGTGGAGTGGTCCTGAATGGATGGACTCAGGCTATCGAGACTTCTTCGCAGAGGTAGACGTTCTGAACGGCGTTCAGTATCTCGACCCCTTCCTTCATCGACTTCTGGAAGGATTTCCGCCCGGTAATGAGGCCCATGCCGCCCGCGCGCTTGTTTATGACGGCGGTTCTTACAGCCTGTGCCAGGTCGTCCTGGTCGCTGCCAGTCGAAGCGCCGCCGGAATTGATCAGGCTTGCGCGTCCCATGTAGCAGTTAACGACCTGGTAGCGCGTGAGGTCCACGGGGTGCTCCGTCGTGAGCTTGGAATAAACCCTGGGGTCGGTCTTCCCGAATTTAAGGGCGAGGAATCCGCCGTTGTTCTCGGCCTGCTTCTGCTTTACGATGTCGGCTTCTATCGTGGCGCTTATGTGGTTCGCCTGTCCCGTAAGGTCGGCGGAAAGGTCGTAGTCGACCTTCTCCGTTTTAAACGCCGCGTTACGGAGATAGGCCCAGAGGACTGTCACAAGCCCGAGCGTGTGGGCGTAGGAGAATGCTTCGCTCACCTCCTGTATCTGTCGGTCGCTCTCCTCGGAGCCGAAGTATATCGTCGCGCCGACGGCAACTGCGCCCATTTGATACGCCTGGTCGACGTTGGCGAACATTATCTGGTCGAATTTGTTGGGATACGTCAAAAGCTCGTTGTGGTTAAGCTTCACGAGGAACGGGATCTTGTGCGCGTATTTTCTGGAGACCGAGCCGAGAACGCCGAGAGTAGAGGCGACGGCGTTACAGCCGCCCTCGATAGCGAGCTTCACAATATTCTCCGGGTCGAAGTAAATCGGGTTGGGTGCAAATGACGCTCCGGCCGAATGCTCTATACCCTGGTCGACAGGGAGTATCGACATGTAGCCCGTTCCCGCGAGCCTGCCCGTGTTGTACATGAGCTGGAGGTTACGGAGAACGGAATTCGGCCTGTCTGAAGGAATGAAAATGCGGTCGACGAAATCGGGGCCGGGGAGATGGAGCTGGCTCTTGGGTACTGTTTTACACTTGTGGTCGAGAAGGTAGTCGGCCTCGTTTCCGAGTAGCTTCGTTATCGAATCTATCCCTCCCGTACTCTTCACTTTTGCCATTTTGCACTCCGTTGATTTTTTTTGAGGTAGCCGATACAGCTTTGCCAGAGACTGCGAGAAGTTTAAAATAAATTCTCCCCGAACGAAAGTCCGCTTAACACGGCCTTCAATTGGCGACGAGAGATATGCGCTCTTCCCTGTCGTTGAGTATGGAGATTCCGGGGAGCTCGTCGCCCCCGAGGAATTCGAGAAGCGCCCCGCCGCCGGTCGATATGTGCGTGATCTCGGAATCGAGAACCTCGGCCTTCCTTATCGAGGCTATCGTCTCGCCGCCGCCGACAACAGTCGTCGCGCCTCGCCACGTTGCGAGCGCAACCGTTCTTGCGACCTGCGTCGTCCCCGCCGAGAAGTCGGCGACCTCGAACACGCCCATCGGGCCGCTCCAGAATATGGAGCCCGTGCCCTTTATCTGGTGGTTATATTTCGCCGCCGTCTTGGGGCCTATGTCGAAGCCCTGAAGGTCGTCGGGTATGGAGCCGTCCACTACCATGCTGTTCTTTCTCTTTTCGAGGCTGTTGGATACGACGTGATCGACGGGGAGGAATATCTTTTTCCCGTACTTGGCGAGGGCGTCCTTCGCCCAGTCCACCTGGTCGTCCTCTACTATCGAATTGCCTATCTTTACGCCCTTGGCCTTTAAGAACGTGTATGCTACGCCCCCTCCGAGGAGGACCTTGTCGGCCTTGTCTATGAGGCTCTGAAGCGCGTGTATCTTGTCCTTGATCTTGCCGCCGCCGACTATGACTATGAACGGTCGGTCCGGGTTTTCGCGGAGGCGGCTCAGGAACTTGAGCTCCCTGCTTACCAGAAAGCCGGCCACCTTGATCTCGAAATTGGCGGCCATGCCATATGTCGAGGCGTGTTTTCTGTGAGAGGTGCCGAAAGCGTCGTTAACGTAAATGTCCGCGTATGACGAAAGCGTTTTCGCGAACTTTGGATCGTTGTCCGTTTCTTCCTGGTGGAACCGGAGGTTTTCGAGAAGCATGACCTCTCCCGCGCCGAGAGAATCTATGGACTCCTTGACCTCGGGGCCCGTCACCTTGCCGGTGAACTTCACCGACTTTCCGAGGAGCTCCGAGAGGCGGTCCGCTATGGGCTTCAATGAAAGCTCGGGCATCACTATGCCCTTCGGCCTCCCGAGATGGGAGCCGAGTATTATCCTGGCCTTCCTTTCGACCAGATAGTCGATCGTCGGGATTACCCTTCTGATCCTGTAATCCTCGCTTATCTTCCCGTCCCTTATGGGCACGTTGAAGTCGACCCTTACAAAGACGCGCTTGTCCTTGTATGTCGAATCGGGGAGGTCGGATATCACAAGCTTGCTCATTTTAGCCTTTCTCCTATGTACTCGATGAGGTCGACGACCCGCGACGAGTAGCCGTATTCGTTGTCGTACCAGCCTATTACCTTTACGAGATTGCCTTCCACAACAGAAGTCAGCTGGGAATCGAGTATCGCCGAGTGCGGGTCGCCTATGAAATCTGACGACACCAGCTCTTCGTCGACGTACCTGAGATACCCTTTAAGCTCGCCCGAGGCGGCCTCCCTGAATTTTTCGTTGACCTCTTCCGGTGTCGTGTTTTTCTCCACTTCACAGGTGAAGTCGACGACCGAAACATCCGCCGTGGGGACCCTCATCGACACGGAGCTCAGCTTGCCCTTGAGCACAGGGTAGATTATCTCTATCGCGCTCGCGGCGCCCGTGCTGGTCGGTATTATCGAGAGTGCCGCCGCCCTTGCACGTCTTAAATCCTTATGCGGGGCGTCCAGTATCTGCTGGTCGTTCGTGTAGGAGTGGATGGTCGTCATCTCACCCCTCTTTATTCCGAAATTTTCGTGAAGCACTTTTACGATCATTGCAAAACAGTTTGTCGTGCACGAGGCGTTGGATATGATGTCGAAATCCGGGCTGTATTCGCCTTCGTTGGTCCCGAGCACCGTCGTGAAATCCACCTTGCCTTTAGCCGGCGCCGTGATCACTACTTTCTTCACGGTGCCGCCCAGGTGCGCCGCCGCGGCTTCCCTCGAACGGAAAACGCCGCTTGCTTCGGCGATGATCTCGGCCCCCGTATCCTGCCACGGTATGTTCTTCGGATCCCTCTCCGTGAATACCCTTATAGCCTTTCCATCTACAATTATATGTCCGTTTTCGGATTTCACATCTCCTTTGTATGGGCCGAATACGGAATCGTATTTAAAAAGGTGGGCAAGCGTTTTGGAATCGGAAATATCGTTGATCCCCACGAATTCGAGGCCTTCCCTTTCGAGCCCTATACGGAGCACGTGCCTCCCGATTCTTCCGAACCCGTTAATCCCAACCTTGATAGACATCCAGTCCCTCCAGGTAATTGTAATGTTTTTTAATTTGATGAAAATCCTCTAAAAATTACCTTTACAAACTATTTGCGTCAAGGTATCGAAGGGCCGCGGAAGACCCTTGTGGCCGCAATTGAGAAGAGAATTCTTCACACGACCTTGTATTTGACAATTTTACCGTATATTTTCAATTCCTATGCGGAAAATTAGAGCGGGAATACTCGGGGCGAGCGGTTATACGGGGAGCGATCTTCTGAGGTTCCTCCTGCCGCATCCCTCCGTCGAGATTGCATATTTAACCGCCGACAAGCATGCCGGAAAGAGGATTTCCGACGTTTTTCCGCACCTCGCCGGGCTCTGTGATCTCGGGCTCAGCCCGCTTGACCCGAAGGCCCTCCCGGAAGATATCGACGTCGTCTTCCTCGGGCTTCCTCACGGGGCATCTGCGAAGGTCGTCGGGGAGCTCTACGAAAGGGAAATAAAGATAATAGACCTCGGTGCCGACTTCAGGCTGAGCCACGAGGTTTACACCGTCTGGTACGGCGAGCACCCCCATCCGGGGCTGATACCGGACGCAGTTTACGGCATCCCCGAGATAAACAGGGAAAGGCTCAAAACCGCAAAGCTCGTCGCCAACCCCGGCTGCTATCCGACGTCGGTCATTCTGGGCCTTCTTCCCCTCGCGTGGGAGCAGCTTTTAGAACCCGGCCTCGTAATAGCCGACTCGAAGTCGGGCGTATCCGGCGCTGGCAGGAATCCTTCGCTCGACACGCATTTCTGCGAGGTGAACGAGGGCGTAAAGGCGTATAAGGTCGGCGAGCACAGGCACATGCCGGAGATCGAGGAGGTCATGAGGGAATATTCCGGAATCGACCTCAGAGTCCAGTTCGTGCCGCACCTCATTCCCATGGACAGGGGCATACTTTCGACTGTATACGTGAGACTCAACAAGGCCATGACGACCAGAGAGCTTTTAGAGCTCTACCGTAAGCACTACGAGAACGAAAGGTTCGTCAGGATATGCCCTGAAAAGGTCTATCCCTCGACGTCTCAGGTAAAGGGCTCCAACTTCTGCGATATTGGAATAAAGGGCGACCCGGAATCGAAATCCGCGGTAATAGTGTCGGTAATCGATAACCTCGTGAAGGGCGCTTCGGGCGTCGCGGTTCAGAACATGAATATCATGATGGGCTTCGAGGAATCGGAGGGGCTCAACATCCCTCCGATGTTCCCGTAAAAGACGCGCCGTTTCAGGACCCGGTTCCCTTAAGCTTCCTCATCCTGTTCACCGCCGTTACGACCGCCGAAGCGGCGTATTCGATCTCTTCCCGGGTGGTGAACCTGCCGAGGCTGAATCTGACAGACGAGTGCGCCTCCTGCCTCGTACGTCCCATGGCGAGGAGGACATGCGAGGGGTCAACGTTCCCCTCCGAGCACGCGGAGCCCGTCGAAACCGCTATCCCTTCGAGGTCGAGCGCCATGGCGAGCGATCCTCCGTTAACGCCCTGGAATGAAAGGTTGAGCGTGTTCCGGACTATGGTGTCCGTCGGGCCGTTTAGCGTGACCCCGCCCGCTCCGGCGGATATGCGGGCGTATAACTCGTCCCGGAGGCGCCCCACCCTTTCCCTGTCGCCGTCAAGCTCGCCGAGCGCCAGCTCCGCCGCCTTTCCGAGCCCCGCTATGGCCGGGACGTTTTCGGTCCCGGACCTGAGCCCCCTCTCCTGCCCCCCGCCGTGTATGAGCGGGGCGAGCGAGAGCCGCCGCGCCAGGCCATCTCTTACGTATAGAGCGCCCGCGCCTTTGGGACCGTAAAACTTGTGCGCCGATATGGAAACGAGGTCGGCACCGATACTTTTCAAATCCATTTCTATTTTGCCGGCCGCCTGTACGGCGTCCAGGTGGAGGAGCGCCCCCTTTTCCTTTACGACGGCGGCTATGTCTTCCATGGGCATCACCGCGCCGGTCTCGTTATTGGCGTGGATTATGGAGACGAGCCTCGTTTCGTCCGTCACTGCTTCGCGTAGCTCGTCGAGGTCGACGAGGCCGTATTTATCGACGCCGAGGTACGTGACCTTGAAGCCGCGCGTCTCCAGGAACACGAAAGCGTCGAGCGTGGAATCGTGCTCGACCTTCGTCGTTACGAGATGCTTCCCTCCCCGGCCGCCTTCGGCGAACGACGCACCCTTTATGGCGAGGTTATTGCCCTCGCTCCCGCCGGAGGTGAATATGATTTCCCTCGCCCCGGCCCCGAGGAGCGCGGCCGTCCTCTCCCTCGCCTCGTCGAGCGCGGCCTTCGCGGCGCTCCCGTGGGAGTGAATGCTCGAAGGGTTTCCGAAGCCCTCCTTTAAGTACGGCATCATGGCTTCCAGAACCCTCGGGTCGAGAGGTGTCGTGGCGTTATAATCGAGATAGACCTTTTTCATTTCAAATCGCCCGGAAACTGCCGGAATGGAACAATGTTTATTTTACACCAGATGCGCCTGACAGTAACGAATCCAGCGCGCGAATGCGGGCGTTACTTCGCCCTTTCGAGGAGCGAGGCGTATTCGTCCTTCACCATCCCGATGAATTCGCGGGCGAGCCGGGAGAGCTTTCGGTCCCTGTGCCATGCCGCGACCACCGTCCTCTTCGGCGACCTGCCCTTTATCGGCCTGTAGACGCATGAATCGGTGGTATCCGTAAGCACCATCATGAGCGGGACGAGCGAAACCCCGTTCCCGAACGAGACGCAGTGCTGTATCGTCGAGAGGTTCCAAGTCCTGCAGACGACGTCGGGATTTATCTGCCTCTCGTAGCAGAAGTTATTCACTTGCTCACCGAGGCAGTGATCTTCTTCGAGCGCTATGAAAGGAATATTTTTAAGGTCTTTCGCCCTTATGTCGCCGGACTTAAGAAGCCTGTGGCCCGGGGATACGGCAAGATAAAGGGGATCGTCGAAAAGTGTTTCCGTGGTAATAAGGCTGTTTTCTATCGGCAGGCTCATTATGGCGACCTCGATTTCGAGGTCGACAATGCCCCGGACGAGCCTGTCGGTGAGGTTCTCCTGGAGCGATATGCGGGCCCGGGGATAGCCTGTATAGAATCTCTTGAGCGCTCCCGGAAGGAGGTAAGGCGCTATAGTGGGGATGAACCCCGCCGAGAGTACGCCGACCCCGGCGTCGACGTCTTCTATTATGCCGGACTTGATGCCCTCGGCCTCCCTCAGCACGAGCCTCGCCCTCGGGAGGAGCGCCCTTCCCGATTCCGTGAGCGCGACGTTTCTCCCCAGCCTTTCGAAGAGCCTCTGGCCGAGCTCCTGCTCCAGCTTTATTATCTGCTGGCTGAGAGAAGGCTGGGCGACGTAACACCTCCGGGCGGCCTTGCTGAACCCGCCCGACTCCGCGACCGCGACAAAGTATCTAAGCCGATGAAGCTCCATAAATCCTATCCCTCTGTTAATTAAATGCCCGGCGATTCAAGAGCGTGTCTTGTTTATATATTGTACATACAGGAGTGAAGTTAGTATAGGCTATGCCTATTCAATTTATAGATAAGGAATATTTGACGACTATAGGTTCTGGAGTTCATAATTACTATCCTAACAGCTAATATCATTAAAGAGGAGGTAACAAAAAATGAGTGAGAAAAATGCGTCTGCGGCGGCTCAGGACAGCGCCGCTCTGGGAGATATGAACACCGAAAGCAAAGCCAGATGTCCGTTCTCGGGCGGGGCGGCGAAGTTCAGCGCCGGCGGCGGCACTTCGAACCGTGAGTGGTGGCCGAATATGCTTCGGCTTAACATCCTCCGCCAGCACGCCCCTTCCTCAAACCCTATGGGCGAGGAGTTCGATTACGCCGAGGAATTCAAGTCCCTCGATCTCGATGCGGTAAAAAAAGACATTTTCGATCTTATGACGAAATCACAGGACTGGTGGCCCGCCGACTACGGCAGCTACGGGCCGCTGTTCATCAGGATGGCGTGGCACAGCGCCGGCACATACCGCATCTCCGACGGCCGCGGAGGAGGAGGCACCGGCAGCCAGCGCTTCGCCCCGCTCAACAGCTGGCCCGATAACGCGAACCTCGACAAGGCGCGCCTCCTGCTCTGGCCGGTCAAGCAGAAATACGGCAGGAAGCTTTCCTGGGCCGACCTCCTTATCCTCACAGGCAACTGCGCCCTCGAATCGATGGGCTTTAAAACGTTCGGTTTCGGCGGCGGACGCGAGGACGTGTGGGAAACAGAAGAAGATATCTACTGGGGCTCCGAGGGCGTCTGGCTTGAAGACAAGCGCTACACTGGCGACCGGCAGCTTGAGAACCCTCTCGGCGCAGTCCAGATGGGCCTTATCTACGTGAACCCGGAGGGGCCGAACGGAAATCCCGACCCTCTCGCAGCGGCCCGCGACATCCGCGAGACTTTCGGCCGCATGGCCATGAACGACGAGGAGACGGTAGCGCTCATCGCCGGCGGACACACGTTCGGCAAAACACACGGGGCAGCCAACCCGGCCGGGTACGTCGGCCGGGAACCCGCCGCCGCCGGCCTTGAGGAGCAGGGACTCGGCTGGCAAAACAAGTTCGGCAGCGGCAGTGGAGACGACACGATCACCAGCGGGCTCGAGGGCGCATGGACCACGACCCCGACAAAATGGAGCAATAATTTTTTCGAGAACCTGTTCGGTTTCGAATGGGAATTGACGAAGAGCCCGGCCGGCGCGCACCAGTGGAAGCCGAAGAACGGAGCGGGGGCGGGAACTGTGCCGGACGCGCACGACCCGTCGAAGAAGCACGCGCCGTTCATGCTCACGACGGACCTTTCCCTCAGGTTCGACCCGATCTACGGGCCGATCTCGCGGCGCTTTTACGAGAATCCGGGCGAATTCGCGGACGCTTTCGCCCGCGCGTGGTACAAGCTCACTCACCGCGACATGGGCCCGCGCGTGCTCCTTCTCGGCCCCGAGGTGCCGGATGAAGAGCTTATCTGGCAGGACCCGATCCCGGCGGTTACGCACCCATTGATCGACGATAAAGACGTCTCAGCGCTCAAGGCCAAAATCCTCGCGTCGGGGCTGTCCGTATCCGAGCTGGTATCAGCTGCCTGGGCGTCCGCGTCGACGTTCCGCGGCTCGGATAAACGCGGCGGCGCGAACGGCGCCCGCATTCGCCTTTCGCCGCAGAAGGATTGGGAGGTGAACGATCCGGACAGATTAGCGAAGGTGCTTGAGACGCTCGGAGGCATACAGAAAGAGTTCAACGACGCTCAGGCCGGCGGCAAGAAGGTTTCTCTCGCCGACCTGATCGTTCTCGGCGGATGCGCGGGCGTCGAGCAGGCGGCGAAGAACGCCGGGCATAAAGCGGCAGTGCCGTTCACACCCGGGCGCGCCGATGCGTCGCAGACGGAGACTGACATCGACTCCTTCACCTATCTCGAGCCTGCGGCGGACGCGTTCCGGAACTATCTGAACGGTCCGCATACCGTAAAGGCTGAGGAAATGCTTGTCGACCGCGCGCAGCTTTTGACGCTGTCAGTTCCCGAGTTGACAGTACTCCTCGGCGGCCTCCGTGTCCTTAATGCGAACTTCGATCAGTCTCAAAACGGCGTCTTCACGAAGCGTCCCGAAGCGCTGACTAACGACTTCTTCGTCAACCTTCTTGATTTCGGCACAACATGGAAGGCGACTTCAGACGCCCAGGAGTTATTCGAAGGCCGCGACCGCAAGACGGGCGAGCTCAGGTGGACAGGCACGCGGGTCGATCTCATCTTCGGCTCGAACTCCGAGCTCCGCGCCGTCGCCGAAGTCTACGCATGCGAAGACTCCCGGGAGCGCTTTACGCGCGACTTTATAGCGGCGTGGACCAAGGTGATGAATCTCGACCGCTTCGACCTTCACCGAAAGAACTGAAAACTAAAGGTTGCCCATCCTCCTTGTGAAAAGAAACGGCGGTTTGACCCGGTTTCGGGGTCATGCCGCCGTTCTTTTTTAAGGCTCCAGGCAGGCCTTTCCGCGCTTCTCTCCCCGGCGAGAGACTTCCGGCTAAAGTATTGACCCGGCCCTAAGAATATGTAATTATTAACTTTTGGGTCACTGAACAATGATAATATCTCTGAGCTGGCTTAAAGAGTACGTCGATTACTCCGTCTCGCCGGAGGAGCTCGCCGACAGGCTGACAATGTCCGGGCTCGAAGTCGAATCTATAGAATACACCGGCAAGGCCCTCGAAAACGTAGTAGTAGCCGAAATACTCGACATGGGCCCCCACCCGGATGCCGACAAGCTGTCTCTATGCAGGGTTTCCGACGGCTCGAACGAGTATCCGATAGTCTGCGGGGCGAGCAATATGAAAGCGGGTGACAAGGTCGCGCTGGCGAAGACGGGCACAGTCCTCCCGCCCGGGCCCAAATTTCCCGAAGGCGTTACAATCAAAAAAGCGAAAATAAGGGGGCAGGTCTCCGAAGGCATGCTCTGCGCCGAGAACGAGCTCGGTCTCGGAACCGAATCGGACGGCATAATGATACTCTCCCCCGGCGCCGTTCCGGGTACGCGCCTGATAGACGAAATAGGCGTTAACGACGTCCTCCTTGAAATAGGCATAACCCCCAACCGTCCCGACTGCCTGAGCGTGGTCGGGGCGGCCAGGGAGGTAGCCGCGATACTCTCCGGCAAGGCCGGGTATCCGGATGCGTCCATAAGCGAATCCGGGAGCCCCGTGGGTGATTACGTATCCGTCGAGATTCTCTCACCCGAAAAGTGCCCGAGGTACGCGTGCCGCGTGATAACCGGCGTGAAAATAGGCCCGTCGCCGAAGTGGATGAAGACGCGGCTCGAATCGTCGGGAATAAGGTCTATTAATAACGTCGTGGACGTCACGAACTACGTCCTCCTCGAATTGGGACAGCCCCTCCACGCATTCGATTACGACCTCGTAAAGGGGAAGAAGATTATCGTGAGGCAGGCCGGAAACGGAGAAATCATAAAAACGCTCGACGGCGTCGAAAGAAAGCTCAGTGGCGACGACCTTCTCATATGCGACGCCGAAAGGGCCGTCGCGCTGGCTGGCGTCATGGGCGGCGCGGATACGGAAGTAAGCGATGGGACGAGTAACATACTCCTCGAAAGCGCCTACTTCAGCCCCGATACCGTGAGAAAAACTTCGAGAAAAACCGGGCTCAAGTCAGAATCGTCTTATAGATTCGAAAGAGGCGTCGATCCCGAGGGCGTCGTTAGGGCGCTCGACAGGGCGGCCGCGCTCATCGCGGAGCTCGCTGGAGGCAAAGTTGCCGCCGGAAGAATCGACGAGAATCCGGTCATTATCGAACCTGCCGTAGTGAGCGTTACCGCGAAGCGCGTAAACGCTATACTCGGCACAGACATTAGCGAAGAAGAAATAATATCCATACAGAAGAGGCTCGGGCTCGAGCTCCTGTCGTCGGATAAAGGAGTTCTGACGTTCAAGGTTCCGACGTACAGGGTCGACCTCACGCGCGAGATCGACATCATAGAAGAAACAGCCAGGCTCTACGGCTACAACAACGTCCCTGTCACTCTCCCCGCCGTCGCCATGAAAACGGAGCTGCCGCGGAGCGTCCGGACGGCGCAGGAGAAGTTCAAGGAAATATTCACGGCAAACGGATTTTACGAGGCCATAAACTACAGCTTCGAGGACGAGGAGCTTCTCAGGCTCTTCAGCCCGGAAGCCGCGCTTCCGATACTCAATCCCATCAGTAAAGACGGGGCCGTGATGAGGACAAGCCTCACAGCCGGGCTCGTCAAGAACGTTCTCCTCAACCTCAGCCGTCAGGAGAGCGACGTAAGGATATTCGAGACGGGAAAGGTTTACATCCCCACTTCAGGAGACAAGCTTCCAAAAGAAATAAACAAACTGGCTGCGGCCGCAACCGGAAGGAAACAGCCGGAACTCTGGGACAGGGAGGAAATCGATTTCTTCGATTTAAAGGCGATACTCGAAAAGGCGTTCGGCGCGCTTCACGTGCCGGCGGGCGTCACTTTGAGGCCGGCTCCTGAAATCGAATTCCTCCATCCCGGAAAGTCTGCGGAAATTTTGATAGACGGCGAAGCGGTGGGATATGTCGGCGAGCTTCACCCGGGGCTCAGAGAGAAGCTCGAGCTCACGAAAAGGGTCTACGTCGCCGAGATAGACCTCGACGCCGCAGCCCGCCTCACTGCCGGGAAGAAGGGAGAATTCAAACCGCTTCCGAAGTTCCCGTCCGTAAGGCGGGACATCGCGCTCGTGGTGGATGAAGGAGTGTCGGCAGGCAGTATAATTGACGAGATAAGGTCCCTCGGCTCGGGGCTCATAGAAGACGCCCGTATATTCGACGTGTTCACCGGCGGCTCCGTGCAGGCCGGGAAGAAGAGCGTCGCGGTCTCCCTTCACCTGAGGGCGGCGGACAAGACGCTGACAGAAGAGGATATCAATAAAATTCAGGATAAGGCGCTTAAAAAACTTCGATTGGCTCTGGGGGCTGAATTACGTACAATATAGCGAAAGGAGGGGTAAAGAGATGACTAAAAAAGAGCTGGCGGACGTAATACACACCAGGATCGGTCTCTCGAAGAGGGAGTCCGCGGAAATAGTAGAATTCTTTTTCGAGGTCGCCAAGGAAAAGCTGAGCAGGGGCGAGGGAATAAAGCTCCCCAGGTTCGGGAGCTTCCGCGTTCAGAACCGTAAGGCGAGGAAGGGCCGTAATCCCGCCACGGGCGAGACGATAGAGATCGCCGAGAGGAAGGCCGTCGTGTTCAAGCCGAGCAGGTTCCTCCGCGACGCTATAGACAAGCAGACTGCATGATGCATGAAGCATATCTATAGTTTTTTCAGGAATAATATTCTGGCCGGCATACTGGTCACCGTACCGTTCGGCCTCACACTATTCATACTCTTCAAGCTCGGCTCATGGATTGTCGCCCTCGTAAGCGCAATCCCCGAAAGGCTCATAGGCGGGCCGTCCCCTGAACTCCCGAAAGGTATATATGAAGCCGTCCTCTTCTGCACGGGGCTCTTCGGGACACTCCTGATCGTCCTTCTCGTCGGTGCGCTGGCGAGGAATATAGTCGGCGGAAAACTCGTAGGAGTGGGAGAGGCCGTCATAACCCGGATTCCCCTCGCGCGCACTATTTATAGTGCGACGAAGCAGGTCATCGAGACGGTCTTCATGAGGAAGGGGATCAGGGATATAAAGAGAGTCGCCCTCCTTGAGTTTCCGAGGAAGGGGATGTACTCGATAGGATTCGTCACGGGGAGCCTCGAAAGCGGCACCGATTTGAACCGGTCCGATAGGAAGCTCGTAGGCGTATTCGTGCCTGCGACGCCGCCGACGGCGGGATATTATGTCATACTGCCGGAAGAGGAAATAATTGAGCTCCAGATAACCATCGAGGATGCGTTCAAGATAATAATGTCGGGCGGCCTCACCGCCAACACCGGAGAAAATGCTATCCCGGATACGAAAAACAATCGAGAAGTATGAGATGCTCCGGCCTGGGGATAAGGTCGTCGTCGGCCTTTCGGGCGGAGCCGACTCAATGTCTCTTTTACACGCCCTCCACGAGCTTAAGGGTTACAACCTCACTCTCGTAGCCGCGCACCTTAACCACGGCATACGCGGGAAGGAAGCCGCTCGCGACGCCGAATTCAGCCGCGGCGTCGCGGAATCCCTCGGGGTAGAATTCGAGCTCGGGGAGGCGGACGCGCCCGCGCTCAGGAAGCGGTCCAGAATTTCACTCGAAGACGCGGCCCGTGTGCTGAGGTACGAATTCTTCGAGGAAGTAAGGAATAAGCACGGCGCGTCGAAAATTGCGACCGCCCACACCCTCGACGACCAGGCCGAGACTGTCCTCATGAGGCTCATACGCGGGAGCGGCACACGCGGGCTTTCAGGCATTCCGCCGGTGTCTGGACGATATATCGTGAGGCCGCTTATAGAGACCGAGCGTGCCGCGATAGAGAATTACCTCAAATCCGAAGGTATAAAGTGGATAGAGGATTCAACGAACAGGGAGAGAGACTATCTCAGGAACAGGATAAGGCTCGACCTCCTGCCCGGCCTTTCGGAATACAACCCGAAGATAAAAGAGACCCTCGCACGGACGGCGGACATACTCCGCCTCGAAGATGATTTCATTTCGCGCGAGGCTGAAAAAAAATTCCGGAGTGTCTTTAAAAGCGGTGGCGGAGAATTGACGGGGAACCTCAGTAAATACAAACGTCTTCACGGCGCGTTGAGGATCGCCGTCCTCATGCGTGCGCTCTCTGAAAAGAGGGAGGGGCTCAAAAATATTTCGTCGATACACCTCACGGCTGCGGACGCCTTTCTGACATCGATGGCGGCGTCCGGAGAGGCCGTATTCCCGGGGGGAAGCGTCTTCGTAAAGGGGCATGGCTCTTTCCTCGTGACGACGAAAGACGAGCTGGCAAAAGGCTTCTCATACGTGATACCCTCTCCGGGCAGATGGAGCTTCCCGGAGCTCGAAGTCAAGATTGAAGAGACACAAGCGAAGGGGCTCGAAGAGGAAAGGGAAGACGTGGTTTATCTCGACCCCGGCGCAGTGAAGTTCCCGATAGAGGTAAGGAGTTTTAAACCCGGCGACAGGTTCGTGCCCCTCGGGATGAAGAGCCGTAAAAAAGTGAAGGATTTTTTCATCGACCGGAAGCTGCCGGCCTTCATGCGCGCACGCGTGCCGATATTCTTATCCGGGGGTGAGATAATCTGGATCGGGGGAATGAGGATCGACGAGCGTGCTAAGCTTGAAGGAAAGCCAAAGAAGGCGTTAAGGCTGACACTGATAAGGCCTCGCTTTTAGGATGACCATGCTTCAACGCCCGCCCAGCGCCAGGTAGGCCGCGCCTGTAATCCCCTCGTCGCCGTCGAGCCTGGCCCTTTCCACTCTCACCCTTTCCGCCGGTGCCCTCAGTCCCCGTTTTTTAAGCTCTGCCTTGGCAGGGCCGATGAACATATCCCACGCCCTGGCAACCCCGCCGCCGAGGACTATCATTTCGACATTGAGAATATTTACGAGGCTCGCCATGCCTATTCCGAGGGCGATACCGAACCGCTCCCATATCCTTATCGAGGCCGCGTCGCCCTTGAGAGCGGCGCTCATCACAGCCTCTGGCATGTCGTCGGGGTCGGTTTTCGAAGCTATATCACTGAGTATAGTTTCGACTCCCGGCTCGGCGAGCGTTTCCCTGACCATCCTTCTAATTGCCGTCGCCGAGGCGCAGCTTTCGAGGCAGCCATGGTTCCCGCAGTTGCAGAGGGCGCCGTCGGGGTAGATAGTCATGTGGCCGACCTCCCCTCCCATGCCGTCGGCCCCGCTCCAGAGCTTGCCGTCGAGTATGATCCCGCCGCCGACCCCGGTGCCCAGGGTTATCATTACGATGGAGGCAGCGTCCTTCCCCGCGCCCATCCACCATTCGCCGAGCGCCGCGCAGTTGGCGTCGTTTTCTATGACTACATTTATATTACTGCCGAGTTTCTTTACGAGGTTATCGCGTATCGGATAGTTTACGACTTTCGCGATATTGGGGGCCTGCGTGATGACCCCGGCCTTGGAGTCTATGACGCCCGCAATGCCGACACCGACGCCTGAAACGTCTCCTTCCCCGCTGAGCTCGTTTACGAGTCTCGCGAGGTTATCGACGACAGTGTCTATCCCGTCGTCCGCGTCGGAAGCGATCCTGAGCTGCTTCAGTATGCCGCCCTCGGGCGTAACGAGAGCGCCCCTCAGGTTCGTCCCGCCGATGTCGACTCCTATAACCATTCTTCCCATGCGATTCCCGGCCCGCAGTTAAATATTCATCGCGATGCTGTAAAATATCGTCGATTGTTCTCATATTGTAAATAAGCCCGGGGAATGAAATCAATCAGGGTATGAGGAGCAGTGCATTGAGCAAGGATAAAATGAAAGGCACTTTATGCGCCTTGGATTCGCTTGTCGGGGAGGAGCCGATGTACGGCACCGCGGCCGAGGCGGATGCCTGGATATTGATCGAGTATAGGGGCAGGTGGTCGGGCGACGCTTACAAAGACAGCTCCATCCCGAAGGCTGCCAGGGAAAAATTGAAGAAAATTTCGAAGTCGGTGAAGGGCGCACGCCTTCAGGTCGTGAGCCGGAACGGGAGTGACGGGGAAGGAATAAGCCTCTTCATCGCGCGCTCGTCCGATACGGACGCGAAGCTTTACGAAATAAATCTCCGCTCTTACAACGACCTCCTTTCGCTGGATATCGATTCCGTTCTTGAGGGAGATAAGTACGAGAGAAGGGAGCCTCTGGTAATCGTATGCACGAACGGCGAGCGTGACGTCTGCTGCGGGAAATTCGGAAAGCCCGTGTATCTCGAAGCGGCGGCGGGACCGCACGGTCGGAACGTATGGCAGACAAATCACATTGGCGGGCACAGGTTCGCGGCGACGTTCGTCTGCCTTCCGCACGGCATATGTTACGGCAGGGTGAGGGAAGGAAAAAAGCTGGACGAAGTAGTCGATAAATACGTGCGCGGCGAGATCGATCTCCGGAGCCTTCGCGGACGCTCGAGCTACAGCAGTGAGGCGCAGGCGGCGGAATACTTTCTCCGGACAGAAACGGGAAAGACCGGGATTTCAGAGTTCGTACTGCAGCGCGAGAAGAAAACCAAGGACGGGATCGCCGTCGACTTCGTGTCCACAAGCACGGGCGAGGCGCACAGGGTAAACGTCCTCAAATCGAAGCACTCCGTAAAAGTCCTCAAGGACTGCGGCGACAGCAAAAGATCAGCCGTCTCCGGCTTTATATACGGGGGGCATAGCATGATAGAGACCGGCGCGAAGAAAAAATGAGCATAAGGAATCCGCTACACGTAAACGAGATAACCCCCGAATGGCTGACCAGCATTCTGAGGGAAGGCGGCTCCATCGGAAAATCCCGCGTAACAGGTATCGAAATTCATCCTCTGGGCGGCGTCGAGGGATTCATGAGCAGCGTGGTGAAGGCGGATCTGACCTACGACGTTATAGAAGACGGAGCGCCGAAGTCCCTCGTTATTAAGATCGATCCCGAATCGGAATCCTACAGGGAAGCGGGCGAAGAGCTCCACGCCTTCACGAGAGAGATAATGTTCTACAGGAGCGTAGCCCCCGGCGTTTCCATGAGGCTCCCGCGCCTCTACGGCTCCGTCATGGAGCCCCCGGCCTACGCTCTCGCGATGGAGGACATGAGCGCGCTCAGGCCCGGGGACCAGGTCAGGGGAATAAGCGAGGAGGAAGCGCTCGGAATTATCGGGGAGATAGGCAAGCTCCACGCGAGGTACTGGAACAGCCCTGAGCTTGACGGATTTGACTGGATGCCTTACGAGAACCCGGTGTGGCAGGATTACGAAGAGAAGTGGCGGTCCTTCACAGCGCACTTCGGAGGGCTCCTCGGGAGCGGCGGGCTCGCCATCGGAGAGAAGCTCGGGAGGCACGCCCCATGGCTGGCGGGCGAGATAGACTCGCGCCCGAAGACTATCGTCCACAGCGACCTCAGGGCCGACAACCTCCTCTTCGGAAGCCCCGGCTCCGACGACCGGGTGGTTATAATCGACTGGCAGCTGGCGATAAAGAGCATGGGGGCTTTCGACGTCGCCAGATTGACGGCAGGAAGCGAGCCTGTATCCGAGCTGAGAAAGTATCACTACGAAGCCGTCGGCAGGTGGCTCGACGCGCTCGGGGAAGGCGGTGTCGGCGGCTACACGAAGGAAGATGCTTTGAGGGACTACAAGCTCGGCCTTCTTTTCAACCTCTGCTGGCCGGTCCACTTTCACGAAGGGTCGCTTAACGCCACGGGGCGCACGAAGGACCTCGTGATCGCCATGATTACGAGGGACTTCACGGCCGCCGCCGAATTCGACGCCGCTTCCGTTCTGCCCTCCTGAGCGCCGTGGACTACTCTACCCCCGCGGCCTTACGCCGAACCTGTTCAGGTGAAAAACTTCTCTCGGGAGCTTCCGGTTCTTCTCGTGGCCGGCGAGCCTTTCGTCGAAGTATCCGAAGGGGAGTACGGTCAGTATGTTAAGGGACTTCGGAATGCCGAGATAATCCGCAAGGCCCTTTTTATCTATCATCCCAATCCAGCAGGAGCCGAGCTTCCGCCCCCATGCCGTGAGCACCATGTTCTGCACCGCGCGTGTCGTGTCTATCTCGTGCCATTTGTTCGAAGGGTCGGTCAGTACGACGACCGCAAACGCCGCCTCGGATACGAACCTTCCGCTTGTGCAGTATTTTTCGAGCGCTTCCAGGATGTCGGGGTCGGTGACGAGTATAAACTCCCACGGCTGCTCGTTTCGGGCGCTCGGAGCGAGCCTTCCCGCCTCCATCACCTCCGCGATTATTTCGTCGGGGACTTCTCCGGCTATATAGCTCCTGATCGAGCTCAGGGTTCTCACACATTCGAATACGTCCATGTCGTCTCCCGGGCGGTCATAATACACTCAGATTTTTGAACGATCATAATGTTATTATACATTTACTGCCGAGGGAGATTCGAACTGCGTAGAACCGTCAAGGAAGGTTTCACCATCCCGATATTCTAAGGCCGTTAAAATCACGGTAATATAAAGGCTTAAAGCGGAGGCCGAGCGTGATCAACAAGAAACCATGGGCCGGAAGGTTCAAGAAAGGCACACACAAGGTGGCCGAGAAATTCTCTGCGTCGATAGACTTCGACAAGAGGCTCTACAGGGAAGACATCGAAGGGAGCATCGCGCACGCCGGCATGATGGCCGAAAACGGCATCATACCCAAGAACGAGGCCGAGAAGATAATAAAGGGGCTCCGCCAGATCGAAAAGGAGATCGAGAGCGGGAAGTTCCCGTTCAGGGAAGAGTACGAAGACATCCACCTCAACATCGAAAAGAGGCTCATCGAAAAAATAGGCGAGGTCGGCGGAAAAATTCATACCGGCAGGAGCCGGAACGACCAGATCGCCCTCGACATGAGGCTCTACCTCAGAAGGGAAATAAGCGAGATAATAGAGCTCCTGGAGCTCGTCTCGGAACGGCTCGTCGACCTCGCGGAAAAGAACTTCGGCGCGATACTCCCGCTTTATACCCACATGCAGAGGGGGCAGCCGGTTCTACTTTCACATCACCTCCTCGCACTGTTCGAGATGCTCAAGCGCGACATGGAGAGATACATAGACTGCTTCGGAAGGGTGAACGTGATGCCGCTCGGCGCCGGCGCGGGGGCGGGGACGACATTCCCGATAGACAGGCAGCAAACGGCCTCGCTGCTCGGATTCCCGAAGGTAACGCGAAACAGCATCGATACGGTGAGTGACAGGGACTTCATAATAGAGTTCATATCGGTTTCGGCAAACCTTATGACGCATTTGAGCAGGATTTCGGAGGAGCTCGTTCTTTGGTCGACGAAGGAGTTCGGCTTTGTGGACTTGGGCGACGAGTTCACGACCGGCTCCAGCATAATGCCGCAGAAGAGAAACCCCGACATGGCCGAGCTCATACGCGGAAAAACAGGCCGAGTATATGGCGACCTGATGGCGATCCTGACGATAATGAAAGGCCTCCCCTTCTCCTACAACAGGGACATGCAGGAAGATAAAGAACCGATGTTCGACGCTGCCGACACCGTGAAGTCGTGCCTCGCCGTGTTTCACGAAATGCTGCACGCGATAGAGTTCAAAAAGGACAGCATGGCTAAGGCGCTCGGCGAGGGGTTCATCACGGCGACAGACATCGCGGACTATCTCACGCGAAAGGGGATGCCGTTCAGGCAGGCCCACGAGGTGACAGGGAAGATAGTCGGTTACGCCGAGGAAAAAGGGAGGGAGCTTCTTAACCTTCACATCTCCGAGTACAAGATGTTCTCCAAAATATTCGACGAGGACCTCTTCGATTATATCACGCTCGATGGGTCCGTCGGGAACAGAAAGTCCTACGGCGGCACTGCCGGCGAGAACGTCCTCAAAATGATAGAGACGGCAAAACAGGATATATCTTCCTGGAAAAAAGAAGGGTAGCACATTCGAACTAATCCCGGTCAAGCCGGGTGGGAGACTCCCATGCCTGAAATGACTGATGCCGAACGAAGGAAATTCCTGCTGGAGGGGACGAAAACCGGCAAGCTCGCGACTGTAAGGAAAGACGGCTCACCCCACGTCGTACCCGTGTGGTATGAATTGGACGGCGACAGTCTCGTTTTCACGACCGGGGCCGAAACCGTCAAGGGAAAGAATCTGAAAAGGGACCCAAGGGTCTCCCTGGCCGTCGACGACCAGGCCCCGCCCTACTCTTTCGTTATGATAGAGGGCACAGCCGAGCTGTCCGAAGACCCGGGAGAGCTCTACCACTGGGCGGTGCGGATAGCGGGAAGGTATATGGGAGAGGCAGAGGCCGAAGCTTACGGGAAGAGAAATTCCGGGGAGGGCGAGATGCTCGTCAGAATAACCCCTTCAAAGATAATCTCGTACCGCGATGTTACGGCCTGGTAGGTTAGCTCCGGCCCGGATTCGTCGCCGGCGGGAATACCGGATTATATTTTATTGTTTCAACCCCGGAGGAATGGATGGATATTCACTCTGAGCGGAAGACCGGCGGCCCAGGGCTGGAAAAGGTTCTCCAAAGATTCCTCGCGGCCGAGAAGAAAAGCACGCCGCTCCTCCTCTGGGCGGCGATAGCCGGCGTCCTTACAGGCACCCTCGGCGCGCTGTTTCAGATCTCCATAGAAAAAGTCAGCGGGTTAAGACAGGTGCTCATGGACAGCCTCCCGCAAACGTCCTATATACTCGTCATCGCCTCCGTATTGTTTTCCGCCGTCCTCGTATTCCTCGCGTTTCTGCTCGTAAGAAAGGCTGCGCCCGAAACGGGCGGAAGCGGCGTTCACGAAATAGAGGGTGCGCTCGACGACGTGAGGCCGATAAGATGGAAGGCCGTCCTCCCCGTAAAATTCTTCGGCGGACTTTTGTCACTCGGCGGCGGGATGGTGCTCGGCCGCGAGGGGCCGACGATACAGATGGGCGGGAACGTCGGCAAGATGGTAGCCGACCTCTTTAAAGTGTCGAAGGACGACGCCCACGCGCTCATAGCCGCGGGCGCCGGAGGGGGATTGACGGCTGCGTTCAACGCTCCCCTTGCGGGCATCCTGTTCGTATTCGAGGAGATGCGCCCCGAGTTCAAATACAACTTCCTCTCGGTTCAGGCCGTGCTCGTGGCGTCAGCCGCTTCCGACATCGCTCTCCGCGCGATAATGGGCCAGCAGCCCGACATCCCTATGATAATGCTCCCCGCCCCCGCCCTCTCGTCCCTCTGGCTCTTCCTCGTATTCGGAATTCTGTTCGGCGTATTTGGCGTCCTCTTCAATTTCCTTCTCGTTAAAACGCTCGATTTTTTCGCGAACCTGAAGGGTTATCTCTTTTCTCTGACGGGCCTTCTCGTGGGCGGATTGATAGGTCTTCTCGCATGGTTTTTCCCCGACACTATAGGCGGGGGATATGAGATCATACCCGAGGCCATCTCGGGGAGCTTTCCCGTCATGATGCTGTTGATATTGTTCGCGGCAAGGTTTGGAACAACAATGATAAGCTACGGCTCGGGCGCGCCAGGGGGTATCTTCGCCCCGATGCTGGCGCTCGGGACCCTCTTCGGGATGTGGTTCGGGCATTATGCGGGAGTATTCGTCCCGGAGTTTGGGATAAAGCCCGAGCTGTTCGCCGTGGCCGGCATGGCGGCCCTCTTCTGCGCTACTGTCAGGGCCCCGCTCACAGGCATCGCGCTTACGATTGAGATGACGGGGAATTATTTCCTCATACTTCCGCTCATAATCACATGCCTCACGGCAACCGTCGTAGCCGAAGGGCTCGGCGGGAAGCCGATATATACAGTGCTTCTGAGAAGGACCCTGAATCTGGCGAAAAAGTGAAAACAGGAGCCGAGGCTTTCAGGCCCCTGTTACGCCGCCCGGAAAATTACATCAGGCGCGCGCCCCGGTTTCGTCTTCCTTGCATCCGCCCTCCCTGAGTATTTCCTCTATTTCGTAACCGGCTGCTATGCTGGCTATGCAGGAGACGAGCTCGTGCGCGGGGGAGCATATCACGCATTCCGACCCCGGCTCGACAGGCGCCCCCTGGTAGTAGAGCGGGGCGAACTCCATGCCGCGCGTGTTAAGATTCTCGAGGCCGCTCTTGCCGCTGTTTATCCGGAGGAACCCTCCGGCGACCTTTGCATTGACGAGGTAAAAGACGGGCTCGGCGGCGTCCGCGCCGTGGACGAGCGTAGTCGGTATGCCCTCCTGTATGACTATATCGCGGACAGGCTTTCCGCCCTTGCTCACGCGCATGCGCTTTCTGCCCTCGGCGTTAAGGCTCCTTATCTCTTCGGGACCGGATACGCTTATAACGGCCATGCCGTACGTGCCCGAGTTACTCTTGAGGAAGAGGTAGGGCTTGTCGCTCACGCCCCGCGCCTTATATTCCTTTTCGAGGCCTCCGAGCATTTCGCCGGCTACGGAGGCGACCCTTTCGCGGTCGGCCGGGTCGTCGAAATCGACCCCCTCGACGGGCCCGGTCTCGACGGTAATGATCCACGGGTCCATGCCGATAATCTCCGCCGCCTCGCGCGCGAGCATGTTGTAGAACTCGAAGTGAACGCTCTTCCGCCTGGTGTGCCAGCCGATCTCGACGGGCGGCTCCACAGGCTGAATTATGTCGTTGAGAGATTTGGGACACTTCTCGGAAAAATCGTTGTTTATCAGGAGAAGGTCGGGGACAGAGTTCGAGGTGAAGACCCTGTGGTCTTCCTTTTTCACTTTATACGCGACGACGTCTTCCCCGCCCTGCGCCTTGAATGTCGCGCTGTCCTGTGTGAAGTCGTCGCTCACGATACCTATGTCGACGGAGTAGCCGATCTTCGTGATTATGGACCTCAGCACGGAAACGTTTTCCCAGTAGAAGGGATTCCTCGTGTGCAGCTCTGGAATGATTGTTATGTTTTTTACGTTCGGGTGTTTTTGTTTGAAGTAGGCCTTGAACAGCTGAGATGCCCTGTCCCTCGATTCCTCTGAGAGGTTGTTGAACCCCGCGGGGAATATGTTCGTATCGACAGGTGCTATCTTGTGATCCGATATTCGGAGGTCGACAGAGGAATAGAGCGGAACGAACTCCTTTTCCGCCTTCCCCAGGGCCCAGGATTCAAGCTTCCCCCGGTTTTCAGATATTTTCGCGTTAATTTCCTTTAGTTTTTTCATTTAAGATATTAATCCTTTACAACATACGTGCCGGCCATCTTGTCGTGCCACGCCTGGCCTTCCGAATCGAATGCCGCCCAGAAAAAGCCCGCGAGCATCACCACGGCCGAGATAAAATAACCGACCCATCTTATAAATGAATCCCATACCCCTACGTCTTCACCTTCGCTGTTTATCACCCGTATCTTCATCAGCATTTTCCCTATCGTCCTCCCGCTGAGCGCGTGAAGGAATATGAAATAGGTCGAGGCGAGAACGAAAAGAGCCGGATAGAGATACTCTGTATGAGATCCGCCGCCCGCCGCGAAGAGGCCGATTTTAAGCGTGGCGTAAGCGACAGCCGCGACTATAACCGTATCGACAATAAACGCCGCCGCGCGCGGGAAAAAACCCGCAAGGTTAAATACCTCGGTCCCCGGCTCGCTATACTGTCTCTCTGGCTCCGCGTAAGTCTCTTCTTCCGTGAAGGGGTCCCCGTGTTCATCCTCTCTGTCCGCGTTCTTCGGAAGCCAGTCTTCAGGACTGCCTTCTTCCGATAAGAGGTCCGACTCTCCCCCTGCCGATTTATTAGAGAGCTCTTCTCTGTCTTCCGATTCACGGAACAGATCGAGCTGCTCCCTCGGCCCTTTACGCCGGAAGTCGGGAGGGCCCTCGTCCGCATCGCGTTCGCGAGAAACCGGGCTGTCGTTTATGGGGATGCTCAGAAGCTCGTCGGCGATAGAGCGCTTTTCGGGCCGGGCTTCAGGCGGGGATTTCCGGAGCGGTTCATGCCCGTCTTCGTCGCCGCCACGGATCGGGGGGCTTATTCTGTGGTCGCCCCTCAGTTCGGAGCCGCACTTCTTGCAGGTGTCCAGATGATCGAAGCTGTTGTATCCGCAAGTAGGGCACTTCATTTCTGTCTGCCGGAAGAAGTATTATAAAGGAGATACGCTAAAAATAAAAAATGCGCCCTACCCCGGTCGGGATAGGGCGCAGCTCTGTAGTCAGAATTTTATGCTTACGAACCCTGAGAAAGCTTTATGTCGATCGCGGATTTAAGGCCTTCGGGATTAGCGCCCGGAACTATCATTCCGTTAACGACGAACGTCGGCGTCGACTGAACACCTATGGAAGTCGCCTCGGCGACGTCCTTCTCGACCCGCGCCTTCACTTCCGGCGAAGCTATGCAGGCATCGAACTTCTTGGTATCGAGCCCGATCTCTTTCGCGTACCCGTTGAATGTCTTCTCGGAGTTTTCGAGGGTTATCTGCTTCTGGTTGTCGAAGAGCTTGTCGTGCATCGCCCAGAACTTGTCGTTACCCTGCTTGTAGGCGCATACGGAAGCTATGGCCGCCGGCATGGCCCAGTTGTGGTTCCTTAGCGGGAGCTGCTTGAAGGAGAACTTTATCTTGCCGTCATACGCCTTGAGTATTTCCGGCAGCATGTCCTTGCCCCTCTTGCAGAACGGGCACTGGAAGTCCGAATATTCGACGACGACTACCTCGGCGTCCTTGTTTCCTTTGAAGGGCACGTCTTCAAGCACGATCTTTTCCATTATCTCCTGGTGCGGGTCGATGGTGGTGTCCATCAGCTCGGTGCCGAGAACGAGGTACTGTCCGTTATCGCTGATGTAAATGGGCACCTGCTGTGAGCCGCCCATCACGAACGATCCGCCCTTGAAGCCCTTCATGGCGGATTCCTTGAAAGTTCCCGTATCGACGATCTCGCTGTTGATTATGAGGTATTTGCCGTCGTCGCTCATTAGAAGCGGAAACTCGCCCCTAGGAATCGGAACAGCGCCCTTCTTGATGCCCTTAATCGGGGTGGCTTCGAATTTCTTGGTATCGACGATGTTCCCCATGAGTATATACTTGCCATCGGCGGTTATGACGAAAGGAACTTCCTGCGAGCCCGCAACCGAGCTGATAACGAACTTGCCCGACTTGAGATCGCCCACCGGGCTCTTTTCGAAGCCCTGTATTTCAACTTTGCTGTCCGAAGGGATATTGACACCGAACCTGTTCTTAAAGAACTCCTGGAGCCTTGCCGTCTCCTCCTTCGAAATCTGCTGCGCATAGGCAGCCGTGCTTACTATCAGGAATGTAATAGATAGTATTGCAAGAGATAAAAATCTAATTCTCATACTTGCCTCCTTGGGTATAGATTCCTAAAACTATACCATTGAATGTTTATAATGCAATAAAATAAAGAAGCCCAAAATCAGTCGCTTCTGGCTATAATCATTTAGATTTTAGCCTACGAAAACACCCTTTCGAAGATGCGGTCGACATGCTTCAGGTCGGCCGATTCGTCGAAGCACTCGTCGAGCTCCCGGGGCTTTAAGGCGGCGGTTACAGCCTTGTCCGCGGCCAGGAGATCCCTGAAGTCGCCCTCCCCTTTCCACGTCCTCATGGCGTTTTCCTGAACGAGCCTGTAGGCGTCCTCCCTGGAGAATCCCTTTTCGACCAGCTTTAAAAGGACCTTCTGGGAGAATATGAGCCCGCGTGTCATCCAGAGATTCTTCTTCATGTTCTCGGGATAGACCTGCAGGCCTTCTAGGAGCCCCGCAAGCCTCGAGAGCATGAAATCGAGGAGTATCGTGCCGTCGGGTCCGATCACCCTCTCCACGGAAGAATGGCTTATGTCCCGCTCGTGCCAGAGGGGAATATTTTCGAGAGCCGGGAGAGCGTACGACCTCACGAGCCGCGCGAGCCCCGAGAGGTTCTCAGAGAGGACAGGGTTTCTCTTGTGCGGCATCGCGGAAGAGCCTTTCTGCCCCTGGGTGAACGGCTCTTCCAGTTCCAGCACCTCCGTCCTCTGGAAATGCCTGATCTCCGTCGCGATCTTCTCTACCCCGGACGCGATTATCGAAAGCGTGACGAAGAACTCGGCGTGTATGTCGCGCTGCACTATCTGGGTCGATATTGCCGCGGCCTTTAACCCGAGCCTCCTGCACGCGTCCTCCTCTATCTCGGGCGGGACGTTGGCATATGTCCCCACCGCGCCGGAAATCTTCCCCACGCCTATGACCTCGCGCGCCCTCTTCATGCGCTCTGTGTTCCGCTTCATCTCGTCGTACCAGAGCGCGAAAACGAGCCCGAGGGTTTTCGGCTCGGCGTGTATACCGTGCGTCCTTCCGATCATCGGCGTGTCTTTATACTCGTACGCCTGCTTTTTCAGTATCTTAGTGACGAGCTTGAGGTCTTTTATCAGTATGTCCGAGGCGTCCCTCATCTGGAGCGCGAACGCCGTGTCGAGGACGTCCGACGATGTGAGGCCGAGGTGTATGAACCTCGACTCCTCGCCGACGTGCTCCGCGACGGAGGTTAGAAAGGATATGACGTCGTGCTTCAGCTCCCTTTCCAGCTCGTTTATTCTGACCACCTCGAACCCGGCCTTCTTCTTTATCACCTTGACGGCGCTCTTCGGAATGCGGCCGTATTTCGCCCAGGCCTCGCATACTGCGATTTCGACCTTAAGCCAGTTTTTATACTTGGCCTCGTCCGTCCATAAGGACGACATTTCCGGCCTCGAATATCTCTCTATCAAATTACAAATACCTCCCCTGCGTGTTTTCTCGGCGCGACGGATATGGTAATGTCGGTCTCTCCGCCGAATTTCCTTAATACCCCGAAGGCCGATTCGTATGCGACCTCGGGCCTGTTGTTAACCTGGCTCAGGTGTGCGAGGACGACATGCCTGAGCCCGCGGTGTATGAGCCCCGAAAGAAGCTCCGACGCCTGGCCGTTCGAGAGGTGGCCGAGGCGGCCTTTTATCCTCTGCTTCAGGTCCCACGGGTAGTGGCTGTAGAGCAGTATCTCCGGGTCGTGGTTGAATTCGAGGACGAGGACCGTGCACCCCTTGAGCCTCTCCCTTACGAGAGAGGTAACCGTTCCCACGTCCGTCGCGACGCCTATCTTCGCGCCGTCTTCCGTTTCTATCGTAAACCCCACGGGATCGAGCGCGTCGTGGGGAACGGAGAAGGGCGTTATGTAAAGATCCTTTATCGCAAACGGCGCGTCGCTCTCGAACTCCCTCAGCCCGGAGACCTTCTCCTTCCAGAGATGAGCCGTCGCCGAGGCGACATAAGTAGGCAGATTGAGACGCGGAAGCGCGGTCGTGTGGTCCGAATGCTCGTGCGTCACCACAACTGCGTCGATCTCCGAAAGAGAAACCCCTATGACTGAAAGCCTCTGGGTCATCTGCCTCTGGCTGATGCCCGCGTCGACGAGTATCCTGGTGCCGCCGTATTCGATGTAGAGGGAGTTTCCCGAGCTGCCGCTCGCAAGCGTGCAAACTTTCATTTATATGCTCATGCCTCTCTTACAAGATGCAACATACACGATGACGCCCGCCGTGTACACACCGTGGAGAATAAACGCGCTGTTTCCTTCCGGTCGTGGCGACGGCCCTCTTTTGTGTGATCGTCAGAATTTCTTATCGCGCTCGAGAGCGGGCTCGGGCATTATGGGGTTTACGCCCGCCGCTATGCCTTTCCTCCCGGAGCCGTGGAGTATCGAGAGCAGCCCGGTGTAGAAAAAGCCGACCTGTATAAGAATGAGAAACGGTATCCACGAGAGATACCCCATGTAAAGCGCGAAAAGTGTCTGGAACGTAAAGAAGAGTCCGAACACGATTTCTACGATCGCCGTTAGCTCCTTCGAGGCGACGTAGCTCCGCGAGCGCCAGTTATCGGCGCGCGACGTTACGGCGAACTTCGGCGTCCGGCGGAACTCGGATTTCTTCCCGAAGAGCGCTTCGAGAACGGCCTTCGAATTGTTGACGGCCATCCCCGCTCCTATGGAGATCGCGAGCGGAACGTATTTCAGGTATGAAAGCCAGTTCCTTCCGTGCACTTCCTTTACGGTAATTATGTAGAAGAGGACGAAGCTCAGCGTCCCGGCCGTTATCGCGAAGATGTTCATGACTATGCCGTTTTCCCAGCCGAGGTGTCTCCAGAACATGGCCACGGGAAACATGAGCAGGAAGAGGAGGAGAAGGAGTAGATACGATATGTTGCCGAAGAGGTGGAAAAACGCTTCGAGCTTTATCCTGAACGGAAGCTTCTCGTCCCTGAATATCCTGGGGAGAAGCTTTATTGCCGTCTGCACCCCGCCCTTCGCCCACCTGTGCTGCTGCGACTTAAACGCGTTCATGTCCACGGGAAGCTCGGCGTCGGCCGTCATGTCTTTAACATAAACGAGCCTCCACCCCGCTATCTGCGCCCTGTAGCTGAGGTCGAGGTCTTCGGTCAGCGTGTCGTGCTGCCAGCCTCCCGAGGATTCTATGCATTCCTTTCTTATGACGCCGGCGGTGCCGTTGAAGTTAAAGAACATGCCCTGGTTACATCTCGACGTCTGCTCGATAACGAAGTGGCCGTCGAGTAGTATGGACTGCGCCCTCGTGAGGTTCGAGTAATCGAGATTCACATGCCCCCACCTTACCTGCACCATGCCGATCTTCGGGTCCGTGAAGAAGTCGACCGTTTTTTTCAGGAATTCGGGCGGCGGCATGAAATCGGCGTCGAACACCGCGACCAGCTCTCCTTCGGCCCTTTCGAGACCGTGCCTGAGCGCGCCGGCCTTGTAGCCTTCCCTGTTATCCCTCTGGATTTGTTTGATGTTAAAGCCCTCGGCCCTGTACTTCTCGGCGCACGCGGCCGCGATTTCGCTCGTCCTGTCGGTCGAGTCGTCGAGAATCTGTATCTCCATGAGATCTTTCGGATAGTCGATATTGCAGACGGAAGCGACGAGCCTCTCGACGACGTACATCTCGTTGTAAATAGGAAGCTGAACGGTTACCTTCGGAAGCGCAGCGAACCTTTCCTTCGGGACGGGCTTTTTATTCTTCGATCTGCCGTAGAGGTAGGAAAGGTAATACCTGTGAAGGCCGAAAATGCAGAGGAGTATAAGCGTCAGCGTGTAAAGTAAGGTTATTACGATTTTAGAAGTTAAAATAAAATATTCCACTTCTAATTTCCCGCCGCCTTTTCGTTTAGAAAAGAGTTCAGAACCTTGCCTCTTTCAGTTTTTCCACCGCGTGAATTATCCTGTCGGTGCTGAAGGTCGTCGAAATTCTCGCATAGCCTTCCCCGTACCTCCCGAATCCCGTGCCGGGCGTCACTACTATGCCGGTCTCTGTCAGGAGCCTCGTCGAAAACTCCTTCGAGGTGAGCCCCTCGGGCACCTCGAACCATATGTAAAAGGTCGCCTTGGGCTTGGTGTAGATGAGCCCCGCTTCGTCGAGCCCCTTGCAGAATATGTCGCGCCTTTCCTGGAAAATCTTCTTTCTGTCTTCGAGCCCGAGCTTGTAGTTTTTGAGCGCCTCTATGCCCGCGGCCTGAACAGCCTGAAAAGCGCCGGAATCGATGTTCGTCTTAATCTTGCCGAGCCCTCCCACGGCCTTTGCGTTGCCCACGGCAAAACCGATCCTCCACCCTGTCATATTAAACGTTTTAGACAAGGAATGAAACTCGATCCCAACTTCTTTCGCGCCGTCGAACTGTAAAAAGCTGAAAGGCTCGTAGCCGTCGTACGCGATTTCGGTGTAGGCCGCGTCGTGGCAGATGAGGATGTCGTACTTCTGCCCGAGCTCGACGAGCCTCTTGTAGAAGTCCGCGTCGGCCACGGCAGTGGTCGGATTGTTGGGATAGTTCACGAAAAATATTTTGGCTTTCCGCTTTATATCTTCGGGTATGGAGTCGAGGTCCGGAAGGAACCCGTTCTCCTTAAGCAGCGGAACCGCATACGGGATACCGCCCGCAAAGCTTATGGACGTCGGATAGACGGGATAACCCGGGTCGGTATAGAGGCCTATATCGCCCGGGTCTAAAAATGCGAGCGGCGTATGGGCTATGCCTTCTTTGGACCCGATGAGAGCTACGGCTTCGGACGCCGGGTTCAGCGAGACGCCGAAACGCTCCTTGTACCAGGCGGCTACAGCCTCCCTGTACGCGGGCATGCCCTCGTAGGATGGATAACGGTGGTTCCTGGAGTCGTCTACGGCCCTTTTGAGCGCGTCGATGATGAAATCCGGGGTGGGGATATCAGGGTCGCCTACGCCTAGGTCGATTATTTCCATCCCCTTCGCCCTCATCTCGTTCTTCTTTGCGTCGATTTCCGCGAACAGGTACGGCGGAAGGTCCGCGATTCGCTTCGCCCACATCACATCCATCTAAAATTCTCCTTTATTACTGCCTTTTAAGAGCTTTTATCATAACTAAACTATAGTGTTTGGGCAAGCTTTCGCCCGGGCGCGCCCGCCCGGCGGATATAACAACTAGATAACATAAACCCGTGTAAATACATAGCGGGATTTAATCGAAGCGCGCATCCCCGAGGTAGCTCGCGCTTATCATGGACTGTGCGATATGAGCGATATCCTTCCTCGAAAGCCCTCGTGTGTCTATGGGCTTAAGAACGGTAAGCTCGGCCGCGACAGACCTTAGCCCCATGAACCTGAAAAAATGCTCGAAGAAGGTGGTTTCGCCGTAATAGTAAACGAGCGGGGAGGTTTCGCGGTTTATGCTCCGGCCGTTGACGGACTTATACTTTATGCAGAGCGGGAGCACTTCCCTACCTTCCGCGGCGGCGAGAAAGGAGCTCTTGAACGGGGAGATGCCGCTCCCGTCGGACGTCGTGCCCTCGGGGAATAGGACGACGTTAAGCCCGAGGTCGAGCATGTCGGTTATCCCTTCCATATCCTCGAGAAGCCGTGCGCGCCCGCGCCTTTCGACGAACACTCCCCCGGAATACTTGATGATAGTCCCGAGAAGGAAGGCCTCTTCGAGCTCGGAGTTGGCGACGAACACAGCCGGCACGTTCGAGAATATGGCGAACACGTCTATGTAGGAGAGGTGGTTACACACCATGAAAGAGGCGCGGGCATTAGCAAGCCCTTCGGAGTTTATTACTTTTACGCTGACGCCCAGAACGGCGAGCGCCATTCTCATGTAAAAGGACGATATCCGTGAGAACCAGGCGCGCTTCTTTCTCTCGTTCCTGACTAAGACATCCACGGCGAACGAGATCGAGAGGAATGTTACGACGAGGAGTATGAACCCTGCGATTTTAAGCGCTTTCAGGATATGTCTCATTACACGATGGCTGTTGTCTACGCCGAGGCCGTTTCAGATATAATCTACTTCAGCCGTAAGAAAGTAAACAGTTCGATGAACGCCCTCACCGAAATTATAAAAAAAGAGATTGCCGAAAAGGGCCCGATGAGGTTCGACCGCTTCATGGAGCTTGCGCTATACCATCCGGGCCACGGCTACTATACGTCGGGCGCGGCGCGCATCGGAAAGGAAAGGGACTACTACACGAGCCCCTGCGTCCACCCCGCCTTCGGAGAAACCGTTTCACGGTTTCTGGTGAAGGCTGCGAAGGCCCTGGGGAATGGCGTTTTTACTATCGTCGAGCCCGGCGCGGGGCGGGGCCTCCTGGCACTGGACATTTTGGACGCGATGAAGGAGAGCGAGCCCGGGATTTACTCCCGGACGAATTACATCGTGATAGAAAGGAGCGCCGCGACGATTCGTGAGGCGGAGGCATTGCTCAAGAATCACCTGGAGCGGGTAAAGTTCGCCGAATCACTCGATTCACTCGACGCGGAGAGCATGAGCGGGGTTGTACTCTCGAACGAGCTCATGGACGCCCTTCCCTTCCGTCGTGCGAGGTTCGAGGAGGGAAGATTCCGCGAGGTACTCGTGACGCTGGAAAATGGGCGTCTTACGGAAACGACAGACAGCCCCCGCTCACCCGAGATCGAGAAATATTTCAGATGGAAAGACGACTTCGAGGAGGGGCAGGAGGTAGAGATCAATCTCGAGTCTGCCGAATATTTGAACGACATAGCGCGGGTTCTGAAGAGGGGCTTCGTCCTGACTATAGACTACGGCTATCTTGCGGAGGAGCTCTTCAGCCCCGGCAGGATGAAAGGTACTTACAAGTGCATTCACAGGCACACCTTGAGCGAGGACCCGTACGCCCGCATCGGGGAGCAGGATATAACGGCGCACGTGGACTTCAGCCTCCTCCGAAAAACCGGCGAGGCAGCTGGACTCCGGGAGGTCAGGTATACCACTCAGGGCCAGTTTCTCATCGATTGGGGGGTGCTGGATATACTCGAAAGGGAGAGTTCGGCCGGAAATGAGTCCCGATTCGGGGAATCAAAAGCCCTTTCGGCTATAAAAAGCCTGTTCCTCCCCGGCTCGATGGGGCATAGCTTCAGGGCGCTTCTCCAGGCAAAGGGGCTCGGAGGTGAATTAGAGGAATTCTATCCCGAATCACCCCTGACAATAAGCTTCGGCGTCACCTAAGCCTTTCCAATCATTCGACAATAGAGACTTTTTTGATAACCGTCCCAAGGGGAGAAAAAATTTCTCTTGACAGCGCCGCCCGTTTCGAAATATAATTAGTACTGGGTGGTCAGTTCTAATTGTTGGGTTAGAGAAAGGGACATCAGTGGAGAGGATATTTAAAGATGTGAATCGAGGAGGGGATATTTGATTATAAGCGGCAGCAAGAGAAGGATTATCGACAGCGCGCAGGAGCTTTTTCACAGGCAGGGGTTTCAACAGACCTCGCTCGACGATATCACCAGGCAAAGCGGCGTCACGAAGAGTAACCTCTACTACCATTTCAATAGCAAGGAAGAGCTCGGTCTCGAAACTCTCCGGGAACGCATAAATCACTACGAGGCCGAAGTCCTCGAACCCACTCTGAGAAATACCTCGCTCACCCCTGCCGGGCGCCTCTCGGAATTTTACATGCGAGTCGGAAATTATCACAGGAGCCAGTCCCCGCCCAAGGGATGCCCTTTCGGCAACCTGGCTGTCGAGATGTGCGGGACGAACGATAATTTCAGGGAAGCGCTCTCGGTATTCTTCGAAGCATGGGAAGCGGCCATAGAAAGATGTATCAGGGAGGGGATCGAAAGCGGTGAGTTCAGGAATGATTTTTCATCCCGCCTCATGGCGCAGATGATTCTTTCGCACCTCGAGGGAGCGGTCATGATGGTGAAGACTCACCGCACCATCGAGCCCCTGGATTCGGGAACTGAAATGATTATGAAGCTTTTAAAAGCGGCTTGAAAATACGACATAAAAAAGGGAGGCACAGTCATGTCGGATCATATGTATAAAAGCGATATAGGCAAGGAGATGGCATATTTCAAGGAGCTCAACCCCGGGCTTAACGGCGCATGGGCCGAATTTCACGATAACACGTTCAAGGACGGCGCGCTCACACAAAAAGAGAAGCAGCTTATCGCCGTCGCTGGGGCGCATATAACGGGCTGCCCCTACTGCATAAGGTCTAGGGTGAGGCTTTCCAAGAACCTCGGGGCTACGGACCAGGAGATAATCGAGGCGATTTACGTTTCCATGAGGTTCGCCATGGGCGCGCCATTCGCGTACTCGAGCATCGCGTTCGAGGCTCACGACACGCTCGACAACGATATACCGCTCACCGAAGGGCACTTCTTCAAGAAGGACATACAGAAAGAGGTAAATGATTTTCACGCCTGCAGCGGCGAGAGGTCGGGCTCGTTCATGCAGTTTACGAAGAAGGTCTTCGCCGAAGGCGCGCTGTCGAAGGACTTCAAGCGCGGCATCCTCGGACTCGCCTGCGCGCACCTCACCAAGTGCCCCTACTGCATCAGGGGCTGCGTCAAGGACGCGAGGAGCGCCGGAATCCCCAAGGAGAAAATGGCCGAGGCTATCAACGTCGCCATGGTGATGGCGGCGGGGTCGGCTTACGCCCACACGAGCATAGCCATGGAAACCCTCATGGCCATAAACGAGAAGGAAAAGGCGAGAGCCGCCGTTTAACGAAGAAAGCCCCTCGGATTTAGCATAATACTTGATTCGACACCCCTTCCGGCCGCGATCATAAACGGCCGGAAGGGTTCAAAATAGCCCCGAAAGCCCGATTATGGTAATTTATCCGTTTAATGGGCTCCTCATTTAACCCCAGCGACGATACGATTGCCGCGCTCGCTACCCCTCCAGGCGACGGCGGGATAGCTGTTATACGCCTTAGCGGCCCGGAATCACTCGACATTCTCCGCTCTATATTCAAACCCGGCGGCACGGAAGAAAGCCCGGAATTTTTACCCCGGATGATGTACCACGGCTATATAGTGGACACTGATAACGGCGGCAAGGTAGACGAGGTTCTGGCGGTATTTATGAAATCTCCTGCCTCTTATACCGGACAGGATGTCGTGGAGATTCATTCCCATGGCGGTCACATAGTCCCCAAAAAGATTCTTGGCCTTATATTCGGGCTCGGGGCGAGGCCGGCGAACCCCGGCGAATTCTCCCTGAGGGCCTTTCTAAACGGCAAAATGGATCTTGCGCAGGCCGAAGCCGTGGCTGACATAGTGAACGCCCAGACGGATGACGCCCTTAAGCAGGCGGAGCTCCAGCTTGAGGGAGCCCTCTCCAATAAAATACTGGAAATAAAAGATATTATCCTCGACATACTGGCCGAGGTCGAGGCCCAGGTCGATTTCCCCGAAGAAGGCATAGACCCCATAGTCAAAAGCGCCCTGATCGCGAGGACGCAGGATATACTGGCCGGGCTCGGGACGCTTTTAGGCAGCTACAGAGAAGGCAGGATACTGAAATATGGGGTCGGCACCGCCATCATTGGAAAGCCGAACGTCGGGAAATCGAGCCTGCTGAACCGCCTCCTCATGAAAGAAAGGGCCATAGTAAGCCCGGTTCCGGGGACTACACGGGATTTTATAGAGGAGAGTCTGGAGGTAAGAGGAATTCCCCTCAGGCTGGTCGATACGGCCGGCATAAGGGTCACAGGGGACGAAATTGAGCGCACCGGTGTCGCTCTCGCCAAAAAGAAGGCCGACGAAGCGGAGCTTATAATAGCCGTAATCGACGGAAGTGTCCCACTCGACGAGGACGATCACGAGGTTTTGAAGGGACTACGGGGAAAACAGGCCATTCTGGCCGTGAACAAGGCCGATGCCGGGCTCAGGGTAGACCGGAGCGGCTTACTCGAATTCAGCCCGCCCGAGAGGATAGTCCACATATCGGCAAAAACGGGAACGGGGATCGAGGAGCTGAAGGATGCGGCAAGCACCCTGCTCCGGGGGAGCTCGGGACGCGCCGAGGCGGGCGAGATCGTTTTGACTGAGCTCAGGCATAAGCTGGCCATCGAAAAGGCGTCCGAGAGTCTCTCGTCCTTTCTGAGACTGCTCGACGCCGGCGAATCGCCCGAATTCCTTGCTCTCGACTTAAGAATTGCACTTGATTCGCTCGGAGAGATAACGGGCGAAGTCACCACGGAAGACGTACTGGGCCGCATATTCAGCAAGTTTTGTGTCGGGAAATAAACCGGGAAAGACACATGTTTCACGTGAAACAACGGGAATTGTGGATAAATAATTTCACATTTGTTAAGACAACATGAAACATATTTAGTCTCTGATTACAATAACTTACAACGTGTCTTAACCTTTGATTGAAACTTTCATCCACAATCCTTCCACTTTTTTCCACATCATTTTCACGGGCTGAATTACCAGCGGAGGCGCTTGAAAAGGGCCGTCCGCAGGTCGTCGAGAATGGCCGTATCGGCATCAAGTTTGATATCATTGATGCTTGAAACGGGCAAAAGGCCTATGAGGGCATTGGTAGCCAGCGCGAGCTCGCATCCGTATAAACTATCAAGCGGATAATGCCCCTCGCGGGCCTCCAAACCGATATTCTCGGCGGCTTCGAGCAGGATTTCGCGCGTGGTTCCGGGCATTATGCCGCAATCGAGCGAAGGCGTGAAAAGCGCGCCTCCCCTGATCCAGGACACATTGGCCGCCGAGCATTCGGCTATGCGGTCTTTTTCGTTCAGAAAAAGGGACTCGCTGAAGCCTGCGGCGAGGGCTTCCCTCCTTGCGAGCACGTTTTCTAGATAATTGAGAGATTTGAGGCCGGTCAACGGGGAGGTCAGGTTTCTCCTGACAGGGCTTAAATGGAGCGTAAGAGGCCCGGAAGGGGCTTTATACTCTCTCACAACCGTTAAAACAGCGCTTTTCGAAGGGTAGTCGTAGAACAGCGAGCTTCCGTCAGAGAATAGACAAATCTTGACGTATGCGTCCGGTATACACGAAGCCGCGACAGCATGATCAACCAGTCCCGCAATATGCACAAGGGATGGCGCCGGGATTCCGAGGTATTCGGCCCCCCTTCGCATCCTGTCGTAATGCCTCTCGAACAATACGGGCAGTAGCGACTTATACCGGAACGTCTCGAAAAGCCCCTCTCCGTAAAAGAGAGACCTCAGGGGCAGCGCCGCGCTCGCCGGTTTGTCCTCGATGAATATATGCTCGGCCATTTTATTACTGTATCACCCCTCGGAGAGCCCGAGGGCCTTCGTCATCGCCTTTGATTTAAGTGCGGTTTCATTAAACTCCGCTTCGGGGTCCGAATCCCACACAATGCCGCTCCCGGTCCAGAATGTCGTCCTTTCGGGCTCTACCACGGCCGTCCTTATGCCGACGCTGAGTGTAAAATCCCCGTCCGGGTAGAAGATGCCGAGAGCGCCGCAGTAAGGGCCCCGGTAGTGCGGCTCCAGCTCGTCGATTATCTCGAGCGCCCTTTTCTTCGGCGCCCCTGTTACGGACCCGGGAGGAAAGACGCTCCCGAGAATCTCCGGAACCCCCTGCCCCTCCCTGACTTCTCCTTCGACCTCGGAAACGAGCTGGTGAAGCGTCGCGTACGTTTCCACGTCGAAGAGCCTGTTTACCTTCACCGATCCCTTTTTACAGACCCGCGACAGGTCGTTACGCATGAGGTCGACGATCATGAGATTCTCGGCCCTCTCCTTGTCGCTCCTGAGAAGCTCCGCCTTTTTGATCGTGTCCTCTTCGCGGAAATGTCCCCGGCCCCGTGTCCCTTTAATCGGACGCGTCGTAAGTGTCTTACTTTTCCTGCGCAGGAAAAGCTCCATGGACCCGCTTACGAGCTGAAAGTCTCCGAAATCGAGATACGCCCCGAACGGGACATGTTGCACGTGAAACAATCGCCGGAACAATTCCCCCGCATCGACCCGCCCATCGACCTCGAACCGGCGCGACAGGTTGACTTGGTAAATATCGCCGGATTCTATGTATCGTTTCGCGCGCTCCACGATACGGACATATTCCGCGCTGTCCATGTTAGAGGATAGTCGCCCGGGAGCCGCGCCGCGTATCGGGAAATCCGAAGACAAAAATGCACTCAAATCATCCTCGCCCGGCGAGGTCATGTCTTCCGGCTTGTAGAGGAGAAAGGCAAGATCAGGCAGCTTTCCACCAGTTTTTTCCCTTTTTCGCGTAAAGCCGTCTTCCGTGAAGGCCCCGTACTCGTAGCCGATATAGCCCGCGGCTATATATCCCTCGGAGAGATAGCCTTCCAGTACCTGGAGTGGGTCGCGCCTCAATGTTGATATTTGTTTATCATTATTAATTAATATCAACCCATTCTCTACAGTTAATCTTATTCGGGGCCGGCCGAAGACGACAGAGCCCTCTTCTCTCGGCGCGCCGAGCCATCCGTTACCAGAATCGAGGAACGCCGCCGAGAATGACGTCGTGTCGCTCATTGAGAGGCTCCAAAATGGATATAAATACTCACAGGATATAAATCCTAACCCTATACCCCGGATTTACAATACCGTCCCGCAGTCCCGCGGCATTTAGAGAAAGAACCCAAGGGATCTAAAACAGATTTATTCGGACGGCGATAAATTTAGCGGGAAAACGGGGAGCGTTCCGGACCCCTCCGGAACACCCCCGGGGATTATTATCTCTCTCAGGACTTCGTATCCTGCTCGACGGATTCGCGGAGGATCATCGAGATGTCCTTTATCTGCATCTTGTCGTTTCCGGCGTGCTTCGCGGCATCCTCGAACATCGTATCGCAGAAGTAGCAGGCAACGGCCAGCGTGTCCGGGTTCTTCGCCTCGACTTCCTCGAAGCGGTTCCAGTTGACGCGCGGCGCCTCTTCCTCCATCCAGATCTTGCCGCCGCCCGCGCCGCAGCAGAAGCTACGCTCGCGCTTCCTGTCGAGCTCCACAAGGTTCACTCCCGGTATAGACTTCAGTATCTCCCTCGGGGCGTCGAATACGCGGTTGTAGCGGCCGAGGTAGCAGGGATCGTGATAAGCGATATCTTCCTTTATTTCCTTCGTCGGCCTGAGACGCCCTTCCTGAACAAGGTCGTTAAGGAGCTGGGTGTGGTTAATTACCTCGAAATTCCCGCCGAACTGAGGGTATTCGTTCTTTATCGTGTTAAAGCAGTGCGGGCAGTTGGCGATGACCTTCTTCACCTTAAGCTCGTTCATCGTCTCGATGTTCTGCGTCGCGAGCATCTGGTAAAGCGCCTCTTCTCCGAGCCTTCTGGCCGGGTCGCCGGTGCAGCTCTCGAGCGGCCCCAGGACAGCGAAGCTCACACCGGCCTGCGTGAGGAGGCTCACAACCGACTGCGCTATTTTCTGGCCGCGCGGGTCGTAGCCGCCGTAGCATCCCATCCAGTATATGTAGTCGAATCCGCTGGCGTCCTCGTTGCCCTCGTCGCCGATAATATTGACGCCCTCGTACCCCGCGAGCCACGCGGCGCGGTCGCTCCCGCTGAAACCCCAAGGATTGCCCTGCGTCTGGAGCTTCTGGAGAGTTTTGACGGCGGAGCCCGTGAGCCTTCCCTCGAGCGTGAGGAATCGCCTCATCTCCATGATCTTCCCCATCTGGTCGATGAAGAGCGGGCACTGCTCGACGCACGCGTTACAGCTCGTGCAGGCCCAGAGCTCGTCTTCCGTAACCCACTTCGGCCCGGGGATCGTGTCTAGCTCCCCGGCGACAGCGGCCGCGTTGCCGTTTGCGTTAAGGAGAACCTTCCCCTCGCTCGACGCGTAATGCCTTAATTTAACTACTATTTCTCTGGGAGACAGGGGCTTTTCGGTATGCCACGCCGGGCAGTTGTCGGTGCATCTCCCGCATTCCGTGCAGGTATAGGCGTCGAGTATGTCCTTCCAGGTAAAGTCTTCGAGCTTCCCGGCGCCGAAGTGGTCGACGTCCTCGGGAGCGTTTTCGAAGTCTATCGGCTTAAGCGCCCCCCTCGGATTCAGGTTCTGGAAAAATACGTTCGGGATCGCGGTGAAAACGTGGCTGTGCTTGGAATACGGAAGATAGTTCAGGAACCCGAGAACTATGAGTACATGAAACCACCAGAAGAATTCGTGCGAAAAAGTAACGCCGCTTTCGCTCATCCCGCTGAAGAAAACTTTGGCTATGGTGCTCGAAACGGGAAGCCACGTCGGGTCCGCCGCCCCCATCGCGACCTTGGCCCCCATAGCGGCGAGCGCGGTGACCATAAGCCCGAATATGAGCCCGAGTATGACGACGGCGTCGAGCCCGTTCACCTCGCGCCTCCTGGCTATCGTCGTCCTGTTTATGATGCCCATTATTATCGCCACGAGAACGAGGAGCTGGACGATGTCGAGTATGAATTCGTAGGCCACGTGCGCCTTTCCGGGGATGAGCTTGAACCCGGGAATCACCCCGCCGATGAGCATTTCTATCGTGCCGATGGTGATTATGACGAAGCCCCAGAAGATCATGAAATGCTCGATGCCGGCAAAGGTGTAGTTCTTGACTAGCCTCTTCTGGCCGAAAACATATATGAGGACGAGCCTTATTCTTTCCTTGATGTTGTCGAAGCGCTGCTCATACTTTCCCAGGCGAAGGAGCTTTATCAGGTTGTATATGTTATACGAAAAAAACCCGAAGGCGGCTATTATCAAAACTGCCATTATGATTGGCTTCATAAATTATCGTCTCCTTGAGCCGGAGGGCGCAGTAATCCTTAACCTGACAAGTAGTATCTTAAAAAAAAGCGGTATGCAAGTCAAGCTCGAAACCGCTTTTTCACCTTGCCTTTATTAGCTATTTTCGAAGATTACCCGGCAAAAAATGTACTTGTTCTCCCCGCGCCCGGAAGCTATAACGTATATATGTCGTATATATTATCGCTACAGCGTTCGACGCATCCGGCGCGGGGCCGGACACCCGGGCAACACCCGATACCTATTTTAACTGTTTTTCAGTTTTAGGCACGTCCCGGCGGGAGAAACGGCTTTCGGGAGCGCGTCAGTTCATTACTACGAGCACGGACTGGACGCCGGGCTCGGCCGACTTCATGTCGTTCCCGTAACGGCTGGCCTCGCTCTCGGTCGTGAATTTGCCTATCTTGACCCTGTACCAGGTTCCCTTGCCAGGAATCTCCACCTCTTCGGTGTAGGCCGGATAGCGCTTGGCTTTAAATTCCCTCTCCATCTCTTCGGCCAGAGCCTTGTCGGGGAAAGAAGCCACCTGAACGGTATATTTGCCTTCGGAGTCGGTAACGGCGGATTCCGCGTTCAGAGCAGCCGGCGCTTTAGCCCCGGCGTTCGGGCCGAGTAGGGTTCGTCCCCTGGTCCCCGGGGCGGGCGCGGCGCGGGACGACGCAACCACCTTCCCGTTCTTGTAAACCCTGGCCTCGCCCACAGTCTCGACATACATGAAAGACTTCGAGGGCTTCTTGGCCTGTGGAGACGAAACCTTGTCCTTCTTGTCGGCGACCATCCTCTTCGTGTTTCTGTCGACGGGATAGTTTCTGAGGTAATCGTAGTGGGCGTAAACCCTGTCGACGTATTCTATCGTTTCGTCGTAGGGAGGGATCTTGTAGTTATACCTTATAACGGCGTTCTCGCCCGCGTTGTAACCCGCGAGGGCGAGCGTCGTGTTATTGTCGAAGAGTTTCATAAGCATGGCCAGGTATTTTATCCCGCCCTTTATATTCTCCTCGGGGTCGAAAGCGTCGGATACGCCCACGCGCTCGGCCGTGCCCGGCATGAGCTGCATAACGCCCATCGCGCCGGCCGGTGAAACGGCGTCGGGGTTGAAGTTGGACTCGACCTTGATCATCGCCTTCACCAAAAGCGGGTCGAGGCCGTGCTCCCTCGCCGTCATGTTTATGTGGTCGTCGAATTTGTCGGAGTACTTGTGGTTGTTGAGATAGCCCCTCTGGCTCTTCGGGGTGCCGCGGAACGTGCCCCACGGGCTGGCGATACGCTTGAATTCCTTACTCTTGGGATCGATGTTGGTATAGTGAACTACGCCGTTGACTTCCTTTTTATAAAAGGACGTTTCGGCGTAAGAGCCGGAAGGAAGCGAAACCAGGAAAAGCGGCAGAGCCGTCCACAGGGGAAGAAAACGGCGCCCGAATATTTTTTGCGCTCCTCTTCTCATAAGGACACCCCGGCCTCACCCGGTCGGTAAAGCGGGCTCCGGCCGCACATCAATCTAAACGGAAGAGCGGAAACCTTCAAGGCCCATCCTCCATCTCTTACGTCAGTCGCCGCGGGAAGGCGAAACGGATTTCCCAGACCCTCACTCTATCCCCGGCGCTGTTTTAAAAGGCCTTTTCCGCGTAACGGCACGGATACGGCCTTTATTCCAATTGTAATTCTTTGTCATTTATTTGTCAATAACACTTGGAGTTTACGGTATATTATTAATGTATTAAAATATTCAACTTAACAAACCGCGCTAAGAAAAGCCGGATATTTACATGCCGCCGGTTCTTATTTATGATGAAAATGCCTTCGAGATGATAAAAACCGCCCTCAAAATAGTTACCCTGCCGTTCGAAGACTTCTTTTCAGGCCTCGACGCAAGCCTGAAAACAATATCCGTCTTCAACATCGCGCTTATCTTCTGCCTCTTCGCGCTGACATGGTGGATATACGTGCCCATACACGAGCTCGGGCACGCGCTCGGATGCATACTGGGCGGGGGGAGCGTCAGCAGGCTCGAAATAAGCCCCCTCTACGGGGGAGACATCCTCGAAAAGATTTTCCCGTTCGTCTATTCGGGCTCGGATTACGCAGGGCAGCTGACAGGGTTCGACACGAACGGCAGCGATCTGACATACCTCCTCACAGACTTTCTCCCGTTCCTTCTCACGATATTCATAGGCGTGCCGCTGCTTAGATCCGCCGCCGGCTCGAAGCCTCTCGCGGCTTCGATAAAGCTGGGAATAGCCCTCCCTATAGCGTTCGCTCCTTTTATATCGTTCAGCGGTGATTACTACGAAATGGGCTCGATAGTCGTATCGCGGATCGCCGGGGCGATTTTTCCTGCAATAGACTCGATGGCATGGAGGAGCGACGACGTATTCAAGCTCGGAAAGGAGCTCTTCTTCTCGGGAAAGCCTTACAGTGCCGCCGACGTCGGCGGCGTAGCCTGCTCGTTCCTGCTTGGAGTGGTATTTATCTACGCGACTTATCTTCTCGGGGTTCTGTGGAGCAACTTTCTGAGAGGCATCGGGAAAAAGAGCGCCGCAGCCTGAGATCATCTACTTTTTCTTTTTCTTCGCTTTTTTCACTTCTTTAGGCGGAGCCTCGACGTACGGCTTTTCCTTTGCACCAGCTGGGGCCGCCGGTTTCTGCGCCGAGTCTCTGAAGAAGTAGAGGTAAGCGCCGATGAGGAACGGCTCGAACCTGACGACCATGTTGTTGATGAATCCCCAGAGGAATTCCCAGAATATGTGCACCGCCCCGCTCGACTTATGGTAGCCCTGCTTTTCGAGCTCGGAAGTGAGGCCCTGCGCCTCGTAGGAAAAAACGAACAGGAGATGGACGACCACCATTATCAGGAGTGCCTCGGCGTAGACTCGCCGCCTCTTTAAAAACGGGTAGAACGCCGCCATTATCGCGAACGTGAGCGGCGCATTGAACGTGTAGTTCGATATGGGAACCTTTATAGTCGTCTTCAGGATCGTCACCCCGTATTTTTTCGGAATGAACCCGACGGCGACTATATCCTTTTCCCTCACGATGTCGACGATTTTCACGTTCTTTACAAGCGCCGCCGCATGGGAAGCGATCGTCGTTATGGCCATCCCGTAGTATCCCTTTACTCCGAGCCAGAGCCCGAGCGATATGAGGTACGCGACGACGAATATCAGCGCAGACTTCAGTATGACCGACCTAACCAATGGCCTCTTCCCGTTTTCCCCGCGGGCGGTTTATATAAGTCAGGTAAAGAACGAACGTGCCGAGCGCAACCGCGATCATCACTCCCTGCGCGACGTAAATGTGTATCACGTCGAATAGCTCCCTGTGATACACGCCCGCGTACGCGAGCGCGACGATCCTTATGAGATTCAGCACCTGTATCACTAAAAAGCCGCCGATTATTCCAATGAGCTTCTCTTTCCAGGAAGCGGGAAAGGTGAGAACGGCGACAGTATATATCATCACGGCTTCGAGGCCGTTGCATCCGAACTCGACGTCGAGCGAAATCGAGGGAAGGTGCATGAGAGAGCCGTCCGTCGTCACAGGTATGCCGATGAGGCCCAGTATCTTCGCCGTCATGAAGACGATAACGTGCGAGTACCCCTCGTTTATGTTGAACACTTCCTGAACGGGCTTTAGGCCTATGAGGAGAAAGAAAAGCCCCATGAGGACAACGTACGTTATGATGAACCTTAGAACGCTGACCGGGGCCGACCCGGCGCTTCCTTTTGGGTCTTTCGCTTCTTCCGTCATAAGGCTCCGTTTACAAGTTGATTGTGAGGGTCGACGACCGTTTCGGACCGTTAAGATACAGGACTCAAATATACATTCGGCACCCGCTTTTTTCAAAGCGATGCTCTAGGCATCCGGACTACTTTTCCGCACCGGGCATCATGCCCTTTTCGATGAAGCTGAAGTAGCCGTTCTTTCCGACGATGATGTGGTCGAGGACGCGTATGTCGAGAGTACGGCCGGCCTCGGAGATGTCCTGAGTAAGAAGCCGGTCTTCCTTTGAAGGCGACGGGTTCCCGCTCGGATGGTTGTGGACGAGTATGAGGCCCGAGGCGTGACGCGCGAGTGCCCTTTCGATTATCCTCCGCGGATAGACGGCAACGTTATCCACCGTTCCTTCCTGGAGAACGGAATAGTCTATGACCTCGTTCTTCGTGTTCATGAATATAACCATGAAGGCCTCGTGCTTCAGGCCCGAGAGCCGCACCCTCGCGAATTTAAGGACGGCCTCGGGCGAGGAGAGGACATCCCCCTTCTTCATGTTCTCCGCGAGGTATGTGGTGTATAGCTGGTTTACGAGCCTTATGAGCGTGGCCGTCATCGGCCCGACCCCGCGCACCCTCTCCAGCCTGCTCATGTCGGCGTCCAGAACTCCCGAAAGGCTACCGAAAGTCGCGATGAGCCGTTTCGCGAGCGGCTTGACATCCACGCGCGGTATGGCGTAGGTAAGGAGAAGCTCGAGGAGCTCGTAGTCGTTCATACCCTCAGCGCCGGACTTCGCGAAGCGGTCCCTCAGTCTCTGCCTGTGATGTAGGTAATGCGGCTCGTCAGACATTTGCTTACAAAAGCTAAATTGTAACCACAAACGTAAATATTTTAAAAGGAATAAAGGAAGAGATGCGTACCAGCAATAAAAAAGGCGGGCGCCTTTGTAAGGAGCCCGCCTTCTTGTTTCAAGGTTGTG
>CAZPHQ010000011.1:0-86000 GCA_964586675.1 uncultured Spirochaetia bacterium | reverse complement strand
GGGCGGCTTCGTGAGGGGCGCTTTCACGGCAGGTGTCTGACTGGAAGTAAAACGTAAATGACCAGATTCAAGTGGAGCCGGAACCCGCGTCCTCGCTCGATATATAACTGTAAATATACTGCAACAGGTGCGGATATTAAAGATTAATTTTAGCCGCGGCAGGGCTTTCCCGAGCTCTCCGTCGGCGGGGGAGGGGCTACCTGTTCCCGGCGAGGTAATCCTCGTATATTTTGATTTCGGAGAGAACCCTGGTATTGAGCTCGAATTCCTCCTCGACCCGTAGCCTTCCCATTTCGCCCATCTTCGCGGCCCGGCCCGGGTCCTTCAGGAGCTCAATCAGAGATGTAGCGAGGGCGGCCGGATCACCGGGCGGAACGAGGAATCCCGTCGAGCCGTGCTCCACCATTTCGGGTATCCCGTCTACCCTCGTCCCCACGACGGCTTTTTTCATCGCCATGGCTTCGAGCACCGCGTTGCCGAGCGGCTCCGCCAGGGAGGGCAGCACGGATGCGTAGGAATCGTTGAGCAGCATGGGGACGTCGTTCCTGACGCCGAGGAAGTGAACGTTTCCGCCGGCGCCGAGCGATCCTGCGAGCCGGGTCAGGTCGTCCTGGAGGGGCCCGCCGCCGCATAAGGCGAAATGCGTATTCGGGTATCGGTCCAGAACTTCCGGCACCGCCCTTATAAGATACTCGAGACCCTTTTCGGGCCGTGCCTGGGCTATCGTCAGGATAATTCTGCTGTCTTCGCCGATGCCGAGCTCTCTCTGGAGGGAAAAGGAGGTTTCACCAGGGGTGTATCTGTCGAGGTTTATTCCGTTATGAAGGACCCTTATATGTTTTCCGGATATGTGAAGGTTGTCGACGAGGTCTTTTTTTACGGCCTCCGAGACGGCGAAGAATTTCCGGGTCAGCGCGGCGCTGATTTGATTCTTGATTACGGTCGCCGGTTTTACGGATTGCCCGCTTTGATTCGTCGTCGAATGGATTGTGACGAACGCGGGCTTCCCCGTAAGAAAGCCGGCCATCGCGGCATAGTGGGAGTGAGGAAGGAACTGACCCTGTATGATGTCGACTTTGTTCTCCGTTATTATCCGCCTCAGCCGTCTCAGGAATGAAATGAACCCCCGGGCGCCCGGGGGATCGTCCTGAACGAAATATTCGAAACCGGCTGCATTTAAGGCACCTAAGACGACGGGGTGGGGCTCGCTGCCGAAGATGAAGATGGCAGTGTGCCCTCTTTCGCTCATGTTTCGGGCGAAGAAGGCTATATAGTCCTCGAAACTGCCGTGTTTGAAGGGATGGATCGCGAGTACCTGAAGAACCGTCATATTATCTTGTCTCCGAATCCCGATTTACCGGTATTTTGTGGATTAGGGATTATCGGCGCCGTCAGCTCCGGCCCATATAATTTTTAACCGTCTGCATCAGGTTATATTTAAGCCTCTTTATATTCCTGTACATTCCCGTCCCTATCAGGGTAAGGGCCAGATTATAATACAGCCTCAAGTCGAATGGGCTGGCTTTTATCGCATTCATAATCGCCTTCCTCCCTTCACTCTGATTGCCATCGAAGCAATAAGCCGTCCCCATCATAAGCAGATAATTGCTGAGCCCTTTTTTATTCGAGACGAACAGCGCCGAATGTTTATCGAGTATGCGTTTAACATTGACTGCCACTTTTTTATAGTTGGCAGTCGTCGTCTGGGGATGATCCTTATGTATGACGAGCGGATCCTGAATATAATCGATCAGGAACTCGGTCGAGATTCTTATCCAGAGATCGAAGTCTTCTCCATATGAAAGATTCTCATCGAACAATCCGATTCTGGTGAAACATTCCCTTCTTGCCAGGACGGAGGAAGTCGGTATGAAGTTCAGGAATGCGAGATCGTTCAGCACATTGCCCTTGTATCTGGGTATGGTGGTTTCGATAAGTTCACCCGTAGTTAGATCCACTGACAGGGTGCCTGTATATACCAGCCCTACGTTCGAAGGGCTCTCGTCCAGAACCTTTACCTGTTTTTCGAGCTTGCCGGGGAGCCACTCGTCGTCGTCGTCGAGAAACGCTATGAACTCGCTGCGGGATCTTTCGATGCCGAAATTCCTCGACCCGGACACGCCCTTGTTCTCGGGATTTCTGAAATAGGCGACGCGGCTGTCTCCGATTCCCTCTATCTTTGACCGTGTGTCGTCCGGGGAGCAGTCGTCTATTACGAGGAGCTCAAAATCGCCGAAGCTCTGATCGAGAACGCTCGATACGGCTTTCACGAGAAGCTCAGAGCGGTTATATGTCGGTATTATTACTGTTACTCTTGGCATCGGTTTTAAGCTCCCGGCCTAAGGACGTCGAGCACCTGGTCCCTGATTTTTTTCGATTATCGCGTCTCTGTTGTTTTCGCCGGCGATCCTAGGCCTTCCTTTACGCCTCATTTCGGCGAAGATAGAATGGTTCCGGAGGGAGCCTGAGGCAAGCTTCGGCGAAGTCAGGGGGATTATCCCTTAGACGTTCGGTGCCGATTGCCGGCCCCGCCGTGAATAATAAATTATAATGCGGATGTTATCATTTGACGAATCTCTTCTATAACTGCTCCCCGGTCGTAGCGCGCCGCGATCTTTTCCCTTGCCGCAAGCCCTATACGCTCGCATAGTGGGGCGTCCCCAAGGAGCTCGACGCAGGCCGAGGCGAATTCTTCAGGGTCGTCCCGGACTACTATTTCCGGGCCGGGGACGAGGTCTATCCCTTCCATGCCGACCGTCGTGGATACGACCGGCCTTCCGTAGGCCCCTGCCTCGATTATCTTAAAGCGCGTCCCACCGCCGACCAGTATCGGCGTTACGACGACGCGGCTCCCGGCGTAGAGCAGGTCGAGGTTTTCGACGAAACCGGGGACTTCGACTCCTTTAGCCCCCTCGATATCGTTTCCGAGCATGCCCCTGGATATGCCCGCTATGATAAGCCTTGCCGAGGGCATCGCTTCCCGCACCCGGGGCCAGATCTGCCTCGTCATGTACTCGGCCGCTTCGAGGTTGGCCCCGTAGTCGGAGCCCAGGAAAAGGAGAACGGGGTCCGGCGAGGGAGGAGTATAATCCGGCATGGATACGGAATTGGGAATGACGGCGACGTTTCGGACGCCGAATTCTGTTTCGAGGAGATGCCTGTCTTTCCCGGAGCAGACGTATGTTTCGGCGGAAAGCCTGACCGCTTTTTTTTCTCCCGAGACCAGGGCCGGTAGGAGGAGCTTAAGGAGCTTGCTCCTGGCTTTCGTCTGCTGCGCGATGTAGCGGGAGAGGACTATATGCTCGATGTCGTCCATGTCGAAAAAAACGGGCGGCAGTTTTTTCCCGGAGAGGAGAACGGGGCACATCGCCGATAATCTGTGAGCGAAGAGCGCCGCGTGTTTACGGTCGAGCAGATCGTTTAAATATCCAACCTGTTTTTCGCCGCTAACCTCATAATAGCCGAGCTGCTCGAATATGCTGAACATGCCCTTCAAGAAAGAGGTCATCTTGCCCGCGGGAGTGCGGTTGCCGTACTCCCGCATCGGGCAAAGGAAGAGGCTGACGTCGGCTTGCCAGTAGTCCCTGAGGCGGGTTTCGAGCTCTTTTGTTTGGGAAGGAGAGCAGTCCGTTCCGGGCGGGGTGTAGAAGAGCATGTCGAGAGGGGCTATTTCCTTAAGCGCCTCGACGAATGTGCCCATGCGTTTGTAGACTCCGTGTACCTTCGTTTTCGGGTCGTCTATGAAATATCTCGAGATGAAGAGGATGCGCATATTACCGCGTGGCGATGGCCCGTGTCGTATAAGTAATTTTCCTGCTGAATGATATGGATTCGTTGAGAAGGTTCACACGCGCCCGGCCTTTAAATACTGATTATATATTTCAGTGACGTGCTTTACCATTCTGGAAGAAGAAAACTCCCTGTATACGAGCGATTTTCCCTCGGCCCCGATGTTCTTCGCCTTAACGGGGTCAGACAACAGGCCGTTTATGGCTTTTGTGAGGGCGGCGGGATCGGCAGGAGGCACCAGCACCGCGTTTACGCTGTCGGTGAAATTTTTCCTTATGCCTTCGACTTCGGTGGCTATTACGGGTTTACCGGCGGCCATGGCTTCCATTATCGATATTGCCACGCCTCCTTCGAAAATCGAGGGATGAACGTAGATGTCGCAGCCCAGGAGAAGCTCTGGGATGTCATTTCGCTCTCCGAGAAATATCACCCTATTGCCGAGGTTAAGCTCGTGCGCCTCTTTCTCGATGTCTTTTCTATCCGGGCCGTCGCCTGCGAAAACGAAAAGCGCATCCGGAATTTTCGCCGCGGCTTTAAGTAGATATGTATGGCCTTTTTGTTTGGAGAGGCGGGCGACTGTGAGCAGTATCGGAAGATTCTTTTCTCTGAGCGGCGCGTATACATCGTTCGTTTTTCCGGCGGGTTCAGCGCTGAAGCGCTCGAAATTTATCCCGTTCTGCACTACCTCTATTTTATACGAGGGCACGTATTGCCCGAGCTCTTTTGCAAGATCGGCCGATACCGCGATGTAGCGGTTCACGAGAAGCGAAACGAGAAACTGAAAAACGCGGCGCCGCCGCGATTTTATAATATCGTATAGATGCTGGGTTCCTATGATGGCGGGAATCCCGGTCAGGTATGCCGCGATGATGCCGTTCGAGCATGAGAGCGGCCAGTTGATATTGGCGTGAAAGATATGGGGCCGGATGGCTTTCAATCTGGACGAAAATTCCCAAATCCCCTTTATATCCCTGTAGTTGACGATTCGGGTAGTCGGGAATGTTTCTATTCCAAGCTCCGCTACCGAGCTTATGAAAGGCGCGATGCCAGGGTTCGGGTGGTATGCGAGAAACGGATGCCATGCGTTTCTGTCGAGTCCCCTGAGGAGCGTGTAAAGAACCTGCTCTGCACCTCCGAAGTTGTCGCTGTCGAGATAATAAACGATTTTATGAGGCATGAGGGTCGTATCTGTAGGATTTTATTTTGGGAATGAGGGGCTCGAACTTCTTGTTTCTCCTGGCTTCGGACCAGACGCCGAGCCAGAAGAAATAATCCATGGCCATCGCGTAGAGCTTTGCCCGGGTTTTATCGGATGAGCCCTCGAATAGTTTAATGAAGGATATGATGAGGCGCTTTACCGGGGGGAAGAGCATCGCCGCCCATATCAGCGTGAAGCGCAGCCAGCGCCATTTCCATCCCTGAGAGTTGTATTCCCTTAACTTGAGCTCGCTGAAAAGTTCGGGGTGTATGCTGACCAGGAGAACGACCCTCTCTCCGGAGTATACGGTTTTTTTCAGCAGCCCTTCGAGATTCTCGTCGTAGTACTGTGTGCAAACGGCTTCGGGGTTGAATATTATCTTCACGCCCGACTTGATGAGGCGCCGGACGAGCTCCATATCTTCGTATCCGTAGGTTTTGAAGGATTCGTCGAAGAGGCCGACTTCGAAGAGCGTCTTTCTTCTTATGGAGAAAGTTCCTCCGTAAAAATCCCATATCCTGAACTTGTAATCGGGGGCGGCCATTTTTTTCTGCCGCAAATTGAATTCGGAGGCTATGTGTCTCGTCGCGAACGTCGAAGAATCGTCGACGTGTATCGGCGCCGCGCCGATTACGCCCAGCTTCTCGCCGGATGAATGAGAGAGGTAGTGAGCCTCTATGAATCCGGGCCGCGGCTCCATATCGTCGTCGAGGATTATCAGTATTTCCCCGGACGCGTTTTCGATTCCCGCGTTGCAGGCCTTTACCCTGCCGGAATTCGGCTGCCATACGGAGCGGATCGTGAAAGGGGCGCCGAAATTTTCGACCATTTCCCTGGTTCCGTCTTCGGAGCCGTCTATGGAAACCACGACCTCGAAGTCGGACGGCGGGAATGTCTGCGCTGTGAGCGCCCTCAGGAGACGCTCCATGGAAGCGGCGCGGTTGTATGTGGGTATTACTACGCTAACCTTCTTCATGACAACCTAGCCTGTCTTTCTTCCGAGGACGTATTTTTTGACGAAGCGGCGGAGGGGCCCCGGGACCCTGACGTAAATATCCTCAGACGTGAATTTCGTGGTGTGTATCAGTATCAGGAAATCGAGCAGTGATTCCTTCATCCCTATATTGAGCCGCGGCAGTGAGAACACGTTGTCGTTCATGTTCGCTATGTACGGTTCCGTGGAGCAGGCTGTGTGGTATCCCGTTTCGCCGGCTATGATTTTTACCGTCTCGTTGTGAGCGCCGAACGGGTATGCGATGTGCCTCACCTCGTGGCCCAGAAAATCTTCGAGTCTCTTCCGCGATCCTTCGAGCTCCTTGTAACAGTCTTCGGGCGGTATGCGGTTAAGCCACGGATGGTTCATGCTGTGTGAGCCGATTTCGAAGCCGCGCGCGTCGAGGTCCCTGACCACCGTCCAGTCGACTATCTGGAACTCCGCGTTTATCTCCTGCACCATCCAGCCGCTTTTTATTCCCACGTAATTCGTGGGCATGTAGTAGACAGCCGTGAAGCCGAGTCTCTCGAGCACCGGGATGGAATGCTCTATGGACTCCGTCAGGCCGTCGTCGAACGTTACTATGACGGGTTTCCGGGGGAGCTTACCTCTACCTTCCCTGTAAGCCGTCAGCTGGTCGAGGCTGATGGTTTTAAACCCGAGCATCTTCAGGATTTTCATCTGGGTTTCGAACGTTTTCGGTGTGACTGTGTAATCGAGAAAACTCGGATGCGGGTTCGGGCTTACCTGGTGGTACATCAATATTGGTATGTTCAGATTCATCTTCTCCGCCTGACATCAATCGGGCTTAAACGCCCTGATTCCAATAATCAACTCGTATCTTTCGTCGGAATAGTCGAGCTCTTCCGGCTTCAAATCTTCGGCCGAGAGGCCGTGAAGAATACTCACTGCCGCCAGCGGGTTTCCGAAACACTTTATATTCACATTTCCGGGCGGGAACGCTTGCTCGAAGAGCCTTCGCGCCGACAGGGAAGTGAAATTCCAGTACCAGTCGGACTTCCCGCCAGACGGGGTGCGCATGCCAGGCACGGCCGCAAGTATTACTCCGCCTGGTTTTAGGACCCCGTACAGTGTTTCGATAGCCCGGGACGAGTCGTACATGAACTCGAGCGTCCGTGTAATTATAATACAGTCGCAGCCGCTGCGGGGAATATCCGGCGGCAATTCGACGTCGACAGGCCCGGATTCGGCCGGTATTTTAAATATGCCGCCCTTTATCACGTTTTCCTTGCCGTATCCGAAGGCGTATAAATCGTTTCCGGACTCGAGCGTAATTCCCTTGATATATTTCGAGCTCGCCCCGAGGAATTTGTCTATGTAGTATCCGTCGATGGGGTTCCCTCCTCTCTCCCCCAAGGATTCGCTCACTGGAATAACTTTTCTGAGCTCTCCGAAATCGATCCATCCGAAGGGCCTCCTTCTGCCGTATTTCGAAATGACGGCTTCTCCCACCGAGCGCGGCAGAAGCTTCGGAGCCAGGGTCCTTACTGTGTCTTTGGTCTTTTGGAGGAAGTTGTACCTGAGCTCGTTCAGCGACGGGTTCCTGAAATTCCAGAGCCTGTTGTCGAGCGCATCCCTGACGCCTTCGTCTCCGATACTCTTTTCTCCCAGGTACTTTTCCAGCCAGTTGAGGTAAAAGAGCTCGGCCGATTCCTGATTCCCCTTCTTTCCGGCGACCTGATGACAGGACTCCCTGTGCTGCCTGTAGAGGTCCCAGCACGAGGCGGATACGAATACCGGGGAGCCGAGGTAGACCTTCGCGAGAAAGGCCTGGTCTTCGTGCATCCCGGTGAAGGCATCCTCGAAGCCGCCCGCTCTTTCTATGGTTTCTCTCCTGAGCATGATATTGGACATGGATACGGGATCGAACTGCCCGTTCAGCGTGAGAACCAAAAGCAGCGGCGGGGCGACGAGCGTGTTCAGAATGGGCGTTCCGGATTTCAGGTTATCGTGCATGTAGCGGTCGAGGGAAATGTCGTTAGTGTCGCCTGTCCAGCTGTACCAGTACTTCGTATTCCCGCAGACCATTCCCGCTTCCGGGTAGGCTCGAAGTATCGCCGTCTGCTGCTCGAGCTTATGCTTCGTCCAGGCGTCGTCGGCGTCGAGCATGGCGATGTAATTCCCCCTGGCCGTCCGGAACCCGAGGTTCCTGGATGCGCTGATGCCTTTGTTAAGGTGCCCTTCATGCTCCGTATAGACGATTTTCCCGTCATACCGGTTTTTATAATCGTGGGCGATTTGCGTGCTGCGGTCCGTGGAGCCGTCGTCGACCAGTATAAGCTCCCAATCCGTCCAGGTCTGGGCGAGTACGCTCTCTATTGCCTCTTCGAAGTACTTCTCGGCGTTGAGGAACGGTATTATCACTGAGACAACGGGATTATCGTTCATGTCACAATTTTACAGCTAATTTAAAGCCTTCAGTTTGCGAACCTGTTTTATTATTATAAACAGCTCGAAGATTCAAATGGTCGTCGATTATTTTATTTACTTGGGCGCTTTTACGGTTATGAGCATCTGGTACCTGGGGTCGTAATAGTCGAGCTCTTCTTCGGAGAATTCGTGAGCGGACATCCCTTCGAGAAAACCGATTGAAGCCAGCACGTTGCCGTGGGGGGTGACCTCCATCTGGCCGGCGGGGAACGCTTCCTGGAAAATTCTCGCCGCGGACGAAACCGTGAACAGCCAGTACCAGTCGCTTTCGGATGGTCCTTCGCCGTATGTGTTTCCTATGGCTCCCAGTGTCGCGAGGAGAACGCCGCCGGGTTTCAGTATTCTGTGGAGGGTGCCTATAGCCGAGCGGAAGTCGTATATGAACTGGAGGGTCTGCGTGAATATGACGCAGTCGTAAGTGTCTGAAGGTATTTGGGGGGCCGAGGAGAGATCTGCTTCGATCGTCGTCCTCGGATTAAAGCTCTTGTCGTAGTTCAGGATATCGCTTTTCTCGACCCTCTCCCCGCCGAATCTTTTCGTGTATTCGTCGTCTCCTATTTCGAGCACACGGCCCGCTATAGAGGCGCTGTTCCGGGCCAGGAATTTTTCGATGTAGTACCTGTCTACCGGGAGGCCGCGCTCATATCCTTCGAGCTCGCTTATGGGTTTTACGCGCCTTAAGTCTCCGAAGTCGACGAGCTCCACGGGAGGAATGTAGGTTTCACCCCGCATGCCTGCACGGGCCTTGCTGTAGCTTACGTGAATCCACCGGCGTAGCGGCGCCGGGAGAAGCATTAATGCGCTTTTGATCTGACTTTTCATGCGGCCTTCTCGTCTTGATAAATTCGGGCAATGCTCTTAAAGTATGTTCCCGCGAATGAACGGAACGGCGATATCGAATAGGTCACTCGGCCTGCCACTCGTATTTCAGGAGAGAAACGGATTCGTCGCGGGTCGGTATCTTCCCCGTTCCGTAAACGTTTTCCGTTTCTATGTCGAAGTATCCCGCGTGCTCTATCTTGTCGGCCGTGACCATTCCTCTCTTTAGTTCCAAATCTATAACGCAGCGGCCCGGCGTCAGGAATAGCTCACCCGTGCTGCAGGTTATTGTCCCCCTTGGCGGCAGCGTTTCCGGCAGCCCAAGCTGTATTTCGCTGTCGAGGCGCGCGAGGTTTACACGTGTTCTGAAGTCCCTGATCTTCACTATCATCCGCGGGTATTTGATAGGCTTGTCGCTGACGTAGTCGAATTTGATATTTATCCTGCTGCTCGGTTTTATCGGCGTCCCCACCTCCGCATTTTCCACCTTGAGCGAGACTATCGTAACGCTTTCGTCCCCTGCATGATCGGTTCGCTGGTCGAGCGGTATTTCGTATGTCGAGCTCATCGATTGAAGATACTTCTGTACGATATCGTCTGTGTGTCCTTCAGCTATAACCCGCCCCTGCTCGAGCATTATCGCTCTCTGGCAGAGCGAAAGAATGGCGGTCATATCGTGACTGACGAAGAGCACCGTTCTCCCTTCGGAGGTGGCGACGTTGTTGAGCTTTCCCAGACATTTTTTCTGAAAGGCGGCGTCGCCGACCGCGAGCACTTCGTCTATGAGGAGTATTTCTGGCTCTAGGTGCGCGGCTACCGAAAACCCCAGCCTTACCCTCATGCCCGACGAATAATACTTCACCGGGGTGTCTATGAACTGCTCCACCTCGGAAAATTCCAGTATCTCGTCGAATTTCCTGTCGATCTCGATTTTCTTCATGCCGAGTATCGCGCCGTTGAGGTATATGTTTTCGCGCCCGGTGAGCTCGAGGTGAAACCCTGTGCCGACTTCGAGGAGAGATGCTATCCTGCCGTAGATGTCTATTCTGCCTTCTGTCGGCTCAGTTATCCCCGTTATTATTTTCAAAAGAGTGCTTTTCCCGGCGCCGTTCCGGCCGATTATGCCGATGATCTCCCCTTGGCATACATTGAACGAGACTTCTTTTAAGGACCAAAAGATGTTATCGCCGGAAGCTTTCTTCGCTGTGTGACCGTTGCCGCCTCGTTTCCCGCCGATGCCCGAAACGAGCTTCTTGACGCCTCCCGAGACGAGCCTCGTGATATTCTCCCTCATCGTCTGAAACTCGTTGGTTTCTCCGATCCTGTACTCTTTTCCTATATCTCTTACTTTTATTGTAATATCGCTCATGTTAAACCACGTCCGCGAATTTCTTCTCCATGTGTCGGAAATAAACGAGCCCGCCAGCCAGGAGAACCAAGACGACAATCGACGATACTATTACGAGAGTCCAGTCCTGGTCGGACTTTCCGAGCAGCGCCCAGCGGAAACCCTCGACCACACCCGACATCGGATTGAGGCCGTAGAGTATGCGCCACTTTTCGGGCACCAGGCTGCTCGGGTATGCGATCGGCGTAAGGAAGAGCCAGAACTGTGTCATGAAAGGTATCGTGTAGCGGACGTCCCTGTATATAACGTTGAGGGCCGAGAGCCAGAGGCTTACGGCGAGCGCCGTTGCGATCGCGAGGAGCACGAAGAGCGGAAGCGCCAGTATTGCGAGCGTCGGCACGATGCCGTAGTAAAGCATCATGAGCATGAGCACGACGAACGCTATCAGGAAATCGAGGAAGCCGCCCAGGATCGACGAGAGCGGTATTATGAGCCTCGGGAAATATACTTTTGTGATGAGGTCGCGGCTGTTGACGAGGCTGTTGCTGGAATTCGTAAGCGCGTTGGCGAAGAGCTGCCAGGGCACCAGCGCCGCAAAAGAGAAGATAGGATAGGGCACGCCGTCGGACGGTATTTTGGCGAGGTTCCCGAAGAATATCGTGAAGACGCCCATCGTGAGAAGGGGCTGAAGCACTACCCATATCACGCCGAGCGCGGTCTGCTTGTATCTGACCTTGATGTCTCTCCAGATAAGAAAATATATGAGCTCGTGGTATTCGTAGAGCTCTCTTAACTGAAGAGAGATGCCGGTCTGCGGTTTCCGTACCGCGAACGGCTTTCGGAAATCGTCTCTTTCGTCAGCGGTGTCGGGCGCCGGAGCGGGCTTGTTCCGACCGTCTATTTTAAATGATGATTCTGTTTTCTGCATAAGAGGTGCGTCTGGTGCTATGGTAAAACCTTGACCATGGAAGCTTTGAATTCGACATCACCAAGTATAATGTCAAAATGTGGATTATAAAGCTTTGTTTCAAAATCGATTTCGATTCCGTTTTTTTATGAGCGGTGGGACCTGCGGGTTCTTTAAAAATTACAATAGACGATGATCAAGGCTTGAATGAATTAGACGTGAAAAAGTGAATTCTTTTCACGCCGGAGGAAGGAATCCGGGTTTTCAGGCGTTCCGGGCGCCTTTCCGCGATGTTTCACTATCCCGGGGAATAATCGAGACATTCGGCGTATTGTAATGTAGACTGTAGGTATATCTATAGGGGACGGATGGGTTGGAAACTCCGTTCACGGCTTGACAGTGTGGGCAAAATCTCACGGGGGTTGACGTTTCGGGGTCCATTTTCGCGAGTGTAAAGCTGCCTTAACAGACTTCGGTCTCCAGGCGTAACAAAAATTGTCCCGCCGACAGCCTCCCGATTGACAAGACTTGTTTAAGTATCTGCGTGCTATAAACTATTATTATGTATATACAGGGGGTTAAGATGTTTATGTGAAGTGGCATAGACATTGCAGATATTAAATCTCGACCGGTTGGCTAAGGTCCTGTTAAGGGATTTGCCTGCGTTCTGAATCTCCTTATTCTTAATAGTAGAGAGTAGAGCATGAAGATTTTCAAGAGCATCAACGGCACACTAAACAAGGTAGGCGGGAATTATTCTTTGGTGGAGTATCCATCATCGAACCCTGTCAAGGAGCCTTTTCTGAAAAGACCCTTCGACGTGCTTTTTTCGTTTCTGGGGCTTGTCGTACTGTTTCCCGTAGGCGTTATAGTCGCAATCGTAATATATATAGAAGACGGGTTCCCCATAATTTTCTCGCAGGTGAGACTAGGGGAGAACGGGCGGAAGTTCAGGATTTACAAGTTCCGTTCCATGATAAAGGACGCCGAGCAGAAAACCGGACCCGTATGGGCGTATAAGAAGGATCACAGGATTACGAAGGTCGGGGATTTCTTAAGAAGGACCAAGCTCGACGAGCTCCCGCAGCTCTTCAATATTCTGAGAGGGGACATGAGCTTTGTCGGCCCCCGTGCCGAAAGACCCGAGCTCGTTTCCGAGTTCAGGAAGATGATCCCGGGGTTCGACTACAGGCTCAGGGTGAAGCCCGGGCTGACGGGCATTGCGCAGGTTTACGGGAACTACAACACACATCCCCGGAACAAGCTCCGCTACGACACGATTTACATAAACAACGAAAGCTTCTGGCTCGATATGAAGCTCATATTCGCGACTATCTGGTTCACGGTCGCATACAGGTGGGAAAGCAAGGACAGGCGTATCGACAAGCTGATAGGGCAGGTGATACTTGAATCGGGAGTAATCACCGAAGCGCAGCTTCGGGAGGCGCTGGCTCACCAGGAGAAGTGGGGCGGCAAGATCGGAGAGATACTGATCGAGAAGGGATATATAACCGAGCAGAAGCTGAGGGACTTTCTCAATCTCCAGGTGTCGGTGAATTCCGCGGCGACCTGGATGGCTCCGGGCAAAAAGGAGCACCTCCTGGGAGACATAATGCTCGCGGCCGAGGTCATAAACAGGGAGCAGCTCGAGGAGGCGCTCGATTACCAGAAGAATACCGGCGCGAAACTGGGCAGCATACTTATAGAAAAAGGATATATATCCGAGCAGGCATTAAAGGACTGCCTCGACAGGCAGGTCGTCGCCAGAAACGGTCACTGAATCGGCCGGACCGTCGAACCCCAAACGCTAGCCTGATCTTTCCCTTTCGGACACGCGGTTCACTATGCTCGCTGTCAGGGCCAGCATGAATGTGAAATAATAGGCGTTGGCCGGAATCTGGAACGTGAATTCCGTGATCGTATGAACGAACATGCCGAACATTCCGCTCACGAGCCCTATGGTGATGTAGTAGGAGAAGGGGTCTTTCTCCGAGGAAAAATACTTTTCGTTTCTATACAAGTTTCTGAAAAAGGCTATGAGCGCCCAGAAGACAAGGGCGAAGCCGACTATGCCGGTTTCCGTCGCCAGCTCTATGTAGTCGTTGTGGGCATGGTCGTATACGTGGGGCCAGTACGCGTTTTCTTTATAGAGAGTGTAGGCCAGGCTGAAGTTGCCGAGCCCGACGCCCAGGACCGGGAAATCCTTAAGCATGTTCATGCTGTCTTTCCAGATGTAGGTACGGTTCGGAAGCTCTCTCGTCGTCTCCGCCATTTTGTCGAGAACCGGGTCGAGCCCTATCCATAACGAATACACGAGTATTATCGCGAAGAATCCCCCGATGAGCCATTTGTTGGATCTGTTTTTCTTGTCGCGTGACATCAGCATGTAGAAAAAGAATATCGACGCGCAGAAGGATAATATAGCTCCCCTCGACTGGGCGAGTATGAGGGTTATGGCCATTATGCACATCGCGAAGAACATCATGAAGTGGCTCGACACGGGAAGCTTTACCTTGTTGCCCCACCTGCCCATTACTACGCCGTGCTTCGAATAGAGATAGAGAAAGTAGCCGAGGATGAACGGTATAACGAGGACGAGAAGGCCCGCGAAGTGGTTCGGGTTCACGTACGTGCCCGCGGCAGGGGCCTTGGAGCCGCTCGCTATATACTGCATGAGCCCGATGAGGGATTCGATCAGGGAGACCGTGAATATTATCCAGAAGAATCTTCTCACGTGCCTGCTCGCACGTATATAGTCGAACGTCACTATAAAAAAGGCGGCGTAGGAGAGGTAGAGGAGGAACTTCTGGTTGGTAACGAACGGGTAGATGCTTATGGTATGGGAAAGATTAACGTCTACGCCGAATACGAATTTCAGCGCTTCGGCCTTGCCCTGAAGGAGAGAGGACCCATGCGGCGAGAGTATGCCCAGAAGGAATTCCGGGAGCTCGACTGTCTGCAAGAATATCAATATGAAGAAGAGCCCCATCGGGAGATAGAGGGGCGACTTCGGGACGCGAATTCTGCCCCTGAGAATCTTTCCGGTAATCCATACGCCGAACGTCAGGAACGAGATGATTTCGAAAAGGGAGACCGACCAGGTCTCGACGTTCCCGAAGGGGAGGGGAGAGAGCAAGATCAGCACCAGCCCCATGTTAATAAATAGTGGAATCACTTTTTCGATGATGAAAGTCATCAATTGTATCCGCTGCCTGTCCTTTCGAGCTCGACGTCGTCGACCCAGACCGCGCCGGAGAATGGGGCGTCGATATCGGTCTTGAACCTTCTTAGCCTCAGAACGGCCGATGTGCATCCCGGCGGGGTCGTGAATTCGAGCCCGACCTTGTGCCAGTCGGTCGTGCCGTATGTCTGTTCTGACCTTTGGTAGAGGTCGTCGCTGTGAAGGCAGTAGACCTCCCAGAAGATGCCGTTTCTCGTCGTAAGATTTTCGCTTTTAATATCCGAGGAGAGCCTGTAGCTCGTATTCTCTTCGACCGGGACGACCTGTCTGAAATGATAAAAGTCGTAATTGTCCTTTCCGTCGAATTCTATTTTGAGGGAGCTGCCTTTCTGGTCGGAGTCCTCCGGCGTCGTTACTTCTATCCCTTCGAGATTGCTTATCGTCCAGTCGAAACCGTTATTGTTTATAGTTTTTTCGAATCTCCCGTTCCAGACGCCGTCCCATGCTCCCATGCGTTCGGTCCAGGCGTTTTTGGCGAGGTCTATACTGTTCTGGTACATGAGAAAATTCATCATCAGCATGTAGAGGTTGTAATCGACGAGGTCCTTGTGGTCGGACCATATCTCGTAGGTTTCAGGCACTCTTTTGGTCTTTATCAGGAACTTCATGTAGTCCGGCACGGCTTGCGGAGGCACGACTTTTCTTATATCGTCGCCCTTCCTGAGCGTTTGCCATAGAATGATGAACGCCTTCTGTCTTCTATCGCTGTCGTAGGCCATCACGGGAACGAGGTTGTCGAGGAGGGCTTTTTTGTCTCCGAGCTTGGAGGCCAGCATGCCCGCCGCCCACCTAAGCGAAACGACGCCGGGGGAGAGCTGGGTAGACTGGTTGAGAGCATAAACGGCCTTATCTCTTTCGCCCTGCCGCGAGAGGAATTCCGCGAGATAGAACCAGTAGTTGTAGTTGAGGGGATTTAATTCGAGGGCCTTTTTATAAAGGTCAGCTACATCCGTTCTAGGTACCGTGAAGTCGTAGTTGTCGTAGTACTGTGCCAGGAGGAAGTAGAATTCGGAGTTGTTCCGCTCGAGAACCATGGCATCCTTAAGGCCCCTCGGAGGAGGATCGCCCGCGTAAATATAGGAGAGCCAGTTGCTGGCCGCCCTGGTTACGAGAATCATTATTATTATTGCGGAAAGAGCGAGAAGGCCATATTGGCGTAGTCTGGAGCGGATTACAAGATTCATGTCTTGAGCGTAAACACCCCGCAGGCTCTCAAAGGGATAATTCTCAATATACCTGCTGGGAAAGGGAAGCGACAGATGCCCGGCTGATTAAATTGTTTTGCCTATGTCGTCCTGAGCGTTCTTTACCTTGGCTTTGACAGGGGCAATCTTCTTCTTTTCTTCGCTCTCGCCGTAGTAGTAGTTGTAAGACTTATAGTAATAGCTGTTCTGATTGAGCTCGATGCCGTTCACTATAACCCCGAGGAAATTCGCCCTCAGGTTCCAGAGCTTCTCTATAAGATCCCTGATAGATGTTCTCGGCGTTTTCCCCGCCCTTACGACGACTGCAACTCCGTCGACGAGGCTCGACAGTATATGAGAATCGACGAAGCCGAGCGCGGGCGGACCGTCGACAATTATATAGTCGTATTCCTTAACGAGGATGTCGATCAGCTCTTTCATCTGGGTCGAGCCGAGGAGCTCCGCGGGGTTGATCGGTATCGGGCCCACGGGAAGGACGTACATGTTGGGTATCTCGCCGTGGGTGACGACGTCTTCGAGGCTGGCGTTGCCCGTGAGATAGCTGCTGAGGCCGTACCCGTTGTTCCCGAGCACGTTTCCAATCCTCGGCCTTCTGAGGTCGGCCTCGAGGAGGAGCACCTTGCTCCCCGCCTGCGCGAACGAAGAAGCCAGGTTTATGGAAACCGTGGTTTTACCCTCGGCCGGGAAGCAGCTCGTTATGAGTATAGACCTCGGGGGCTTTCCGGGCGTCGAAAGAAGCAGCGAGGTTCTTATGGTTCTGAAAGCCTCGGCGATGTGGGAACGCGGGTCCATGAGGAAGGTCTTTTCGACCGGGGCCGCAAGGCTGTCGGCCTGCCTGGCTTCGAAGACCCCGCCGAGTACCGGGAACTTCATCTTGTCCCTTATCTCTTCCGGCGATTTTATCGTGTTGTCGAAGTATTCGATTATGAATGCTATGAGCACCCCGCCTCCGAGGCCGATGATACAGGCGAAGAGGAGGTTGAGTGTTACGTTGGGCTTAAAGGGGAAGAGGGGTATCTGGGCATAGTCGACGACCTGTATGTTGCTGGCCTTAATGGCGGATGAAACCTCCGTTTCTTTTAGCCGCTGGAGAAGAGTGTTGTAAATCGTTTCGTTAGATTCGATTTCCCTCTGGAGGATGTTGTATTCGATGGACTTATCGTTGAGGGCCGACGCCAGGACTTTTTGCTTCTCGTAGCTCTCGCGGAGCGTCTCTTCCTTCTTGAGCGAGGCTTCGTAGTCCGATTTTACGGAGTTCGCGATGCTGCCCTCGGCCTCGTCTATCTTCCTCTGAAGCTCTGTCACCTTGGCCCCGACCTCTTTTAACTTCGGATATCCGGATTTGAATGTTGCGCTCATCTGGCTGTATTCGGACTTGGCCAGGGCATGCGAGGCCTTCAGGTTCTGTATGTAGGGGTCGTTCACTACGAGCGGGAGCGAGCTCACGTTGCCGGCCATTACGTGCTTGTAGAGGGATTCTTTTTCGATCCTCTCCGTTTCAGCCTTGGCGAGCGCGTCGTTGAGCTCGGCGAAGGTGTGGTAAGTGATGTTCATCTTCTGGTCGAGCGAAACGATGTCGTTACTTTTCGCGAATTCGTTCAGCCTGGCCTCGGACTGCTCGAGGTTCGACTGGGCCTGCTCTATCTGTTTCTTTAGAAAATCCCTTCCCTGCTTCGTGGCGTCGAGCTTTCTGTTCATGAGCCACTCGATGAAGGTGTCGGCGAGGGTGTTGACGGCGTCGGCGGCGAGCTTCCTGTCGTGCGATTCGAAGCTTATATCAACGAGACGGGAGTTGCCGACGGGGGATATTGTGAGCCCTCCGACGAAGGTGTTTACGAGATTGTCCTGCTTGGTCATCTCGCCTATGTATTGGTCCTCCGGACCGGGCTCGGATTCGGCCGCGGGCCTGATGAAGAGGTTCTTTACCCCGCTTACGGCGCTGCTAATGGTGCCGAATATGGCGCCCTTAATGCGGTCGACAATGCCGGGGGTCTGTTCTTCGGGGTTGTATTCCGGGTGCTGGCCGAGGTTAAGCTTATCCACTACCTGTTTCGCGAGAGCCTTGCTCTTGAGGAGGAGATACTGCGTTTCGTAGAATTCGGCCGACTGGGTTTCGACTTCGACGACCTGGTCAAAGTTCACGACTTTAGGATTTTCGAGCGATATCTCGACCTTGGCGGTAGCCCTGTAGACGGGCTCCGTCGTTACCGTGCCTATGAGGGTCGTTACCAGGACGATGCCGAAGAAAGCGATTATAACCTTCTTTCTCCGGAGAACCACGTCTATATATCTGTGGATCGGGTTCTCTTCGTCTGACGGATAGGCCCTTATGATGTCCGGGGTCGGGGAATAAGTCTTTAAGGACCTTTCCTCGCTGCTCGGTACGAGACTGTTCCCGGTGTTCTCGTCCCCTTTTCTGTCGTTGCCGTTGTATTCCATATGCTTGTTTAAATGTCCCCCTGGTTACTGAACCCCCATGCTGAACGGCGGGAAGAACAGACCGAACCTTACAGCGTCGAAGAAGCTCTTGAACGCACTCTTGCCCACAACCACAACATCCTGGTCCTGAAGTATCATGTCGGGTATTTCCCCGTCCTTAATCGCTTCGAGATTAACTGGAAGCACTTCGACCTGCCCGCCCCTGTTCCTTAAAAGCCTGACGTCGGACGCCTTTGCGGTTTTGTCCAGGCCGCCCGCAACTGTTACCGCCTGGCTTACTGTCATGTCGTCCGTTATCGGGTAGGTGCCCGGCTTTACGACGGCGCCGTCGACGTAGACTACGCCGGCTTCGGGCACGTACACGACGTCGCCCATGTTTATCGGGACGTTAAGTGTGGCGTCACCCTTGTCGAGAAGGTCGTCGAGGTCAACCTGTACGGATTTTTCCCCGCCGTCGCTCGTTTTCCTCGTAACGTATACTATATCGCTCGCGTTGACGTCGAGGCCGCCGGCAAGCGCCAGGGCGTCGAGCAGCGTACCCTTGCCGAGGAGCTCGTAAGTCCCCGGATTTTTTACGCTTCCTATTACTGCCACGCGCTGGCTCTTGTATTCCTTGACTGAAACGATTACGTGCGGGTTGTGCATGTAATTTTCGGACAGCATTTCGGCTATCCTGCTCTCCGCCTCCTGCGGGGTGTATCCGGCGACGTCTACTTTGCCGATGAGCGGGAAGGTGATGGAATTCTGGCTGTTCACCCTCGCTTCGGTGTTGAGGTCCGGGGCTTCGAGCACCTGTATCGCCAGGAGGTCGCCGGGGCCTATTCTGTAATCGACGGAAGAAGTGGCGGAGAAGGTTTCCTGTATGAGCTTCCGGTTGAGCTCCTGGTTTTCTTTGTTAACTTCCCTCGTGGCCTGCGGTATCGTGTAGCTCCCGCTGGAGGAAGATCCGCCGCCGCAGGCGTACACCAACGCAAGGGAGAAAACTACTGCTGATATAAGGCTTATTTTCTTAAACATGCAAGCGCATCCTTCTTTGAATAACAATTATACACCCCTTATTCCCGACTTGTATAATTGCTGTTCCAATCAGCAGAGCAAGTATGAAATTGTCAGTTTATATTGACAATTCTTACTTGTTCGACCTGAGGACGTTGCTTGCGTTCGAGTCGTTGTCGTTACCTCCGCAGGCCGCCCCGCAAATGGCCGCACCAGTTACCGCCGCAGCGCCTACCGAAGCCGGTATTATGAACGGCGCAACGGGGGCTTTGCAGCATCCGGATTTTTCGTCAAATGCATTCTGCGGGTCCTTGTCGGACGGAGGATAAGATAGCGCGTCTCCCGGCTCCATGGTCGTTTCGTTGATCTTCGTCTTGAATACGGAATGACCGTCGAACTGTATAGCGGACGCGGTGTTTTCCCTGTAGTTCGTCCTGCCGTCGATGTATTGCGGGGTTCCGGCTTCAAGCGCGCTTTCGCTTTCGGGCATGGTATCTGCATCAGGCGTGTCTACGAGATATCCGCCCTTGGGATTAAAGCAGTAGCAGACCTCGCCCTCGTCGCCCGGAGTCAGCAAAAGACCTGTGAAACCGTTGCCTATGGACTGTACCTTGAATACGGAATTGGGCTCGATGACATACTTGCCGCCATTGACTATGAGCGTAGCTTCGCCGTCGTCGAGGGTATCTATGATCATATCCGGATATATAGGGTAGCTTTCGTCTTTCAGGCTGATTTCGCTTCCGTCTACGAGAATGACCTTGATCTCGCCCGATACCTTCATGGTGCCAAGAGAAACCTGGGCATCCACGGAGCTCTGCGCAAAAACGGAAAACGGCTGGTATGCCACCACTGCTGCAATCAGGACCGCCATCATCAGGTTAATTGTTCTGCTCATCATTCAATGCCCTCCTTCTCCTAACATAATACTCAATTTGTAATAGATATTATATGGATGCCCATATATGTAGTCAACGAGACTTAAGTAGGTCTTTTAATCTGAATAAAGTATTAATATTGCAATAAATGCTAATACTTTAGTATTATACCCAGTCAATGCCCGATTGTCACTTTGTTTAACTTGCCATTTCTTTTATTCAATTGTTTTAAATCGTTATCAAGGTTTAGCATCGTTTCCGTGAATTTTCGCCGTGAGTATAGTTTCATGTCAGGCCGCCGCCAGCCCCCCACCTGTAAGGGGGGAATTTATTTAAGATTCAGTTGTTTTTTTATCTTCGCAACATCGAAATACGGCTCGCCCCGCTCCATGGCCCGCGAATAATAGCTCTCGAGCTCGCCCAGAATATGAAGAAGCGCAGCTTTTTCCCCCGAGGACGCTGCTGCCTCGCGGGGGGTTTTGCCGCCGAGTGTGGGGTGTGGCTGGTCGAGCCAGAGGGTGTAAAAATCGTCGAGCTCCCTGTCGAGCTCCTTATTGCTCTTCACGCCGGGAGGGAGCTTCCTGGCTTTTTTAGGGCTCTTCTTTACGCTTTTGGTTTCTTTATTGCTTATGAAATTTTCAAGGTCTTTAAGTGTATCTCCCCTGTGTGAGACGAGCTTCCCGAGGTCTTTCTCGATACGGGCTTTTACCCTGCCGAGCATGTCCCGGGAATAGCACTGCACCCTGAGGGAGCCGTTTTCGATCTCGAGCGTTCCGGAGGCCGCGTGGTCGTCGGCGTCCTCGAACGCGAATATCTTTATCTCGTCGACTGGAGCGCTCAGCTCTTCGAATGCTTTGTCGCCTCTTAATTTCTTCAGGACCGCTTCTTCATCGCCGACCGAATACGTGGCCGAGGCCAAAACCAGCTCCTCGCCCTCGGGGGATACGAACCGCGGGTTCTTGACGAAATCCTCGAGATAATGCCCTATCTGAAAGCCGTAGTCCTTGAGATATTCCCTTTTGGAGCCCTGCTTACCGTGCTCGCGTCTGTAGTCCCTGAATCCGGAATTGAAAAATTCGATGATTATTTCCCGGAACGTCGCCGGATAGACCGATATGACGCCGGAGAAGTAGGTGAGCTCGCCGGTGCCGAGCGGGCGGGCGCCTATGATATCGGACGCCTTGAGCTTTCTCGAAGACGAGGTGTCTCTTACGGTGTAGTTCTTGTTGTCGAAGAGGTCTCTTATGGCGCAGCTTTCGCCGGGGACGACTTCGAGCACCTCGAAAAAGCTGTAGACGTTCTCCCGCCACTCGCCTATCATTTTGTCCTCGAGCTCTGTCAGCGTTCCGCGCTCGTCCTTGTAGAACCGCTCGATGATTCTTTCCCCTGTATCGAGGAGCCTGAAATCGAAAAGGAACCAGTCGAAGAACTTCTCGAATGTGAGGTCGTCTACCTCGTCCTCCGTTATGTCGTCGGCTAGAAAGTCGGGGTCGTCCCTCCATATATAAAAGGCTTCTCCGAACTGGGATTGTATCTCCGGCCGCTCGGTATACTCGACGAGCTTCGTCCGGAGCTCCTGCTCGGCCTGGTCCAGTTTGTACCTGCTAATATCCACGACTGAATCGTTCATAGGTGAAAAGTATATTTTCCGGGAGGTGCGTGTCAATCGAACCGCCGCATTCGGGAAGCTCTCGCGGCTTTAATCCCGGGCAGCTCTGCCGAATCTTCTTTCGACGTAGCCCCGCCTGAACTCGAATATGCGGTCGAGACGTTTTTTTGTGTCGAGGGCGTGAGCTATTCTCCCTAGCGGGCCCAGGGGAAGGGCGTAGGTGACGATGTCTGTCAACTCGACTGCTCCGTTCTTCTCCTTGAATATGTGCTCGTGGCGCCAGAGGGTGTAGGGACCTGTCCGCTGGACGTCGACGAACCGGCTCAGATCGTTCACCTCGGTGATCTCGGTCACCCACGTGACCGGTATGCCGAGAAGGGGCGAAACTTTATATTTAATGAGCATCCCCTTATATATTTTCTGATCGGCGCCGGAAGCTACCCTGAACCCGAGCCATGGGGGCGTTATCAGCGCGAGGTTTCCGGGATTGGAGAAAAAGTCCCATACCTCTTCCAGCGGGGCCGCGACTTCCTGCGTTCTTTCGAGCGTGTATATCTTCATGCGGTATCTCTCTTTAGGCCCCTTAACGACGGACTTTTCAATCGGCCCGGTATTTAGTGTACATGACGAGTAGGACTGACGGGGGCTTGGCGTCAGCGCGCCTGACGGCACCGAGCCGCTCGAACGACTTTAAGTCGCGGGCTCCACTGTGTATAATCCTTCCAATCGTGAAAATAATCGAAATTAAAAGCGGAAACATAGAAGAGCAGTTAAAGGGCCTCCGCAGGGGGGAATCACTTACGGACCCGGCTCTCGAATCTTCCGTCCGTGAAATAGTCGAGGACGTGAGGAAGAACGGAGATAAGGCCCTTTTCAAATACACGACGAAATACGACAGGGTAAAGCTCACAAACGAGACGGTAAAGGTCTCGAAGAAAGAATTCGAGGATGCGAAATCGCGCGTTCCGAAAAAGCTCAGGGCCGACCTCGTGAAGGCCGCAAGGCGCGTGAGGGACTTTCACAAACGTAAGCTCCCGAAGGGGATGACGTTCAAGGACGGGCTCGGAAACGAGCTGGGTTGGCTCATCCGGCCGATAGAGAAGGCGGGCCTGTACGTGCCCGGCGGGAAGGCGGCCTATCCCTCGACGGTTCTCATGACGGCGATCCCGGCAAAGGTTGCCGGGGTGAAAGAGCTGGCCCTCGTTACGCCGTGTCCGGGCGGGGAGATAAACCCAACCGTGCTTGTCGCCGCCCAGGTAGCCGGGGTCGATTCCGTGTATAAAGTAGGCGGGGCGCAGGCGGTGGCTGCGCTGGCGTACGGAACTGAATCCGTCCCGAAAGTCGACAAGATTGTAGGGCCGGGAAACATATACGTCACAATTGCTAAAAAACTCGTCTTCGGCGTTGTCGACATAGACATGATAGCGGGGCCGAGCGAGGTGCTTATAATAGCCGACGGGAGCACGCCCGCGGCGTGGGTCGCTGCAGATCTCCTTGCCCAGGCCGAGCACGACGAGATGGCTGTGCCGATAGTTGTCACGCAGTCTGTGAGGTTCGCCCGTGAAATCGCCGCCGAAGTAGAGGCGCGGCTCGTAAGCCTCAGCCGTAAGCACATAGCCGGAGAGGCTGTTAGAAACCAGGGCACGATATTCACCGTGAAAACCATCGACAGGGCTGTCGGCGTCGCGAACGCGCTCGCGCCCGAGCATCTCGAGCTCTGCGTGAAAGAACCCAAGAAAATGCTGAAGAAGATAATGCACGCAGGGGCGATATTCGTGGGCTCGATGTCGACCGAGGCCTTCGGCGATTACGTCGCTGGCCCGAGCCACGTTCTCCCGACGGGCGGCGCCGCGAGGTTCTCGTCGCCGCTCAGCGTTTACGATTTCCTCAGGATGCCGAGTGTGATATCGATTTCGGAAAAGGGCTTCAAGTCGCTCGCGGACTCTGTTATGAACCTTGCGTACAGCGAGGAGCTCGAGGCGCACGCGCTTTCGGTCGGCGTGAGGGTGAAGGGCAAGTAGAATCTCCGCAGATTCCCCTGAGACGAATTCATGAATTCCCGGGATAAGGACAGGAAGAAGACGGTAGAGAGCGTTCTGGAGTCGAGGCTGAGCGGGCGCGTAAGAAATCTCTCCGCTTACTCCGTTCCGCACCACGACTGCTCCGTCAAGCTCGACGGGAACGAGAGCCCGTTCCCGCTTCCGCCGGAGGTCGCGGCGAGGGTAGCCGAGGAAACGAGCCGCCTCGAGCTCAACAGATATCCCGACCCCGAAGCGTATGATTTGAGGACGCTCATATCCGGGATCAGCGGCTTCCCGAGCGAGGGGATAATACTCGGGAACGGCTCGGACGAGATCATCGGGATGCTCGTGACTGCCTTTGCCGGAGGAACCGGGAAAGTCGTCTGCCCCGCTCCGACGTTTTCAATGTACAGGCTGAGCGGGCTCGCACTAGGCGCGACGATTTTAGAGCCGGGGCTCGACGAGAAATTCGACCTCGACATGAGAAGCATGCGCGCGTTGATTGAGGAGAAGGATCCCGATATCATATTCCTCGCATCGCCGAATAATCCGACGGGGAACGCATACTCCGAAGACAGGATACTGGAGATAATAGAGCTTTCCGGCGGGCTAGTCGTCGTAGACGAAGCCTACGCCGATTTCTCCGGTCAAAACTTTCTGCCCCTCGTTAAAGCGCACGGAAATCTCGTCGTGATGAGGACGCTGTCCAAAATTGGATTCGCCGCGCTCCGGCTCGGGATGCTTTTCGCGGGGGAGGGGATAGCGCACGAGGTCAATAAAGTCAGATACCCCTACAATATCAACTCGCTCAGCCAGGCGTCGGCGCGGGCCGTGCTCGAGAGCAGGGAGTTTATCGCCGAGAACGTTCAGCTCATCGTGAGAGAGAGGGACAGGGTCTTCGGCGCGCTTTCGGAGATGCGCGGAGTCGAACCATTCCCGAGCGACGCGAATTTTATACTGTTCAGGCTGCCGTACGCCGATTCTGTATTCGAGGGACTGATAGAGAGGGATGTCCTTATCAGGAACTTCAACAGGCCCGGGCGGCTCGAAAACTGCCTCCGTGTTACCATAGGCACGCCGGGCGAGAACGACGCCTTCCTTGCCGCGCTACGCGGTGCGCTTTCCCTTTAAAAGAAATATCCCGCCGAAAACTATCCAGAAGACAAGGCAAGCCGCCGGAAATACGTCGCCCGTTTTTGTGTAGAAGGTGTTTTCGCCGTTCATGAGGCCGACCTCGCCTTCGAGGTTCATCCTCTCGAACGTAGGCGTTTCGGCGACCACCCTGCCCACAGGGTCGATTATCGCGCTTATTCCCGTGTTCGTCGAACGCAGCATATATTTCCTGGTTTCTATCGACCTCGGTATCGATACGAATAGGTGCTGATAGGGGGCGATAGTTCTTCCGAACCAGGCGTCGTTGGTAATGTTGACTATGAGGTTGGCCCCCTTTTCCGCGAATTCTCTGCTGAAGGGGGGGAGTATGTCTTCGTAGCAGATTATCGGCCCTATCCTCGCGCCCTTATCCTCTATGACGAATAGGTCGTATTCGTCTCCGGGTGTGAAGTCTCCGGATGCCGGGCTTATTTTTTTTATCGCCGGGAAGTATTTCGCGAACGGGAGATATTCGCCGAAGAGGAGTAGCTTGTTCTTGTGGTAGCGCGAGAGTATTCTGCCCTCGGAGTCCGTCAGAAAGGCGGTGTTGTACTGTATGACGTTTTCGCTCGTCAGGACCTCTATATTTTCTTCCTTGGGTGTGAACGACATGCCGCCGACGATGAAATATTTCCCGTCCATGTAGGGCACGCCGGGGGCGTCCCTTACGATGAGGTAATCGGAGTCTGTCGGGAACCAGGCCTGTATAGACGTTTCGGGCCAGATTATGAGATCGACGTCCTTGAGGGCGAGCGACATCTCCTTGTGCTTTTCCGTCACGACCTCTTCCTTACTCTCCGATTTTTCGAGGAAGTCGAAGTTCGCCTGCACCATGCCTATCCTGAGCTTCGGGGCGGCGGCGATCTCCGCGTCCACCTGGCCTATTCTCACGTAGCCATACGCGAGAGAAGCCGCGACGAGCACGGCCGAGAGCGCGACCTCTTTGACCGGAAACGGAGCGCTGCCGCGATTTATAATCGCCCGTGTAATCGCGACGTTTACGAGGACGATGATGAAGCTGAGCCCATAGACGCCGAATATGTCGAATATCTGGACTATGGGCAGGTAATCCGGCTGGGAGTTCCCTATGCCGTAGGGGAAGAGGAACGGGAAGAAGTATTCGATCGACGTCCAGACGGCGGCTATGAGGAGGGCCGATATGAGGCCGGGCTGTTTTGTAAATCCGAGGCGCGTTACCACGTAAGAAAATAAGGCGTATGAGAGCCCTGAGAATGCGCCGAGTACGAAGATGAAAACGACGCTTACGGGTATCGGGAATCCGCCGAACCTGCTGAGTGTGCCGATGAGCCAGTATGTCCCGATGAAGTTCGAAAGCGTCCCCGCGAGAAGCCCGAGCTTAAAGGCGTTCTTCGGAGTCTTATCCGAGATGGCATAGAAGAGCGGGACGAGGAGAATCCACGACACGATGCCGGCGTACGGGATCATGAATGTGACGGGATAAAGGATGCCGGTGAGCGCGGCGAGCACGAGGTCGAGTCTTTGTATGCATTTCATCGTGCATAAAAGATACCCAAGCCGGGTATTATGGGAAGGCTTCGTTTGAGGCGCTTAAAAAGCAGTGGAAAGCACTATCAGGCCCGGGCGCGCTTCTTCCTGCCGGGCTGCTTCTGCGGGCTTTCAGGGGCGGGGGCGTTTTGTCCCGCGGTGCGGAGGGAATAGAGCTTCGCGGCGCCTACTATTATAATCGCGACCGCCATAAGCTGGGCGACGGACAGGCCGGGGATCGGGCTCGGTGTAGTGCTCCGGAGAAATTCGATGAAAAATCTCTCGAACCCCGCGAGTATCAGATATATTGAAAAAAGCCATCCTGCCGGCTTCAACCTGGTTCTAAGCTTCCAGATAATAGCGAAAACGATGAGTATGAGACCGATCTCGTAGAGCTGTGTCGGATGGACGGGTATGTCCGTCGGCGGAAGGCCTTTCGGAAACGCCATCGCCCATGGAACGTCGGAAGGGACACCGTAGTCGTCGCCTACGAGGAAACAGCCGAGGCGTCCTATCGCATAGGCCAGGGCGAGGGACGGGGATGCGAGGTCGCCGACCGTCCACATGCTGATTTTGTTCCGCCGCGCTATGAGCCAGACGAGGAATAGCGCCCCGAAGAATCCGCCGTAGAAAGTGAGCCCGCCCCTTGAAAGGAGGTTCGCGCCGGGGTTGGCAAGTATTTCGGAGAGTGGGACGTTTTCGAAAACGTAGAGAAGCTTTGCGCCGACGATGCCGCCGAACATGGCGGCGAGGAACAAGTTGCCGACGACCTTCTGGTCGAGCTTTTTCCGCGCGGCTTCGACTGTGATGAGCCAATACCCCGCGAGAAAGCAGAGCGCCATCATGGCCCCGAAGCTGGAGATGCTGAAATCTCCTATCCTGATCAGCTCGGGATACATTAACTAACCTTCCGGCCGAGCCGGCTTTCGACTTCCGATTCGATTTCCTTTTTGAGCTGCCCGTTCCTTGCGACGAAGAGGTAGGTCATCAGGAAAAGCGCCGCGCACAGGGCGAACTGGATGTAGAATACGACCGACAGTAAGTTCATTCGCGTCTCCGGATAATAATTTGAACGGCGGGGGCTAGAAGTCAAGTACGATTATATACCGGCGCGCGCAAAGGATGCAAAAAGCCTTGTTTTAACTGAACTTTAACACTTTTTTACTTGAAGTAACGTTTAAAAAAAGGTAAATTCCTTATACTAAATGCTAACCGCTCCCGTGTTAGTCCTTAATCGTTACTTCGTTCCCGTTACAATAACAAGCGTCAAACGAGCTTTCGTCATGATGTACAGCGGCGTCGCGAAGGCCGTCGGCACCGATTACGAAACCTTCGACTTCGAGTCGTGGTCGCAGATCGCGGCGATGAGAGACGACGAAGACGTGGTCAAGACAGTCACCGCCGCCTTCAGGACCCCGAGGGTCATCGTGCTCGTCAGGTACGAGGGGCTCATAAGAAAGGAAGCCAAGTTCAACAGGCTCAACATCTTCAGGCGGGACGGCGGCGCCTGCCAGTATTGCCGGAAGAAATTCTCCCGCGCCGAGCTTACTATAGACCACGTCACACCACGATCGCAGGGCGGGAAGAGCGTCTGGGATAATGTCGTCTGCTGCTGCGTCGACTGCAACAGGAAAAAGGGCGGCAGGACCCCGGAGCAGGCGAGAATGAAGCTCAGGACGAAGCCCCGGAAGCCGGTCTGGGATCCTTTTTCGAACGTCTATATAAAGGCTGTCAGGTACAAGGAATGGGAGCCCTTCCTGAATTTTGTCGATGTCTCATACTGGAACGTCGAGCTTGAAGAGTAGGTCGGCCCCGATATTTCATCCAACCCCCGGAATTACTGTGGCATTTCACTCATCCATAGGCTAAATTTATTCTCAAGATTTTAATAAGTCATTTAGCGACCCAACACAAGATTGGAGGACCGACATGGTGTTAAGGACTCTTATAATGATTCTGGCCGCTTTCGTGGCCGCGGCCGGAAGCGCATACGCGCAGATAAAGCTCCCCGATGTTACTGGGCCCACGATCCAGCGCATACCGGTATTTGTCCCGGACCTTTCCAGCGTAGGCTCGCCTGACGCCAAGGCCAAGGAATTCGTGGAGGTCCTCCGGAACGACCTTCTGAACGCGGCGCTCTTTGACGTGACAACGGGAAGCGCCATCTCCGGCGACCCGTCGAGCATAAACTTCCAGTCCATATACGACGCCGGCGCGGATTACATGATCGCCGGGCAGTACCAGTCTGTCGGCGGCAAGCTGAAGTTCGCTGTCCAGCTCTTCAACGTCCGCGAGCAGAGGCCGATACTCGGAAGGTCGTACGAGGCCACATCGGGCAAGGTGCGCGAAGCGGCGCACAGGTTCGCCGATCAGGTCATGAAGCAGATAACGGGCAACGACGGATTCTTTACCTCGAAAATCGCGTTCGTCATGGGCGGCACCCGCGACAGGAACCTTTTTTTAATGGATTACGACGGGGCCAACGTCAGGCAGCTTACGAGGCACGGCTCGCTCGTTATGTCGCCGCACTGCGCGCCCGACGGATCGAAGGTGGTATTTAACTCCGACAAGGTGTGGGACCAGGACCTTTATGTCATAACGCTCGGGGGGTCCATAAACGAGACGAGGCTCACGAAGGCTTTCAAGCTGGAGCAGAGCGCCGAGTGGTCGCCCAGCGGGCAGCAGCTCGCCTTCAGCGCCAACGGCGACATATACGTTTCGGGGCCGAACGGGCAGGGCGCTGTTAACGTGACCAGGAGTAACGCGATAGACGTTTCGCCGACATGGTCGCCCGACGGGAGCAGGATAGCATTCGTCTCCGACAGGGGAGGGAACCCCGGCATATACGTAATGAACTCGAACGGGAGCGGGGTCAGGAGGATAAGCGGCGGCGGCTACGCAACCGACCCTTCGTGGTCCACGAACCCGCGGGTGAACAGGATCGCTTTCGTTAAGCTCGAGGGCGGCGGCGCAAACGTTTACAGCGTAAACCCCGACGGCTCCGACGAAAAGAGGCTCACCTCGGGCGGCAGGAACGAAACCCCTTCATGGTCGCCCGACGGCTACTATATCGCCTTCAGCTCGACGAGGGCCGGCGCAAAGGATATGTACATCATGTACATGAACGGCGAGAACCAGAGGCGGCTCAGCCAGGGCGGCGGGAAGTCTTTCCCGACCTGGTGCAAGTAGCGCGTCCCGGGCCCCGGCCCGGGGCCGGGTCATCACCTGTGAGAATCGATTGAGGCTCTTCATCGCAGCGCTTCTCCCGGACGAGATAAAAGCAGCTCTCGGAAGCTACGCCGACTCGCTCGGAAAAAGTGCGGAGGGCATGAAGTGGGAAAAGGAAGAGAAGCTTCACGTTACGCTCAAGTTCCTCGGCGAAGTCGACGAGGAGAAGGCCGGGGCGGTGTCTCTCGTTACCAGCGCGGCGGCGCAGAAATACGCCCCCTTTGAAATGACGACAGGGAACCTCGGGGGCTTCCCGAACCTACAAAACCCGCGCGTTCTTTTCGTTGGCCTCTCGGAAAACACCGGCCTTTCCAGACTTCAGCGCGAAATCGATGAAGGGCTCGAGCCGCTCGGGTTCGAGAGGGAAAAGCGCAAATTCATCCCACACGTAACAATAGGAAGAGTGAACGGCAGACTGAAGACAACCGGTCCGCTGCCTCTCCCGGAAAGGATTCACTTCGCCATTAACGAAATCTCCGTGGTAAAAAGCGTGCTCGGGAAGACAGGCTCGGTTTACATGCCGCTTCAGGTATTCACGCTCGGCGGGTGAGCCGGGATTGAATGTCACTCCAGTGTGCCCCCCCCGAGGACAATGGGCACGGGACGTGGAAATGTCCTCCGTTTATCCGGACTCGCGGCCCAGTAATGTACGCTTACGCTCGATGCCCCACCTGTAGCCGCTGAGGGAGCCGTCCGTCCTTACGACGCGGTGGCACGGTATGGCGACAGCCAGCATGTTCGACGCGCAGGCTGCGCCTACTGCGCGGGCCGCGCCGGGAGCACCGATTCTCTCGGCTATCTCACTGTAGGTCATGGTCTTGCCGACGGGTATTTCCATGAGCGCCAGCCATACCTTTTCCTGAAACGCTGTCCCGCGTATGTCGAGCGGAAGCCCGATGCCTTGCGAGGGATTGTCTACGAACCCTGCTACCGTTGCGACGAGCCTTTCAAAGTCCGGGTCGCTGCCCGAGAGCTCGGCGTTCGGGAAGTCTCGTTCGAGCTCATGCACTAGGGCTTCGGGATCGTCGCCGAGCAGTATGGCGGCCACGCCCTTTTCGGAAGAGGCTACGAGTATAGCGCCGAGCGAGCACTGACCGACGGCGAAGCGGAGGCTCGCGCCGCTGCCGCCGGAGTGGAATTCGTGCGGCTTCATGCCGAGCATCTTCCGGGAGGATTCGTAGAACCGGGAGCTGGAGCCGAACCCGGAGCGGTATACGGCGTCCGTGACGCTGGCGGAGGCTGGCAGCTTCGCCCTGACGATTTCCCTCCGGACGGCGTTCGAGTACGCCTTGGGCGTGACGCCGGTGATTTCCTTAAAGAGCCTGTGAAAGTGAAAGCGGCTCAGGCCAGCCGCGCGGGCGAGCTCTGCGAGACTCACGGAGCCGCCGGATTCTCTTATCGCTCGGCATGCCTTTGCGATCGCGGCCGTGCGCGTATCGGCGTCTTCATCCGGGCGACATCTTTTGCACGGCCTGAAACCCTTCAGCCTGGCGGCCTCGCGCGTGGAAAAAAAGAGGACGTTTTCGCGTCTCGCCTTTCGTGCAGCGCAGGAGGGCCTGCAGTATACGCCTGTCGTCAGCACGGCATAGTAGAATGTACCGTCTTTGCTACGGTCCTTTTCGAGAACCGCCGCCCATCTTTCGTCGTCATCCGAGGGGATAGACATCCCGCTTTCATGTGTCGTCATATATGTCATAAGTTTAACCCCCTGTTCATGGCTTTAGTAAGTAGTGTAGTGTGCCGTGCCCGGGGAAACACTCCGTTTCTTGCCCTGGAATTAAAAAATATTGGATTGACCGTATTACGGTTCGGAGGCCTGTTATTTTGCATCGTGAAAGATGATGCCCATGGTGAATCTCTCTCCCGAGCGGATGCGGCTGACCCCGTGACGCATGTTGACGCGGTAAAAGCCTCGTGTGCCGCGGACCGGCCTTTCACGCACGGGGAAGATCACCCCTTTACCCTGCCGAAGCGGGACGACCTCGACACTCGACTGCATACGCGGGCGCTGCCCTGTGAGAACGAATTCTCCACCCGAGAAGTCGCGCCCGGGTTCTGACAGGAGGAACGCGACCTGGAGCGGGAAAACGTGCTCGCCGTAAATGTCCTGATGAAGACAGTTGTAGTCGCCCGTCTCGTACCTCAGAATGAGCGGGGTCGGTTTTACCTGGCCGGCCGCGTGGCAGTGGGACTTGAAGGATTCGTGGTCTTCGGGATAGCGCACGTCGATGGACATAGCCTCGTTCCAGCGGTTGGCTATCCCTGAGAGGAAGAGGTAGAGAATCTCCCTGAGCTCTTCGACGACGGGCGGAAGCGGATAGGAGAAATATTTGTATTCTCCGCTGCCGTAGCCTCTGTTCTCCATGACGACTGTACTGCGATAGGGCTCCTTATCGCCGTAGGCGCCGGTGAACGAGTGGCACTCCTCCGGGGTCAGGAGAGGGCCGATAACGGCGTAGCCGCATGTATCGAGCCCGGATGCTATGTCGCTCCAATTGAGCGACGCTACCTGTTCTTGACGTGTAAGCTTGCGTGGTTTTTCTTTGCCTGCCATGATCGATCTCCTCCCATGGGATTATATTTGCTTTATTTGAATATACAGTTTGCTCCGCAGCGCCGCCTCCCGGTTATTGCCGCCGAATTCGAATTCGCGCCGCCGCTTGAAATGACCGCTTAAACCTGCGAGGATATTTTCATGAGCGATGACGGCTTCCGCGGCTTTTCTAAAGAGACTTTCCGGTTCTTGAGGAATCTCAAGAAGCACAACAATAAGGAATGGTTCGACGAGAACAGGCACGTTTTCGAGCAACACCTGCTCACTCCAGCGCGGTACTTCGTCGTCGATTTGGGCGCCCGTCTCAAGAAGCTTTCCCCGGGCGTTATAGCCATACCGGAGGTAGATAAATCCATATTCAGGCTGAGGCGAGATACGAGGTTCAGCGAGGACAAGACGCCTTACAAGACCCACCTCGGTATCCTCTTCTGGGAAGGGCCGGGGAAGAAGCTCGACAATCCGAACTATTACGTCCATCTGACCGACGACTCGATCTTCATAGGCGCGGGGGAGTACCGCTTTCCGCCGGGCAGTTTGAAGGCTTACAGGGATGCCGTCGTCGACCCGAAAAAAGGAGCGGAACTGGGAAAGATTCTGAAACGTCTAGAGAAAGATCCCTTGTACAAAATCGGAGGCCGGAATTACAAGAGGATACCGCCGGGGTACGACCCTGCTCACAAGAACGCCGGGCTTCTCCTCCACGACGGCCTCTACGCATACTACGAAGGCCCGGTCCCGGAGGAGGCTTATTCCGAAAAGTTCGTAGATTACTGCTTCGGGATGTTGAGGGATATGTCGCCGCTCTTTCGCTGGACGCTGAGCGTTCTCGAAAGCGTGAGCGCGAAGAGCGGCGCGCCTTCTAAGCGCGGGCTTTGAGGGATGAATCGTACCGCGTCCTGGCCCTTTCGATGCTCTTTATGTTACGCGCGCCCCATTGTTCGAGGATGTCGAATACGGGCACGAGCGAGCGGCCGAGGTCTGAAAGCGAATAGACCACCTTAGGCGGTATCTCCATGAACTGCTTCCGGATTATCAGACCGTCCCTTTCGAGCTCGCGGAGCTGCTGGGTGAGCATTCGCTGCGTCACTTTGGGTATCAGCCTCCTTAGCTCGTTGAAGCGCCTCGGGGACTGCCGGAGATAATAAATAATATCCGGCTTCCACTTCCCGCCGAACGAATCTATCGCGCTCCCTATCGGGCACGACGTGTCCTTTATTTTTGTCTCCACTTTTGCCACCTCGGTATACAAAGAGTAACTATATATTAAAAATGTACCCGGTTGAAATAATATACCACGATTATAAACTATACGTAGAGTAGTATTGAACTCATAAGGGGGCGCAAGATGACTGACGAGGAAAGAAAATCCATAGCTGCGGAGTATCTGAAGAGCCTCGATTACGGAAGGGATTTTTATCACCTCCTGGCGGAGGACGCGGAGGTCTTTTTCCCGAACTGGGGCGTCGCTAGGGGCGCCGCGGAATATAAGAAGCTCTTCACGCATCTCGGCACGCTCGTCGAGGACTTCACCCACTTCCATGCATATATCAACTGGATAATACAGGGCGACATGGTCGTGGCGGAGGGCTCCAGCAAGGGAAAGCTCAAGACGGGCGAGACCTGGACAGACAGCAAGTGGTGCGACGTGTTCGAGATAAGGAACGGCAAGATACAGAGGCTCTACATATATCTCGATCCGGAGTATTCGCGGTATTGAGACCCCGGGCTGCGGGCGACGTGCGGAGCGTCCAGATTTACGGACGGTTCCGTAATGCGAGCCTCCCGAGGAGGGGCGTGTGATCATAACGACGGTCTATTCGGACGAGGAAGGAGAGTCTCATTTCGGCGAGCTCGAAATAGAGCTCTCGGACGCCGGCGAGCTCGGGCGGCTCTCCGACAGGTTCCCCGCCCGTCATATAATCTTCAGGGAGAACGATCACGATTACGATTACGACTGGCATCACGCCCCGGACAGGCAGTACATAATACTCCTCGAAGGGCATATAGAGATAGAAGTGAGCGACGGCGAGAAGAGAGCGTTCTCGGGAGGGGACGTGATTTTCGTCGAGGATGTTAGAGGAAAGGGGCACAGGACGAGGACGACCGACGGAAAGCCGCGAAGGTCTATATTCGTGACTATCGAGTAATCCGAAAAATATCAGAGGGGGCGAACATGCCGGGCAAGATACTGGGCATTCATCACATAACAGCGATAGCGACGAGCGCGAAAAAAAACCATGAATTTTACACGAAGGTGCTGGGTCTTCGCCTCGTGAAGAAGACGGTCAATTTCGACGACCCGGGAACCTATCATTTCTATTACGGGAACGAGACGGGCGAGCCGGGGACGCTGCTGACGTTCTTCCCGTGGGAGGGGATAAGGCTCGGAAGGCTCGGGACGGGGCAGGTGACTACCGTATCATATTCCGTCCCGAAGGGCTCGATTAAATTCTGGCTCGACAGGTTCGGCCGCTACGGCGTGATCTACAACAACCCGTCGGAAAGGCACGGCGAGGACGTGCTCGTTTTTGTGGACCCTGACGGCCTCAAGCTCGAGCTCGTATCGGGCCCGGAAGAGGACGACAGGAAGCCGTGGCTCGCCGACGAGATCCCGGCCGAGCATGCGATAAGGGGCTTTCACAACGCCGCGCTTACGCTCGAAGGTTACGAGGCGACGGCGAGGCTCATTACGGAAGAGTTCGGATACGTCAAAATCGCCGAGCACGTCAACAGGTTCAGGTTCGAAAATCCGAACGGCAAGCACGCCAACAAGTTGGACCTCGTATGCCTTCCATCGGGGCAGAGGGGGAGCGTCGCGGGGGGCTCCGTTCATCACATCGCCTTCCGTGTAGCGGATTCAAAAGACCAGCTCGAAATAAGGGAAAGGCTCGTCGGGCTCGGATATAATGTCACCCCGCGTATGGAGAGGAACTATTTCCAATCCATTTATTTCAGGGAGCCGGGAGGGGTGCTCTTCGAGATCGCGACCGACCCGCCCGGATTCACGATAGACGAGGACGTGAGTGAGCTCGGAAGGTCGCTCAAGCTGCCGGATTGGCTCGAGCCCCGGAGAGAAGAGATCGAAAAAGCGCTGCCGGAGATATAAAAAATGGGCGAAGACCTGGGCTTCATACATAAATACGTTCCTGCATCGGATTCCGAAAGCGGGGAGGCGATCTTCATATTCCACGGAACGGGAGGGGATGAAGAAAGCCTTCTTCCCGTAGCCGGAATCATAATGCCCGGGGCCGCGGTCGTCAGCCCGAGGGGCAAGGTGTTCGAAAACAGTATGCCGCGTTTTTTCAGGCGATTCTCAGAGGGCGTATTCGACCTCGAAGACCTCCGCTACAGAACGGAGGAGATGGCGAAGTTTGTCGAAAAGGCCAAGGAAGCATACGGACTCGATGATAAAACGATCGCCGCGGCCGGGTATTCGAACGGGGCCAATATCGCCGCGAGTATTTTATTGACCTACCCGGGGATTTTCTCGAAGGCCGCGCTCTTTCATCCGATGGTGCCGTTTGTTCCGGAGCGCCTTCCCGATCTCACGGGCACGGACGTGCTCATAACCGCCGGTACCAACGACCCCATAGTCGACCCCGAAGGCACGAGGGAGCTTGCGCGTCTGCTCCGGGAATCCGGGGCGCATGTCGAGCTATTCTGGCACGACAGGGGGCACAGCCTCACCAGGGAAGAGCTCTCGGCCGCAAGAACGTTCCTCACTCAAGACGAATAGTTTCTATGTTCCCGCCTTATGGAGTAACCTTATCTCCGTTAGGGAATCCGCTGCGCCAGATAATCAGCACTAAAGAAAGGGTTCCCGGGAGAATTGTAATGATAGATTTCTACACGGCGGGGACTCCGAACGGCAGGAAGATCTCGATCATGCTGGAGGAGACGGGACTTCCCTACAATCTTATCCACCTCGACCTCGGGAACTTCGACCAGAAGGAAGACTGGTATCTGAAGCTCAACCCGAACGGCAGGATACCGACTATTGTGGACAGGGACAACGACGATTTCGCGGTGTTCGAATCCGGCGCGATACTCATATATCTCGCGGAGAAGACGGGGCAGTTCATGCCGACGGACGTAAAGGGCCGCTCGACGGTTATTCAGTGGCTGATGTTCCAGATGGCGGGAATCGGCCCGATGCAGGGGCAGTCGAACGTCTTTTTCAGGTACGCCCCGGAGAAAATAGAATACGCCATAAGCCGATACCAGCGTGAAACGAAAAGGCTGTACCAGGTTTTAGAGAAGAGGCTCGCCGAAAGCGAGTACCTCGCAGGGGATTACTCAATTGCAGACATGGCGACGTACCCCTGGATCGCAGTGCACAACTGGGCGGGGGTCGGCGTCGAGGACCTTCCGAATCTCAGGCGATGGATGAAGGACGTGAGGCTCCGCCCCGGGGTCGCGAGGGGGATGGACATTCCGAAATCGAAAAAGGAAGACAAGGACGAGGCCGCGAAGAGAGGGTCGAAGCTTCTCGTATGAGTAAAGATTTGCACACGGACATGTGCTGCGTAGAGGTGACGCGCTTATGAAACTGATCAAGACGGACGTCGCTATCATCGGCGCGGGGACGGCGGGCATGGTCGCCTACGGGAGCGCGTCGAAGCACACGGAGAAAGTCGTGCTTATAGAGAGCGGGCCTTGCGGAACGACGTGCGCCCGGGTGGGCTGCATGCCGAGTAAGCTTTTCATTGCCGCTGCTGAAGCAGCACACGCAATCGAAGAAGCACCTGGCTTCGGGGTCTTTCCCGGTGGCGCGGCAAATATCGACGGCCGGAAGGTGATGGAGCGCGTAAAGAAAGAGCGTGAACGCTTCGTCGGGTACGTTCTCGACTCCATCGAATCCATACCTGCCGAGAAGAGGCTCACGGGCCGCGCGCGTTTCCTTGACGATAACACCCTCGACGTCGACGGACACACGAGGGTCGAAGCGAAATCGGTCGTCATAGCCACGGGGTCGAGCCCTTCCATACTGCCTATGTTTAACGGGCTAGGGGACAGGCTGATAGTGAACGACGACGTCTTCGAATGGGACGACCTGCCGTCGTCGGTCGCTGTATTCGGAGCTGGGATAATCGGCCTCGAGCTCGGGCAGGCGCTTCATCGTCTCGGGGTGCGAACCATTATACTAAGCAAAAACGGGCTCGTCGGGCCGCTCAGCCACCCGGACATAAAGAAGTACGCGGCTGATACGTTCGCGGGAGAATTTTACGTCGACACGGACGCGGATGTCCTCGGCGTTTCGCGAAAGGAAGACGGGGTAGAGGTGCGCTACGTCGGCCTCGACGGCAGGGAGAGGGCCGAGAGCTTCGAGCTCGTTCTCGCCGCTACTGGACGGACGCCGAACGTGAAAAATATCGGGCTCGAGAACACGAGCCTCGAGCTCGACGAAAAAGGCGTCCCCGTTTACGACCGGTACACGGCGAGGTGCGGCGAAAGCTCCATATTCATAGCGGGGGATGCCGACAACGAGGTGCCTGTCCTCCACGAGGCCGCGGACGAGGGGCGCATAGCGGGAGAGAACGCGGCGCTCTATCCCGAGGTGAAAGCGGGGCGGCGTAAGGCGAAGCTCAATATAGTTTTCACGGACCCCGAGATCGCGATAGCGGGGCGGGGCTACGATGAGCTCAGGAATGCCCCCGGGCTCTGCTTCGTTACCGGCTCGGTCTCTTTCGAAAATCAGGGCAGGAGCAGGGTCATGCTGAAAAATAAGGGCATCCTTCACGTCTACGCGGAATACGGGACGGGTGTTTTCCTCGGGGCCGAGATGTTCGGCCCGCGCGCCGAGCATATAGGGCACCTCCTCGCGTGGGCCGCGGAGAAGAGGATGACCGTCCCCGAGATGCTCGCCATGCCGTACTACCATCCTGTTATAGAAGAGGGTGTCCGGACCGCGCTCAGCGGGGCGAACGAGAAGCTCCACAAGGGGCGCGCTCTCAGCGAGAGCAGCGTCGAGTGCGGGCCCGGAATCTGACGTGCCGGTGCCCCTCGGTCATCCCGCCTGTCCTTCCATATCCCGCCATTGTTTCCTTTCCCTGGAATAAGTAGACTTTCCCGAAACACGTAAGGAGGTCTGCGAGAGATGAGACTCGAAGGCAAGACTGCGCTTATAACCGGGGGCGGCGAGGGGATAGGGAAGGCGACCGCAATTTTGTTCGCGAAAGAGGGCGCCAAGGTCGGAATAATGGGAAGGACCAAATCCAAGCTGGAGCAGGTCGTAAAAGAGGCCGAAGGGCCGGGCGAGATAACGGCGTTCGAGGGCGACGTATCCTCCGAAGCGGATGTCAAAAAGGTGGTCGAAGACTTTTACAAAAGATACGGACGCATAGACATACTCTTTAATAACGCCGGAATACTCGAAGGCGGGACAGTCGTCACGACGACCGCGGATGTTTGGGACAGGACTATCAATATAAATGTGAAGGGCGTTTTTCTCATGAGCAAGTACGCGGTTCCGCTCATGGCGAAGCACGGCGGCGGCTCCGTTATAAACAACTCCTCCGTTCTCGGGATGGTGGGCATGGAGAACTGTGTCGCCTACAATGCTTCGAAGGGCGCTGTGAGACAGATAACGCGAAGCATGGCGCTCGACCACGCGAAGGAAAATATACGCGTGAATTCGATCTGTCCCGGTTACATCAAGACGAAGATGGACGTCGAGTTCATGGGGAACCCGCCCGACGCCGAGGAGCAGCTCGACAAGATAGCGGCCGGTATGATACCGCTCGTGAGGCGCGCGGAGGCTGTCGAAGTGGGGCACGCGGTGCTCTATCTCGCGGGCGACGATTCGAAGTACGTCACGGGCTCTGACCTCGTGATCGACGGCGGCTGGACGACGCTATAGCACGTCCGGGGGCGTAGCGCGGATTCCGGCGAATTGGTATAATAGGGGCAGTTGAGGACGAGATGCCGATATACGAGTTTTACTGCAAGAAGTGTAATACCGTCTTCAGGTTCTACTCCCGCACCATTGACACCACGACTATACCGAAGTGCCCGAAATGTAAACGCGTGAAGCTCGAAAGGATGTTCTCTTCCTTCGCTACGCTCGGCAAAAACGGGAAGGGCGGGGATGACGCGGGCGCGCCGGAGATAGACGCATCGAAGCTCGAGAGCGCGCTATCGCTCCTCGAGCGCGACGCCGAGGGCGTGGATGCCGACGACCCGAGGCAGGCGGCGGATTTCATGAGAACGCCCCCCGCCGCGGCCGGTATTTCCATGGGGGAGGGGATGGAGGAAGCGCTCGCCCGGATGGAGCGTGGCGAGGACCCGGATAAAATTGAAGCCGAGATGGGGCAGCTTTTAGAAGAGGAATCGTTCGAATTCACATCCGGAAAGAAAAAAAAGCGGAAGAAAACGGACGACAAGCCGGAAATCGACGAAACCCTCTACGAGCTTTGACGCCCGTCCCGGCAGTCTTATTAACATCGCACGGCATTTGGTGTATTGTCTATTCCGATGCCGGGATTTTTCGCGCCTCTCGCACTTTCGCTGTTCTTGATCCTGCTCACCATCGGATGCGCCGGCGGGAAGTCAGAGACTGCCGCGCATAAATCCAAAACGTCCCAAACGCCTCCCATATACGTAGACATATCCGGGTTCGAAAAACCCCCATGCACTACACCGGGTGTCAGAACGAAGAGCGGCCTTCTTTGCGGGAACCTTATCGGCACGTCAAACGGGAAAGCCGTGAACTCATATCTCGGGATACCGTTCGCCGAATCGACGGCCGGGCAGAACAGGTGGCGCGCGCCGGTGCCGAAGGCTGCGTGGGGGGACGTGCTCAAGGCGACGAGGACAGGCCCCGCCTGCGCGCAGACCGCCGAGCCAACTTATCCGGAGAGCGAGGACTGTCTGTTTCTAAACGTGTGGGCACCGGCGGAAGCGTCGAAGGGGTCCAGGGCGGTGATGGTGTTCATATACGGCGGGGCGTTCGACTTCGGCTACGATGCGCTTCCTCTATACGACGGCGCGTACACGGCGGGGAACGGGAACGTTATCGTCGTCAACATAAATTACCGGCTGGGGGCGCTCGGGTTCCTTTCGGGCGTTAAGGATCCGAAGACGGGCGAAGCTGTGAACGGCAACTTCGGCATACTCGACCAGATAGCGGCCCTCGAATGGGTGCGGGACAACATCGCCGCATTCGGCGGCGACCCGGATAAGGTGACTATATACGGCGAGAGCGCGGGGGCCATGAGCGTCGGCATCCATCTCGTTTCCTCGCCCCGCTCGGAAAACCTTTTCAGGGCGGCAATCATGGAGAGTAACCCGCTCGGGCTTCCTTATAAGAACCTGAAACAGTCGCGGGCGATAGCGAGAGAGTTCGCTTCCAATCTCGGCTGCGGCTCGGATGACCTCGCCTGCATGAGGGCCCAACCCGTGGAAGTTGTCCTCGACGCGCAGCTCCAGATGGATATGGCGCTGCCGGCGCTTTTCCACGGCATAAGGGACATGCTCGCGTGGTCGCCCGTCGTCGACGGGGACGTCATCCCGCAGCAGCCGATAAACGCCGTCAGAAACGGCAAGCTCACGAAGCCGCTTATAATCGGCACCAACAGGAACGAGGGCCTCGTCTTCGTAGAGGTCGTGAAATCGGGACTCGGGTGGAAGGCCGTTTCGGATTTCGATTATCACCTGGCCATCGACTTCTTCTTCCGGAATTCGGCGCTCAGGAAAAAGATTTACGAGCGTTATCCCTCGAACGGCGGCGACAACACGGCGGAGATTTCGAGGGTGTTTACGGAGTATATCTTTACATGCCCGAATCTATACGCTGCTGGCAAAGATTCAGGCAGCGCCTGGTCGTATATATTCGACCATGTGCCTTCTCATAATTCGTGGCCCGCTTACCCCGCCTGCGGCGAGAACGTGTGCCACGGCGCGGAGCTCAGGTTCGTGTTCCACTCCGCGGAAAATACGGGCTGGAAATTCACGCCGGAAGAGGAGCGGCTCTCCCGGCTGATGATATCTTACTGGACGAATTTCGCCAGGGAGCTCGATCCAACACCGGCGGGCGGCGTGTGGCCGGAGTACAATCCCGGCATGCAAAGCCTTTCGTTCGTTACGCCCATCGAGGACATCAGTACGAAAACTCCGCCGGAGGCGTGCGCCTTCTGGGACGGCGTAGGTTACGACCTTGGCGATTCGTTCTGGGGTCTTTTCTAGTCCGGCCGCGGCTGCCTGTATCCATTTCGGTCTCGATCGCCGATTGTTTACACTGGGGAGTTATGGGTAGTAGAATTTGCTATCCGAATCGTTTGCGGGCGGACATACTTGCCGAGCATCATTCTGACATTCCTCATATTGCTCTTCGCTTTCACGGCGCTTCCACATGCGCGGGCGAGCGAGCCGCTTTCTTCGAGGCAATACCTTACAGGAGACTGGGGCGGCGCACGGAAGAGGCTCACGGACTGGGGGCTTACGCCGACGGCTACCTACTCGGCGGATATACAGGGTAACCCGGTCGGGGGATTCAGGAAGAAAATCGAATACGCCGGCCTCTTCAATCTTTATCTGAATTTCGACCTCGAAAAGATCTTCGGCCTGAAGCGGACGAAGTTTGTGATCTCCGGATTCTGGGCTTTGGGAAACGACCTGAGCAAGAGCGCGATCGGCAACTACTTCACCGTGGCCGACGATTTTAACGGCGATTTCGGGGGCCTCTATCAGCTTTATTTGCAGACGAGCTTCATGCAGGAGAAGATAGTGCTCGCACTCGGGCGTATGGGAATAGGGGACGATTTCGCGACCGTGGCGGCTTCCGGAAATTATGTGAACGACGCCATGAACCCAAACCCGGACAGCCTGGGCTACAACATACCTGCGTTCCTCAGTAACCCCGACGCGGCGCTCGGGGGGAGGTTCCGCGTGAAACCGGTGGAAACTTTTTACCTGGCAGGAGGGGTGTATAACGCCGACCCCGACTCGACCAGGATTTCCAGATTCACATCCAACATAGATTTCAAGTTCGACGACGGCGTTTTACTGATCGCCGAGGCCGGGTTCACGCCCGACGGCGATAAGGCGACCGGGAATGCCTACAAGCTCGGGGCGTACTACGACACGGGCAAATTCGATCACCTGTCAAAAGACGAAGAAGAGCGGAACGGGAATTACGGGTTTTATGCCGCCCTGCAGCAGATGGTATACAGTGAGCCAGGGAGCGACGACGACGGGCTGACATTGTGGGCTACCGCAACGCTCGCGCCGGACGAGGATATAAACACCTTTCCCTGGTTTCTCTCGGGCGGCTTTCTTTACGAAGGGCTCATTCCGGGGCGCGGAGAGGACGTCGCCGCTTTCGGTGCGGCCTACGGCGCCCTGAGCTCCGAGCTCGAAGGCCAGGACTTCGAAATAGTTCTCGAATGGACCTACGCCTGCCAGGTCTTCCCGTGGCTCGCAGTTCAGCCGGACCTCCAGTGGATCATAAATCCCGGGGGGACGGGAGATATACCCGACGCGCTCGTGGCCGGGATTCAGATATCGCTAAACCTCTAGGGCGCACCCACCTCGAATCAGTTGCCGCCCTGGCTGAAAACTTCCTTCAGAAACACTTCCATCTCCGCCCAGGATTCCTTGTCGGCTTTTTCGTTGTAGGCTATCGGGACGCCGAATTTCTTGCCGACTTCGTCGGCGGCGGGGTTCGTGAAGGCGTGGGTGGCCCCCGGGTAGACGATGACTTCGTAATTGGCCCCGGCCGCGTCCATCTCCTTTCGGAATTCCTCTACCTGCGCGGCGGTGACGTAGGGGTCGTCGCCTCCGGTTAACACCAGTATCCTGGTCTTTATCTTCCCGGGGGCGGCCTTCGCCGAAGTGCCGAGACTTCCGTGGAAGCTGACCACTCCGGCCAGGTCTGTGCCGGTGCGCGCCATGTGAAGCACAACGCCGCCGCCGAAGCAGTAGCCTATGGCAGCTATCTTCTTCGGGTCGACGGTGGGCTGCTTTTTCAGGAACTCGAGGGCGGCGTTGAACCTGCCCTCGGCCACGGCCATGTTGCTCATAGTTTCGGAAACGAATTTCTGGGCGTCGGAAGGATGGTCGGCTACTTTTCCCTCGCCGAACATGTCGACTGCAAGGGCGGTATACCCGAGCCCGGCGAGCATATCGGCCCTCATTTTCGTGTAGTCGTTGAGCCCCCACCATTCATGGACCACCAGCACGCCGGGGCGCTTCCCCTTTATGCTGTCGTCATACGCAAGATACCCCTTGAGCGTGGTTCCGTTCGACGTGTACTCGACGGTTTCGCCCTTTACCTTCGCGAAAGACGGAGCCGAGAATAATAAAAAGAGTACTGCTACAATTGCAGACCTGGTTTTCATGCTATTTACCTCCCCATATGTTATTTTAAGTTGATAAACGATTGACAGAGTGATGTCAATCGGATTATCCGCAGTCGCCGGAGCCGGATACCCGACGCCCGAAGGAGGCTGGAATGACCGGGAAGCTCATACTTACATTTATAGCAATGGGCATTGGAGTTATGGTGATAGCGGTCGACATCGCCGCCATAAACGTCGCCCTTCCGTCCGTCGAAAAAGATTTCCAGACGACTATCGGAACGGTCGAGTGGGTCGTGAACGGATACATCCTCGCATGGGCCGTTCTGATGGTTACGTGCGGCCGGCTCGCCGACATGTTCGGCCGGAGAAAAATCTTTTTCATCGGTTTGGTAGTATTCGGCGCGGCGTCTCTTGTGGGGGCCCTGGCCCATGATTCGGGCGTCTTGATCGCGGCGCGGGTGGTGCAGGGCGCCGGAGCGGCGCTCCTCTGGCCCGCCATACTAGGCATCGTGTATTCCTCTGTGCCCGATGCGCAGAAGGGGCTCGCAGTGGGGCTTATACTGGGCGCCGCGGGAATCGGGAACGCGGCTGGGCCGCTTCTCGGAGGCTTCCTCACGGAGCTATATTCCTGGCGTGCAGTGCTCTATTTCAATATACCTTTGGCCCTGGCCGCGGGTCTGATCACCTATTTTGTGGTGGATGAAAAGGGGTCCCAAGAAACCGGGGGGAAGCTAGACTACCCCGGCATAGCGGCAGTTTCGCTGTCGCTTGTCGCGCTCCTTTACGCCGTGAACCAGTCTACGTTGTGGGGATGGACGTCGGGCAAGACGCTCGGCCTCCTTGTGCTCTTCGCGGTTTTTCTCGCGGTCTTTATCCTGCACGAGAGGAGGACGCCCGGCGCGCTCATACCGGAGGACGTCATGAACAACAGGAAGTTCATGATAACGGGGGCGATGATGCCGCTCGCCATGCCGGCGTTCTTTTCGATCCTCCTTTTCATCCCGCAGTACCTGGAAAAATTCCACGGGTACACGCCTGTCGATTCCGGGGCAGGGCTTGTCCCGATGCTGCTGTCGTTCGCGCTGTCGGCGCCGGTGTCGGGAACCATATATAACCGCCTCGGCCCGAAGTGGTCGATCTTCACGGGGATGGCGCTACTCTTCGTAGGTACGGTGCTGATACTTCTTTTCGGGTTCGGAGATTCTTATGCGGGCATGGTCCCGGGGCTGATCATCTTCGGCATAGGCGTCGGTTTTTCCAATCCATCCATCACGACAGCGGCGGTCGGCGCCGTCGACGAATCGAGGGCGAGCCTCGCAGGCGGTATAATATATATGTTCGAGCTTGCGGGCGGGGCGCTCGGGCTCGCTGTGATAACGACTATATTTACGGACGGGGTGAGGAAGGACATTTCGGTAAAGCTCTCGGAGCTCGGGTTTGGCCTCACGGGCTCGCAGAAAGCAGACCTCCTCGATTTCATCCTCGGTAGCGGGACCCGTGAGAAGCTCGTAAACGAGCTCGGGGCTGACAAGGTGAACACGGTTTTTCTTCATGTCAGGGAGTCATTTGTTTCGGGCCTCCAGGAAGGGCTCGGGGTTGCAACTGTTGTCCTCGCCTTGGGCGCTATACTCACGCTTATATTCATAGAAGGCAAAAAAAGATGATGCCGCGAGCGCAGTTATAGCTCTCAGGCTTCTAAAAAATGATTGAGTACGGGCTTTTTCTTGGTTAAACTTAATAATCTGATTTAGATGCCGGTTTCCTTCATCCGCTCCCCCGCCTGCGGGATGAAGGCGGGTGGGATTCTTGAATTGAGAACCTTTAAAAGAGCTTCAATATGGCTGATGTCGGGCCTCACGGTAATCGTGGTGGTCGTGTCCCTTTCTTTGCTCCTGGCCCAGAAGTACATAAGCCGCGAGCACGTTAAGAAAGAGATACTCGATTATCTCTCGGCCAGGATCGGGGGAACTTTCGAGTTCGAAACCATAGACTTTCAGTTCTTTCACAGGCCCCGGGTCGAAATCAGGGGCGGAAGCTTCTCGATTCCCGGCGAGGCGGAGGGCACTTTCGAGACCCTGATCGTATATCCCAGGGTGCTGCCCCTTCTTGCCGGCCACGTCGATATATCCTCGATAGAAATCGTGAAGCCGGTTGTCAGACTCACTGTTCGTGAGTCCACCGAGCCCGAAACCATGGAAGAAGAACGTGATACCATCGCCCTGATTAAGAATTATATTTCCTCGGCGCTCGGGTATTTCAACGAGGGCGACAGGGGCATGGATGCGGTAGTCAAGAACGGTATGCTCGTTCTCGTCCAGCCCGGATACGAAGACCTTACGTTCGGCGGTTTAAACGTCAGCGCCCGGTTTCCGGACGAAAGGCTGGAAATAAGGGTTTCAGGAAGCGGGAGCCTCTGGAAGAGGCTGTCGCTGAGCGCTTCGGCGAACACGGCAACCAAGGATATCAAGGGCAACCTGACGATGGAGGCATTCAGGCCTCACCTCCTTTCGCGCTATTTCCCCGAGGCCCTACAAATAATAAAGAATTCGAATTTAAACATCGCCGTCGACTTTACGGCCGACAAGCTAGACTCGTTACGCCTGAAGGTGGACGCTTCGATACCGGGGCTCACGCTTTCGAGGAACGAAGATGATTTCACCGCGCGCGTGAAGAGCCTCGACGCCGGCGCGGAATTTTCGGAAGGCAAATCGTCGGCCGTTCTGAACCGGCTCGAGCTTACGAACCCGCCGGCGGTTATCACGGGCTCCTATGAGATGGAAAAGTCCCCCGCTTCAGGGAAGCTCCATCTCGAAGGCGAGAACGTGGACGCCGGGGCTGTGAGGGAAGCGACACTCATCGCGGCGGGCGGTATCAAAGTCGTCGACAAGATATTCGAGGTCGTAAGGGGAGGTACGGTTCCGAAAGTCACTCTCGATGCGGCGGGGCCTACATTCAGGGAGTTCTGGAAAAAGCACAATTTCACGCTTAAAGGCAGCATGGTGGAAGGGAAGATACACATTCCCGTGGTCGAGTACGACATCGAGGACGCGAGCGGAGACGCCTCGATAGGGGACGACAGGCTTTCGGGGACCAACCTCAGCGGGAGGCTCGGGAACTCGACCGGGTATGACGGCACGCTTCTTTTAGGTTTCGGCGCGGACGACGCGCCGCTCAGGCTCGACATCGCCGTCGACGCCGACCCGTCTCAAATACCGCCCGTGATCAGCCGGTTCGTCGAGGACGAGACCGTAAAGCACGAGCTTTCGCTCCTGTCGAACGTGAAGGGGAGGGTGACGGGCAGGCTCAGGCTGGGGGAAAAAAAGAACGAGATCGAGCCGATCATAGACGCGTCGGAAATCGACTTCACGACGGACTACGGCCGGTTCCCTTATCCACTCCAGGTCAAAGGCGGCACATTCTCGTTCGCGGATAAGGCCATGACGCTGAAAGGCCTATCGGTATCCGGCGGTAACAGTTCGCTATCGGACGTGTCGGGCGTTATCGAGCTCGACGACAAGGACCGTCTCGACATAAAGACAGGACCGGCTTCGTTCGACCTCGGCCAGATCTATTCATGGCTCGGGGGATTCGAGGGATTCGGACCGCACCTTAAAAATGTAGGGAGTGTTACTGGGAGGGCCGATTTCCCGTCTGTGTCCCTCACCGGGCCGATCTCGGTCGTGAAGGACTGGACTATTACGGCCGAGGGCAGGTTGACCGGGGTTAACATAAACCTCTCGCAGCCGGGGAAAAGCCTTACGATCGCCGGGGCGGACATATCGTCTTCGGGAGGCAAAATAGAGCTTTCGAACGCCGTCCTCTCGCACGGCCAGACTTCGGTCAATCTCGACATGGTTCTGAGCGATTACTTCGCCAGGCTTTTTTCTCTCAAGATGGATTTTAACGGGACGGTCGACCCCTCGGGCATGACCATATTGACGAATTATGTGCCTCTTCCCGAGGAGCTCGTCTTTTCGGGGCCGCTTTCGGTCGGGGATTCGAGCCTCGAGCTCAAGGGCGGCGGAAAAAACGCTCAAGCCGGAAACGCGGAAGGCGGAGCTGAATGGGACGTCGACGTGAACGTTCACGCTGACGCGCTCGAATGGAAGGAGCCTCCGTCTTCCACACCCGGGCCGGAAGCAGCGGCCCCGCCTAACGGGCAGAAGTGGAAATCGCCCGTGAGCGGGAGTGTTAAAGTGGAGTCCGCGAGCTTTAAGTTCAAGAAGCTCAACTGGGATTCCGTCCACGCCATGGTTTCGTTCATGGAAAATGGCGTCGATATAGACGTGAGCGAGGCGGACCTCTGCGGTATCTCGACGCCGGGGGTCGTGAGCGTAGTCCCGCCGGGAGTGAAGTTCGAATTCAGGCCCAATACGAACGACGAAAGCCTCGAAGTCGTCATAAAATGCCTTCTCGACAAGGCCGGCATTATCACGGGAGATCTCAATTTAAACGCCGTTCTCACATCGGGCGGCGGCGAAGGGAATCTATTCAATACGCTTCACGGCAATATCGAGTTAACCTCGACCGACGGCTGGGTGGAGAAGTACGGAAGCCTCGCGAGGTTCTTCGCCATGCTCAACTTCGGCGACCTGTTCAGGGGAAAGGGGCCCGATTTCGGCAAGGAGGGGTTCAGGTACGACAAGCTCACGGCCAGGGCCGACGTGAACGAGGGCAAGGTGAACATAACGGAGGCCGTTATGGAGGGCCCGTCGATGAAGGTTCTGGCGGAGGGGTTCGTCGACCTCGTGAACAATAAGCTCGACATCGAGTTCGTGGTCATACCGGTTATGGCCGTGGATTCTGTTATAGAGAAGATACCGCTCATAAATTACATACTTGGGAGCAGCGCCGTTTCGATACCGATAAAGGTAACCGGGGACCTGTCGAATCCCACTGTATCGTCTATGTCGCCGTCGGCTATAAGATTCGGGCTTCTCGGGCTCGTGAAGCAGACCTTGAACATTCCCGCAACCATACTAAAGCCCATGAACAAGGGCGAGAAAGAGAAGGAAAATTCGGACGGCGCACCGCCGCCTCCGACCGCCGCTAATGGTGCGAGCGAAGTAATGCCGGGCCTCCCGAATAAGTAGGCCGCGGCTTCCGGCAGCACGCTTCCCCTGTTACTTGTTCTTGAGTATGTCCCTTATCTCCGTCAGGAGCTTTTCCTCATTGGGCGGCTCTGCCGGGGGCGGGGGAGGCGTTTCTCTCTTCAGACGGTTTATGTTCTTTACGAGCAGGAACACGGCGAAGGCTACTATCACGAAGCTTATGACAGTGTTGATGAACGCCCCGTAATTTATCGATACCGCTCCGGCCGTTTTGGCGTCGGCGAGGGCCGCGTAGGGGCCGGGGGGCGTGCCTTCCTTAAGCACGAAGAAGAGGTTCGTGAAGTCGACATTTCCCAGCATGAGTCCTATCGGAGGCATTATGACGTCGTTTACGAGGGACTGCACTATCGTGCCGAAGGCGGCGCCGATGATGATACCGACGGCCATATCGACGACGTTACCTTTTACTGCGAATTCCCTGAATTCTTTAAGCATCGTTAGCCTCCTTTAAGTAGGGATACTGCTAATCTATCATACATTACCCGCCGATAGCAACAATGCCCGCTCCGTATGTGGACTGCCGCGTCGACGGCTGATAAAATACCTTTCGGACTATTTTAATGACGGAGACGAAAAGTCAAAACAGGGTCGAGATAAAGTACTGCCGGCAGTGCCGGTGGCTCCTGCGCGCTTCCTGGATGGCGCAGGAGCTTTTGACGACGTTCAGCGAGGAGCTGGGAGAGGTCGCTCTCGTTCCCGGAACGGGCGGCGTGTTCGAGGTCAGGGTTTCGGGCGAGCTTGTGTGGTCGAGGAAGGAGAGGGGACGCTTTCCCGACATAAAGGAGCTTAAGCAGCTCGTCAGGGACCGCGTCGCCCCGGGCATGGACCTCGGACATTCCGACTCCTGAAGGTAGAACCCGCTCTGGTTTTACATCTTCGCTTTCCTGAATCCCTGATTAGTATAATATTCCCCTGATGCCTGTTTATCTCCTGGACAGCTCGCTTTTGTTTCCGCATCCGAACCTGGCCGAGGAGAACGGCCTTCTCGCTGTGGGGGGCGACCTCTCGAGGGAGCGTCTACTCCTCGCCTACCGGAGCGGCATTTTCCCATGGTACTCGGAAGGCTATCCTATAATGTGGTTCTCGCCCGACCCGCGCCTCATAGTAGAGCTCGGCAATGTGCATGCATCGAAGAGGCTTATGAAAACCATAAGGTCGGGGGCGTTCGAGGTGAGGTTCGATACGGCCTTCGAAGAGGTCATGCGCCTCTGCGCCGGGACGGACCGTAAAGGGCAGACGGGGACCTGGATAACGGGAGAAATGCTCCGCGCCTACGCCGACCTTCACCAGAGCGGCTACGCGCACTCTGTCGAAACCTACGCGGACGGCGAGCTTGTCGGCGGGCTCTACGGCATTTCCCTCGGGGGAGTATTTTTCGGGGAGTCGATGTTTCACAAGGTCAGGGATGCGTCTAAAGTGGCCCTTTATCATCTCGAAAAATTCCTCCTGGCGAACGATTTCGATTTCATCGATTCACAGGTCCCGAACACCCACATGAAGAGCCTCGGCGGAAGGGAGGTTTCGAGGGAGGAGTTTTTGTCGCGGCTCGCGAGGTCTCTCGAAAAGAGGACGCTCCTCGGCCGCTGGCGGTATGAACAGGAGCAGTAAAAGTTGAGCTCCTTATTGTCACGCCGCGGCGGGAGGGGTTATATTTGAGAAAACCCTCTAGCGGAGGATTGTTCATGAAAACCGTTTTGTGCTACGGAGATTCGATCACATGGGGCGTTAAGCCCGACGACGGAACGAGGTACGCGTACGATGAGCGCTGGACGGGCATCCTGCAGTCGGAGCTCGGGCCCGGGTACCGTGTGATCGACGAGGGGCTCCCGGGCAGGACGACCTGCTGGGACAGCCCGTACCTCGCCGACAGGAACGGGAAGGCGGCCCTTCCGATGGTTCTCGAAACGCACTCCCCGATAGACATATTCGTCCTGATGCTGGGGACGAACGATTTCTGGACGAGGTTTAATTTCTCCGCTTCGGACATAGCGGCATCGTGCATGTCGCTCGCCTGGACAGCCCTCCGGAGCATGTGCGGCCCCGGCGCCGGCGCGCCGGAGGTGGTTCTCCTGGCCCCGCCGCATCTCGGCGTGCTTTCGCCTTACATGGGGCTCTTTTTCAACGGAAGGCAGGCCGAATCGAAGAAGCTCGGGGTCGAGCTGGAAAAGATTGCTGGGATCCTCGGGTGCAAGTTCCTCGACGCGGGGAAGATCGTGAAGCCGAGCAGGGCCGACGGGGTGCATCTCGATGGAGAGGCCAACAGAAAGCTCGGTCTCGCCGTCGCGGGTCTCATCTCCGGGAAGGCCGCCCGGAAGCAAAATTGAAAAATAGCGCCCGGCATGTATACTGAAGTTCCGTTTACCACGCCTTATTCGAACCCGGCAAACATCTAAAAATTCTGGGCCAACATTGGGCCAACAGAGGAGACTCTAATGAGCGAGTGGAAGTTTGTAAATCACGGCAACCAGGAGATAAAGCCCTCCAAGAGCAGGAGAGCCATCTTCATAGGCAGATATCAGCCGTATCACATGGGGCATGTCAGCCTTGTCCAGCAGAAGCTCGACCAGGGCGTTCCCTGCCTGGTAATGGTAAGGGACATCCCGCCAGACCCGCAGAACCCCTTCACGACGGAGCAGACCGTCAGCATGATCGAGAAGTACCACAAGAGCAAGGGCGACGACGTAGTGGTTATGATAATCCCCGACATCGAATCCGTTAACTGGGGCAGGGGAGTCGGCTACGAGATGAACGAGTTCACCCCGCCGGAAGACATTGGCTTCATATCCGCTACAAAGGTCAGAAACTCCATCGCCGAAGGGAACGACGACTGGAAAAAGCTCGTGGACGAGTCCATACAGGACGACGTCGTAAAGTACCTTAAAGGCGAGTAATCCCAAAGCAGTACTGTAACCTTACGCCCGGGGTCTCGACCGCCCCGGGTCGTTCCATAGATTCCGGCCATACCGCTCACGCTTGCGAAAAGAAGCGCGCCTGTGATATTATCGCTCATATACACCTAACGGGCGGTGATGTAACATGACCGACGGTAATCGAAGCGGTGGTCACGATCCCGGTAATGATAAAGCGTTCGGCAGCTTCGCCGAGTTCTATCCCTTCTACCTGAGCGAGCACTTGGAGCCTCTCAACAGGCGGCTTCATTTCGCCGGATGCTTGCTCGTTATAGCCACGGTGGTTTACGCCCTCGTCTCCCGCGAATGGCTCTTTCTCATCCTCGCGCCGGTATTCGGTTACGGTTTTGCGTGGATCGGCCATTTCTTCATCGAGAAGAACAGGCCAGCGACTTTCACTCACCCGCTCTGGAGCCTCATGGGCGACTGGAAAATGTTCGGGGAGATAATATCCGGAAAGATAAAGCTTTAGCCGTTTCCGGAAGTCCGGCCATATTTTATCTCCGTCCTCTTTATACAGGAACCGATTACCGGGTAAAATCTAGAATACTTTAATCCTGCATTCGAAATCCTTAAGGGAATTTTTAATCCTATGCCGAAGCTTCTCGTATTTCAGCACGTGGCGCACGAAATACTCGGTACGCTGGACCCGCTATTGAAAGGATCCGGCTTCAGGATCAAGTACGTCAACTTCGAGCGGTATCCCGATTACATTCCCACGCTCGCCGGGTACGACGGGCTCATAGTTCTCGGTGGGCCGATGAACGTCGACGAGACGGACAGGTATCCCTTCCTTAAAACGGAAATCCGGATCATAGAAAAGGCGATAGAGTCGGACATGCCTGTCCTCGGGATATGTCTCGGGTCGCAGCTTATCGCGAAAACGCTCGGCGCGAGGGTCAGAAAAAACCGCGAAAAGGAAATCGGCTGGTACGACGTCGCCCCTAACAAAAAGGGCTCGGCCGACCCGCTCCTTTCGCATTTCTCCGAAACGGAGAAGATCTTCCAGTGGCACGGGGATACATTCGACATACCGGAGGGAGCGGCCCTCCTGGCTTCGTCCGAGCGGTGCGAGAACCAGGCGTTCAGGTACGGCGATAATGTTTACGGGTTTCAGTTCCACATGGAAGTGGACGAGAGGATGGTCGATAGGTGGCTCGGCATCCCGGAGAACCGTAAAGAGATAGAGGAATCCGGAACGATAGACCCCGACAGGATAAGAACGGACACCCCCGTCCACATCTCGCGCTTAAAGGAGCTGAGCGACGCCTCGTTTGCCGGGTTCGTGAGCCTCTTCGGATTCTCGAAGAAGCGCCTGACGCTCCCTTCGAGATAACCCGCGCTATTTTTCCGAGTTCTCAGAGGCGGCCTTTCTCGATGGCTGCTGCCTTCCGAACTTTCTGTAGTCCTCGGCGAATTCCCTGAGCTTCTTGTCGACGAGGTAGTTGATGGTTCCCCTCTTGAACTTTCCGCTGTCGCCGCGCTTGCCCGCTTCCTTGCCCGTCATCGTTTCCGTCGCCTGCTCGATTGTCTCGACGGGATATATGTGGAACTTCCCGGCCTTTACGGCTTCGACGACGCTCTTTTTGAGCATAAGGTTCTTTACGTTCTGAAACGGTATGACGACGCCCTGCTCGCCGGTGAGCCCCTTGGCCTTACACACCTCGAAGAACCCCTCGATCTTTTCGTTGACGCCGCCTATTGGCTGTATCTGGCCCTTCTGGTTGACGGAGCCCGTTATCGCGAGGCTCTGCTTTACGGGTACACCCGAGAGGCTCGAAAAGAGGACGATGAGCTCGGCGGCCGAGGCGCTGTCGCCGTCTATCATCTCGTACGTCTGCTCGAACCCGATGCTCGCCGAGAGGCTGAGGGGCACCTTCTGTGCGTAATTCGAGCCGATATATCCGCTGAGGATCAGGACGCCCTTGTCGTGTATGTTGCCGCTCATGCGGGCCCGGCGCTCGATGTTGACGAGGCCCTCCGTGCCCATATACGTCTCGCACGTGATGCGGGACGGCTTTCCGAAGGCGTAGTCGCCCATGTTGTAGACGGCGAGGCCGTTAATCTGCCCCGTCACCATGCCCTCGGTGTCGACCATGATGACGCCCTTGGCTATAGACTCCTGGATCTTCTCCTCGACCATGTTGGACCTGTATATCTTTTCTTCTATGGCTTTCTCGACGTGCTCGCGGCGCGTGAAGCCTTCGCCGCTTTCGAGCCTCGACCAGTAGTCGGCCTCTTTCAGAATCTTCGTTATGGAGCCGAGCTGCACCGAGAGCTTGTTCTGGTCCCCGGAGAGCCTCGACGAATACTCGATCACGCGCTCGATGCCGCCCCTGTCGAAGGACTTCAGCCTGTCCCTGTCGCAGATCGTTCTTATGAAGCACGCGTACTGCGAGAGCGTTTCGTCGTTCCTGTCGACGACGGAATCGAAATCGGCCTTTACCTTGAAGAGCTTTCTGAAATCCTCGTCGTAGGAGTAGAGCATCTGGTATATGTAGGAATTCCCCGCGAGTATTACCTTGACGTCGAGCTTGATGGGCTCGGGCCTTATGCCTACCGGGCCTGAGAATCCGTATTGCTGGTAGACGTCTTCTATGCGAAGCTCCTCATTTTCTATCGCTTTTTTAAGCGCGTCCCAGACGAACGGGAACTTGAACATGTCTAGTATTTCGAGGACAATGTAGCCCCCGTTGGCCTTTGCCAGCGAGCCAGCGCGTATCATGGAAAAATCCGTAAACAGGGCGCCGAACCTCACCTCTTTTTCTATGGAGCCGAAGAGGTTCGTATAAGTCGGGTTCGTCTCGAATATCACCGGCGCGCCTTCCGTGAGAGAGTTGTCTATTATGACGTTTACCTTGTATTCCGTGAACTGCGGCGTCTGCTGCTGGGGGCCCCTCATCATGAAGGGCATCCCCGCCTGCTGCATGTTTTTTTCTGGAAGGAAAATGTCTATGTTTTCGAGTATGTGTTTTTGCATCTGGTCGAGATAATCGATGACCTTTGGAAAGGCCGTGTACTTTTCCCTGAGAGTTTCGATTATCTGACCGACCGAGAAGAGGGCGACCCTCTTTTCGAGCTCTTTCAGTCTCTCGCCGGCGTCGTTCTCGATCTTCCTAGACGTCTTGAGAGCGTCGGCGACGAGGTTGTCTATCTTTTCCTTTTTTTCCTGTATCGACTGCTTGGTCGCGTCGTCGAGGGTGTTGTAGCCGTCCTGGGTTACGGGCTTTCCCTCTACGAGCGGAATCGTGATTATGCCCGTCGGGGAGAACTGTATCTGTATCTGGTTTTCGGCGCCCTGCTTCTGGAGCTCTTCGAAGAGGTTGTTCTTCTTCCTCTGGAACTCGTTCATTATGTTCTGCCGCTGCTCTTCGAATTCCTTGCTCTCGAACGCCCTCGGTATATCCGTTTTAAGTACCTGGAGAAATTCATCCATGTCCTTTTTAAAGAGCTTTCCTCTTCCCGTCGGGAGCTCTATGGCCTTGGGCTCGTTCGGGTCCTGGAAGTTATAGACGTAGCACCAGTCCCCGGGGGTCGGCCTGTCCTTCGCAACCCTGGCCAGTATGGTTTCAATGGTGGTGGATTTTCCGACGCCCGTCGGCCCGGCGAGATAGATGTTATATTCGCCGTACTCCATGCCGAGCCCGAACGTTATCGCGTCGACGGCCCTTCTCTGACCTATGAAGTCTTCGCAGGGCCTGAGGTCGTCTGTGGAGCCAACATTTTGGGAGCTCAAATCACAGACGCGGTAAACCTGAGAAGCCTTCAGCTCCTGAACCTTTCGCATTTCATCCCCCCTTTGAACCTTGTTATCTACGTATTTTACCTTTACGGGTCAGAATCAACTATACCCAATCCTCACTCCCGGAAAAACCCCCGAAAAGTATTGTCCAGACTTACGAAAGGCGCGCGATAAAACCTCGAACCGGGATGGGAAACTCTTCGGAAGCGCTCCCAAGCCTTGACTTTTTTCACCTGACGTGTTGGAATAACTGTGACGTTTTCCGGACCATCACAATAAAGATTACGACGCCGGAGGAGCTATCGAAGCGGAGGCTGCCCGCTGGGTGCCGTACCGCATAATGACGCAGGCTGACTGCGCTTACCGGGGGGATGAAAGGCGATTAGCCTGTTCCATTGAATTTACGCCTTCAGCGCTCCGGCCGGGAAGAAGCCGGATTCAGCCGCCACGATCGACATGAAAAGCTTTATCCTTATTTCCTCGCTTATCCTGCTTTTCGTCTTCCAATCCTGTGCCTCACAGAAGTCCGCCGACTATACGGGCGCTTCCGGTAGCGGGGCTCTGTTCCCGGTCGAGCGGGATTTCGAATGGGGCTTCATAGACCATAAAGGCGATCTCGTCATCCCCTATAAATACGAGGGCGCGGTGGATTTTTCGGAGGGCAGGGCGCTCGTGAAGAAAGACGGCAAGTGGGGCTACATAAACGAGTTCGACATAATGGTGATAACCCCCCAGTTCGAGGAGGCCCACAAGTTTTCCGAGGGCTTCGCGCACGTTAAAATCGACGGCCGCTACGGCTACATAGATAAGGTCGGGAAGATGATCGCCGAGCCCGAGTTCGAAAAGGCCGAGCCTTTTTCGGAGGGGCTTGCGAGCGTCAAGATAAATGGCAGGTGGGGATACATAGACAAGTCAGGCCGGATGAAGATAGAGCCGCGCTACGAGAGGGCGTTCAGCTTTTCGGACGGGCTCGCGCTCATCGTTGAAGACGAAAAGGGGGGCTTCATAAAAAAGAGCGGCGACACGTTCATAAAGCCCAAATACGACTGGGCCGAGGGATTCTCGGAGGGCCTCGCGTGCGTCTCGTCCGGCGGGAAATACGTCTACATTGACAGGTTCGGCGAGGTGAAGCTGAAGACCGACTTCGAGGGTGCGAGGCACTTCAAGGAAGACGCCGCGGCCGTTACGAGAAGGGGGAAGCAGGGCTTCATAAACAAGAGCGGGCTCATTATCGTGCCCATAGAATACGACCAGGTGGGGGATTTCTCCGAGGGCTACGCGAGCATCAGGGTGGGGCCCGCGTGGGGGTTCGTGAACAAGCGGGGAGAGGTCGTCATAGAGCCCAGGTTCCAGACCGCGGTGAGCTTTTCGGGGGGGCTTTCAATCGTCGAGCTTGGAAACGGCGAGTGGGCCTACATCGACAAGAAGGGCGAGTTCGTCTGGCGGTCGGACGCCGCCAAATAGAAGCCCCCTCTAGCCTGTCTCAACTCCTCTTATCTCTTCCTTCTTTACTTCCTCTACAGCCTTCCGGGGCCGGGCGGAAGGCTTGATGAGCCAGGCTGTCGAGCCCAAGATCAGGGTTATTCCGAGGAGGGTTACGAGCTCTATAGCGTAGCGGAATACGAGAAGATCGTATCCGGCCGAAAACCCGACCTTCACGAATCCCGCAGCCGAGACGCCCGGCGCCTCGCCCATGGCGAACGCCTTGGTCATAGCCAGCTGTCCGACAGTGCCGAAGAGGCCGACGCCCGCGAGCATAAGGATGTTTTTCGTCTCCGAGAGAAACGAAAGGTCGAACTCCTTACCCAATGCGAAAATGAGGACGAGGCATGTGAGCGACGCCGTCCCCGCGAAGTGCGTTACGATGACGCGCGGATCGAGCCCCCGGAGCTTCCTTAGGATTATCATCACGACCGCGCCGGCGAGCGCGCCGTAAAGAGCGGCGAGCCCGGCGATGCTGCCGTTCCCGATGTGTGCGTGCTCTACGAGAATGACGCCCGTCATACCCATGATTATCGAAACCCAAATCCTCTTTCCCGCGGCCTCACCAAGTAGATAGCCGGCGAGGAGCGCGACCCATATGGGCTTTGTCTCCGTTATGACGGCGACGTCGGAAATGGGGAGCCGCGTGAGGGCGTAGAACGTCGCCACCATCGCAGAGCAGCCGATGAAGCTCCTTAGCCACAGGAGCGGCACGTCGAGCACTATCGGCGCGAGCCCCGCGCGCACGGCGAGGACGAGCGAGAAGACGAACGAGAGGAACATCCGGAGGAACGCGAGTATGAGCCAGTCGCACTCCTTCCCGAGCGCGTGTATCAGCGCGGCCATTGTCGCGAAGTCGAAGCCCCCGAGGACCATCCAGAGTATGGCCTTATTGTTCGGCGAGCTCATGAACCTTATAAATCTCCGTTTTGTGCGCAGGCTCATTCAGCTCAGGCTCTTTTGAATGTAAAAAATGTACAGGGTCTCAAGGCGTTAATTAATATTTTACCAGATGTGAAAGCGTCCGATGAAAAGCAGGACCACGTCCCGGAAATGAGCTCTTTCCAGGGAGGGTTACTTCCGCTTGAGGAGGCTGTCGTGCCTTTTGAGGAACTCGAGCGCTATCTCGTTAAACTCGTCCGGCTTCTCGATAGGCGGGGCGTGCCCGCAGTTCTTGAGCACGACGAGAGTCGAGCCCGCTATTTTTTCACGGAGGTCCCTCGCGTATTTGACCGGGATGAGGATATCCTCCTCTCCGCTTACGATGAGGGTCGGGGCCTTTATGCCCGAGACCTTGTCTCCGAGGTCGTGGGCCGCGCTCGCCCGCGAGAGGTTTACGAGGGTTCTCACGGGGTTGTTGACGATGTTGATCTCCTTCAGGGCGAGTAACCTTTCGAAGTTCCTTTCCGTGTACGATTCCGAGAAGAGATAGGGGAGGGCGACGTCGTACCTGAGCCCGCTTCCGCCCGCCTCGGCCGCCTTGATCCACGACTCGATCGTGAGCCGGAGGAGCGGCTTTACATGGGAAGAGGTGTCGGTCAGCACCAGCGCGCCCAGCTTTTCGGGATAAAGGAGCGCGAAGTGCTGGGCTATCATACCGCCGTTCGAGAGGCCGATGACGTGCGCCTTCCTGACTCCGAGAACGTCCATCAGCTTCGAGAGGTCCTCGGCGTGCATTTCCTGGGAATAGGGCCCGTCGGGCTTGTCGGAAGCCCCCTGCCCCCTGCAGTCGTACCTTAAGAGCGTATAGCGTTTGGCGAAGTCGGCCACCTGGAGGAGCCACCCGTTGAGGTCCATCGTGAGCCCGTTTATGAACACTACTACGGGCCCCGAGCCCGAGAGCTCGTAATTGAGGCTTATGGAATTTATTTTTACCCTGGGCATTTCGAATTCAAGACCCGGGGACCTCGGCGTAGAGGTCCCTGAGGTCGTTTATCACGTAATCGGGTTTAATGTCGGAGGATTCGATGTCCTCTCTTTTTGTCGAGCCGGTGAGCGTAAGGATCGTTACTATGCCCGCCTTTCTGCCGCCCGTGATGTCTGTATCGAGCCTGTCGCCTATCATGACGAGCCGTTTCTTGTCCCTGTGAAGGTGCTCGGCGAGCGCGACCTCGAACATTATCGACTCGGGCTTGCCGACTGTGACCGCGGTTTTTCCTGAAGCTACCTCTATGCACGCGAGTATCGCACCAGTCGCCGGGATGAGCCCTTCCGGGCTCGGGTAGAAAGGGTCTCTGTTCGTCGCGAAAAAATGCGCGCCGTTCCTTATCGCCAGGGTAGCGATCTTCATTTCGTCATAATGGAAATCCGGGTGCCCGCCGACTATGACGAAATCCGCGCGCTTCGCTTCCTCTCCTTCCACGACCGAGAGGCCTGTCAGGCCGATCTCCTCTTTCAGCGATCTACTGCCGACGACGTACGCCTTGAGGCCGTCGACGTCGCCGTGAGTCGATTTTATATGATGGGCGAGCGCCATCCCGGACGTTATGACGTCTTCGGGCGCCGTTTCGACGCCGAGCTCGCGGAGCTTCTCGGAATATCCGGCGGCAGTACGCTTGGGGTCGTTGGTGACGAATACTACCGTTTTCCCTTCGTCACGGAGCTTCTTTATCGTTTCGCCGGCGCCGGGGGTAGGGGAGCCGCCTATGTATACGACCCCGTCGAGGTCGAGAAGGAGGCAGTCGAAGAGGTCGGCCAGTTTCATTCGTATTCGGGTGTTCCCCTGGAGGGTTCGGCCTGATGGTCGCGCCTGAATTCTCGGCCCGTCAGCCCCATATGTGCTTCTTGAGCTCTTCCTGCTTGTCGTCCCCGGATTCCTTCCTGAAGAGCGAGATCACTTTGTGGTAGTCGTCCTGCGCTATCTCGACCCCCATGAGATTGAGGATGTCCACCGCCGCCTGCCTGTAGCCCTCGTAGAACTCCTCGACCTGCCCTGCAGCCCTTACAGTCTGTGCGTCCATGTGAAGGGCTATGGCCGCGAATTCCATGGGAACGCTCTTGTCTATTTCGAGCTCGTATCCTTCGAGCTGACCCTGCAGCAGGTAGCTTTTCCAGGATTCTATTATTTTATCTATCTCTTCTTTTTTCATTGCCAAATCCCGGCCCCGTAAGTTATTGGTAACCTTAATAAATTATATATCACAGGGAAGTTTTTTCAAATCCGGACGGTTACTGGTTTCTGTTCTTTAAAAGCTTGCTCGCGACGATGATGTTGTCCCTCCCCGCCGCCTCCGCGATTTTTACGGCTTCCATGAGGGTTACTTTGTCGGAAAGCGTGGCGAGCTTGAGAAGCATCGGGAGGTTGACCCCGGAAATCACTTCTATATTGTTCTCGTCGAGGAATGTGAGGCTGATGTTGGACGGCGTGCCGCCGAACATGTCTGTCACGAGGAGGATTCCGTCGTTGCTCTTAACCTTCTTTATGGCGCTTTTTATATCCTGCTTGAAGCTTTCGAACTCCCTGTCGGGATCGAGACAGACCCCTTCCATTTTCACCGAGGGGTTCGACGAGAGGACAAAGTTCACGGCTGATATCAATTCCTTTGCGAGCTCTCCATGCGTTACTACAACGATACCGACCATACCGCGCTCCTTAGTTCTTTGTGATGTCCCTGTGCCTCGTGACCGGCGACAGGTGTTTGAAATGTCGAGACAGCTCGCTCGCGAGCGCTACCGACCTGTGCTTCCCTCCCGTGCATCCGAGCGCTATCGTGAGGTAGGCCTTGCCTTCCTTCTCGTATTTCGGGATGAGAAACTCGAGGAAGTCGATCAGCTTTTTCATGTATTCCTTTGTATCCGGCTTGCTCAGGACAAAATCCCTCACTTTATCGTCGAGCCCCGTCAGGTCTTTCAGCTCTTCTATGAAAAAGGGATTCGGCAAAAACCTCACGTCGAAGATCATATCCGCGTCATAAGGATAGCCGTGTTTGTACCCGAAAGACAAAATGTTTATCTGTAGCTTGTTCGAGCCTGATTTGTCGTATCTCCCTTTTATAACCTCCTTTAACTCGTGCACGTTGAAGTCGGAGGTGTCTATCGTGAAGTCGGCCAGGTTCTTTAAATCGCCGAGCATCTCCCTTTCCCTCGCTATGCCCTCGGCTATGCTGCCGTTTACTGAAAGTGGGTGCCTCCGGCGGGTTTCCTTATATCTCTTATGAAGTACGGCGTCCGCGGAATCGAGGAAAATTATCTCCACAGGATGTCCCTTTTCCCTGAGCTCCCTTATTTGCCCGGGCGCGTTGCCGAAAAAGAGGCCTTCTCTCACGTCGACCGCCAGCGCTACCTTGTTTATCTCTCCCTGGGAGCTCTCGCAGAGCTCGATGAATTTCGGCAAAAGGGCGAGGGGGAGGTTATCGAGGCAGTAGTAGCCAAGGTCTTCGAGGACGTTCATAGCCGTACTCTTACCGGAGCCCGAAAGCCCGCTTATTATAACGAGACTTGTCATTCGAATGCCTTGTAGTAAAAAGTCGGCCGCGGGCGTCAGTTATCGAACAATTTAACAGGGCGGCCTCCGCTCTGCTTTAATAATTGATTCCTAGCCGCGACTTCTATTATAGTGGCCGTGTTCCTGCCCGGGCTCACGGGAATGACGAGATGGGGGAGATCGATTCCGAGTATGTTATAGGCACCCGTTTCAATTCCGAGCCTGTCATATTCGGTTTCGGGGTTCCACTGAACGAGCTCAATAACCATGTCGATCTCTCTTCTCTCCATCACCGAGGTCGTTCCAAACAGGTCCTTTATATTAATTATACCCACACCCCTGATCTCCATGAGGTGCTTGATGCGCTCGGGCCCGTTTCCAACAAGACGCTCCGGCCCGACTTTTCTTATCTCGACTATATCGTCTGAAATCAGTTTAGAACCTCTTAGTATTAAGTCAAGGGCGCATTCGCTTTTGCCTATTCCGCTTTTCCCGAGGAGGAGAACCCCGAGCCTGTGCACGTCGAGGAGCACCCCGTGGGCCGTCGCGAAGGGCGCGAGACGGACTTCGAGTATGTCCTGGAGCATCGAGATGAGCTTCCCGGTATAGAGCTTAGTCGAGAATAGGGGAATGCGGTTTTTCTCGCACGCCTCGAGCAGCCTTTTATCGGGCGTGAGGTCGCGGGTGATTATGAAACACGGCACATCCTGCGACATGAGGCTTTCCGTGACGCTCTTTTTTTCCGCCGCCCTCAGCCTCTCGAAGTAGGCGACCTCGGTCTTCCCCAGTATCTGGATGGTGCCCTTGTCGAGCTTGAGCTGCGGGTCGAGGAGCTTCAGCCCCGGCTTTTGTATCCTGTCGGACGTGATACCGCGCGCGAGGCCCTTTTCGCCGGCGAGGAGCTCTATCTCGAGCTCTTCACCCCAGCTCCCAAGGAGCTCTTCGACGCGTAGAGGTTTTCCGGTATCAGAGTTTGGCATCTTCCAGGATTATCATCTCGTATATTTCGTCCCGGCTCTCGGATTTCATCAGCCTCGACCTGAGATCCGCGTTACGGAATATCTTGGAGATGCGGGCGAGGAGCTGTATGTGCGTGCCCGCCGAGTTTTCCGGCGCTATGAGCGCTATGAAAAGGTGTGTGGGCCTCGTGTCGAGGGAATCGAAATCTATTCCCTCGGCGCTCCTTCCGAAGGCGGCTATCGTGCTCGCGAGGCCGCTCAGCTTGGCGTGTGGTATGGCCACTCCCGAATCGACCGCCGTGCTGCAGAGCCTCTCCCGCTCCATGAGCACCTCGACGAGCCTCTCGTCGTTGATGTTCGGATAGACCTCCGATATAGTCTTCGCGAGCTCGCTTATTACCTCGGGCTTCGACTTCGACTTGAGGTCTGGTATTATCGCTTTTTTTTCCAGGACGTCTGATAGCTTCATGGCGCCGCCGACCGCCTCAGGGCTCGACGAGTGTGATCTGCCCGCCGGTCTCTACGTAGAGCACGTTCATCTCGCTTGTCGCGCTGTTCCGGAAGGCGACAGCGCTTTCCCCCGACGCGCTCAGCTGGAGGAGGGCCTCTTCGACAGTCATAAGCTTTCGCGGCAGCTTTCGCACCTTCACGGCTGATATATCGGCCGGGCTCCGCTCGGAGGATTCGCCCGGCGCGCCGTCTTTGGATTTGGCCGAACCCCTTCTCTTGGCCGTTATCTTCTTGCCGGTTTCTTTTTTCAGCTTTGCTATTATCGTATCGATGGAGCTGTCTATAGCCGCGACCATGTCCGTCGTTTCGAACGTGCTCGTCGTCTTAAGGACTTTGCTATTGATCGTGATCTCGGCGTTGTCCCTGAACTTTTCTGTCCAGAGAACGAACTTCACCGTCGATCCTTCGTCGGATTTGAGGTACTTTTCGATTCTTCTGGATTTTTTAAGGGCGTAAGATTTGAGCTTTTCAGGGTTCAGGTTGTCGGCCAAGTGCCTAGTAGTTACCGTTACTTTCATCTCGCTTTTTTCCCGCTCCCGCTCTCGCTGAAGATGAAGGTATTTTAAGTGCTTTTCTGTACTTTGCAACAGTTCTCCTGGCGACTTTTACATTTTTCCTCTCGAGGATTCTGGAGATGTCCTCGTCGGAATAGGGGCTGTCGGGAAGCTCCTCGGCGACTATCTCCCTTATCATGGATTTTACCCTTTCGAACGAAACCTCCTTGCCGTGAGAAGTCTCGATCTTTCTCGAGAAGAGGGACTTGAGCTCTATAGTCCCCTGGGGGGTCTGTATGTAGCGCCTGCTTGTGATACGGCTCACCGTAGACTCGTGCACGCCGACCGACTGCGCGACGTCTTTCAGTATGAGCGGCTTTATGTAATCCTTTCCGTGCTCGAAGAAATCCCTCTGCACGTCTACTATCTTCGAGATTATTTTCTTGACCGCGGCCTCCCTTTCGTCGAGGCATTTCATTATCCTCTGGGCGGCTTCTATCTTTTCCTTTATGAACTGCTTCGCTTCGGGGGGAAGGCTCTTTTCCTTCTTTAGAAGCGACCTGTAGTAGCTGCTTATCCTGACCTTCGGGAAATCCCTGTTGAGCTGAACCTGAAGCTCGTTCCCTATCTTGTACACGTAAAAATCGGGGACGATGTACTTTTCGGTGTCCTTCTTGTAGAAGGGCCTGCCCGGCCTGGGCTCGAGCGACGATATGACCGACAGCGCATCCTTCACTTCCGCCGGCGTGCATCCGAGCTCTCCGGCCATTTTCGGGATGTCCGTATTTTCGAGCTCTTCGAGGTAGCCGTCTATAATCCTGACTTCGAGCCCGTCTTCTTTATATCCGAGGTCGAGGGCCTGAATCCTGAGGCTTTCCTTAAGGCTGCGGGCGCAGGTTCCGGTCGGGTCGAACGTCGTCTGTACTATGACCAGGATTTCCTCTATCTCCCGCCTGAGCTCTCCTTCGTCGAGCGCGGCATGAGCCGCTTCCCCCGCGCCGTTTCCGTTGTCGGCCGGCGCCGCCGAGAGAGCACCGTGCTCCTGGAGATAGAGCTCGAGTATTTCGTCTATGTCTATTTCGAGGTATCCGTCCTCGTTCGTGTTGCCGATGATGACGGATGCTATCTCCTTTTCCATGGGGGTGAGGTCGGATACTTCGAGCTGCCATTTGAGGTGATCGTTAAGGGAATCGGCCGACGTGACCCTGCTTTCCCAGGGCTGCTCGTCCTCGCCGCCCGCGTCGAGCTCCCTCGACGAGTAATGCGGCATGTCGTCGTCCCCGCCGCCGAGAAGCCTCTCGGCGCCGAGGCTCCCGAGATCGAATTCCTCTTCCGACGACGAGCTTTCCGATTTGTCCGGCGGCTCCTCGTTTTCTTCGAGGGTGGGGTTTTCTATGAGCTGCTCTTCGAGGTAGTCCTTTAATTCGAGCGTCGTCATCTGTATGAGCTTCAGAAAAAGCTGAAGCTCCTGAGTTAGAATCAGGCGCTGCTGGAGGACCTGTCTTTGCGACGTAGTCTGGCTTAGATTAGTGCTCATGCTTGACCCGGATTGTTAAAAATCTTTAACCCCATTCAAATTTTATGCCAAATGTTTATATTCTACAAGCTTATTTTCATTTGTCTAAAAATAGCAGGGGTTTCGGGTATTCGGATGTGCCGCATGCGGCTCCATTTCAGGGTTCCCGGGCTGACAGTATATAATTTATATGCGGCCGGGAGGCCGGGCGATCTAAATGGAAATTCAGGGCTTGGCTAAATTCGTGATCGTGGCGGGGATAGTGCTGACTATTGTCGGCGTCCTCATGCTGCTCTCGCCGAAGCTACCGTTCATAGGGAAGCTGCCGGGGGACTTTTACTTCAAGAAAGACGGTGTGTCTTTTTACTTCCCGCTGGCGACGTCGATAATCGTGAGCATAGTCCTTTCGCTCGTTATAAGCTTCCTCTTCCGGGGAAAGTAAGCGCAGCCGTCAGTGAGGCTGCGAGGGTATGGCCCACGCCCTCTTTTCGGCCATCTTCTTCTCGTATATCTCTATCGCGTTTTCGCTCTTGAGGGTTTGGGCTATGTCGTCGAGTCCTTCGAGAAGGGTTTTTTTCTTGAAGGGGTCGATGTCGAACTTGATGCTGAGCCCGCCATCGTCGGATATGGTCTGCGTCGGGAGGTCGACATTTAACCTGTAGCCCTTTTTCGCCACTGTCTTTTCGAAGAGCTTTTTTACGTCCGCCTCCGGGAGGACAATGGGAAGAATGGAATTTTTGAAACAGTTATTGTAGAAAATGTCGGCGAATGAGGGCGCGATAATAACCTTAAAGCCGTATTCCCGGAGCGCCCACGGTGCGTGCTCGCGGGAGCTTCCGCTTCCGAAGTTGTGCCCGGCGATGAGAATGCTGGAACCCTCCAGGTGCGGCTGGTTGAGCTCGAAATCGAGGTTGAGCGAGCCGTCTTCAAGATATCTCCAGTCGAAAAAAAGAAATTCGCCGAAACCCGTCCTTTCGATCCTTTTCAGGAACTGCTTCGGTATTATCTGGTCCGTATCGACGTTCATCCTGTCGAGCGGGGCTACTACTCCTTCTACCCTTACGAGCGGCTCCATGGCTTTTGCTCCTTTATTTTTATATTAAAGCTCCCTGTCGAGGTCCCAGTCCCTTATATCGACGAAACGGCCCTCTATGGCCGCGGCCGCCGCCATCTGCGGGCTTACGAGGTGTGTCCTCCCGCCCTTGCCCTGCCTTCCCTCGAAGTTCCTGTTCGAAGTGCTGGCGCATCTTTCGCCGGGTTCCAGAATGTCCGGGTTCATTCCGAGGCACATGCTGCACCCGGACTCTCTCCATTCGAATCCGGCTTCCTTGAATATCTTGTCGAGGCCGAGCTTCTCCGCCTGGAGCTTCACGAGCTGTGAGCCGGGCACGACCATCGCTTTTACAGTTGACGCGACCTTTTTCCCCTTTACCACCTTGGCGGCCTCGGTGAGGTCCTGTATGCGGGAGTTGGTACAGGAGCCTATGAAGACCCTGTCGAGCTTTATGTCTTCTATAGGGGTGCCGGCCTTGAGGCCCATGTATTCGAGGGCGCTCAGGGTCGCCTTTCTGTTGTTCTCGTCGTTCATCGCGGCCGGGTCGGGAACACGTCCGGTTATATCTATAACCATGCCGGGATTCGTTCCCCAGCTTACCTGGGGCGCCATCAGGCCGGCGTCGAGCGTTATGCTCTTGTCGAACCTCGCGCCTTCGTCCGTCCTGAGCTCTCTCCAGCTTTGGACGGCGTCGTCGAAGTCGCTGCCTTTCGGTGCGTATCTACGTCCTTTAATGTATTCGAAGGTTTTTTCGTCTGGCGCTATCATCCCTGCGCGCGCGCCGGCCTCGATGGACATGTTGCAGATCGTCATCCTCTCTTCCATCGTGAGATCTTCTATGGCCCGGCCCCTGTATTCGACGACGGTGCCCGTCGCGCCCGCAGTGCCGATGTGCCCTATGATGCTGAGGATTATGTCCTTTGCCGTTACGCCGTAGCCCCTCTTGCCTTCTATCCTGACCTCGAACTCCTTCGGGCGGGTCTGCCTCAGGCACTGGGTCGCGAGGACATGCTCGACCTCGCTGGTGCCAATGCCGAAGGCGAGCGCCCCGAATGCGCCGTGGGTCGAAGTGTGGCTGTCGCCGCAGACTATCGTCAGTCCCGGCTTCGTGAGGCCGAGCTCGGGGCCTATGACGTGCACTATGCCCTGCATCTCGCTGTTGATTTTGAGCCCGAAGAGGGTTACGCCGAAGTCTTCGCAGTTCTTGACGAGAACGTCTATCTGCTGGGCGGAAATCGGGTCTTCTATGGGAAGCGCCCGGTTCGTCGTCGGAACATTATGGTCCATTGTCGCGTATGTGAGGTCGGGCCTTCTGACCTTGCGCCCGGAGAGCCTTAGGCCCTCGAAGGCCTGGGGAGAGGTGACTTCGTGCACCAGGTGAAGGTCTATATAAATGAGGGTCGGCTGTCCTTCCTGCTCATCGACGACGTGCTGTTCCCAGATTTTTTCAAATAGTGTTCTCGCTGCCATGTGTTTTCCCTACCTTGGATGATACAGACTAATAATTATACATTTCAAAACCGCGCCTGCGTAACTCCCGGAACGCCCGTGCGGGTATAAAATATAAGATAATTCCGTATTGCGGCGTATCAAGTCTGGCGTCGGATTCCTTTGGGCGCTTATACCTTGAATGCCTTCCTTCCCGGGAATACAGCCTCTTTTCCGAGCTCCTCTTCTATCCTGAGAAGCTGGTTATACTTCGCAATCCTGTCGCTCCGCGAGGCCGAGCCTGTCTTTATCTGCCCGGAGTTTGTCGCCACTGCTATGTCGGCGATCGTCGAGTCTTCCGTTTCGCCGGACCTGTGGGATATTATGTATGTATAGCCGGCCTTCTCCGCCATGCGAATGGCTTCGAGCGTCTCCGTAAGCGACCCTATCTGGTTCACCTTTACGAGTATGGAGTTCCCGATGCCTTCCTCGATACCCCTTTCGAGCCGCTTCGTGTTGGTTACGAAGAGGTCGTCCCCGACGAGCTGGACCTTCCCGCCGAGCTCGTCCGTTATCATCTTCCAGCCCTCCCAGTCGTCCTCGGCGAGCGGGTCTTCGATGGAAATTATCGGGTATTTCGCTATCCATTCGGCGTAAAGCGCGACGAGTTTGTCCTTGGCGAGCTTCTTGCCTTCGACGTTATACTTCCCGTCTTCGAGGAATTCGCTGGATGCGACGTCGAGCGCTATGGCGACGTCCCGCCCGAGCTTGTAGCCGGACTTGGAGACGGCCTCGGATATGCACTCGACCCCCTCTTCGTTGGATTTAAGGTTAGGCGCGAAGCCGCCCTCGTCTCCGACGGATGTCGAATAGCCCTTTTTCTTTAATATGGCTTTTAAGTTATGGAATACCTCGACCCCGGCCCTTATGGCGTCGGAAAAGCTGCCGAAGCCGACGGGGACGATCATGAATTCCTGAAAGTCGAGGTTGTTGTCGGCGTGGGCGCCGCCGTTGATTATGTTCATGAGCGGCACGGGCAGGGTATTGGCCGATATCCCGCCCAGGTACCTGTAAAGCGGGATGCCGAGCGAATCGGCCGCCGCCCGCGCGGCTGCCAGAGAAACGCCCAGTATCGCGTTCGCGCCGAGCTTTGATTTGTTCGGGGTGCCGTCGAGCTCGATCATCAGGCGGTCTATCTCGCCCTGGGATGAGGCGTCGAGCCCTGCGAGCTTCGGCGCGATTTTTTTATTTACATTGGTTACAGCCTTTTGCACGCCCTTTCCGAGGTATCTGTCCTTCGCCCCGTCCCTGAGCTCCACGGCTTCGTGCTCGCCGGTGGACGCCCCGGAGGGTACGGCGGCCCTGCCGAAGGACCCGTCCTCGCATCTTACGTCCACTTCAATAGTCGGATTCCCCCTCGAATCCAGTATCTCTCTCGCCCTGACAGAAGATATGGTAGCCAAGTCTCAAGTCCTCCGGGTGGTGTAATTTTGGATAAGGGAAATTACCACAGGAGTTTAAGCCTATCAAATTCGGTTAAAATTATAAGTAGTCAGAGGATGGGCCTATCGGTGACGGACAAGCATATACGATCGGTTTATGGCTTTCACCCTCGACATCCCCGATTCTTCAGTTTTTCTGTTGGAAATGATACGGGGGTTCGGTAAAATTCATGCTTTAAAAAATCTCGAGGTCGAGGGAAAGCTAAATGGGATTAATATCCGGACTTAAAAGAAGGCGCCGCGCTTCGGTTCTGGTGGCGGTTTTATTCATGGTTGGGTGCGCAGTGGGAGACGAGAATAATCCCGGGACCATAGACGACCTCAGCTCCGACACGCTCGCGAGACTGCTCCAATGGACGGCGCCGGGCGATAACGGCAACAGCGGAAGGGCCACTATATACTTCCCGAGATACCTCGAAACGGAGGAGATAGAAGAGATACTCGGCGTACCGTCGCTCGACGGCGTTCCCTTTATCGAGATAGAAGAGACCGTAAGAAATAATTTCGACATTGCCACACAGGTGCCGGATTTCGATCAGCCCCAGCCCGCGGGCTCGCCGGAGAGCTTCCTCGTGCCGAGGATCGATATCACGGGGTCGACGGAATACTACTTTTCCGTCCGCACGAACGACGAGGTCGGGAGCTCTTCGCAGCCGTCTAACGTCGCGTCCATAACGACCGGTATCCAGAACGTGAGGTACGTAAGCTCGGAGCCCGGGAGCTGTCTCGGAACAGGGCTTTCGGCCGGCAACTACAACGGCGACAGAACGGTGAACGACGAGGGGGTTAACGTCAGCCTCAACGACTACGCCATCGGCGACCCGTGTATCGGTCGCGTGTATATATTCTACGGACAGAATGACCTTACGCAGAACGGAACCGGGGTTATAGACGTGTCCACCGCCGACGTCACTATAATCGGCCCGCCGAACCAGGACTTCGGAGCTGCGCTGGCGACGGCGGCGGACTTCGAGGGCGACCCGAGGACACTCGAGCTCGTCATAGGGGCGCCGGCTTTCGACAACGGGAGGGGCAAGTTTTACGTCGTCTTCGGGAGCCTCGAGCTGCCTAGCGTCATAAATCTCACCGACGGGAGCACCGAGCATATAGAGGTTGAAGGGGAAAACCCGGGGGACAACTTCGGACTCATCCTCCAGGACGGCGCGGGGATAATGAACGGAAAGGGCGTCATAATGGTCGCCGCTCCTTTTTACAACGCGTCCACGGGAAAGGTTTACGTCTTCAAGGGCCCCGACCTCAGCAAGACCAGCGTTAACCAGGCGGCTTCCGTAGCGCACGCCGTGTTCACGGGGCCGCAGGCGGGCGGATTCTTCGGGTTCTCGATGGCCGTTCTCGGCCGGCTGGATGCCAGCAGCTTCGACGAGTTCGGAATCGGTGCTCCCGAGCTTGGAAGGGCATATATATTCAAGGGCAAGAATAATCTTAACAGCATAGACCTAGCGGACGGACTCGGTGATACGCTCCTTATACAGGGGAGCGCGGAAGACAGCTTCGGATTCAGCATCTCCGGAAACGGCGACGTCGACGGGGAGTTCAACGAGAACGGCGAGGTCAGCAATAGCAGGCCCGACGTCGTGGTCGGCGCTCCCGGGGCCGACGGCGACACCGGGGCCGTTTTTCTCTACTCGGGGCAGGTGCTGAGGGACGCCTACGACAACGGCACGCCGATTACGATAGAAACCGAGCTAACGGGCTCTATTCCGGGCGGGCGGTTCGGCGCGGCCGTATCGATCCTCCCGAATCTCACACCCTCGGCTCAAGTCAGGAACAGGGTTACGGCGAATGTGCTTATATTCTTCGATAGTAACGCCGACATAGCCGTAGGCGCGCCGGGAAGCGGGCAGGTTTATGTCTTCTTCGGACAGCCGAACATGCCGCCCTTTTTATCGCCGAACGAGGCGAACCTGACGATACCCGGGCCCGAGGGAGTTACAGAATTCGGCTCTCTGGTTTTAGAGCTTTTCGACGTCAACGGCGACGAGATAGACGACATGGGCGTCGGGAGCGCGGGCTCTGTAAGCATTTACTACTAAGCGCCGCCTGCGTCACGATCTCTCTCCGGAAGCGGTAAGGCGCGGGGTCGTGGAGTCTGTTAAAGCGAGGCAGCCAGACAAAGCCGCATGGGGTTATTCGTATCTGAGGGCCTCTATCGGGTCGAGCTTAGAGGCCTTTCTTGCCGGGTATATACCGAAGAATATTCCTATAAGCGCCGCGAATCCGAAGGACAGGAGCACCGACTCTGGAGAGATTACGGTCTCCCATCCCGTAATGGACGACGCTATCTTCGAGCCCGCGATACCGGCCGCTATCCCTATCACGCCGCCTGTGAGCGACAGCAGGACAGCCTCTATCAGGAACTGGACCATTATGTCTTTGGGCTTGGCTCCGACAGCCATTCGTATCCCTATTTCCCTCGTCCTCTCGCCCACGGATACGAGCATGATGTTCATGATGCCGATACCCCCGACGATGAGGGATATGGAAGCTATGCTCCCTAGGAGGACGGTCATGATCTCCGATATGTTGAATATCCTCTGTATGATCCCGAACTGTGACCTCAGATAAAAGTTGTCTTCGGCTTCGGGCCGGAGGTTCTGCCTCTCCCTGAGCAGCGACGTTATCTGCGATTCGGCTAGCGGTATGTCGCCAGGGGCTTTCACGGACACCGATATGGTTTCGAGGCTGTTCGTGCCGAGTATCCTCTTCTGAAACGTCGTGTACGGTATTATCACGACGTCGTCCTGGTCGCGCCCGCCCGTCGTCTGGCCGAGGGATTCCATGACGCCTATGACCTTGAACGAGTTCTTTCCGATCCTGACCGTCTTGCCGACAGGGTCCCTGAAGCCGAAAAGGTTAGAGACGACTGTGGCCCCGAGGACGCAGACGTTCTCGGCTGTGGCGACGTCTTCCCTGTTGAAGAAGACGCCGGTTTCGGGGTACCAGTCGTTTATGAAAACGAACTCGGGGGAGGTGCCGACGACTATTGTGAACCAGTCCCTGTTGCCCCACACTATCTGCTCGGGGTTGTCGATCATCGGGGCGACGTGGGTCACTACGGGGAGTCTCCCTATTGCCTCCGCGTCGTCCGTCGTCAGGGTTATGGCGCTCTCCTGTACGCCGACGCCCCTTTTCCCTGGGTTTACTATGAGCGATTTTCCGCCGAGGCTCGTCAGCTGCTGCTCTATCATCAGGTTCGCGCCCTGGGTCAGAGCGACGAGCGATATGACCGCCGCGACGCCGATTATGATGCCGAGGGTCGTGAGTATGGAACGAACCTTGTTCGTCCTTATCGCCCTCGACGATACCCTGAGCGCTGCGGTGATGTTCATGGTCTTTCTTCCGGCCGGGCATCCCGGCTTTTATCCCCGGCTGTCGTTCAGCCTTTCTTCAGAGACGTTACCGTCCTTGAATACTATCGTGCGGGCCGCGTAGGCGGCGATGTCGCTCTCGTGCGTTATCGTGATTATCGTTTTTCCCTGGGAGTTGAGAGAGACGAATATCTCCATTATCTCGGCGCTCATTTCGGTGTCGAGATTTCCCGTGGGCTCGTCGGCGAGTATTATGCTCGGGTCGTTCACCATCGCCCGCGCTATGGCCACCCTCTGCTGCTGCCCGCCCGAGAGCTGGGAGGGTAGGTGCTTTTCGCGGCCGCCGAGCCCAACCATCGCCAGCGCGGCGAGTGCCTTCTCCCGCCTGTTTTTTTGCGGCGTGTCGTTGTAGACCATCGGGAGCTCCACGTTTTCGAGCGCCGTCGTCCGCCCGAGGAGGTTAAAGCTCTGAAAGACGAATCCTATTTTTCTATTCCTGATTTCGGCGAGCTCGTCGCGGGAGAGAGTCGAAACCTCCTGCCCGTCGAGGAAATACTGCCCCGCGGTCGGCTTGTCGAGGCAGCCTATTATGTTCATGAATGTGCTCTTCCCGGAGCCCGAAGCGCCCATTATCGAGACGAACTCGCCCTCGGCTATGTCTATCGACACGCCGCGTAGCGCCTTTACCTCGATGTCTCCGAGATGGTAGGTTTTGCGGATGTCGCGAGTGACGATGACGTTACCGTTCCCGCTCATCCTCAGAATCTCCTGGGCTGGGGGAGGAGGGAGGAGCCGGCGTCGGATTTCCCTTTCGCGAGGGCCTCGATTATGACCTTTTGCCCCGCTTTTACGTCGCCCTCGAGTAACTCAGTGTAAACGCCGTCGCTCGCGCCGGGCTTTACAGGGACAGCCCCTATCCGGCCGCCGTCGAGCTCTATCCAGACGTATGAGGAGCCCGTGAGCTGGTCAGGCCTCTCTCTCATCGGCGCATTGGAAGGCGGAATGAATCTCAGCGCGGCCGTCGGCACGCGGAGGACGTCCTTCCTGTCGGATACCACTATCTTCACCTCGGCTGACATGCCGGGCTTTAATTTCATGGAATCGTTCTTCGTCATGACGACGACGTTGTACGTGACGACGTTGTTGGTTACGACGGGGTCGTTCCTCACCTGGGTGACAGTGCCGCTGAAGGTGTCGTTAGGGTAGGCATCCACCCTGAAATTGGCGCTCTGCCCGGCGGCGACCTTGCCTATGTCGGCCTCGCTGACTCTCGTATCTATCTTCATCTCGCCGAGGTCGCTCGATATGACGAAGAGGGGTTTGCCGTCAGCCGTCACCGATTCGCCGGGGTCGACGTTTCTCGAAAGGACGATGCCGTCGATCGGGGCCTTTATGACCGAGCTTTCCATGTTGGTTTTAGCCACTTCGAGAGCGACCTTCGTCTGCTCGTACGCGGCGAGGGCGGACGTGTATTTCGACTCGGAGTCGTCGAACTCCTCCTTGGGTATAAGCCGTTTTGCGTAAAGCTCCTTGTTGCTCTTGTAAAGCGAGCTCGCCATGTTGAACTCGGCCTGGGTTTTTTTCGTGTCCGCCTCGGCCTTCCTGAGCTCCGTTTTTAGGAGCGAGGGGTCTATCTCGGCGAGCGGCTCGCCCGCGGACACGTGGTCGTTAAAATCGACGTTGACTGCGGAAACCGAGCCCGCGACGCGCGAGGAAACGTCTATCGTCAAAAGGGGGTTCACGGTGCCGTTCGAAGCTATGAGGGAGACTATGTCGCCCCTGTCGGCCTCGGCGGTCCTGTAGGTTATTTGAGAATCGTTCCCGGAGAAGAACCGGGGGACTATGAACGCGCTGGCAGCGAGTATAACGGCGAGGACGATTAAGGTTTTTTTATTGATCAATGTCACCGCCTCCGCCTACTGCCCTTTCGAGCCTCGCGGCGGTAATCCTGTAGTCGTATATGGCCTGCCTGTGGGCGGCGTTCGCGGTGAAATAGAGGGATTCGGCCTCGGCGAGCTCCACCTCCGAAGCCCTTTCGAGCCTGTATCTCTCGCGAGCGAGGGCGAGAGTCTCCTCGGAGGATTTCCTCGTTTCTTCCGTGACGGCGATATTCTGTTCCGCGAGGCGGAGGTCTCTATGGAGCTTTCGTATCTCGGACTCCACTTCTGTTTTTTTCGTTTCGATCTCCGCCCGGGAGCGCCTGAGCTGCGCCCTCGCGCCCTGTATGCCGGCGTTCTTCTTGAAGCCGTCGAATATGTTGAGCTCGAGGCCGACGCCAGCGATGAAGCCCGGCGTCGCCGCCCCTTCGCCCTTGAACCTGTAGGCCGTCCTTCCGAAGAGCGTAGGGAAGTACTCCTTCTGCGCGGCGGAAAGGTCGGCGTTCATTGCAGCCTCCCTGGCCTTTAAGCTTTTCAGCTCCGGCCTGTTATCAAGAGCCGTGTTTATGGATTTTTCTATGTTCATTTCCAGTTTGTCGTAAGACTCCTCGTCGACGAGGGTGTAGTTAAACGGGCCGCCGATGCCCATGGCGTTTAAAAGGCTCGCCTTTGCGGCTTCGAGCTCGTTCTCGGCCGTGTTGAGATCGAGCCGGGCGTTGCCGAGGTCGACCTCGGCCTTCGTGACATCCGCCCTGCCTGCGCGTCCCGCTTCGTAAAACGCCTCCTTGACCTCGAGCCGCCTCTCGAATTCCTCCACCTTTTTATTCCGGGCCTCGGCCGCGTGCTGCCATGATAACACATTATAGTAGCTAACGGTCGTATCGAGTATGAGATCTTCTTTGGCCGTCTCGCTGTCGAACCTGGTTCCTCTCAGCTGTTCCTTGCTCGATTTTACGCGGTTGGACGTCCTCCCGAAGTCCCAGATCATCTGGTCCAGGAAGAATCCTGATTCCCTGCCTATGAAGGGGAATATGAGGCGTGTGTAAATCTCGGGATACCAGGCGGACTGCGCGGCCCTTACCTGCGACTGCGAAATCTCTATCGCGGCGTCGGCGACTGTCATCCCGGGGTTCTCTCCGAGCGCGGTCGCTACGGCCTCGTCCAGGGTTAGAACCCTCGCTTCCTCCGCGCCGGAAGGGGCGGCGAGAGACGATGCGAAGCACAAAACGATAAGCCACGATCTTAAGCCGTCTAGTCTCATTTCTTATGGATTATCCAATAATATGACCCTAAAACAAAGCCGTTGCAACACCTTCCGCCCTCCCGTACAATACCGTAATGGCGTTCGGCGTTTACGTTCACATACCATACTGCGTCACGAAGTGCCCCTACTGCGACTTCAATTCGCACGGCACGGGGGGGCGGTTCCCGGAACGGGACTATACCGGCGCCCTTCTGGACGAGCTCACACTCTATAGCCGCGAGCTCGGGAGGGGAGGGCTCTCGTCCATATTCTTCGGGGGAGGAACGCCGTCGCTGTTCGACCCGGGGTCTATCGAGAAGGTAATCTCCGCTATATTCGAAAGTACGGGCTCGTCGGGGGAAGGGGTCGAAGTGTCGCTCGAAGTGAACCCGAAGACGGCCGACCTCGAAAAGCTAAAGGGTCTAAAGCGCGCCGGTGTGAACAGGATAAGCGTCGGGGTGCAGTCCTTCACGCGGCGGAAGCTCGACTTTCTCGGAAGGATAAACGACCCGGAGGATTCAGCGAGGATTCTGGAAGAAATACCGGCGGCAGGGTTTACGAACTACAGCTTCGACCTCATGTACGGCACCTCCGGGGAGACGATGGACGAATGGGAGGGCGACCTCAACCGCGCGCTGTCGTTCCCATCGGCGCACATTTCCGCCTACTGCCTCACGATAGAGAACGGGACGGAGTTCGGAAAGCTCTACAGGGCCGGAAAGCTGATACTGCCGCCGGAGGACTCGCTTTCGGAGTTCATAGCCTACACGACGGCCTTCCTGGAATCGGCCGGCTACGCGCAGTACGAGATCTCGAATTATGCCAGGCCCGGATACGAGTGCAGGCACAACCTCCTTTACTGGAGGGGAGGGGACTATCTCGGCGTCGGAGCCGGGGCTCACTCCCATCTCGGCGGCTCGGGGGAGAGCGGCTGGGGAAGGAGGTGGGCGAACGTCAGGAACCCGAATTCCTATATCAAGGCCGTGTCCGAAGGTAAAAAACCTGTCGATTTCTCGGAAGAGCTCGGAAGGGACGAGGCAGTCGAGGACGAGATACTGATGAGCTTCAGGCTTAGCGAGGGGCTCGACATACCGGCCCTCAGGCGGAAGTACGGCGTCTCGCCGGACCTTTCGAGGATAGGCTATCTCAGTGACGACGGCTTTATTGAAATTTCCGGTGACAGGCTCAGGCTCACGAAGAAAGGGGCTCTCCTTTCGGACGAGATAATCGTGAGGCTCGTGAGCTCCCTCGGATAAAATTCTCATTCGCTCTTTATGAGATGCTTTACGCCTCGCTCCTCTATGAAATATTCGAGGCCTATTTCCTCGGCGTGCTTCATGAGCTCGTAATATGCGGGCCTCGAAAAACGGGCGTCGAACTTCCCGCCCTTGACCTTTATATAGGGCACGTTCTTGCCGTCGATGCGGAAGTTCTTAAGGTCGAGCTTCTCTTCGGTTTCGTCATTCAGCCTCACGTAAAAATCCCCGCCTCTGAAGTCGGCCATCTTCACAACGAAGGGCGTGTCTTCTACCTTTACGTATAACCGCCCGCTACCCTCGTCGACAAAATATCTTCCCTCCTCGTCCCTGCCCAAGAGCTTCTGGTTGTAGAGGTATGTCAGCCTGTGGCGGACTTTTATACCGTCCTGGTACCAGTTGCCGTTCCTGTCTATCAAAAACCTGTAAGCCGTTTCGGAGGAGCTTTCGTTTCCGCTCATGGTTTCTAGTATATCGGATTTCGTTAGCGGGCCCTATTCGCCGATTATCTTCACGACGACCCTCTTTTTCCGCATGCCGTCGAACTCGGCGTAAAAAATGCGCTGCCAGGGGCCGAGGTCGAGCTCGCCGGCTGTGACAGGGAGTATCACCTGGTGGTGCATGACGAGATTTTTAAGGTGCGCGTCGCCGTTGTCTTCACCTGTCCTGTGGTGCCTGTAATCGTCCCTCCTGGGGGCGATGTCTTCGAGCCACTCCCATATGTCTTCGATGAGGCCGTCCTCGAGGTCGTTCACGTAAACGGCCGCCGTTATGTGCATGGCCGAGACGAGCGCGAACCCCTCCTTTATGCCGCTCTTTTTGAGTATGCCCCTGACGGTATCGGTGATGTGCACCATCTCGCGCTTCTGTTCCGTCCTGAACCAGAGATATTCGGTGTGGCTTTTCATGAATTCCTCCCCGGACGCCGGGCACCCGTATAAAAGAGGTTAGCCCGTCCGGGGCGTTATGCAAAAACCGGCGCAGCGGTGTAGTATCATCTGAGGCTTTTCGGGAGAGATAAATGATAATAGAGCTTAGCGTCATACCGATAGGAAAGGGCGTATCGCTTTCGGAATACGTCGCCGACGTGATGAAGGTTATAGAATCGAGCGGGCTTCCATACGAACCCCATTCGATGGGGACGAATGTCGAGTGCGGCTGGGATGATATTACGCCTCTCGTAAAAAAATGCCACGACGCGCTCAAGGCGAAAGGAATCGAGCGCATAAGCACGACAGTCCGGATAAGCGAGAGGACGGACAAGCCCTACACGATGGCGGGAAAGATGGAGAGCCTGGCCGAAAGGCTCAAGAGGGAATAAAGACGGTTTTCGTATTCTCTGATCCCCTTGCTGTCTTTCTTCTCATTTCCTTCCCCCTTCCAGGGGGAAGGCCGGGATGGGGGTGAGTGAGAGTACCTTCCCCGACCGCCCTCCGTTCCTTGACTGCGCCCGCGATTTGGGGTTATTAATTCACAGTCATGGACGGGGATGCAAGGTACTGGATAGCCCTCGGGCTCGCAAGCGGCGTCGGCCACGCGGCGATTAAAATCCTGAGCTCAAGATACGGGAGCGCCCGGGAGATGTTCCGCGCCCCGGAGCGCGAGCTCACGTCGATCGAAGGCGTTTCGCCGCGCGCCGTGGAGGCGGTAAAGTCGTTCTCCGAATGGGACAAGGCGGACGCCGAGGTCGAAAAGCTTGAAAGATCCCGCTTCGGATTCCTGCCTCTTAACGACCCCGGCTATCCCTCCCAGCTTTACAACATCTATAACCCGCCGCCCTATCTCTTTACGCTCGGCGAAGTCCTTCCGGTAGACGAAACGGCTATAGCCATAGTCGGATCGCGCCTGCCGGATAAGTACGGCCGTACTGTCACGGAGACCCTGGCCGGGGAGCTGGCCGCCCTCGGTGTCACTGTAGTCAGCGGCATGGCGCGCGGCATAGATTCCATAGCGCAGGAGGCGGCGCTTAAGAAGGGAGGGCGCACGATAGCCGTCCTCGGCTCCGGTGTAGACGTCATCTACCCGCCCGAGAATAAAAAGCTCTACGAATCCATCGCCGAAAACGGGGCCGTCCTTTCCGAGTTCTTTTTAGGCACGCCGCCCCAGCCCCAGAATTTCCCGAGGCGGAACAGGATCGTGAGCGGTATCTCCCTCGGCGTCGTCGTGGTGCAGGCTTCGGAAAAGAGCGGCTCCCTCATAAGCGCCTCGTTCGCCCTCGACCAGAACAGGGAGGTCTTCGCCGTCCCGGGCAACGTGGACAGAAAGCTCTCGTGGGGGCCGAACTGGCTCATTAAAAGGGGCGCGAAGCTCGTCCATACGGTCGATGACATACTCGGCGAAATAAACGCGCTCAGGCACCTTCGTAAAAGCGGCCAGGGCGACGAAGCGCCGCCTGAGCCACCGCCTTCTCTTTCCGGGCAGGAGAAGGCCGTTTACGATGCCCTCGGGCGGGACCCTCTGCATATAGACGAGATCATAAGGCTCACGGGCCTCGAAACCTCGAGCGTCCTTTCAATCCTCCTTTCGCTGGAACTCGACGGCCACGCCCTCCAGCATACGGGTAAGTTCTTTAGCAGAAGGTTTTAGAGAGACGCTTACTTTAGTCTTACACCTTTTATAACCAAAGTATGTTGACATTTTAAGACTTTGGTATTGTAATTAGTTCAGATATACATATAGATAATTGGATCGGTGTATATCCTGTTTCCCGCTCTCGCCGCGGGGAGCCCACGGAAGGGCGGAACTTCGAATGTCTCAGGAAAAGAACAGCAACGGAGAGCTCATAAAAACTGTAGTCGCCTGCCATTTCCCACTCCTCAGGGAAGGCATATCGAAGATACTCGAAGACGGCGGCGAGATCGGCGTCGTGGCGAAGGTCTCGAACCTGATAGACCTCATACAGTCGTGCGAGGAATTCGAATTCGACATACTCCTCCTCGACGTAGAGCTAAGGGGGCTCAATCTCACCCGAATCCTCAACCTCATGAAGAAGAACAAGGGGGCTAAGGTCATCCTGATAATCGACAACGATTACAACGAAAACCTTCTGATAAACGCCATAAGGTCGGGCGTCAGGGGGTATCTCGTGAAGGACACGGATTCGAAGCACCTCGTAAAATCGGTGAACGCCGTTTACAACGGGGAGCTCTGGGTCGAGAGGAAGCTCATGGGCAAGGTGCTCGACGGGACAGCGTATCCGACCAAGACCGTCAGGAGCAAGGGGGAGATTTACGACCTTACCGAGACCGAGATCAAGATAATAAAGCTTGTCCTCAACGGCTACACGAACAAGGATGTGGCCGACGAGCTCTATATAAGCGAAAAGACTGTCAAATTCCACCTCTACAAGGTTTTCAAGAAGCTCAAGGTCAAGAACCGCTCGGAGCTGATACTGTTCGGCTTCCGCCACGGGCTGGTAAACTGATGCGGCCGGGCTGGAGGAGATTGCGCGCCCGCACTGGTTACCGCTTGATTTAACGCCGGACGGCTCTAAATTTAATACGGACCTTCCCCGGGGAGAGAGTTTCATCGCCCGGGCGGCGCCGGAGAACCGTGAAATAAAGGAGAAGCCTGTATGAAAGTATGTGTGATCGGCACGGGGTATGTAGGGCTGGTAACGGGCGCTTGCCTTTCGGGGAGCGGAAACAACGTTATATGTGTCGACATCGACGAGAACAAGATTCAGAGCCTGAAAGAGGGGCGAGTTCCGTTTTACGAGCCCGGGCTCGACGACATCGTTAAAAAGAACCTTAAGGAAGGCCGCCTTCATTTTACGAGTGATATAGCGTATGGCGTCCAGAATTCCCTCATCATTCTCATCGCCGTCGGCACCCCGCCCAACGAAGACGGCTCGGCCGACATGCGTTACGTCGTGGCCGCCGCCCGCTCCATAGGCGAGCATATTAACGACTACAAGATAATCGTGACAAAGAGCACCGTCCCCGTAGGCACAACGGAGATGGTGAGGGAAGAGATCAGGAATATTACGGACGTCGAGTTCGACGTCGCCTCGAACCCGGAGTTCTTAAAGGAAGGCGCCGCCATCGACGATTTCATGAAGCCTGACAGGGTGATAATAGGCGTCGACAAGCCGTCGGTCGGGGAGATACTAAGAGAGCTCTATTCTTCCTTCATGCGCTCGGGCGACAGGGCGATAGTGGTATCGATAAGGTCTTCCGAGCTTGCAAAATACACCGCCAACGCAATGCTCGCCACGAGGATCTCCTTCATGAACGAGATAGCCAACCTCTGCGAGCTCGTAGGGGCCGACATATCCGACGTGAGAAAGGCCGTCGGGTCGGATAACCGTATCGGGAGGCATTTCCTCTTTCCGGGCATCGGGTACGGCGGGTCCTGCTTCCCGAAGGACGTGAAGGCGCTTATAAATACGGCCTCGGGCCACGGATACGAGCTCAGGCTCTGCGGGGCGACGGACGAAGTCAACCAGACCCAGAGAGAGCTCTTCTGGAGGAAGATAGAGAGGCACTTCGGCGGGAATCTCGCAGGCAAGAGGTTTGGAGTGTGGGGCATTTCCTTCAAGCCCGAAACGGACGACATCCGTGAAGCGCCGTCGCTCTACGTTATAGACAGGCTCGTTTCGAGCGGCGCGGAGGTAGTGGCGCACGACCCTGTCGCGCTCGAGAACGCGAAGCGTCACCTCGGGGAAAAAATTTATTGCGGCGAATCCAACTACGATGCGTGCAGGGACGCCGACGCGCTCGTCATATGCACCGAATGGAACGAGTACCGCCAGCCCGATTTTCAGGCCATGAAAGAGCTCATGAAGGGGCACGTCATTTTCGACGGCAGGAATCTCTACGATCCTAAAAGACTCTCGCGCGAAGGGTTTAAGTATTACGGTATAGGGATAGGGAATTAAGCCTCGGCGTCTCCGTCCATCAAATTCCTCTTTCCGTAGACCATGAGCTGGTAACGGTTGTCGAGGCCGAGCTTCTCGAATATGCTCGTGATGTGGGCCTTGACGGTCTTCTCGCTGCTTCCTAGCTTTCGCGCGATTTCACGGTTACTCTCACCTGCGGCGATAAGCTGGATTATCCTGAATTCTGTCCTTGTGATCCTTTTGAACTCGGGTTTTTTATGGCCGGGATTAATTACGGGTTGTTTCTTTCCCCCGCCGTTCCTGATAATGCCGACGAGCTCGCTCGTCGTAGTTTCGAAGTTGACGTTGATGACCTTTTCCGTGTCGGGCTCGCTTCCTCCGGACTGTGTGAAGAGAATGGCCTTCGATTTAAAGCCGTCCCCGGCAACGAGTCCGTCGACGTCGAACTCCCTCTCCCTGTTATCGACGAAAATGAAGTCGGGCTCGTCTCTGCGCACCATGTCCCCGAGGGCTTTCGGGTCCGATACCTCGGCCGCGACTTCTATATCGGCCTCGAACTCCATGATTTTCCTGAGGCCGTCTAAAAAGAGCTTCGAGCTCGATACGAGCGCTATCCTGTATGTTTTAGCCATTCTTTTTCCTTGCCAGTAAGTGGCAATAACCGTGCCGAAAGGTTCAATACAAGATGTTTTCATCGTCATCCTCCAGAGCGGGCTCAATATCCGAGTATTTATATAGAGTTACGGACGGACAACTGGAAACGGATTTACCGTCCGGAGAATGTAAAAAGGGTCGTTCCTGGGTAGCCGCTGCCAAAAGACGGCATAGGTAGATAGATAAAGGACAAAATATGTCACATTTTCTGGTGTAGACAGTCGGATAAGCGGGGTTTCTAGGGTACATGAGCTTTCTCCGAGCCCGAAACGGCGGCCCGAGCATCTAAACATTTGAATAATTATTAATTCAGGTAAAATGCCACACGACCCGGCCGAATAAATTTGACAGCGGAAGGGTTGTGATTAGATTTAACAGTAACGCATTCGAGGAAAGCAGGAGGTTGAATGGCTAAGTCTCTTATTATCGTCGAGTCACCTGCGAAGGCAAAGACCATAAAGAAGTTCATGGGCAGGAATTTTGACGTGGAAGCGTCCTCGGGTCATCTCGTGGACCTTCCGAGCAGCAAGCTCGGCGTCGACATTGAAAACAACTTTAATCCGCAGTACGTGGTGATAAAGGGAAAATCGAAGTACCTGAACCAGCTCAAAAAGGCGGCCAAGGGGGCGGAGAGGGTGTATCTCGCATCAGACCCCGACCGCGAGGGCGAGGCCATAGCTTGGCACATCGCCGACAAGCTCGACATCCGCGACAAGTCGCTCCGCGTCCTCATCCATGAGATAACGGAGAAGGCCGTCAAGGAATCGATTGAGCATCCGACGACGCTCAGCCAGGACAGGTTCGAGGCCCAGCAGGCGAGGCGAATCCTCGACAGGCTGGTCGGCTACCAGGTGAGCCCGATACTCTGGAAGAAGGTGAGGAAGGGGCTCAGCGCCGGAAGGGTGCAGAGCGTCGCGCTCAGGCTCGTCGTCGAGAGGGAAAGGGAAATCGAGGCCTTCAAGACGGAAGAGTACTGGACTATAGAGTCTCTCCTGAAGAAGCATGAGGACTCGCCCGAGAGCGCCTTCACGGCCGTACTCCATACGTACGAAGGAAAGAAGGTAAGCGTCGATAACGGCGCGGACGCGAAGTCTATTGTTGATTCCGTCAAAAACGAAAAATTCACGGTCACCTCGATCGAAAGGAAGGAGAGGAAGAAAAACGCGCTTCCTCCATTCATAACGAGCACGCTTCAGCAGGAGGCTTCGAGAAAGCTCCGGTTCCCTGTCAAGAAGACGATGTCCATCGCGCAGAAGCTCTATGAGGGCATAGACCTCGGGAGCGAGGGGCCGGTCGGTCTCATAACCTACATGAGGACAGACTCCGTCAGGATATCCGACAACGCGCTCGCCGAGGCGAGGGAGCTTATACAGCAAACCTACGGGGGCGAATACCTCCCGGAGAAGGCGAACACCTACAAAGTCAAAAAATCCGCGCAGGACGCGCACGAGGCCATAAGGCCGACCTACGTCAGCAAGCTGCCGGATTCCGTGAAGCAGTATCTTTCGGATGACGAGTATCAGCTCTACAAGCTCGTATGGCAGAGGTTCGTCGCCTCCCAGATGCAGCCCATAGTCTACGACCAGACGACGCTCGAGATAACGGCGGGGAAGGGCGTATTCAGGGCGACGGGGTCCATAGTTAAATTCCCCGGGTTCTCGGCCGTCTACCTCGAAGGCAAGGAAGACGAGGAAGAGGAGAAGGAAAAGGAAGAGATGCGGAAGCTCCCGGACGTCGCCAAGGGCGAGGAGCTCGACCTTCTTAACCTCGAAGGGAAGCAGCACTTCACTCAGCCGCCGCCGAGATTCACTGAAAGCTCGCTCGTGAAGGAACTCGAAGAGAAGGGCATAGGCCGCCCGTCGACATACGCGACGATACTCTCGACGATCCAGGAGCGGCAGTATGTCACGATGGAGAAGAAGAAGCTCAAGCCGACTCTTCTCGGCTGCTCTGTGAACGACCTTCTCATTCAGGGATTTCCGGAGATCATGGATGTTCAGTTCACGGCCGAGATGGAGGAGAAGCTCGATAACGTAGAGGAAGGAAGCGTCAACTGGGTCGAGCTTTTAAACGGCTTTTACACAGGCTTTTCGGAGAGGCTCGACAACGCCCAGGACTCGATGAAGAGCCTAAAGCGCGACGGACTTCCGACGGATATAAAGTGCGACAAGTGCGGCGCCGACATGATAATCAAATGGGGCAAGAAAGGGGAGTTTCTTTCGTGCTCGAAATATCCGGAGTGCAAAAACGCGAAGGCGTTCGAATACGACCCGGACGGTAACATTAAAGTCATCGAGCAGGCCGAGCCCGTTTTAAGGGAAGATATAAAGTGCGAGAAGTGTTCTAAGCCCATGCTCATAAAGCGAAGCAGGAGAGGCGAGTTCCTCGCATGCTCCGGTTACCCCGACTGCAAGAACGCAAAGGCCTTCGAGCTCGACCCCGACGGCAACATCAAGATAATCGAGAAGGAAGAGCCTGTCCTCAGGGAAGATATAAAGTGCGAGAAGTGCGGGAAGCCGATGGCCGAGAGGAAGGGGCGCTACGGGAAGTTCCTCGGGTGTACGGGCTATCCCAAGTGCCGGAATATCAAGGGCCTCGACGAGAACGGGAATCCTGTCGACGCAAAGGCCAACGGAAAACCGGGCGGGAAAAAGAAGGGCGGGGATCAGCCGGCGGCTGTGAGCTAAAGCGCGGGTTAATTTTGAATTAACCGGCCCTCGAGGATTGTTGACACCGAAAAAATATCAACTAAGCTTGATAGTGTTTTAACCCGATATGGAAAGGAATTCGAGGCAGATAAATCTGGGCGGCGTGAAGGTGGGCGGCGGAGCCCCTGTGACGGTTCAGTCGATGACGAAGACCGACACGAGGGACGTTACCGCGACAGTCCTTCAGATAAGGGGCCTCGAAAAGGCCGGCTGCGATATAGTGCGACTTGCCGTCCCCGACATGGAGGCCGCGAAGGCCCTCGGAAGCATCAAGAAGCAGGTCCGCATACCCATAGTTTCCGACATACACTTCGACTACAAGCTCGCCCTCGAAGCTGTGAAGCAGGGCGTCGACGGGATGAGGATAAACCCCGGCAACATCGGCGCGAAGTACAGGATCAAGGCTGTCGTCGACGCCGTTAAGGAAAGGGGCATACCGATAAGGATCGGCGTCAATTCAGGCTCACTCGAAAAGGACATTCTAAAGAAGCACGGCTCCCCGACTGCCGAGGCCCTCGCCGAGAGCGCGATGAGGCACGTTTCCATACTCGAGGACTTCGATTTCAGAGACATAAAAATTTCCGTGAAATCGACGGACGTGAAGAAGATGATAGCCGCCTACAGGCTCCTCGCGGAGAGGACGGAATACGCCCTTCACCTGGGCGTGACGGAGGCGGGCACTTACGAGCTAGGGACTATCAAATCTTCCATCGGCATCGGCACGCTACTGGCCGACGGAATAGGCGATACTATAAGGGTTTCGCTTACAGGCGATCCGAGGGACGAGATAGCCGTCGGGCTCAACATCCTGAAGTCGCTCGGGCTCAGGAAGAACGGCATCGAGCTCATTTCCTGCCCGGGCTGCGGAAGGCTCGAAATCGACCTCATGAAGCTTGTGAAGGACGTCGAAGGCAGAATCGTGGGCCTCGATCTCCCGAGGCCGATTAAGGTCGCCATACTCGGCTGCGTAGTGAACGGGCCGGGGGAGGCGTCGGAAGCCGACATAGGCATAGCCGGCGGGCGCGGTAAGGGTATGCTCTATAAAGACGGGAAGCTCGTGCGCTCGTTTAAGGAAGGGGATATCGTGGACGAGCTCGTGAAAGAGCTCGAAACCTTTTCTGTTCCGGCCGAGTGATACCTGCCTTTTTTATTTTAAACCTTCGTTTTCTTCACACATTTCTTCTTTCTCTGTCTGTTTGAATATGTCATTCCCGAATGCGTTTACTTGCCGCGGCGAAGGCTCGCGCCGAAGCCGGGCGGGAATCCAGTTGTTCTCATTTGTCATCCTGAACTACGATTTCGAGCGAGTGAGGAATCGAGAGCCCTTGGCT
>CAZPHQ010000010.1:0-89289 GCA_964586675.1 uncultured Spirochaetia bacterium | reverse complement strand
TTCAGGGCAGGCTGATGATCTTCATCGATCAGTTCTTTAAATAGAAACGAACGCACCGCAGCGGAGACGGCATCCGCCGTCTCCGCACGGCGGCTCGAAATCACCCCTTCCCTTATCTCCTTTGTCAGGTTTTAAAGTTCCGAGCTGTGCCTGAAAGGGGAAGGGGTATATTCTTGTCATCACGTTGGTATTGAATTGTCTTCTTTGTCAGGTTATATAAAAATACTGATGTCGGGTTGGTCCAAATCACTCCAGCCGGCGATTTCATCTGGAAGAGGATTCTTCTGAAGCCGCTGTTATGTCATCTTTGGCCCAGTTCCGATGAAGCCGGGTACAGTTGCAACAGGTTTCCAGCAGGCTTCAATACGCCTGAGACGAATAACCTGGTAAACAGAGGAAAAAGCCTTTCATGAGACTCAAAAAAGCCGCGCTCATCCTCCTCGCCGTGATTTTCACGCTCGCCGCCGCCGAGCTTTTGCTCCAGTTCCTCACGCCGAACGTTATATACTCCCCGCTCTCGAATCAGACTTACGACCAGAGGCTCGGGACAAAGATGAATCCCCAGCTCGAAGATATAGACGAGAAGGGATTCAGGAATCCGGCGCCGCTCGATCATGCCGACATCGTAACCCTCGGCGATTCGCACACGTACGGCGTCAACGTCAGCTCGGCCATGTCCTGGCCGCAGCAGCTCGCGGAGATGGACGGCGTCACGGTCTACAACCTCGGCGTCGGGAGCTACGGAACTCTCCAGTACAGCTACCTCATAGACGAAGCTATAAAAATGCACCCGAAGCACATCATCCTCGCCCTTTATGTCACGAACGACCTCGACGACGTCTGCAAGCTCGTAAACAGAACCGATTACTGGGACGGCTGGTTAAAGGAGCGCGGTTACGACCCGTCGGTCTGCCGCGAAACGTCTGGGGCGTGGAGGACTATAAAGCACTACCTTACGAAGTCGAACCTCTACTGGATAATTGCTTCAGCCGTCAAGAGATCGTACGAGGCGAACGACTTTGGAGATTCCGTCGTAGTAAAGGAACAGGCGAACCGCACCATAATGAAATACAAGTCCATAAACAACCACAGGCGCAAGATGGACATGAGCCGAAAGCGCATCGCACTCGGGTTCGATGTAACTAAAGACGTAATCGCCGATATCGAGGAGAAATGCGACGAGGCGGGCATAGATTTCAGCATCGTCTTTATCCCTTCGAAATCGAGGGCGTTCTTCGAATATCTGAAGTCTAACGGTTACGAGCTTTCGGACGATTATTACCAGCTTGTCGAAAACGAGAACGACCTCGTCACCAGGTTCTCGGAATTTTTTGACGGGCTCGGGATAGAGCACGTGGACGCCGGGCCATACGTCCTCCGAGAGCTTTATACGTCGGGCAGCGTCTATTCTCCGACCGACGACGGGCACCCGCTCGAAAACGGCTACAGGGCTTACGCGCGCGCGGCTCACGACGGAGTGAGGATGGAAATAGTTGCCGTTCCCGACGAGCCGGAAGACGGTTCGCTTCAATAAAACAAAATCACCGCGGACGTCTATTTCGGAGGGTCAATCCTCACTATCCTTTCCTTCATTATCCGCGCAATGGAAGGAAACGTTTTCTGCGCGGCCGGTGGCACGGGTAGCCAATCCTCAGTGCCGGGCTTTCCTTGATAATAATCGAAAGGCAGGGCCCCGGACCCCGACGGTTTGCCGACTATTATTCGTCCGACCATTCCGGCCCCCTCGTGTGGAAGACAGAAGTAGTCGTAAACCCCTTCTTCCGTAAAGGTGTGTTCGAATTTTTCGCCGGGCTTGATGAAACCCGAGTCCCACGGCGCGGCTTTTTCCGGTATGCGGAGGGAATGTTTCCCGTTCGAAGGATGATAAGCCGTAACGGTATGAACATTTTCCACGCAGACCCATCTCACCGTTTGCCCGGGTTTGATCAGGAGTCCCACGGGGTCGAACCATACGTGTGAGCCCATGAGGTCGCTCTTCATGTGGATTTCAATTATTGATCCGCCGGATTGTGTGGCTGAAGAAGCCGAAGTCCGGCTTGCGATGAAAAGGCCGGCGACCAGTATGCCGCCGGCCCTGAGGAATTCCCGCCTCGATGGCATGAGCCCGGCTCCTATTTCAATGCCGCCGCCTTTTCGGGCGACACGTGCCAGAGAATGATGTGATAGTGTGGGACGGCGACGCCCGGGTGGCCCGCGTTGAAATGCAGGTCGACGTGGTCTACGTCCTCGTCCTTCGCGGCCGCCAGGTTGCTAAAGCCCTTGTGCTCGTCGAGATCTGAAAGGGGAATCATGTAAATCGTGCTTACGAGGCTGCCCCCCTTGTCGTAAGCGAGAAACGGCCCCGCGGGCAAGGTGGCGGGGTCGACATAGAGAACACCGAGCCCGGGAATAAAGTCTGGAAGCTCGACGAGAGAGCTTACCTTTTGATATTTGCCTCCCGGAGGGGCGCTCTCCTGGGCGTAGACATAATCCGAATACATATAAAGAGCTGCGAAACCGGCCAGCACGAAAAAACCTGCTTTTAAAAACTTCATAATGTCACTACCTCCTTTGAATGGATCTTAATGAGTTTTGACAGTTGTATGTAAAACCGTCGTATGCATGATAGAGTTTTCAGGAGGGGGCGGGTTACATATTCCGCGAAAAATAAATTTCCTGTAACCTTTTCCACGGTTGAGACTCCATATTTATATTGGCAACACTTTAGAAGGGCAGCTTTCATGACAGAGGCCGGTCATAAGATAGAAATGCTCACCGACGAAGACATCGTGAGTCGTGTGCTCGCCGGCGAGCGTGAGATGTTCGAGATCATAATGCGCCGCTACAACCGGCGGGTATACCGTGCGGTGCGCTCGATACTGAGAGACGACGAAGAGGCGGAGGATGTTATGCAGGACGCCTACGTAAGGGCCTATACGAATCTCGGGCAGTTCGTCGGGCTGGCTAAATTCTCTACGTGGCTCACTAGAATAGCCGTGAACGAGGCGCTGGCGCGCCTGCGTATGAGAAGGAGGCTCGTATATGTGCAGCCCGGCGACGACGCTGATGGAATCGGTATGAATACATACATTTCCAAAATGCCTGACCCGGAACAGAATGCGCTCGCCAAAGAGCTCGCCTCGGTGCTCGAAGAGGCCGTCGATTCGCTGCCGGAGGCGTACCGGTCTGTCTTTATGCTGAGGCAAATAGAAGATATGAGCACAGCGGAAACGGCGGAGTGCCTCGACTTGCCGTCAAGACACTTTATTGTTACTAATTAATAACTGCGCTGCAATAAGGCGGCCTCGTGCCGTGCATAGATTTGATTCCATTCCAGGTCGTCGTGAACTTCTTAAGAATCCTGTCCAGGAAGGAGATTCCTGTTATAGCAGGCAGTTACACACGGAAATTTTGCGAGTCACTTTGGGAATGTTACTGCGTCCCCGAGAGGATTTGAACCTCTGGCCTTAGGATTAGGAATCCTACGCTCTATCCTACTGAGCTACGGGGACGGGTAATTTACTCGACAGCAGTTCCAAAAACTAATATTTTATAACAGACTTTATACGCTTCATCAATAGACTGTCCTTAAATTTTAACTGAAACCGGCCTGTTACAGACGATAATTTTTTGTACTCCCGGCGATGAAATCCGGATTTCCCCAGTATAGAATTTAAGTGCATGCCCTACGGCGGATTATCCGAAGAAGGCCGGGACGTAAAAGATTTCTGGGCGACCGGTGAAAGAGAGGTCATGTCCCGGCTCGGAACCTCGGACGAAGGCCTCTCGTCGGAGGACGCCGAGAGCTATATCCGCGGCGCCGCGGCCGGCGAGCGGAAAGCCCTTAAGACGCCGTCATGGCTCCCGCTTTTACTATCGCAGTTCAATAACCCCATAATAATCATTCTGCTCGCCGCGGCAGTCTTGTCGTCGTTCCTGAGCGACGCGACCGACGCATTGATAATCCTCGCCATTGTGCTCGTGAGCGGAGTCCTCGGATTCTGGCAGGAATACGGGGCGGCCGGCGCCGTAGAAAAGCTGCTCGGCATGGTGAGGGTGAACGCGCGGGTGCTCCGGGACGGCAAGCTTGTTGAAGTCCCCATCTCCGGCGTCGTCCCTGGGGACGTTGTTCTGCTCTCGGCCGGCGCCGTCGTTCCCGGGGACAGCCGCATACTCGAATCGAGAGACCTCTTCGTCAGCGAAGCAGCTCTCACGGGGGAGAATTACCCGGTCGAAAAATCGACCTGCACACTCCCTGAGGACACCCCCCTTTCCGGGCGGGTGAACTCCCTCTTCATGGGCACGTCCATCGTGAGCGGCACCGCCCGCGCGCTCGTCGTCCGCACCGGCGGAGCGACTGTCTTCGGCGAGATATCCGAGAGGCTCAAGCTCGGGCCGCCGGAGACGGAGTTTCAGCGCGGCATAAAGAAATTCGGATACCTTCTCCTGGAGACGACCCTCCTCCTCGTCCTCGCGGTTTTTGCCGTGAACGTCTATTTCCACCGGCCGGTGCTGGAATCGTTCCTGTTTTCTATGGCCATAGCAGTCGGCCTGACTCCGCAGCTTCTGCCGGCTGTGATAAGCGTCAACCTCGCGAGAGGCGCGAAGCGGATGGCGCGGAGCAGCGTCATCGTAAAGCGGCTCAGCTCCATAGAGAATTTCGGTAGCATGGACGTACTCTGCTCGGATAAAACCGGGACACTGACGAAGGGGATCATCGAAATCCATTCTCCGCTTAACGTGCTCGGCGAGAAGAGCGATAAAGTGCTCCTTTACGCCTATCTCAATGCATTTTTCCAGACGGGATTCACGAATCCGATCGACGACGCGATAAAGGCCTGCTCCGGGCTCGATGCGTCGACTTATACCAAGCTCGACGAGGTGCCTTACGACTTCAGCCGGAGAAGGCTGAGCGTCCTCTTATCGGGCGGCGGCGAGACGGTGATGATAACGAAGGGCGCGCTCGCGAACGTGCTTTCAGTGTGCTCGAAGGCGGAGCTCCCCTCGGGCGGGATTGTTGACATGGAAAGCGTGAGGGGCGATATAGAAAAGCGCTGCAGCGGGCTCTCGGGACAGGGCCTCCGCACGCTCGGGGTTGCATACAGGACGGGAATCGAGAGCGGCCGCATCGACAAGTCCGACGAGAGCGGAATGACACTCCTCGGGTTCATCGCGCTCTACGACCCGCCCAAGGAAGACGTCGAGGAGACCATAACCGAGCTCGGACGCCTCGGCATATCGCTCAAGGTGATAACGGGCGACAACCGCGACGTCGCACGTTTCATAGGCGAAAGGGTCGGCATGAAAGACCCGGAAATCGTCACGGGCGGCGAGCTTGCGGGGCTCGGCAGCGAGTCCATAACCGTCGTGGCTTCGCGGTGCGACATATTCGCGGAGATAGAGCCGGCGCAGAAGGAGCGCATCGTGCTCGCCTTAAAGAAAGCCGGGAACGTCGTCGGCTTCCTGGGCGACGGCATCAACGACGCCCCGGCGCTCCACGCGGCCGACGTCGGCATATCCGTCGACAGCGCGGCCGACGTCGCAAGGCAGGCGGCTGACATCGTCCTCCTTAAAAAAGACCTCGACGTCCTCGTCAGCGGCGTGAGAGAGGGAAGGGTGACGTTCGCGAACACGCTCAAGTATGTGTTCATGGCCACGAGCGCGAATTTCGGCAACATGTTCAGCGTGGCCGGAGCGTCGTTCTTTCTGACCTTCCTACCGCTCCTCCCGAAGCAGATACTCCTCACGAATCTCATGACCGATATACCGGAAATGACCATCGCGGGAGACAGCGTGGACGACGAGATGATTAACAGGCCGAGGAAATGGGACATAAAATTCATAAGGAATTTCATGGCGATATTCGGGGTCATAAGCTCCGTTTTCGATTACATGACGTTCGGGGTTCTCCTGTTCCTGTTCAAAGCGCCGATGGAGGAGTTCAGGACGGGATGGTTCGTCGAGAGCGTCGTCTCCGCCGTGCTCGTGATACTTGTCGTCAGGACGCGGAGGCCCTTCATCAGGAGCAGGCCCGGGAAGTATCTCGCGGTATCAATCCTTCTCATCGCCTGCGCAGCCGTATACCTGCCTTACTCGCCGCTAGCGGGAATCTTCGGATTCAAGCCGCTTCCCTGGACGCTTCTCGCGGCGATCGGCGTCATCGTCGTGCTGTATGTGTTAACCGCCGAGGCGGCCAAGAAGATTTTCTACGTGAAGATCTCGCGTGAAAATCGATCACGCTGATGTGACGTCCATTGCTCTTGCGTTATCCCGGGACTAGAATCACATAAGGCTGTGGAGCCGGGCAATATGGATAAAGAGCTTATAGTTTCAATCCTCAAGACGGGCACGTCGGTTTCTGTCATGGGACTCATGTTCACTTCGGGTCTCAACATGGTGCCGGGGCATCTCATGTTCTTCAGGGGCCGTTATTCGCTTCTCCTGAAATCGCTCGCCGCCGTTCTCGTATTCGTACCGCTGGCCGCGCTGGCCGTGGTATATCTGATCGGGCCGGTTCACGAAGCGGCCGTAGGGCTCGCGATAATGGCCTCTTCACCGGCGGCCCCGCTCATGCTGACGAGGGCGTCCAAGGCCGCGGGCAGGCTCGACTTCATAGGGAGCCTCCACCTCATCCTCGCCGTGCTGTCGATCGCGGCGACCCCGATCACCCTCTCGGCGCTGGCCTCGGCTATCGGGTTCCGCGCGAGCATCGATCCCCTGGAGATCGCGAAGCTCGCGTTCACGATGATACTCCTTCCCGTCGGGCTCGGTCTTTTCATGCGAAAGAAATATCCTGGCGCCGCAGAAAGGCTCATACGTCCGCTGACGAGAATTTTCGGCGTTCTCCTGATTCTCATCGTGATCGTGCTTTTAGCGATGACATACAGGTTCCTTTTCGACATGGATCTTCGGTCGTACGCGGCCGTCGCGCTTTTCATAGCGCTGGCGCTGGCGGCGGGGCATTTCTCGGCCCCGGACGTCTTCGAGGAAAGGACGGCGCTCGCCCTAGAATCCGCCGGGCGGAATCTGGGGTTCGCGCTCGTCATCGCGCAATATAACTTCCCGCACGCAAAGCCCGCGGCATTCCTCATACCCTACATACTCGTTTTTATAATCCTGAGCGCGGTCTATATTTCGTGGAACAAGAGAAGAAGCGGAAGGACCCGGCGCCGATAACAACGTTGCGTAGCCATTTGCTTTACACTGGGCCGCCGCAACTATATTATGAGTTGCCGGAGGAGGCGTTTACATGAAAGCGGTTAAACCCGGAAAGGCTGGAACCAGGATCGGATGGATAGGGACTGGCGTCATGGGCTCGTCGATGTGCATGCATCTCCTGAAGGCCGGCTACGAAGTTTCCGTTTACAACAGGACGAAAAAGAAGGCCTTACATCTCCTGAAAGAAGGGGCCGAGTGGCTTCCGTCCCCGCGCGAGGTCGCGGCGAGATCTGACGTCGTCTTCACGATAGTCGGTTTTCCGGCGGATGTGAGGCAGGTTTACTTCGGGCCCGACGGCGTGCTCGCGGGCCTCGGGAAGGGCGGCGTAGCGGTGGACATGACGACTACCGAACCGTCACTCGCCGCCGAGATATACGAAGCCTCGCGGAAGCTCGGTATAAAGTCCGTCGACGCGCCCGTTTCGGGCGGTGACACGGGGGCGAGGAACGCCGCGCTGTCCATAATGGCCGGGGGCGACAGGTCCGTAGTCGATTCGCTTATGCCGCTATTCAGGCTCATGGGGAAGAACATCGTCTATCACGGGAAGGCGGGCTCCGGCCAGCACGCGAAGATGTGTAACCAGATAATGGTTTCGGGGCTCATGATAGGCATGTGCGAGACGCTTCTTTACGCCTACAAATCCGGGCTCGATCCCGAGAAGATGCTGGAATCCGTCGGTCGGGGCGCAGCGGCGTCGTGGATGCTGGACAACATAGCTCCGAGGATTCTAAAGGGAGATTTCAATCCCGGGTTTTACGTCGAGCATTTCATAAAGGATATGGGCATCGCGCTCGCCGAGGCCGAGAGGATGGACCTCGTCCTCCCGGGGCTCGCGCTCGTAAGGGAGCTTTACGTCGCGGCCAAGGCGCAGGGTCACGGAAGAAAAGGCACACAGGCGCTTATACTCGCCCTCGAAGCGGTGTCGGGCATAAAACGCAGGAGCGGCGCAAAATAAGCGCCGACCGTGCGGAATGATGTTATATTTTCATTTGCCGGTTGCGGGATAAGCACCGCCCGGGAATAAAAGGTGAGGATGAAAACCGAGATGAAGAATATACTGTTTGCGCTTTTGATTCTTGTAGCTTCGCTCGGCTATTCGTGCGCTACGATAGACGCGCCCGCAGAGCCGGCCAGCACCGATACGCTCGAGAACAGGGTCGAGCCGAAGGACCTCGAAAACAAATACAACCCCGAGGTCGAGGAAGAGATCGAGTCCGACATATCGCCCCTCGAAACGGAGATGCAGGAAGACCAGCCGCTGTTTAAATAATGCGAGCGGCCTCGTGAATCAGGGCGGCGCACAGGTCTAGCGCCGTCTATTCGGCTTTGCCGGTTCCTGCCGGCACCAGGCGTATCTCGTAGAGCTTCGGCCAGAGCTTTCCTGTGATGAAGAGCCTTTTATTTTTCGAGTCGTAGGCTATGCCGTTAAGAACGTCTTCCCCTCCCTTCCTGTCCTTTTCGGGAAGGAGGCCGGAGAGATTTATCCATCCCTTCACGCGTCCCGTTTCGGGGTCTATCCTCGCCGCCCTGTCACTCCCCCAGATATTGGCGAATATCTCGCCTTCCACGAACTCGAGCTCGTTGATGCTCTTAACCAGGCCTGAATCGTCATAGACTTCGAGCGTCCCTGTCTCCCTGAACGTGGCAGGGTCCAGATATCTCAGGACGGCACTGCCGTCACTCATTATGAGGCTCCTTCCGTCGTAGGTAAGACCCCATCCCTCTCCCGGGTAGGTGAAGGTTTCGAGGAGATCGAACGTGTTCTTGTCGTAAACGAATCCTTTCCCGGAGCGCCACGTTATCTGGACGATCTTGCTCCCGACTATTACCGCGCCCTCGCCGAAGTAGGCGTCGTCGAGGTTTCGTATTTTGAGGACTTCGCCGGTTTTGAGGTCGACCTTTCTGAGCGACGACCGGCCGTTCCTGCCCGTGCTTTCGTAGAGGACGCCGTCCTCGAAGATGAGTCCCTGCGTGAAGGCCGAAGGGTCGTGCGGATAGGAGGCGACGACCTCGTAGCCGTAGACGCGGACGCCGGGCTTGTCCTCCGCCCGCGCGCCGGGCGTGGGGTATCCCGAAAGCAGAACGAGGAGGGCAAGAAGGTATACGGATATCGGGAGCTTCGAGCTCGGGCCAGTTTTATCTCTCAGGCAATATGCCGAAGTCAAATATCTCACGGCTAATATACTAGCCGGTTTTCAGGGAATTTCCTCGTAACTCCGGAAGCCTTCTTGACATAAAGTCTGCCTTATAATATTTTTAGATGAGACTAAAAATATTATTGATAAATATCAGAATGATTTTAAGTTTCAACTCATAATCCTTGAGGAGCAGAGAGGTGGCATGGCGGATTCTACAGACGGAAACGGACGAGGCCCGGCGAAGCGGTCTCAGGCGGGGACAGGGCGCACTCTCGGAGCCGGGTTAGGTAGAGCGCTCGCAGTCCCGGCGATCGTACTGGCCCATCTTCTGGGTTTCGCGGCGGAGTCGGAAGCGGTTGGCGGCCTATCGAATTCCAAGGTCAACGTTCTCAGCGCGGATACGGTCGCGAAGGGGCATATCGAGCTGGAGCCCTACTTCTCGGCGGAATTCATCGACGACAGGCACAGCAGCAGGAGATACGGGGGCGGTCTCAGGGTGGCGCCGGGCGTTCTGGATTTTCTCGAAGTCGGCGTGAGCGTGAATTATCTCAATGTCGAGGATGCGAACCTCATACAGGCGAAGAACGATTTCGGGGACATACATGCTGGGATGAAGCTCAGGTTTATAGACGAGGGGGAGGGAAGCCCATTTTCGCTGGCCTACGTGGCTGGCGTGATCTTTCCGGTGGGGGACGGGTCGGAATGGGTTGTCGAGCCGGCCGGCCTCGTCCTGACGAAGAATTTTACGGACAGGTTTTCTCTCGATTCGGATTTTGCCGTCGGCCTCGTCGAGGGCGGGACGTGGAGCATGGTCACGAATACCGGCCTCGGCTATTACGTGACACCGTGGTTCCAGGCCATTGTCGAGGGGGCTTACGCCTTCGAGAGCGTTAGCGGCGGAGGCGACGTTTCGATAATAAACGTTACCGGGGGCTTTACGACCGACGTCGCCAAATGGCTGACCGTAATTGTCGGTGTGACGCAGGACCTTTACGTGAAAAACGAGGACAGGATGTTAGTCCTCACCGCGGCGTTTACTTTCACCTTCTGACGCGGAAAACGCTTGACAGTAGAGGTTAGGGGCAATAAAATATTTTTAGATACGCCTAAAAACCTCTTTAGGAGCTATTAAATGTATACGGAATCGATCGAAGATTACCTGAAAGCGATATACGAGATACAGAAGGAAAAGGGGAAGGTTTCGACGAACGCACTATCCGAGAAGCTCGGGGTCGCCCCGGCGTCGGTTACGAGCATGATAAAGAAGCTCTCCGAGAAGAAGCTGATAACGCACAAGCGCTACCAGGGCGTGATGCTTACGGGAGCCGGGCAGAAGATAGCGCTCGAAGTGATAAGGCATCACAGGCTCATCGAACTTTACCTCGCCGAGGCCCTCGGCGTGCCGTGGGACAAGGTGCACGACGAGGCCGAGAAGTGGGAGCACATACTCTCGGAGGACCTCGAGGACAGGATGGACGCCGTGCTCGGATACCCGACGCGGGACCCTCACGGCTCGCCGATACCGAGCAGGGACGGGACTCTCATCGAGCTCGATTCCATTCCTCTCGCCGATCTCAGCCCTGGGCAGTCGGGCGTCGTGGCGGAGGTGAGCGACCACGATCCGAGTCTTCTCCGGTACATCGGCGGCATGGGGCTTTACCCGCATACGAGCGTCAAGGTCGTCGCAGTCGAGCCGTTCAGCGGGCCGATAACCGTTAAAGTGGGCGACGAGAAGCACATACTCGGCGCGGAGGCGGCGCAGTACGTATTCATCACCGATATAAAAGGAAAACCAAAGGGGGATTCGTGAGATGAAAGTCAGGCCGTTGCTGACGGTTTTAATACTGGCACTGGGATTTGCCGGATTCGGAATGACAGGATGCTCTTCGAACAACGGGGAGCAGAAAAAAGCGGACGTGCTCGAGGTCGTGGCGACGACGGGGATGATCGCCGATACCGCGAAAGTAGTCGGCGGAAACCACGTGAATGTGAAGGGTCTAATGGGGCCGGGGGTAGACCCTCACCTCTACAAGGCGAGCGCGGGGGACGTGGCGACGCTGTCGGGCGCGGACATTATCCTTTATAACGGGCTCCACCTCGAAGGGAAAATGTCTGAAGTGTTCGAGCAGATGCAGAAGAGAGGCATAAGGACCGTCGCCGTTACGGACGGTATAGACAGGGGGGTTCTCCTCGCGCCGCCCCAGTTCGGCGGCAACTACGACCCGCACGTGTGGTTCGACGTTTCGCTCTGGACGAAGGTCGTCGAGGATGTGAGGGACAGTCTCGCGGAGGCCGACCCCGAAAACGCCGGGGACTACCAGTCCAACGCAGCAGCCTACCTCGCGGAACTTAACGAGCTCGACGGCTATGTGAAATCGAAGGCCGCGGAGGTGCCCGCGGACAAGAGGGTTCTCATCACGGCCCACGACGCGTTCAATTACTTCGGCCGCGCGTACGGGTTCGAGGTGAAAGGCCTTCAAGGCATAAGCACCGAAGCCGAAGCGGGTACGGCGGACGTTCAGGCCCTTGCCGTGTTTATAGTCGAGAGGCAGATACCGGCGATATTCGTCGAGACTTCCGTTCCTCCGAAATACATCGAAGCCGTAAAGGCGGCCGCGGAGGCCAGGGGGTTCAAGGTGAAGGTCGGCGGCTCCCTTTATTCGGACGCGCTCGGGAACCCGGGCTCTCAGGCGGGGACTTACACCGGCATGGTGCGGAGCAACATAGATACGATTACCAGCGCCCTTTTAGACGGGGGGCAGTCCTGACCAAGGAAAGGCGAGATCATGCCTAATGCAATAGAAGTCGAAGACCTTACAGTCGCCTACGGGGAGAAGCCGGTCCTATGGGATGTGGACCTCACTGTGCCCCGGGGCGTTTTAATGGCCGTAGTCGGCCCGAACGGCGCGGGGAAGACGACGCTTATAAAGTCAGTTCTCAACCTTGTCGGCAAGGCCGCCGGGCAGGTGCTGATTTATGGAAAACCCTATCCCGAGGTGCGCCGCCTCGTGGCCTACGTGCCGCAGAGAGGGAGCGTCGACTGGGACTTTCCGACGAGCGTCGAGGACGTCGTGATGATGGGCCGGTACGGTGCGCTCGGGTGGTTCAAAAAACCAGGCGCGAAGGAGCGCGGGCTCGCGGACGCCGCGCTCGAAAAGGTGGGGATGGCGCGCTTCGCCGGGCGGCAGATAAGCCAGCTCTCGGGCGGGCAGCAGCAGAGGGTGTTCCTCGCGCGCGCCCTCGTTCAGGACGCGGATGTCTACCTCATGGACGAGCCGTTCCAGGGAGTGGACGCGACGACGGAGAGGGCCATAGTCGCACTGCTACAGGAACTCCGTGCCGCGGGCAAGACCGTCGTCGTGGTGCATCACGACCTACAGACCGTGCCCGAGTATTTCGACTGGGCTACACTTCTTAACGTCAGGCTCATAGCGAGCGGCCCTGTCGAGCGCGTCTTCACCGACGAGAACCTCCGGCTCACCTACGGCGGGCACGTCTCTTTCATCAGGCGTCCGGCGGAAGCCAACGGAAACCCCGGAATGACGGGGGAAAGAGGGCTTTAAGGTGGACCTTCCAGGTATTTTTTCAGACCTTTTTTTCGACTATACGCTGAGGACCGTCGCGCTCGGCTCCGCCGTGCTCGGCATCGTGAGCGGTGCGCTGGGCGCTTACGCCGTCCTCAGGAAGCAAAGCCTACTCGGGGACGCCATATCCCACGCAGCGCTTCCGGGCATAGCGCTCGCGTTTCTCCTTACGGGTAGCAAGATGCCGCTCGTACTGATAGTTGGCGCTGCGCTTGCGGGGTGGGCGGCGACGCTCTTCATAATGAGCATTGTCTCGGCGACGCGGATCAAGTACGACTCTGCCCTGGGGATGGTGCTTTCCGTGTTCTTCGGCGCGGGGCTTGTTCTGCTTACCGTGATACAGAAGCGCCCCGACGCGACACAGGCGGGGCTCGACAAGTTTTTATTCGGGCAGGCGGCCGCGCTCCTCGGAAGGGACGTGCTCACGATGGCCATACTCGGCGGGATCTCGCTCCTGCTAGTCGCCCTGTTCTGGAAGGAGTTCAAGCTTCTTTCTTTCGACCCGGAGTTCGCGGCGACGCTCGGTTTTCCTGTGAGAATCCTCGATATCCTTCTCACCACGCTCATAGTCATAGCTATCGTTATCGGGCTTCAGACTGTGGGTGTTGTGCTCATGAGCGCGATGATAGTCGCGCCGGCCGCGGCCGCGAGGCAGTGGACGGACAGGCTCGGCGTGATGATAGGGCTGTCGTCACTCTTCGGAGCCGTCGCCGGCGTTACCGGAGCCGTTCTCAGCGCGAGCGTGCCGAGGCTTCCGACGGGGCCGACGATAGTCGTTTCCATAAGCGCGGTAGTTATCGTTTCCATACTCTTCGCCCCCCGACGCGGCATCCTCTGGAGCAAGCTCCGTGACAGGCAGCAGAGGGGACGGCTCAGGCTCGAAGCGATCCTCGAAGACCTCTACATACTGGCGAGTGAGCACGACGACCGGGGGCACGCGCATTCAGTATCAGTGCTGAAGCTCATGAGCGCGGGTATGGGCGGGGTCGAGAACAGTCTCCGTATACTCGACGAGCGAGGGCTCGTCCAGCCCGCCGGGAAGGACGAATGGGCGCTTACGCCGGCGGGAGTGACGGAGGCCGCGAGGATCGTGGCGACTAGAAGGGGGGAAACGGATGAGCCCTGAGCAGGTAGAGATACAGATTATAGCCGCGCTCACGGCGGCGGCGTGCGCTATACCCGGCGTGTTTCTCGTCCTCCGCCGCATGGCGATGATGAGCGACGCGATAAGCCACTCGATACTCCTAGGCATAGTGCTGGCGTTTTTCGTCGTCGGGGACGTGGCCTCGCCCTTACTCATAATCGGGGCGGCGCTGAGCGGCGTGCTTACCGTCAGCCTCGTCGAGCTCCTGGCGAAGACAAAACTCGTCAAGGAGGACGCCGCAATCGGGCTCGTGTTCCCGCTGCTTTTCAGCATCGGCGTGATACTCATCGCGCGCTACACATGGAGCATTCACCTGGACGCGCACATGGTGCTCCTCGGGGAGCTGGCGTTCGCCCCGTTCGACAGGGTCATAGTGGGAGGGCTCGACCTCGGGCCGAAGTCGATGTACGTCATGGGCGTCATACTGCTTTTAAACCTCGCGTTCGTTCTTCTAATGTACAAGGAGCTCAAGCTCGCTACGTTCGACGCGGGGCTCGCGGCCGCGCTCGGCTTCGCACCCGGACTCATACACTATCTATTAATGGGGCTCGTTTCCGTGACCGCAGTCGGGGCTTTCGACGCCGTGGGATCGATCCTGGTAGTCGCTCTCATGATAGCGCCACCGGCGGCGGCGTATCTCCTTACGGACAGGCTTTCGCGGATGCTGGGGCTGAGCGTTCTGATAGGTATAGTCTCGGCTATCGCGGGATTCTGGTTCGCCATACTCATCGACGCGAACATAGCGGGCTCGATGGCTTCGGCCGCGGGTGTGATATTCGTGCTCGTGTATCTCTTCGCCCCGGAGAGGGGGCTGATTGCGGTTTACTCGAGGAAGGCTCACCAGAAGCGGGACTTCGCGGGGAGGATGCTCGTCATACACCTCTTGAACCACGAAGGGACGCCGGAGGAGCGCCGCGAATCGGAGGTCTCACACTTAGAAGAGAGCCTCGGATGGAAAGAGGACTTCGCGCGTAGCGCCGTCGTCTATTCTACGAAGAACGGGCTCGTCGCGAACAAGGACGGAAGACTTTCGCTGACGGAAAAAGGCAGGGAATTCGCGGGCAGGTCGCTGACGGAGTTTACTGCCTGAGCGGGGTTATTCGGAGAGCTCTTTTTTCTTCATGAGCTGGAGTATGAGGCCCATGAGGATTACGCCTTTCGCGCCGTCGTCGTCTTCCTTCAAAGACTGGATGTAGTCCATGTTGTCCTTGACGGATTCGTCGTCGGGCGAGATGCTGAGCGCGGCGCGGAGGACGTCGAGCGCTTCGTCGTACCAGCCCTTCTCGGCGAGCGAGAGGGCGAGGGCGTTGTAAGCGGGGATGAATTCCGGGGAGAGGGATATAACCTCCCTGAATTTCGCCGCGGACTCGTCTATCCATCCGAAGTCGAAGTAGCAGTTGCCTATGGAGAGATGCGCCCAGGTGTCTGAGGGGCAAAGGTCTATATGCTTTCTGAATTCCGTGAGGGCCTCTTTCGTCCATCCCATGTCGAAGAAACAGAGCCCCGTCTGGTAGTGAATCTCGTCGTTGATGTAGTCGACCTCTGTGCCTGAGGCGCCGCATTCCTGGAAGTACCGGAGCGCGTCCTCATAAAGACCGACGGAGCGGTAGGTCAGCGCCATGTGCCACTTGGCTATGACATAATCCGGCTCGAGATCGAGGGCTTCGTGATACGACCTTATAGACTCGTCGTGCATGCCCATGCGGGCGAGAGTGATTCCGAGCTGTGTCCAGATATAAGGGTCTTCGGGGTTGAGCTCCAGAGCCTTTCTGAAGTAGTAGACGGAGGGGTGGAATTCCTCCATCGCGTCGTATGTTAGAGCGAAGGAGAGATAAACATCCGGATCGTCGGGCGCGATCTTTATGGCCTTTGTGAGCTCCTTGAGCGCGTCCTCGAAGCGTCCGGCTTCCTTGTAATCGTCGGCTTTATTTAAAAGCCTGTCCAGCCTTCCCATTCAATACACCGTTCGGTTCTTAGAACCTTTAATGGTAAAGCATATTAGCTGGAGGGGGCATTGTCAACCTTCGGGGGGGTTATTACTCATATTTGATTGAAATTAAGAAATAGAGCCGGGTAAAGCCTATAACATATAATTAACAATGGAAATATCGTGCGGCGCGGCAGGATGGTATAGCGAGCGGAATTCAGCGTGAAGCCCCCGGGTGGAAAGCGGCGCCGGAGGGGGAGAGGCAGAATCCGGTACCCGCCGGAGAGGGCGAGGCGCGCCGGCTCCGTATATTGCACGCCCTCGGGAAAACCATTAGACTCACGGACATATAATGAAGGAAACCGTACAGGTCTCAGTCCCGATACCGAGGGATGAATATTACAGCTACAGCCTGCCCGCCGCGCTCAGGGAAGGGGCTGAGGTCGGAAAGCGTGTGCTCGTCCCGTTCCACAATCGCAAGACCATAGGGTTCATAGTCGGCTTCGGGGGGCCGCCGCCGGATATAAAGCTGAAGGACGTCCTCGATATAATCGACGACGAGCCGCTTTTCGACGAGAGGCGTCTCGCGTTTCTGAAGTGGGCGGCGGACTACTATCTCGTCCCGCTCGGGATGATGCTGAAGGCCGCGCACCCCGGGGGGCTCGGCGTGAATCTCAGGCGGACGCTCAGGCTGACCCAGGCGGGCGAGAGGGCGGCCTCTGGAGAGGGGAGGCTCACGGCCCACGAGCTTACGGTCATCAGGGCGATACTGAACGCGGGGGAGATAACGTCGCGCAGGCTGCTCTCGCTCGTCGACAACACTTCGGCGGAGCTTTTAAATTCGCTAAATCGGAGGGGGCTCGTGGAGTTCGCATACGAGCTCGAGTCGGACCCGAAGATAAAAACTGAAAAGATCATCTCGGCAGGCGAGGGCGTTAGCGCCGGCGATCCGGCGCTGGCGCGTAAAAGAACCAAGGCGGAGATACTGTCGTTCGTCCTCACGCACGGGCGGGTTTCGCTCGACGAATTGAAAGAGGTGTTCGGAAACCCGTCCCCGCATATTTCGTGGCTGGAGGAAGAGGGGTATGTCCGGGTCGATCACGAGGAGGTTTCGAGGGACCCGTTCGCGGGGCTCGAAATCAGGCGGGACGTTCCTCCCGAATTGACTGTCGACCAGGAGATCGCCTGCCGGAAGATATCGGAGGCCGTAAAAAAAGGAAAGTTCGCGCCGTTCCTGCTGCACGGGGTTACGGGGAGCGGGAAGACGGAGGTTTATCTACGCGCGATAGCGGAGGTCATCGAGAGGGGCAAGGGGGTTATAGTGCTCGTGCCGGAGATCTCGCTCACTCCGCTCCTGGTGAAGAGGTTCAGGGCGAGGTTCGGGGACGCGGTGGCCGTCATACACAGCGCGCTTTCGGACGGGGAGAGGTTCGACGCATGGCGGCGGGCGGCGAGGGGGGAGGTTCGCATCGTCATAGGCGCGCGCTCCGCCATATTCGCGCCGTTCTCGGACCTCGGGATGATAATCGTCGACGAGGAGCACGAGACGTCGTACAAGCAGGACGAGGCCCCGGCGTACAACGCTCGGGACCTCACGCTGGTACTCGGGAGGATGACTGATTCGGTCGTAATACTCGGCTCGGCGACGCCGTCGGTCGAATCATACTACAACGCTAAAAAGCACAAGTTCGGATACCTGCAGCTGCCGCTGCGTGTAAATGATCGTCCGCTGCCGCAGACGACTATAGTGGACATGAGACATGAAGACGGTGCGATCCTGTCGCCGCCGCTCCGCGAGGCAGTCGTCGATAATTTCTGGAAGGACAGGGAGACGATACTGTTCCTCAACAGGCGCGGGTATTCGTCGATAATGATATGCAAGGTGTGCGGGGAGATATTGAAGTGTCCTAACTGTAGTGTTTCTTTAACCTACCACGCGCGGGGGGACGTGATAATGTGTCACCTCTGCGGGCTCGTCGAAAAGCCGCACGAGGCGTGCGCGGTGTGCGGGGAGGCGATGAGGGGGCTCGGCATCGGGACGCAGAGAGTGGAGGACGAGCTCAAGGCGCTGATACCCGAGGCGAAGATCGCGCGCATGGACAGGGACGCCGTTTCGGGGAAGACGCGGCTATTGGACCTTTACCGGAGGCTCGAGCGCGGGGAAATAGACGTTCTCGTCGGGACGCAGATGGTCGCCAAGGGGCACGACCTCCCGGGCGTGACGCTCGTGGGCGTCATATCGGCCGACATATCGCTCGGTATCCCTGACTTCCGTTCGGGAGAGAGGACGTTTCAGCTCGTGACGCAGGTCGCCGGCAGAGCGGGGCGGGGCGACGGCGAGGGGCGCGCGATAGTGCAGACATACAACCCGGACCATCCGAGCATAACCTTCGCCGCGCGGCAGGACTCGAAGGGGTTCCTGGAGCAGGAGCTTAAGCTCAGGGAGGAGCTGGGCTACCCGCCGTTCACGCGGCTCGTGAACGTGAGGTTCAGCGGCACCCGTGAGGACGAGGTGGCAGACGTAGCGAGGAAGGCGGGCGAGGCGGTGAGGAGGCTCGCCGGGAAGCTCGCGCCGGGGGCCGTCGAGATACTGGGGCCGTCGCCATGTCCCATAAGCCGGATAAAGAACCGCTATCGCCGGCAGATGCTGCTGAGGTCCGCTGACGTGAAGGCCCTCCGGGGGCTTGTGAAGAGGCTCATGGCCGGGATGTGGAAGATCGCGGGGCGGGTGAGGGTGTCGGCGGACGTGGACCCTTATAATTTCAGCTGATATTGCTTATTGCTGGCGCGGAGCTGTGTGCGAGGACTTTCCGTATAATCCAAGACCGGGGTTTTAAGAGGGCTCATCCCGATTTATAATAATCAGGAAGGGGTTTGACGATGCCTGAAAGAAAGCGTGCGAGAACGGGGGGCGCTGCGGGAGCGGGGCGAGCAGGGAAGAAGGCCGAGACTGGGCCCGACCTGAAGGACCTCGGGAAGGCGGGGGAGCATTTTATCGCCGGGGCCACGGAGCTTGTGGCCGGGACCGGGTTCGTCATACGGGGCGTAAAACATCTCCTCGAAAACGAGGAGGGCAGGAAATTCCTCTGCGAGCTGCCGATGAAGGCTGTTAATACCGGCATTGAGCTCGTCAAAAAGGCCGGGAATGAAGTGAAAGAGCGGAGGAAGGCCGGGGCCGGACAGAAGAGAGGATCTCGAAGCAGGAAAATCAACGTTGAATAAACCCTTGCCGGACCCAGGCTACGCCCGGACCGTTTTAGAGCACTATAAAGAGATACACAATAAGATTTCCCCCGCGCGGAAGAAGATTTTAGAGCTCCTGGCGGGGTACAGCTATTTCCTAGGCCGTGCCGCTGTAAAAGACCCCGGAATACTCGAATACCTGGAATCGTTCAAAGACGCCCCGGACGGGAAGACGCCGGCCGCCTTCATGGAGGAGGCGGGCGGGATAGCGGCGGCGTCCGAAAATCCGGCGCAGCTCGAATCGGCTCTCAGGCGCTACAAGTACAGGGAGCTGGCGCGGATAATATACAGGGACATAACGGACGGGGCGCCGTTCACCGAGACGATGGAGGAGCTTTCGGACCTGGCCTCGGCTATCGTCGAAGCGGCGATAAAGTTCTATCGCCCGGAGGCCGACGGCGCGGGGGAGTTTGCCGTCATCGGCATGGGGAAGCTCGGCGGGCGCGAGCTTAATCTCAGCTCGGACATAGACATAATCTACATGTACAGGGCCAACGGCGATCCCGACCCGTTCTTCAGGCTCGCCGAGAAGGTGACGAAGTCGCTCAGCGCGGTGACGGAGGACGGCTTCTTGTACAGGGTGGACCTCGGCCTCAGACCAGGCGGAGGGAAGAGCACCGTCGCCGTATCCGTCGAGGGGGCGCTGGAACATTATTTCTACTGGGGGGACACGTGGGAGAGGGCGGCTATGATAAAGGCGCGGCCCGTCGCGGGGGACATAGAGCTCGGCGAGAAGTTCGTGAGCGACATCGAGCCGTTCGTCTACAAAAAATTCCTGGATTATTCCTCGATAGAGGACCTGAAAGACATGAAGACGCGCCTCGACCAGCTCGAAAAGAAGAGGGATGTTAAGCTGGGGAAGGGCGGGATACGGGAGATAGAGTTTTTCGTGCAGGCGCTCGCGCTCGTGAACGGCGGCGAGATAAATTATATACGCGAGAACAACACCCTCCGTGCGCTCGGGAAGCTGGAGGCCGTGAATATGGTAACGCCCGAGATACGCCACACGCTCTCGGATTCTTATATATTTTTAAGGAAGCTGGAGCACTGTATACAGCTCGCGGACGAGAGGCAGACGCACAAGCTGCCGTCCTCACCCGACGACCTCGAAAAGCTTGCATTACGAGCCGGCGCGCCGGACAGTGACGAGCTCGAAAGGCTTTACAAGGAGAAGACCGGGGCCGTTTCGTCCGTTTACAAGGGACTCTTTTACGAGCCTTCGCAGAAGACGGAGGAGTTCGTGCAGGAGTTCTGGAAGGCGGCCGGGTTTCTCATGGAGGGGAACGTGGACGAGGAAGAAGCTATCGAGCATTTGAGAACCCTCGGGTTCAGGAATGCGGGCATGGCGGCAGACCTCTTGTCGAAACTGCTCGACGTCAAGAAGGGCGGGCTCACACATGGGGGGAGGGCCGCGACGAGGAAGGTTATCCCGGCGTTCCTGGCGAGCGTTCTGAAATCGCCCGACCCGGACCTTGCCATCGTCAACCTCGAAAGGTTCGTATCGGGGATAGGGTGGAGGACTTCGCTCTATTCCGTCCTCTCCGAAAACCCGGACATCATACAGCTCCTGACGAAGCTCTTTTCGACGAGCGGGTATCTCTCGAATTTCCTGATACGGCACCCGGAGTATATGGACGTTATAACTCTCAAGGATGTGAGGGCCGAATATTCGTCCAAGGGTGAGATGCTGGAGCAGCTCCGCGCGGCGCTCGCCGAGGAGGACGACTACGGCTCCCGGCTCGACGTTCTAAGGAGGTTCAGACACGTAGAAACTCTCAAGATATGCCTCCGCGATCTTAACCGCGAGGTCGGCCCTTTTTACGTCGGCAAGTATCTCTCGATGGTGGCCGAGGCCATACTCGAAGCGGGGCTCGACATGGCGTGGGAAATCGTGGGCGGTAAGGCGAGGCGTTCGGAGAAGGATCGTCGCATGGTCGTCATGGGAATGGGGAAGCTCGGCGGGAAGGAGCTTTCGTACAATTCCGACCTCGACGTTATCTTCATATACGACGGAAAGGAAGAGGAGCACGAGTTCTATTCGAAGTTCGGGCAGAAGGTTATATCGATACTCTCCGTGCCGACGGGGGAGGGGTATGCGTACAAGATAGACATGGGGCTCCGGCCATCGGGGCGCTCGGGGGCGCTGGTAACGTCGTTCGACGCGTTCCGTAAGTACCACCACGAAAGCGCACAGATATGGGAGAGGCAGGCGCTCGTGAAGACCGCGCCTTCGGCGGGGAATATGAAGGTCGGAAATAAGGTCATGAAGCTCGTGACGGAGTTCGTCTACGAAAGGCCGCTCCCCGAAGGATTCGAAAAAGAGATAAACAGGCTGAGAAAGAGGATGGAAAAGGAGATCGCCGCCGAGAGCCGTGAAAAGCTCAACATAAAAACCGGGCGGGGCGGCATCGTCGACATAGAGTTCCTGGTGCAGATGCTTCAGCTGAGGCACGGCGGGGCGCACCCGGAGGTGAGAAAGCAGAACACCTCGGACGCCCTTGCCTGGCTCCACGAAGCCGGAATAATTAAGGAGGGCGACTACATGGAGCTCGCGGACGGGCTCATGTTCCTCCGGAAGATGGAGAATCTCCTGAGGCTCCTTCACGACAGGTCGATAAACGAGCTCTACGAGAGCGACTTCGGGAAGCTGGCCTCGGAGCTCGACCCCGGGGCGGACGGGGTGAAGCTCAGGAGAAAGTACACCTCGAAGACGGGCGTCATAAGGAAGATCTACAACACGTATTTTTCCGGGCGGACGGAGAAGGGATGAACAAGGGTTATAAAAGCTGCATTTTTCTCATGGCGGACGGCGCGCGGGCGGACGTTTTCGAGGACCTGCTCGAAGCGGGAGACCTCCCCAACATAGCGCGCTACGTCGTCGAGCCCGGCTCTTACAGGGAGGCGGTTTCGGTATTCCCGTCCACCACTGGTCCCGCTTACACGCCTTACATTTTCGGGAAGTATCCGGGGAGGTGCAACTTCCCGGGGATAAGGTGGCTCGACAGGAGGATCTACGCCGACAGGAGTAAGTTTTTCTCGTTCAGGCGTTTCAGGAGCTACATCGGGCTCGAAACCTACTTCATGAACAGCGACGCCTCCACGGACAATACGAGCATATTCGAGGTGTTCCCACGGAGCGGGAACATACTCAACGAGCTCTCGCGGGGCGTTAAGCTCTCGAACGACAAGACACGTTTCTCGAAGCTCTACTACAAGGTGAAAAGCCACTTCACGGACAAGACGGACGAGGTAGACATGGTGGCGAGAAGGCTCCTCTTAAAGGAGCTCGGTGGGATGCACGATTTCATATTCACCGTCTTTTTAGGCATCGACACTTACTCGCACGTGAACCATCCGTTTCACGCCGAAGTGCTCGATTCCTACAGGCGGATAGACGAGACTGTCGGGCTCGCCGCCTCGCGTCTCAAGTCGGAAGGGCGGCTCGACGAGACGCTCTTCGTTATCATCAGCGACCACGGGCTCACGCAGACCCACTCGCATTTCGATTCGCTAGGCTTTCTCAACGCCAGGGGATACAAGACCTTTTATTACCCGAACGTGTTCAAGCATTTCATGAACGCCGACGCCGCGAGCCTCATATCGGGTAACGCCATGGCGAACATATACGTGAAGAGCCCGGACGGCTGGGAGAGGCGGTCCACATTCGGCGAGATGGAGCGGCTCGTCGACGACTTCCTCGAAAGACCCGAGGTGGACGTTGTCGCAGGGACGGACGACGAGGGTAAAGTCAGGATAAAGAGCGTCAGAGGCGAGGCATCCGCATGGATAGGGGACGACGGCCGGATAAACTACAGGAAGCTCTCGGGCGACCCGTTCGGGTATAACGGCATGCCGAGGAGCATGACTCCGAGGGAGTCCCTATCGGCGAGCTTCCATACCGAGTACCCCGACGCACCGCTCCAGCTTATTCAGCTCCTGGAATCACCGCGCGCGGGTGACCTCGTACTTAGCGCGAACCTCGGATACGATCTCAGGGCGCGCCATGAAAATCCCGAGCATCGCTCGTCGCACGGATCGCTCGTCCGGGATCACATGATTGTGCCGCTCGCCATAAGCGCGCCACTTACGGATGAACTCGTAAGGACTGTAGATATTTATCCGACCATACTCAGCCTTTTAGGGGAGCCGCTTCCGGAAGGGCTCGACGGGATCGATCTCTCGGTTTAAACGAAAGCGAAAATGGATAGGTGAAGGAGAGGCCAAAAACTAAATCCCCCCATACCCCCCTTTTCCTAAGGGGGGATGAAAAGCAAAGACAAAGACTGGATTCCCGATGCAAGCATTCGGGAATGACAACCTTTAGAAAGTGAGGGTGTCCGATTCCTCGCTCGCACACGTAATATGTTTCCCGGCGTAGCGATAGGGGAGATTCAAAGCACTGTACGTGCGGCTGGTGATGTTTGCGGCGGAGGGGCGTCCGCCGGTTGTCAGCTCACACTGTGCATCTCTTTTTCCCAATGGGGGATGAGATTGTCACGGTCGCTGCGCTCCCTCGCAATGACGGAATTGTGGAGTCGCGGCTCACCGCCGCGACTGTTAATTGATCTGGATTCCCGATACAGACATTCGGGAATGACAAAGAAAAAAGAGTGGAAAGATTAAATCCTCCTGTTTTGCCTTGATTAAGGTGATGTGCTGTACTGGATGAGCTCCGAGGACTTAAGCCGGGGCGTCCGGTTCTTGCGCGCGCTCAGAACCGTCCCCTTTTTCTAAGGGGGGGAATGAAAAGAATATCTCTCACATGTGTTCGAGATGACAACATTAAATACGAGATCCTGAATCAAGTTCAGGATGACGGAATTGAGGTGATCCCTCGCTCGTTCGAAATCGTAGCGGAAATGGACGGAATTTGAGGTAACCCCCACCTTAGTCCTCCCCCTATGGATAGGGGGAGGAGAGGCCAAAAACTAAATCCCCCCTGTTTTACTTTGATTCGGGATATGCCCTGTACTGGATTAACGTCGAGAAGGTAAGCGAGGGCATCCAATTCCTCTCTCGTTCGAAATTGTTCCCCCTGTTCCTAAGGGGGTGAAAAGTAGATTTCTCGCGTTCGCTCGAAATGACCAAACTCTTGATTGATTGCTCTTGGAAATGGATTCCCGATACAAGCATTCGGGAATGACAAAGAAAAAAGAGTGGAAAGATTAAATCCCCCTTACCCCCTTTTCCTAAGGGGGGATGAAAAGCAAAGACAAAGACTGGATTCCCGATACAAGCATTCGGGAATGACAACCTTTAGAAAGTGAGGGTGTCCGATTCCTCGCTCGCTCGAAATCGTCGGGAATGACAGAAAAGAGAAAAACGACATCCTGAAACAAGTTCAGGATGACATACTAGAACTGTAGCTCCGGCTTCGCCAAGGCTTTGTCGGACAAAGTCTCCGGACAGGATGCTGAGTGGGCAGGCGTCAGGAAAAGAGGGCCCTTGCGGCCGCCTCGGATATAAAGAGCGCTATCGCCCCCCAGAGGAAGTATCTCCATAGCTCGCTGAATACCTTTACGAAGCCGGGCTGGCCGGTTTCTCCCGGCGCGCCGCTTTCAATAATTATCCTCGAAAGATCGGACTCGGCCGGGTCCACGTTCACCGAAAAACTGTAGAGGGGTTTGCCTCCCTGTGCGACCGTATATATGCCGGGGACGTCCGTTCCTGCGAAGGTCGGGTTCGCGACGGAGACCGTGGTCTTTTCGCCGTCCGGGCCCGAGACCTCGACGCCTTCCGACCCGGAGGGGGCGTCGATGGCGGCGACCTCGCCCGCGAGGTAGCTCCTCTTTCTGACGCCGGAGTTGCCGCTCGTGTCCATGAGCTCCTTTACTACCGGGAGGAAGACGGGGGATATGGGGAGATCGCTCCAGGCCGTGTCGGCTGTCGAAGCAAAAAGATACACACTTCCTCCCCCGAGGCTTTTTCTGAGGAGGAACGGGTCGCCGGAGGCCGTCGAAAGTATCGTCTCAGCCCCCTCCTCCGGGTATATGGAGAAATGCCGGCCGATACGGACGCTCCCGAGTCTTTCGCGGACGTCGCTAGAAAAAGCCACTCCTTCCGCGCTTACGAATGTGCCTGATTCCTGAACCGTCAACAGCTGCCCGGGGAGCAGCTCCTTTAGAAGCGCGTTGTAGGAAGACGGCCTGACCCTCTCGCCGGGGAATATGACGAGCGTCCCGCCCGAGGTTACGAATTCCTTGAGCGATACGGCGTTCGAGGGCAGTATGTCGCCGACGTTGGCGAGGAATATTACGCCGTAGGGCGCGAGGTTCTCCGAGAGGAATGCCTCGTTGTCCCTGACCGTTACAGGCGTTCCGGATATCTCGGAAATGGTTTCGCCGGCGCCGGCGAGGTAGTAGGTCTCGCTCAGCCTCGCTTCCTCCCGGGGGTCGCCGTCTATTATCAGGACGCCCGCGCCTTCGCCGCCCGAAAGGACGAAGTAGCGCGAGTCGTCTATCGGCAGATCGTCCTTTTCGATGCTTGCCGTCCCGTGTCCAAGAGCTCCGACGGCTCCGTCTGCCGGAAGCGTGAATTCCCTCACAGCCTTCTCATGCGGCTTGAGGTCGAAATAGCCGTTCACTTCGTGTCCGTCGAGACTGACCCTCGCGAGAAGCTCGCGCGCTTCGTCGGGCGAGAAATTGGATACGCCGATTTCGAGCGTCGTCTCGTCTTTACCCCGCTGCGCGGAGGCCTCGGTTACGGCCCTGTTCGGCGACTCTTCGCCTTCTGTGACGTCGACGACGCGGAGCCAGTCGCGAGGGGCGGGCGAATCGCCCCAGCCGTTCCTCTGCATGTCGGTCAGGAACACCACCTCTTTCTTCTCCGGCGGCGAGTCGGAGAGCGCCGCATATGCTTCCGAGAGGCGCTTTTCGTTGTCCGCGTATGTAGCGCTGAGCTCGATTCCGCCCGCCGCACGCCTGAGCTCGGCCCTGTCGCGCGAGGGTATTAGTCTCTCACCCGGCTTCGAGACGAGCGGGGCGACGATGGCGAAGCTGCCGTCGGGGAGTGACGAGACCATGCCGCTTGCCGTTTTCACGGCGCTGTCGAAGCGGCCGCTGTAGCCCATGCTGAAGGAGTTGTCGACGACGACGGCCAGTGAGCGGGGGCTTTCATCGCCCGCGGGCGCCATGGAAAACAGGGACGGGCGCGCGAATACGAGCACGAGCAGCGCTATGACGAGTGCGCGCAGTAGTAAAAGGAGAAAGTCTTTCAGCCTCGACCTCACGGCGCTGTCTCCGCGCGAGGCGAGGAGGAACGTGACGGCCGGGAATTTCTTTACCGCGCCGCTTTTTCGGGATATGAGGTGCGCGATCACCGGGAGCGCGAGGGCCGCGAATCCAATGAGAAAAAATGGGCTAAGGAAGGAAAAATTCAAGAAGCTTCACTCTCGTTATTTGTCTGCAATTTGTATAAGGGGCTCTTCGACGGGCCTCGACGAAGGGGCGAAAACGTAGCGCGATTCGTATTCGTGGCACGCCCGGCGGAGGGAATCCATGAACTGCCTTACCCTCTCGATATAATTATTTCTGACCTCTCCCGCGTCGACAATGACTTTCTCCCCGGACTCCATGTCCTCGAACTCGTAAGAACCCCTGAACGAGAACTCGGTTTCGTCTTCATGGAGCACATGGAGAAAGACGGCGTCGCGCCCTGCCGCGTTCAGAAGCTGGAGGCATCGCCTGAAGTCGGCTTCGTCCGTCAGAAGGTCCGAAATCACGACGAAGGCCGAGTCCCGCCTGTAGACTTCGAGGGCCTTCGTTACGGGCCCGGAAAGCGCGGTTCCGCCTGCGGGCGAGGCCGAGCCGAGCATGTCGAGTATGGGGGCTATGGACGGGTTCCCAGCGCGCGGGGGGATAACGTCGAGCCCGCCGCCCGAGAAGACCCCCGCCCCGACGGCGTCGCCCTGCCGGAGGAGGAGGTATGCCAGAGTCGCGGCGAGCCTCCGCGCGTAGTCGAGCTTTGTCCGGCCCTCGTCGCCGTAGCCCATGGACGCGCTCCTGTCGACGAGCACGCACCAGTCGAGATTGACCTCGTCCTCGAATTTTTTGACGTAGAGCCTGTCGTGCCGCCCGTAAAGCCGCCAGTCTACCTGGCGGAGCTCGTCGCCGCGGTTGTACTCCTTATATTCCATGAAATCGGGGCTTATGCCTCTGTAGTAGCTCTTGTGTATGCCCGCTTTCCTGCCCCTGACGCGGGACGGGGAGCGGAAGTAAAATCGCCTGAGGCGCGACGCGGTTTCGAGGTCGAGGAGGGAATTATAGTCCTTGCCCGGCATCAGAGAAGTATAACCGGGGGGAGCTTGATATCCATTAATGCCCGGAATTGCCGGGGGGAGAGAGTCAGCCGAGGAGGCTTTCGATTTCTTTCGTTACGGAATCTTCTTCGAGGTCTTTCGCTATCGAGATTTCCTTTACGAGAAGCGTGCGCGCGGTGTCCATTATGCGCTTTTCGCCGAAGGAAAGGTCCTTCGCTTTCTGGAGGATGCTGATGTCGCGGAGGACGAGGGCGACTTCGAAGATGTCGCCGCTTTTGAGCTTGTCTGAATATTCGCGGTAGCGCTTGTTCCAGCTCTGGCCGCCGTTCTGGTGGCCCGAGTTCTTTTCCTTGCTCTTGAGTATGTCGTATATCCTGATTATCTGCTTCCGGGTTATGACGGGCCTTAGGCCCACTGTTTTCGCGTTGTCTGTCGGGACCATGAGGGTGACATCGCTGTCAACGACCTGGAGTATGTAGAAGTCCCTGATAGTACCGCAAATTTCCTTGGATTCGACCGCTCTTATCTGAACAACCCCGTGAGCCGGATAGACAGCCTTGTTGCCTACTTTAAATGACATAATTCAGGAGACTCCCATGTGTGTAAAACGTGGCGGTGCACTATAGAATCTATCACATTTCGGACCCCCGGTCAAATTGGGGCTCCGCGCCCGCCGGGACTCACACCCGGACGGAACCGGGGATATAATATGACGGTTCTCCGCGAACGAAGAGCAGTTTCTCCTTGAAATCGGAAGCCGCATGGGATAGATTCTCTGTTTCTGCTCTGGCAGATCGCGGAAAAATTACCGGAGGTATCGTTCATTGGGCCGTATAACTGAAAAAGAGCTTTTCGAGCGCCATGGTATAAAAAATCCGGGGAACGTTTATTACAATCTCCCGGTCCCCGAGCTTTACGAAGAGGTCGTAAGACGCGGGGAGGGCATGATAGCCGAGGGCGGGACGCTTGTCGCCTACACCGGCTCGCACACGGGCCGCTCGCCGCAGGACAGGTTTATAGTCAAGGAGCCCGGCAGCGAAGAAGGAATTCTCTGGGGGCCGGTCAACAAGCCTATAAGCAGGGAGCATTTCGATTCCCTTTACGCGAAGATAACAGCTTACTTCGAAGGGCGCGACATATTCGTGAGAGACCTCTACGTATGCGCGGACAACGATTACAAGATGCCCGTGAGGGTCATCAACGAGTACGCATGGCATAACGTATTCGTCAACAACCTTTTTATAAGACCGACACCGGAAGAGCTTCCGCACAAGCACGTCGGGTTCACCGTTATCTCGGCCCCCGGCGTCGCCGCCGACCCGGAAACGGACGGCACCAGAACGGGGACGTTCATCGTCCTCAACTTCGAAAAGAGGGTCGCCATAATAGGCGGCACGCAATACGCCGGGGAGATGAAGAAGTCGGTCTTCACGGCGCTCAATTTCCTCCTGCCTCTCGAAGGGGTTTTCCCGATGCACTGCTCGGCGAACGTCGGGAAGGACGGGGAAGTCGCCCTTTTCTTCGGGCTTTCCGGCACCGGCAAGACCACGCTTTCCGCCGACCCCGGAAGGGCGCTCATCGGCGACGACGAGCACGGCTGGCACGAGCGCGGGGTGTTTAACTTCGAGGGCGGCTGCTACGCCAAGGCCATTAGGCTCAGCGCGGAGACGGAGCCCGAGATATACCACGCGTCGCTCCATTTCGGAACGGTGCTCGAGAACCTCGAGATAAACCCCGAGACGAGGAAGGTAAATTTCGACAGCGATATATACACTGAAAACACGAGGACGGCTTACCAGATAGATTTCCTGAAAAATATCGTCCCATCCGGGACGGGCGGGGTGCCGAAGACGATATTCATGCTTACCTATGATGCGTTCGGAGTCCTGCCGCCCATATCGAAGCTGACGCCCGAGCAGGCGATGTTCTTCTTCACGCTCGGGTACACGGCGAAAGTCGCAGGCACCGAAAAAGGAGTCGCCGAGCCGCAGACGACTTTCAGCTCCTGCTTCGGGGCGCCGTTCCTTCCGCGCCCGCCGCTCTTTTACGCGGGGATGCTGAAGGAGAGGCTCGAGGAGAGCGGGGCCGAGGTGTGGCTCCTCAATACGGGCATAACCGGCGGCCCCTACGGCGTCGGAAAACGTATGCCGCTAAAGGATACGAGGGCTCTCGTTACGGCAGCTGTCAGCGGAGGGCTGGGCAAGGGTCAATTCAGGACGGAGCCGATCTTCGGCCTGAGCGTGCCCGTTTCGTGCCCGGGCGTCGACGACAGCGTTCTCGATCCCGGCAAGACGTGGCCCGACCCGGCGGCTTACGAAACCAAGGCGAAAGAGCTCGCCGATAGATTCCAGGCCGAGTTCGCGAAGCACAAGGCGTAAAAAAGAGCCGCCCGGTGGTACGGATTTTGCCGCATCTGACCGGGTTTCGTATTAAATCCTCACTGTTAAAAAATCCAAAGCCGCCCCTCCCGAATGATCCGGGCGGGGCGGCCGCGGCCAGTCGATCGGCCCGCTTCGGGTTCCTTTTATTGCCCATATAAATATTGCTGTGTGAATCATTGTATTTGCAAATCTGATAGTATATTATCGCTTACGAGGATCGAATTCCCCGTTTGATCCTGCCGGACCGGAGTATCCTCCTTGTCGTGCAGAAAAACGAACCAGCGAGGAGGAAACATGCTTTCACGGATAGCGAGGAAGCTAAAGGCGATTCTCCCGGCGCTCCTGATCGCGACGTTCCCGGCTGCAGCCGTGGCAGCGACGCCCGCCCCCTCACCGGTGGGCCAATCGACTCTCAAGCGTATAGACCAGGCCGCTCTCCAGGCCATGGTGGATAAGACCGCCAAAGAGCTCATGGTCCCGGGCGCGCTCGTTCTCCTGCGAACGCCGCAGGGCGATTTCACGGTTTCATACGGTACGACGGAGCTGGGCACCGACAGCCCTCCGACCGCAGGCACTCATTTCAGGATAGCCTCGAATACGAAGACGATAACGGCCGCGCTGATCGTTTTGCTGGCCGAGGAAGGGAAGCTCGGGCTCGACGATCAGGTGTCGAAGTATGTCGCCAACGTGCCGAACGGCGACAAGATCACAATCACCGACCTCCTGGACATGCGGAGCGGGCTCTACAATTACACCAACGCCCCCGAATTATCGGAGAGCATGGACAAGGACCCGGCCAAGGCCCGGACCCCGGCCGAGCTGCTGGCGATAGCGTTCAAGCGCCCGCCAAACTTTCAGCCCGGCGCGGAGTACGAATACAACAACACCAATTACGTGCTGCTCGGTCTCATTATCGAAAAGGCCGCCGGCAAGCCGCTTGCGCAAGCGATGCAGGAGCGGCTGTTCGGGCCGCTGGGCATGAAGCAAACCTACCTGCCCGCAAGCGGCGACATCACCCTCCCCGAACCCTACGCTCACGGCTACGGGTACGGGAGCGTCGCGACTGTGTTAACGGACGACGAGCCTTACCCGCCCGACATCGTGTCGGCTGCCCGGGCGGGCACCCTCAAGCCCACGGACTTCACCGGCGTTAATCATTCATTCGCCTGGGCCGCCGGGGGCGCTATCTCGACAGCGAACGATATGGCGGCGTGGATCGAGGCGCTGGTTTCAGGAAAGGTGCTCGACGCCGAGTATCAGCGCGAATGGTCGGGCAGCTTTAAGCCGCAGGACCCGGACAAGCCCCACGGGCAGCAGTATGGCTACGGCATGGTCCGGCTGAGCTGGGGCCCGAACACGATTTATTTTCACGGCGGAGAGACCGTGGGCTATAACTCGAAAATCAGCTATGACCCGACCAACCGAACGACGCTCATAATATGGACCACTCTGTCGGTATCGCTCGACGGACAGCAGCCGGCAAATACACTGATGGTGAATGTGCTCGATCAGATATACGAGCTGTCGCCGCTGGCGGCTCCGTCCCCGGGTGAAAAAGACGGGGAATGATAAGTGAGCGGATAAAACAGATACATAAGGAGAGAGGACTATGAGTTTACGTAAATTAATGGAGCTCAGAATAAGACCGGCCGCGGTGATTTTCGCCGTACTTTTGCTCGCCGGCGCGACGGGCTGCAGCGACGACAATAATAACAACGATAATCTGCCGAGATTCGAGGATGCGGATTGCTCGGAAGTGGTTCCGTATGCGGAGAAGGGGCTGCCCACGCCGGAAGATATCGCAATTTCGAGGTGCGGCTTTCTGTTCGTGCCTGAAAAACACTCCGAGTCGACCGGCCGCTCCATCCGGCTTGCCGTCATTATCGTGCCGTCCGTGAATCAGCCGCCTCTTCCCGAACCGGTTGTGTTCCTGGCGGGCGGCCCCGGCGGCAGCGCGCTGATTGAAATGGATTTACTCGTGGCATCCGGCGTGAACCAGAAACGCGATCTCATACTCATGAGCCAGCGCGGGACGGTGTTCGCCGACCCGGAGCTGATGTGCCCGGAGATGGACGAATACTATATAGAGAGTCTCAACTTCCCGGTGGACTCCCAGGAGAACCGGGGTGCGCACGACGCCGCATCGGAGGCCTGCTCTCTTCGCCTGGCCGGGAACGGGATAGATATAAGCGCTTACAACACGGTTGAAAACGCCGCCGATTTCGCCGACCTCCGGAGGGCGCTCGGTATCGCGGAGTGGAACGTGTTCGGGGTTTCGTACGGCACCTACCTCGCGCAAACGCTGATGTATCAGCATCCCGAAGGCATACGCACTGTGACGCTCGATTCAGTGGAGCCCCTCGACGACGCCATGATGGCCTCATTGATGGCGCCTAACGCCAGAGAGGGCCTCGACAACTTTTTTGCCGCATGCGAGGCGCAGCCCGCGTGCGCCGCCGCATATCCGGACCTCGCCGGGACCTTCACGAATCTCGTAAACGAGCTCGAGGCGAATCCGATCACCACGAGCGTGGAGGTCTCACCGGGCAATCCGGTGGATGTCGTGCTCGACGGCGGGGCTATTGTGAACGGGATAATAGACAACACCTTCAATACTTCGAGCTTCCCGAACGTGCCATTGTGGATCGACCAGCTCAACAACGGGCAGCCGGAGAACATTGCCCGGCTCCGCGCCGTGCCCGCGTTTACTCCTCCGAACGTACTCGCCTACGGCATGACCTTCGGTATGATTTGCAGCGGATATATGGCCGAAGACACCGAGGAGAGCGTGCTCACGTTCGGGCAGCTGGCCTTCCCGGACTATCCGGACTCTGTGCTCGCGCCGTCCCTGCACTTCAGCTTTGCGCTCGACGACTGCGAAATCTGGGGCATCCCCAAGACGCCCAAGGCCCTTCGCACCGCCACGGGCAGCAACATACGGACATTGGTCGTATCGGGCACGTTCGACGCCGTTACGCCGCCGAGCACGGGCGTGAAAGGCGCCATTCCGCTCACGAATTCAATCGTGCTGGCATTTCCCGGGGTGGGACATGCGGTGATCCAGTCGAATACCTGCGCACAGGAAGTGTTCGCTTCTTTCCTCGATAATCCGGGAGCGCCGCATATGTCATGCGCCGCCGTGCTTGAGCCGGCGCCGTTTATTGTGGAAGAGTGATACCGCCGAATTCCGGCGTAGATAAACGTACGATTTCAGAACGGCTGTCCCGGGTCGAAACAAACGGACCGAGGCAGCCGTTCTTCTTTATCCGCCCGCGCGGACGGCTTTCTAAAATTTCTTTTACATTGTAAGATAGGGAATAACACACAACCTACCGAAGGAGATAGTTCATGGATTTTCCGAAGAAAGAAGATACGGTGCTGGTCGTCATAGACATGCAGGAGAGGCTGATGTCCGCCATGCCCGACCTCAACTCCCGCGTCGCGGTGAGGAATGTCCGGGTTCTTATAGAAGCGGCGAAGGTGCTCGGTATCCCGGTTATCGTGACGGAGCAGTATCCGAAGGGGCTCGGACCGACGATAGAAGACGTTAAGGAATCACTTGGAGAGGGTGCAGCGCCGATAGAGAAGATAGTGTTCAGCTGCGCAAGGTCGCCGGAGTTCGCCGACGCCATAAAGGAGCTGGGAAGAAGCTCCTTTATACTGGCCGGGGTCGAGACGCACGTATGCGTTCTTCAGACGGCCATAGACCTTGTGAACGAGGGATATCATGTGCACGTGCCGGCGGACGCGGTCGTTTCGAGGAACGACATCGACTGGCAGAAGGCGCTCGATCTCATGACAAAGGCGGGGGCCACGGTGGGCACGACGGAGGCGTTTCTTTTCATGCTCCTGGAAACGGCGGGGACGGAGGAGTTTAAGGCGGTTTCGAAGCTGGTGAGGTAGAAAGGAAGGAGAAAGCGAACACATAAATCCCCCCATACCCCCCTTTTCCTAAGGGGGGACAAACAGAGATTTCTCACATCCGTTCGAAATGACAAAAATTCTTGACTGATTACTGGCGGAAGTGGATTCCCGATTAAGACATTCGGGAATGACAATTCAAGAAAGACTAAATCCCCCCAGTTTTACTTTGGTTCAAATTAATCGCGGTACTGGATGACCGTCGAGAACGTAAGCGAGGGCGTCCAATTCCTCGCACGCTCGGAATTGTCCCCCTTTTCCTAAGGGTGGAAAGAAAGGTAAAAGACAAAGGCAAAGGATAGATCCTGAAACAAGTTCAGGATGACGGAAATGCGGAGTCGCGGCCACGTCCGCGACGTCGGGTTCATGCATGCGTGGCGCATATTGTGCGTCCCCGAGGGGATTCGAACCCCTGTTACCGGCGTGAAAGGCCGATGTCCTGGGCCAGGCTAGACGACGGGGACGTGCAGTTGATCGTGAGCCGTACAGGATTCGAACCTGTGACCCACTGCTTAAAAGGCAGTTGCTCTACCTACTGAGCTAACGGCTCAATTTTGAAGGGCTAAAATATATCACGCCAATCTATCTTGTCAAAGAAATATACACGAAAAGCGCGGGCATGAGAAAGCAGGGGTTTTCAGGCCGGCGGCGCGTCTCCGGCGAGGAGGGAGCGGTAGAGCTCGACGAGCTTTTCGTTGAGTTTTCTTATGTCGTATTTCTCCTCGACGATCCGCCTTCCGGTCATGCCCATTTTCCTCCTGCCGTCCGGGTCCCCGGCCAGAAGCCCGAGCTTGTCGGCTATGGCCGCGGCGTCGCCGGGCCGGACAAGGTAACCGTCTTCCCCGTCACGGACGAGCTCGGGCACGCCGCCGACTTTAGTCGCCACTGCCGGGAGCCCGGAGGCCATGGCCTCCATGAGCGCAACGCTCAGCGCTTCCTCTACGCTCGAAAGAAGGAATATGTCGGATTCGGCGAGTCTTCGGGATATATAATCCTGGTCCATCCCGCCCGCGAAGGTTATCGTCTCCGAGAGTCCTTCTTTTTCGGCGAGCGCCTGGAGCTTCTCGCGTAGGGGTCCCTCGCCGATTATCTCGTATTTAATTTCGAGCCCGGGATTTTTAGCAGCGAGGATGCCGACGGCTTTTATTGCGTATTCGAGTCCCTTCTCCCAGACGAGGCGTGCGACGGAGACGATCCTTATCCCGCCGTCGGCACGCGGCGTGGCGGAAGCCGAGTATTTGAATCTTTCGATGTCTATGCCGACGGGGTGATCCACTATTTTGGCAAGATCGAATCCCATCTCTTCGAGCTGCCGCCTGTTGTATCTCGATATGGCGAGGAAGAGATCGCCCTTTTCCTTGAGCGGGGCGTATATGTCGCCGCCCTGGCTCAGACCTAGGCGTATGTCGTAGCCGTGAAACGTCGTCACGAGCTTGGAATCTATGATGCCGAGCTCTTTCATCTCGGCGGCGATGTTGCCGTTGGGGCCGAACTGGGAGTGGACGATGTCGTAATGACTGTTTTTGAAGTACGGTACGCAATGAAAGAGGAACGGGAGGCCGGGAATGCCTTTTTTTATCGCGCTGTAAATCTTGAGAATCGAGGACGGCCTCTTGAGTAGGCCGGGCGTATGGAGGACGAGGGATTTCAGGCTGCCGAGGGGCTCTCCGGCTTTTCTCCTGGGGTAGTGAGTGCGCGAAAGGAGGTCGTATTTGGTTATATCGCCGTGGAGCTTTGTAGTAAGTCCCCTTTCGAGGGCGAATATATCCACATCATGGCCGAGATCGATGAGGCCCGTTATCTGGTTCAGGATGAAGGTTTCGGAAAGGGCGGGGAATACTCCCGCTATGAAAGCGATTTTAAGCCTGTCGGGTGCGCCGAGCATTATCTCTCTCCTGTGTGTGCGGGGCGATGCCCTTTATTTTGCCGTCGTAATTATGCCGTCGTAAATTTCGGCCCTCTTCTCCCACGTGTGATTATCGATTATGTAATTGATCCCGCGCTCGCGGTCCCAATCCGCGGCCGCCGCTAATTCTATATTACCCGCTATTGCCGCGAGGTTCCCGTTTTCGGCGATGATGCCGAGCCCGCTTTCCCGGACGAGGTTGTTGTTGGGGATGCCATCCTCGCTTACGACCGGGAGGCCCGCCCGGAGGTAGTGATAGATTTTGCTGCTCTCGTTATTGTGCATGAATTTCCCCATCTTGACGAGCTCGAGCCCTGCGTGGGCGTGGTGGTAATAGCTCCACGTTTCATCGTACGGGACGGCGCCGAGGTGTGTGACTAAGCCGGGGTCGAGGTCCTTGCCGTCTCCCGTGCCCATGGTGTAGAGCCTTATGCCGCGCGCGGAGAGGAGCCTTCCGAGGGCGTTCAGCTTCTTTACGAGGGCCGCGTTGGCCTCGGGCGCGTAGGCCTTCCAGAAAAGGTTCCCAGCGAATATGCATCTTACCGGATGCTTTTTCGGATAGGGGTCTTTTCCGGGGGCGGGTATTGCACTGTCGGCAGCGCCGGGAACGACGAGGACGTTGTCGTCACGTCCAAAGCACTCTCGCCAGAGGCCCCGGGCCTCTTCGTTGAGGACCGCCATGAACCTGCTCTTCCCGCTCATTCTTTTCTGGGCCGCGTAGATGCGCTCCCTCTCAGTTCCGCGAAAAAGGATGCCGTCCATATCACACGGGCCGACGACAGTGCCGAGCCTCGTTATGATGAAAGGGTGTTCCGAGCCGCCCAGCGATTCGAGGAGACGGAACCCTTCGTCGTAGCTTGCCTTGACGACATCGTAGCCGCTCCACCTGACCCTGTCGAGCCTGACCTTGCGGAGGCTCGGCGCGGAGACTTCCGGACCGCGCTCCTTACCGAAAATCCCCCACCCCGGCCCGCCGACCGCTATATCGACCTCGTGACCGAGAGAGGCCAGCGCGGCCGACATCCTGTACCATCTGATATAGGACATGTTTACAAGCGAGTGCTGCCTGTCGGTGTAGACGGTGATTATTTTCGCCATAGAGTTCTTCGCGTAATCACCGTGCTTTTCCGGTTGTTTGTAATTTGTTTCCCATGGGGCGCGAGATGCGGGAGGCGCAGGAGATGAGCGCGCGGACGAGCCCCGCGGCGATGAGCCTGTTGAAGTCGTATTCGCCGCCGCTGAGATACGTTACCTTCCGGTTTTTGACGAGCTTTCGGGCGAACCTGTAACGCTGAAGCCAGTACCGGAGCTCTTTCAGGGTAAGCGAGTCGCTGGAGCTGCCGGCGTGCACGCGTCTCAAATAAAGGAACTCGGGTACAAGAACTATGCCGTATCTCTCGATGATGCGGAGAGCCATCTCGGTGTCCTCGCTGTATTGGAGGGTTTCGTCGAAGCCGCCGACATCGCGAAATATCTCCTTCCTGTAGGTGCGGAGATGGTTGATCACTCCGCCGCGGACGAGGAGCTCACGTTTATAGTTTATGCCGGGCTCTTTCACGGAGGAGAGGGCGATATCGAGCCTTCGGCCTTCATCGTCCATGCAGTGGAAGTTGCAGTGCGACTGGCCGGCTCCGGGGGACGACCTGAGAGCGTCGAGCATTTTCGCCAGTGCGCCCGGAAGAATCACGTCGTCTGAATCCACGTGCGCTATGAACGGCGCGCGTGAATTTTCGATGACAATATTGTGGCAGCCGGATATGCCGCGGCGGACGGGATTTCGTAAGACCTTTACGCGCGGGTCATCGAACGACGAGGCGACGCCGGCCGTATCGTCCCCGGAGGCGTCGTCAACCACTATCAGCTCGAGATCGACGCCGCTTTCAGAAAGCACGCTCGATATGGCTTCGCCTATGAATCGGGATGTGTTGCGCGCGGGCATGGAGACGGTGAGCTCGGGCATGAGGGGTCTCTTCCCTAATTATAGTCGAGCGGCGGGAATTTAGACAGGAGAGGCGCGGCTCTGGCGGTACGGCGCGGGGATGATAAGATATTTACCCCATGGCTTCGAGCGAGGCGGAAAGGGCGGCCGGGGGGAGGCAGGGATGCTGAAGGGATTCTCCCGACCGGCGTTTCAGAACTTCACCCTCGTAACGCTCGCGAACTTCCTTTTCTTCTGCAATTTCTCGTCGTTCTTTCTCCTGCCTCTCTACATCAAGAGTCTCGGCGGGAACGGGGCCGACATAGGGTTCGTTATGGGCACGTTCGGCATCACGTCTCTCGGTGCGATACCGTTCGTGGCCTTTCTCGTGGACAGGTACGGCAGGCGGCGTTTTCTCATCGTCGGCTACGCGCTCATGTTCGCCGCGTCACTTTCGTATCTCCTAGTCTCGGAAATATCCCCGCTCATTTACGCCCTCAGGCTTCTCCAGGGAGTATCGTTCGCGTTTTCGTTCACGGCGGCGGGGACGTTCGTCGCCGATTACATACCGCCCGAAAGGAGGGCCGAGGGGCTCGGCATATTCAGTGCGTTCACGATTGCTTCGTACGCGATAGGGCCGTCTCTCGGCGAGTTCCTCATAGGGCTTGCCGGGTTCAAGGTCTTTTTCCTCTCCGTCTCGTTCTTCAGCCTCGGCTCGCTCATGCTGAGCCTCTTCGCGAAGGACGGGCGCTTCGCGCGCTCCGAAGAACGGCTCGGATTCGGGTTCTTCAGGCTCGTTTTGTCGCGGGGATATGTCACGATACTCTCGGCGAACGTCATACTCGCGGGCGGGCTCGGCGCTGTGCTGAACTTTGTCGCGCCGTACTTTACGTCGAAGGGGCTTAACGCCTATTACTTCTTTCTCACGTACACGGTTACAGTCGTCGCGGTCAGGATTATCGGCGGACGGGTGGCCGACATGTGGGGGAGGATGACGATAGCACTGCCGTCGATGCTCGTCATGTCGCTATCGCTCGCGGCGATGCCGCTCGTCCATTCGACGCTCACGGCTGTCGCAATTTCATTCTTCTTCAGCTTCGGATACGGCTTTCTCTATCCGACCCTGAGCGCGCTCGTCATAGACAACGCGAAGGCTGATGAGAGGGGGAAAGCGATGGGGGCGTTTAACGCGAGCTACAGCATCGGGATAAACTTTCTCGCCTTCCCGCTGGGCGTGGCGGCGAGGGATTTCGGTTACGAGGGGATGTATATCTCGGCGGCTGCGCTCGTTTTCGCGGGGTTTCTGCTCTTCCTTTTCACACGGCCCGGGAGACGTTCTTGAAATGGCGGCCTTTTTTAATTAGTCTAGCGCTGGAATGAATATAAGAAGCGGAGATACCGTCCTTATTTACACCCCGGACAAGAAGACCTATCTCGTCACGGTCGGCGAGGGGAAAAGGATGAGCACACACCTGGGCGAGCTTTCTCTCGGAGACGCCATAGGGCTCGAATACGGGAGCGCGATATATTCCAGCCTCAAGCATCCCTTCCTGGTCCTGGAGCCGACGCTCGAAGACCGCATGATGAAGGTGAAGCGGTTCACGCAGATCATCTACCCCAAGGACGCCGCGATAATAATCATGAATACGGGAATAAAGTCGGGCATGCGCATAGTCGAATGCGGAGCGGGCTCGGGCTCGCTCACTATAGCGCTCGCAAACGCCGCCGCGCCGGGGGGGAAGGTTTATACCTACGACAGGAGCGAGAGGTTCCTCGAAAACGCGAGGAGGAATGTCGAGGCGGCGGGGTACGGGGATACCGTCGAATTCAAGCTGAGGGAAGCCGGCGACGGGTTCGATGAGACCGGTGTCGACGTCGTCGTGCTCGACCTGCCGTCGCCGTGGGACGGCATAGCGGCCGCGGCGCGGGCGCTACGGGGCGGGGGGCGGATAGCGAGCCTTTCGCCGACGTTCAACCAGGTGGAAAAAGCCTCCGGCGTTCTGGAATCGCACGGGTTCGTTTTCCTCGAGACTGTCGAAGTGCTCGTCAGAAATATTCGGGTCGCCTACGGCAAGACGAGGCCCGAGGAAAGGATGGTGAGCCATACCGGGTTTCTCACGTTCGGCAGGAAGGCCCTCGTGAAAACCGGCTCCGCCGCGTCGGAACCGGGGGATGAAGCCGCCGAGCCGGACGGCGCGGAAGAGGAACCGGAGGACAAAGCGGAGGAACCGGGGACGCCCGGGGCGGAATAGGATAGCCGGAGAAAATCGGGAGCGCGCATATCTTTTGAAGCCCGGAAGAAACACTCTACTCATACTAGTTTTCATAGTCCTCGCCGCCGTTTTTCATTTTTACAACGAGCGGACAGGGGAGCGGCCGGACTCGTCGACGGCGAGGGTCGTCGAGGTCGTCGACGGGGACACTATAGTGATAGACGACGGCGGAAGGAGCACTGTGAGATACCTCGGCATAAACACGCCGGAGCTTGCGTGGCCGGATTCGCCGGGAGACCCGCTGGCGGCGGAGGCGAGGGAGCTTAACAGGAAGCTCGTCGGAGGGAAGAATGTGAGGCTGGAGTTCGACGAGGAGAAGTACGACGTTTACGGTAGGACGCTCGCCTACGTTTACGCGGGCGACGTTTTCGTCAGTGAAGAGATGGTGAGGCAGGGACTCGCGTCGCCGCTCATTATAGAACCCAACAGGAAGCACGAGAACCGGTTGATGGAAGCAGCCGCAGAGGCAATGGAGAAAAGGAGAGGTATCTGGGGGGAGCTCGACACGCTCAGGCCGCCCCGGGGTAATGAGGATTTCATGATAGACCTCTCAAAGGCGGGTCAGTATGAGGGCAAGCGTGTGGTGGTGCGGGGGAAGGTTACGGACGTAAGGAAATCGAAGAAAGTTCTCGTCCTCAGCCTCGAAGACAAGCTCGAGGTCGTCATATTTCCGGGTGACTACGGGAATTTCGAGTTCTTCGGCATAGACCCGGCGGCCGATTACGAAGGGGAGGAGATAGAGGTTACGGGCAGGGTCAAAATGCGAAAGGGCGTGCCCGGCATAGTCGTCGACCACCCGATGCTGATAAGGAGCGCCGGATGAGCATAGAAGGGATGCTGCGGGAGGGGGCCTCCGGGTTCGGCGTTAGCCTTTCGGCGCGGGATACCGGAAAGTTTGTCCGCTACCTCGAAATACTGAAGTCCTGGAATACGCATATAAACCTTACCGCGCTCAAGGACGACGGCGAGATAGCCGTGAGCCATTTCCTGGACTCGCTCTCGGCGGCGAGGTTTGCCCGGGGTGCGGATAAACTTCTCGACATAGGCTCGGGGGCGGGGTTCCCGGGCATACCGCTCAAGATCGCGATACCGGAGCTGGAAGTCACTCTCATTGAATCCGCGCACAAGAAGACGGTGTTCATGAACGAGGTGATAAGGGAGCTCGGGCTTACGGGCATAAGGGCTGTGTGGGGGAGGGCGGAGGACGAGGCTAACGGCGTCGAGCGCGGGTCGTTCCCGCGCGTGATCTCGAGGGCGGTGAGCGGTGTGAAAGAGGTCCTCGCGCTGAGCGAGCCTTACCTCAGCCCGGGCGGGAGCATTATCCTCATGCGGGGGAGGAGGGGCGAGGAGGAATGGGAGGAGGCCGGCGAGGAAGTGCACCGCCGCTATAAACTCACTGGGAAGGAGCGCTTCACTCTCCCATACGGCGAGCAGACGCGCGTCATATTCGCACTGGAGCCGGCGTAGTAAAGCGCTCCCGGAACTCTATCGGCCATCGATTTAAATAACCAGATAGTGGTAAGCCAGCCCGAGAGCGGCGCATATCGCGAGCGTCGGGATCATGCCTAGGCGGAAGAGGAATATGAGGGCGAAGGCGCATGCGCCTATCGCGACGGATGCGATGTTTACCGTCTCCCACACGGGGACGTGGAGCGTCATTCCCAAAGTCCGCACGTCGCTCACCTCGCCGAACATCGTGTGAATCGTGAACCAGACGGCGAGGTTGAGTATGACCCCGACGACCGCCGCCGTGATGACTGACAGCGCGCTCCCTAGGGCCTTGTTTCCCCGGAGCTTTTCGATGTACGGGGCGCCGAGGAATATCCAGAGGAAGCAGGGCACGAACGTTACCCAGGTCGTTATTACCGAGCCCATGATACCGGCAGTCAGGGGGTCGAAAGGCCCCGGGTTCCTGTAGGCCCCGAGGAATCCGACGAACTGGACGACCTGTATCAGCGGGCCGGGCGTCGTCTCGGCCATGCCGAGGCCGTCTAACATCTCGCCCGGGTTGAGCCAGCCGTATGTGCTGACCGCCTGCTGGGTGATATACGCGAGGACGGCATAAGCGCCGCCGAAGGTTACGACCGCAACCTTGCTGAAAAAGAGCCCTTCCTCGACGAAGACGCTGTGCCTGCCCAAGACTGCCGCAAGTATAACAATGGGGCCGAACCACAGGAGAGACATTATCGCGATAAGCTTCACAGCGCGCGCGGTCGACGGCGGCGTGTGGCTTGCGACCGCTGTCGTGATCACGAATCCGTTCCCGTTCGCGGCGTCTTCGGGCTCCTCTTTTACGATGTTGAAAATCCCGTCCTTCCCCAGCCGCCCGCCAATGAAGCCGATAAGACCCGCGCACAGGATTATGAGTGGAAAAGGGACTCTGAAGAAGAATATCGCGACGAATGCGGCAGCCGCGAGAAGGACCATTACGTTGTTCCTGAGAGCGCGCTTTCCTATGCGTATAACCGCCTCGACGACGACGGCCATGACAGCGGGCTTAATGCCGAAGAAAAGCGCCTCGACGAAGGTCGATTGACTATAGGAGGCGTAGAGAATGCTGAGAACGAGTATGGATATGAATCCCGGGAGGACGAACAGTATGCCCGCCGTGAGGCCGCCCTTCGTTTTATGGAGGAGCCAGCCGACATAGGTCGCGAGCTGCTGGGCCTCGGGACCGGGGAGGAGCATGCAGTAATTCAGCGCGTGGAGGAAGCGGCTCTCGCTTATCCAACGCTTCTCCTCGACGAGGATGCGGTGCATGACTGCTATCTGCCCTGCAGGGCCGCCGAAGCTGAGGAGCGCTACCCTCACCCATACCAGAAAGGCCTCCCGGAATGTGACCGCATGGGACCCGGGACCAAGATCGCTTTTCATCCGTTCGTTTTGATCGGAACTCATGCCTGTATCTCGGGGGCCGATTCAAGCTTACCTGCGCCGGACTTGAAATCAATCCTGGGGAGCGGACAGTGAATGGGTGCACAGCGGCGGGCGGGACCGGTTTCTTTAAAACGTTTACGGTGTTAGAATTAGGATTCAAGCGGTTTACGGCGGGTGCTCCATGGTGCTTTTCCTGAGCGAAGACGACGTGAAGCAGGTCCTTAAGATGCCGGACGCCGTCCGCGTGCTGGAAGAAATGTTCAGGCAGGACGGGCTCGGCGGCGCCATCAACCATCCGAGGCAGAGGGTGAGAACGCCCTCGGCCATGCTGCACTTTCTCGCCGGCGCTCTCCCCTATCTGGGCGTCATGGGTTACAAGGCGTATACGACGTCGGGCGAGGGGGCGAAGTTCCGCGTATTCCTTCACGACATTAAAACGGGAAAGCTCCTCTCCATAATCGACGCCAATTACCTCGGCCTGATGAGGACCGGGGCCGCGACGGGCGTCGCGACCAAATACATGGCGCGGGGAGACGTCTCGAACGTCGGCATAATCGGCTCGGGGTTCCAGGCAAAGGGGCAGCTCATGGGGGTGGCCGCCGTGAGGGGCGTCAAGCGAGTATTCGTCTACAGCCGGAACGTGGAAAAGAGGAAAGCATTTTCCCGGGACATGGAAGACACGCTCAGCGTCCCTGTATCACCCGTGGAAAATCCGCGGGAGGCTGTCTCGGGCGTCGACTGCGTCATAACCTCCACGACCGCGTTCGAGCCTGTGCTCCAGGGGGCGTGGCTCGAAAAGGGGACGCACGTGAACGCCATCGGGGGGAACTTTCTCTTCAAGCGGGAGATAGACGAGAGGGCTGTCTTGAGCGCGCGAGTCATAGCCGTCGAATCGCGGGAGCAGTCGAAGATCGAGGCGGGGGAGCTTCTGCCGCTCGTTGAGAAGGGCCGGATTCAGTGGCGGAACCTCGTCGAGCTCGGGGAGATCGTCGCCGGAAAGGCCGCGGGAAGGATCTCCGGGGAAGACATAACCCTCTTTAAGTCCGTAGGCATCGCCATAGAAGACCTGGCCGTCGCCGAGCACGTCTACAAGGCCGCCCTTTCGGCCGGGCTCGGGCGGAGCCTGGACATGCCGCCCAAGTAGTTCTATTAACCAGGCAGCTTTCTTAATCGGATACAGTTCAGTTATATTATCTCGCTTTCAAAAGGGCTTACCGGAGATTGTAAAAGACATGAAAACAATAGGAATAATAGGCGGGAGCGGGCTTTACGCGATAGAAGGACTCACTGACATCGAGAGAACGGCTGTCGATACGCCGTGGGGAAAACCGTCTGACGAATTTACTATCGGCGAGCTTTCCGGCGCGAGGCTCGTGTTCCTCCCGCGTCACGGAAGGGGGCATACGCTCCTGCCGTCGGATATAAATTACAGGGCGAACATATACGCCATGAAGAAGCTCGGCGTCGAGTGGATCGTGTCCGTGAGCGCCGTCGGGAGCATGAAGGAAGAAATAGAGCCGGGGCACGTCGTCGTGCCGTCTCAGTTCTACGACCATACGAAGTCGCGCGCGTCGACCTTTTTCGGCGGCGGTGTGGCGGCGCACGTGTCTATGGCAGACCCTGTATGCCCGGTGCTTTCCGGCGCGCTCGCCGAGTCGGCCAAAGGGGAGGGGGCCGTCGTGCATACCGGGGCGACCTACATCTGCATGGAGGGGCCGCAGTTCTCGTCGCGCGCGGAGAGCGAGATCTACAGGAAGTGGGGAGTCGACATCATAGGCATGACCAACATGCCCGAGGCAAAGCTTGCGCGGGAGGCGGAGATTTGTTATGCTACGCTCGCCCTCTCGACGGATTACGACTGCTGGCACGAAGGGCACGGAGACGTCACCGTAGACGACATCATCGCAACCGTAAACCGGAACGTCGAGCTCGCGAAAAGGGTTGTCGCGAGCGTCGTTACCGCCATATCCGAAACAAGGGACTGCATCTGCTCACGCTCACTCGAAAACGCTATCATAACCTCGCCTGACGCGATTTCGCCGGAGGCAAGGGAAAGACTCGGACTAATCATAAAGAGGTACGTACAATGAAGCTGCTAGTTGTCGGATCGATGGCTCTCGACACCGTGGAGACGCCTTTCGGAAAAGAAGAAAACGTTCTCGGGGGCTCGGCGTCCTATTTCTCCCTCGCGGCGAGCATGTTTACGGACGTCTGTATAGTCGCAGTCGTCGGCTGGGATTTCCCGGAGGAGCACCTCGAGCTATTCAGGTCGAAAGGGATCGATCTGAAGGGCGTGACGAGGGAGAGCGGGGAGACGTTCAAGTGGGAAGGCCGGTACGGTTACGACCTCGGCGACCCGGAGACGCTCGGGACGTATCTGAACGTGTTCCAGGATTTCAATCCCGTTATCCCTGAAGAATACCGGGACACGGAGTTCGTGTTCCTGGCCAACATCGACCCGGAGCTTCAGCTGAGGGTTTTAAAACAGGTGAAGAAGCCGAAGCTCGTCGCCTGCGACACGATGAACTACTGGATAGAGAACAAGCCGGAGGAGCTAAAGGAGGTTATAAAGCATGTCGACCTCCTGATGCTTAACGACTCCGAATCGAGGATACTCGCGGGGAAGGCGAGCATTACCCAGGCCGCGCGGTACATTCTCGATCTCGGCCCGAAGGTGCTGATAGTGAAGCGCGGCGAGTACGGCGCGCTGATGTTTTCGAGGGAGGGGATATTCTGGGCCCCGAGCTATCCGCTCGAAGACGTTATAGACCCGACGGGGGCGGGAGACTCCTTCGCCGGGGGGTTCATGGGATTCCTTTCGGCCCACGAGACAGTCGACCAGGCCGCCCTCAAGACGGCTGTCGTATACGGGAGCGTGATCGCGTCGTTCGCCGTCGAGAACTTCAGCGTGCGGAGGACCGCGCAGCTGAAAAAGGCGGAGATAGACATGAGGTTCACGGCGTTCCTCCAGCTTTCTAAGCTCGACTGAGGCGTCGTGCCCGGCCGAGGGCCTCTATGGGCCCGGCGTCGGAAAGGGCGGCTCACGGGGTAAAATAGCCTGGCGCCGGGTTAAAGTGAAGGTGCCCTCTTGAATTCCTGTGCCTGTTCAGGCTATGGTATATACCTGCGGCGCTTATGAAAAACTTTCTCTTCCTTTTTCTTATCTTGTCTTTGCTGGCGGCGTCATGCGGCGGCGGGAACAAGAAAACCGAGACCCCAGAGGATGCCCGGCAGAACTACGAGAACCAGAAGGCCCTCGCCATTGCCTCTTTCAGGCGCGGCAACTTCAAACAGGCGCTTACCGAGATAGAGGAAGCGCAGAAGATGAACGACCAGGACGCCGAGATATATCTCATCAAGGGCGCCATATATTTCAAGCTGAAGGATTACCCCCTCGCCGAGGACGGTTACAGGAAGGCGCTCGGGATAAATCCCTCTTACACTGCCGCGCGGTTTAACCTCTGCGGGCTTTATCTCGTCGAAAAGAAATACCAGGAGGCCATTTCGGAGTGCGAGGCCGTCGTCGCCGACCCGGCTTACGACGCCAGGGCCAACGCCTACACGAACATCGGCATCGCGTATTTCAGCCTGGGCGATATGGTGAAGGCGAGGGAGTATTACGAGAAGGCGCTCGAGATGAACCCGTCGTTCGTTTATGCACGGAACGAAGTCGGAAAGCTCTACATGGCTACCGGAAATTACGCGCAAGCGGCGACCGAGTTCGAGCTGGCTATCGCCGGCTATGCAGCCTACGAGGAAGCGCATTATAACCTCGGGCTCGCTTATATGAAAGTGAACAACACGCCGGGTGCCTGCGCTTCGTTCGCGAAAGTCGTCGAATTGTCTCCGAACTCGGAGTTCGGGATAAATTCCACCAGGTATCTGAATACGGTCTGTAACTGAGCTGACGCTAATTCAAGATTTGTACCGCCGCTCGATTAAGGCACTCGTGAATAACAACAAAAAGAGAAATCCCCCCGCACCCCCCTTTTTCTAAGGGGGGGATGAAAAGCAAAAGAGAAAATAAAAAGACTGGATTCCCGACCCGGCTTCGCTAAAGCTTCGCTGCGGCAGGTACAGGCATTCGGGAATGACAGAATTGTGGTGATTCCTCGCTCGCTCGGAACCCTTGGGAATGACAAATAGATTGCTTCGCTTCACTCGCAATGACGGAGTAAAGAAAGATCTCTCACTGTTTTAATTTGAATTATTTCCGAGCAGTACCAGATATGCTTTCTTGCAATCGGCTAAGGCGTCCGATTCCTCGCTCGCTCGAAATCGTTGTTCGAGATGACAAGGCCTCTTGATTTATTACTCGCGGTGAAAAATGAATGGATTCCTGCCTCCGCAGGAATGACAGAAATGAGGTGTAGATTCCCAGGAAGTGCGAGTACCACCGAAAGTGCGGCTAATTGTGAGGGCAATGGCCGCTACTTCGAATTCCAGCGGGCGTCATTTCCCTTTTTTATTAAGTCCCTTTTTTATCTTCCGGGCTATGGACGATGTGGAAAGGCCGTCCACGAGCGGGATTATTTTCACCTCTCCGCCGCCGGCTTCGACGATCTCCTTTCCGACGACGTCCACTGCTTTATAGTCTCCGCCCTTTACGAGGATGTCCGGCCTTAACTCTTTTATCAGCTCGAGCGGGGTGTCTTCGCCGAAGACGGTGACGTAATCCACGCATCCGAGCGACGAGAGTAAAGCGGCTCTTCCGCTTTCGGCGACGTAGGGACGCTCCCTGCCCTTGAGCCGCGACACGGATGCGTCGCTGTTTATCGCGACGACGAGGACGTCGCCCAGCTTTCGCGCGTCGTTCAGCAACCTGATATGCCCTGCGTGAAAGAGATCGAAGCAGCCGTTCGTGAAAACGATTTTTTCCCCGCGCGCCCGGAGCCCGGAAAGTATCTTCGCGAGCTCCTTCCGGGTCTTAAAGCGTGACGAGTCTTCCTCGCCCGCAGCCCGGAAGTGGGAGAGCATTTCGCCGGGCGTTACGGAAGCAGCGCCGCTCTTGCCGACAGTTATTCCCGCCGCCGCGTTGGCGGCTGTCACCGAAGCATCGAGGTCGCCAGTCGAAACGTAGGCGAGCGTGAATACGCTAACGGCTGTATCGCCGGCCCCGGTTACGTCGAACACTTCCCTCGCGAGCGAGGGCACGGAGCCGTGCTCGCCGTCGGAGGAGAAATAACTCATCCCCTTTCCGCCCATCGTAACGACGGCGGCGTAGGCGCCTGTTATGTCGAGGAGCCTTTCGGCGGCCTTTTTGAGCGAGGCTTCGTTCGTGATCTTTATTCCGGTCGCGGACTCGGCTTCGGAGAGGTTGGGGGTTATCGCGTCGACTCCGAGATACTTCGAATAGTCGAGCCCCTTGGGGTCGGCCGAGACGAATATGCCGGCCTTTCCGGAGGGCTTTACTATCTCCCGGACGAGGCTCTCTGTGACCGCGCCTTTATCGTAGTCGGAGATAATCACGGCGTGGGGTTTGAATTTCGATATTGTTTTTTTTATGGAGACTGCGAGGGCTTTCTCTATGTTCTTCGGGAGGGGGGAAGACGTTTCCCTGTCCATGCGGGCTATCTGCGAGGTGCCGGAGACGAGCCTCGTTTTGGTCGTAGTCGGCCTTCCGGGGTCCGTCACGATGGAGGACGTCCCCGCGCCGCTGCTCTTGAGCTCGCTTACGAGCGCCTTGCCTTCGGGATCGTTCCCGACTACCCCGGCTATTTCGACGCGAGCGCCGAGTGCGAGGAGGTTAAGGGCGACGTTTCCGGCACCGCCCGGGGAAGACGTTTCCTCCCGCACCTTCAGAACGGGCACGGGCGCTTCGGGGGATATTCTCTCGGCCGTTCCCCTCACGTAACGGTCGAGCATCATATCTCCCACTACCAGAACGCGCCTCCCTGCTATTTTCTTCAGAATCTCATCAATGCTCATCGGCATATGGGGCTCCCCGGCGTAAACCTTATCGCGCGGACGCTCTAATTATAATGACGGCGGAAATGTCTGTAAAATAAGAATAGTTTACGGCCCCTGACAGTCAGATATAATTGTCAGAATGATAGACATACATTGCCACTTCCTTCCGAACATAGACGACGGCTCCAAGAGCTGGGAAGAGACGATGGAGATGGCGAGGATTGCCGTTTCGGACGGGGTGACGGGGGCCGTTATGACCCCGCACTGGATACAGGGGACGACGTGGCAGCCCGCGCCGGAGACTGTGATCTCTCTCGTCGCCGAGATGAACCGGAGACTCCGGGCCGAGGATATAGATTTTACGGCCTATCCGGGCATGGAGATAGGTATAATTCCGGACCTTCCGCGAGTCCTCTCGGACGGTAAGATACTCCCGCTCGCCGAGGGGGAATTCGTCCTGATAGAGATACCGTTCTATTCGCTTCCGATGGGGCTGGAAGACGTTATTTTCGGCATAGAGACGCAGGGCAAGAAGGCCGTTATGGCGCACCCGGAAAGGAACCGCGAGTTTCAAAGCTCTCCCAGGAGAATCCTGGATTTCATAAACATGGGGGCGCTCGTTCAGATAACCGCCGGGAGCCTCACGGGCGGGTTCGGCGACTCGGCGAAAAAGTGCTCGGTAGAGCTGGCGAAGCTGGGGGCCGTGCACTTCGTCGCATCGGACGCGCATTCGACGAGGCACAGGAATCCTGTCGTGTCGGACGGACTGGCCGTGTTGAAGAAGGCAGTGGGGCAGGAGGGCGTCGATACGGTCGTCGCCAATACCTACGAGGTTCTTAGGGGCCGCCCGGAGCACAAAGAGGCTGTGACCGGTAAGGTGTGAAGCGGCGGTTATCTGCCCTGTGAGTGCTGGACGTATTTCAGCCTGAGGTTGTAGAGTATGTCGGCGAGCAGCTTGTCCTCGCTGTCGTCGAGATTCCCGGCTGTCTTTTCTTTTAAAATTTCCAGTATGTCGATAGTGTGCTTCGCAGCGGAGATGTCGACGTGTCTTTCTCTCGATTGAGGGTCGGGAAGCTCGCCCAGGTGTATGAGCGAGGAGGCGTTGAGCGATAGTATGAACGCCGAAAAGTCGAGCCTGAACTCTCCCGGCGACTGCTTTTTGTTATCTTCGTTTCCCATTTCTCCGTCCGCTCCTTTTATGGTATTTCCGGGTGGCTACTGCTTCGCGCCGCGCCCGTTTATTTCATATATCTCTCGAATTTCGTCCTCGGGTTATACGGCCGGGACTTCTCGAGCTCTTCGAATTTTTTCTTTTCGTCTTCCGTTATTTTATCGGGCATTACGAGCTTTATCTCGATATACTGATCGCCCCTCGCCTTCGTCTTGAGGTTGGTGACGCCTTTTCCCTTGAGCCTTAGCTTCGCGCCGTTCTGCACGCCGGAGGGGAGGCTCATCTCCGCCGAGCCGTCTATCGTCGGGACGTCTATCTTCTTTCCGAGCGCGGCCTCGTATATGGATACCGGAACTTCGAGGTATATGTCGTCGCCCTTACGCCTGAAGATCGGGTGGGGCCTTACCTTTATTCTCAGGTAAAGATCGCCCTGGCCGCCGCCCGAGGCTTCGCCCTTGCCCTTTACACGTATGCGGGAGCCGTTGTCGACGCCGGCCGGTATCTTTACCGTCAGCTGCTCCATATCGGCGGCGCCGCCTTCTCTCTGGCGGCTGATGGAGATGTCCCTGACGCCGCCTTTTATCGCGGTGTCGAAATCGATCTCCAACTGATGCTCGATGTCTCGTGTGCGGGCCGCTCCACGGGCGTTGTTGAAAAGGTCGCGGAAGCCCTCGCTCCGCGATCTCGTCTGCCTCGCCTCTCCGCCGCCGGAGAAACCGAATATGTCCTTGAATATCTCTTCGAATCCCGGGAAGTCTTCGCCGCTGTAGGTGTACTCATACTGCCGTCCGCCGCCGCCCGGTGCGCCGCCGGGTGCGTCGCCGGGTGCGTCGCCCGCGCGCCGCCATGTCGTCCTCCCGCCGGGCCTGAACTCGGCGCTGCCGAACATGTCGTAGGCCTTTCGCTTCTCTTCGTTTGAAAGGACCTCGTTCGCTTCCTGGATTTCCTTGAACTTCTCTTCGTATTCCTTGTTGCCGGGGTTTAAGTCCGGATGGTACTTTCTCGCGAGCGCCCTGTAGGCCTTCTTGATCTCTTCTTTTGTGGCGGTTTTGGATACGCCGAGGATGTTGTAGTAGTCTTTGGTTGTAGTCGCCATATGTACAAGGAGGGCTGTTCCATCCCGGCGGGTCAGGGACAGAATAGCCACAAACTCAGTTTACGTCAATTTTAATCCGCCCGGGTTTAAGCTTATACTCATAAAATAATCATCCGAGGGGTTTCGTCAAGCCGTTTTCGAGGGCTGTCGGATAGGTCAGGGGCGCTATTTCCCCGAGCTTTCTACGGCTTCGAGGACGATATCCGCGAGGGCGTCGAACGCCTTTCCGGCCGCCGTGTCGGGACCCGACATGACTATAGGGATACCAGTATCCCCGCCCTTCCTGATGCGCGGGTCGAGCGGTATCTCGCCGAGGAAAGGCACCTCGAATTTCTCGGCCATGCGCCTTCCGCCGCCGCGCCCGAATATGTCCAGCGGCTCTGCCCCGGGGACGTCGAGGTAGCTCATGTTTTCGACGACGCCCAGGATCGGGACGTTGAGCTTGCGGAACATGTTGACCCCTCTTTTGACGTCGACGAGCGCGACGTCCTGAGGCGTCGTGACTATCAGCCCGCCGCTGAGTGGGGCCGTCTGAACTATGGAAAGCTGTGCGTCGCCCGTTCCCGGCGGGAGGTCTATGACGAGGTATTCGGTGTCTTCCCATTCGACATCTTCGATGAACTGCTTTATCGCGCCGTGCACCATCGGCCCACGCCAGATGACGGTTTCGTCGTCGCTTATGAGGAAACCTATCGACATGAGCTTGAGGCCGAATTTTTCGAGCGGGATGATCTTGTTCTGCTCCGTCGCGTGGGGCCTGTCTTTTACGCCTAGCATTATGGGCAGGCTCGGGCCCCAGATGTCGGCATCCATGAGGCCGACGTTTTTACGCTTCTTCGCGATGGCGACCGCGAGGTTGACGGCGACAGTCGATTTGCCGACGCCGCCCTTACCGCTCGCGACGGCGATGTAGTATTTCACTTTGGGAAGCTTGGACGATGCTTCGGCTCTGGCCGGCCCCTGACCGGGGGCGGGCTTGGGCTCCCTCGAGGCTATGCGGATGCTGACGTCTCCGACGCCGGGGGTTTCGAGAACTCTGTTCCTGACAGATTCAGTTATCTCGGATTCGAGCTTGCTGTCTGGCTTCGGGAGAACGAGTGATATTTCCACGCTGGTCCCAGCGACTTTAATGTCTTTTACTATGCCGAAGGATACGATGTCTCTTGTGAACCCGGGGTACTTGACCGTCTTGAGGACGCTCCGGATTCCGTCGGGGCTAAGCTCCATTAAATTGTTCCACGCTCCTTGTGTGAGATTTGTGCAGGGTCAGGCGATTCCGAGCTTCTGCCGGGCCTCGTCGGACATCATGTCGGGGTTCCATGGCGGGTCCCAGACGATTTCGACGAGAACGTTGTTGGCGCCTATGTCCTTCACGGCCTGTTCGGCCTGGCTCGCTATCATGGCGCCCATGCCGCAGCCCGGCGTTGTGAGCGACATCTTGATGCTGACGTTGTTGCCGGAGGAAATATTGACGTCGTATATGAGACCGAGGTCGACGATGCTGACGGGTATCTCGGGGTCGTAAACGTTCATGAGAGCGTAGAAAACCTCTTCTTCCGTGAGCTCCGATTTGACCGGCCTGTCTTTTTCGATTTTTTTGAAATTAACGCCCTGGTCGGGCTCGTCTTTTTTAATACCGATAATTTTTTTCATTCCCATGATATTTCTCCTTGCCCGGGGCCGGCCATCTCCGGCCGGAAGGGCGGGGCGGTTCTTGTCCATGTTTATTATACCAAATCGAGGGTGGACGCGGTAACAGTGAATACTCCCCAGCCGTAGAGCGTCGGCGCAGGTGATAAGGATGCGAAGCGCCGCCCGCCGGGACGGCGCTTCTGCTCAGAATCTGATTGAGAGGAGCTTAATCTTCGAGATAGGACCTCAGCATCCACGCCATCTTCTCGTGCTTTTCCATGAGCCCGGTGAGGAAGTCGTTGGTGCCGATGTCTTTATATTTGTCGGCGGCCTTTTCGAGGTCTACACGCAGCTTCCGGACGATGGCTTCGTGGTCGGAGAGTAAAGACCTGACCATGTGCTTGGCGTCGGTGCCCTTGGTCGTGTCCTCCTCCAGCGTTTTATTGTCGACCATTTCCTGGAGAGAGCCGAGGGAATTTACACCTATTGTTCGCGCCCTTTCGGCGACGTCGTCGATGATGTCGTCGAGCACTTCGTACTGGGCCTCGAAGAACTTGTGAAGGTCGTTGAACTGAGGGCCGATGACGTTCCAGTGGTAGCCCCTCGTTTTCGTGTAGAGGACATATTCGTCGGCGAGGACCCTGTTGAGAATTTTGCCGACCTGCTCTCTGTTTTTGTCGTCAATTCCGATGTTTGGCATGATTGATAAACCCCCTTTGTTTATTGTGGCTTTTATAATTATATAGCAATAATAAGGTTAGTTGATTGTGAATTATTATCAAGTGATAATTACTCTTATCCGGATAATTATCGCATTTACAATTTCAGGGGCTACGGGTAAACTATTCTATTATGGGAAGGACAGATACGGGAAGGGCCCACAGGCTCGAAATGCTCGTAGCAAAGTCCCGGGAAAAGGGGCTTAAGCTGACGCCGCAGAGAATGGCTATATTCAGCATCTTGGCGGAGGCCGGCCAGCACCTGACTGTGGACGATATATACAAGAAGGCGAGCGCCGAATACCCGATGCTCTCGCCGGCGACCGTTTACAGGAACATGGAGCAGATGGTCGAGGCGGGGCTCCTTACGCATCTCGAGCTCGGCGGCCCGTCTACGAGGTACGACACCAACCTCGAAGAGCACCACCACTTCGTCTGCGACAGGTGCGGGAAGGTTGCGGACATATACTTCAAGGAGCTCGGCTACGAGCTCGACCCGGAGAAATCGAGCCTGGACGGGGTTCGCGTGGACTCCCGGAGGCTTTATCTGCACGGGATTTGCGGGGAGTGCGGGTGATTCTTACACTAAATTAATATTTCTTTCGTATCGCATTATCCACCCAATTTATTGTAAAATGATTAACTGAAATGGAATACTCCTCGACACTTCCATTATTCCGGGCTCAAGATCATAACAGTGATTCGCTGGATGAAGCCATAAAATTAATGTCCAAGTCAGGTGCTGATGATCGCGGAGCTATTTATACACGGAGAGAAGTAGTTGATTTTCTTCTTGATCTGATCGCATACACACAAGATAAGCCGCTATATGAATCCAGTTTATTGGAACCTTCCTTTGGAGAAGGTGATTTTCTTATTCCAGCAATACAGAGGTTAATTGATTCTTACAAAATGGAAAGAAGACAGGCTGGGGAATATGCTCTTTTAAAGACTTCAATAAGAGCGGTTGAATTGAATAGGGACTCCTTTAACAGTACTAAAGAAAAAATCCTGAACCTGCTTCTAAATAATTTTACAACGGAGCAGAGTAAGGATTTAATAGATTCATGGCTTGTATGCGGGGATTATCTGCTTCAACCGTTCAATTCCGGATTCGATTATGTGGTTGGAAATCCGCCCTACATCCGTCAAGAATCTATACCCGAGGTACTGCTGTCAGAATATAAAAAACACTTTACTACGATTTACGATCGTGCCGATATTTACATCCCCTTTATTGAAAAATCATTATTGCATCTCTCAAAGGGCGGCGAGCTCGGATTTATTTGCTCTGACCGTTGGATGAAAAACCGTTATGGCGGTCCATTGCGGAAAATGGTTGCCGATAATTTTCATCTTAAGATATATGTTGATATGGTAAATACACCGGCGTTTCATGCTGATGTTGATGCATATCCGGCAATTACGGTGATAACCAGGGGAAAAACGGCAAAGACCAGGGTTTGCCACAAACCTGAAATCGATGGTTTGAAATTAAGGACCCTGGCTAAATTGCTGCTTTCCGAAGAGGAACGTGGCGACGATAATATAAAACCCGCGGTAGATGTAAATATTGTATCGGGCTCGCGACCTTGGTTAATGCAGTCTCATGAGTGCTTGTCACTGATTCGTCGTCTTGAGGAGCGGTTCCCGGATTTAGAAAAATCCGGCTGCAAGGTCGGTATTGGTGTTGCTACGGGGCTCGATGAGATATTTATAAGCTCTTATGATGAGATGGATGTTGAAGCCGACAGGAAGCTGCCTCTGGTAACAACAAAAGATATTCGGAATGGCACGGTAGAATGGCATGGGCAGGGCGTCATCAATACTTTTTCCGAGAGTGGTGATCTCATTGATTTGGAGAACTATCCAAGACTGAAGAGGTATCTGGAAAATAAGAAAGAATTAATCCTCAAAAGACATGTTGCACGCAAATCGCCTGATAGATGGTACAGGACTATAGATCGCATATATCCTCAGCTGGCAAAAATTCCGAAGCTTCTGATCCCTGATATTAAAGGCACTCCACATATTGTTTATGAACCTGGTGAATTCTATCCGCATCATAATTTGTATTATATCTTGTCATATGAATGGGATTTGAAAGCACTTCGATCTGTTTTGTTATCAGGTATAGCGCAAATGTTTATTTCGGCATATTCAACCCGAATGCGGGGCGACTATTTACGCTATCAGGCACAGCATCTTAGGCGTATTCGTTTGCCCAGATGGTCCGATATTCCTTCCAGTATGAAGAATGAGCTGCTAACTGCTTCAGAGTGCAGCAGCCAATATGAGGATTTGATCTTCAGTCTGTATGGATTGTCTGAGACGGAAATATCCATTATCAAAAGTTTTAAACGTTAGCTGGTAGTCCGGAATCTTATGAGTATTGATCTTGCGAATTATGAGAAAAATGCATCTGAAGCTGTTCAGGCTTTTTGGGGGAACAGGGAAAAAGCGAAACAGAAACAGATAGAGTCCGGGAAATCGGACCAAGGTGAACGCGCCAGTGTGACGGCCGGCAATAATATGAATGGATTCATTATTTTAATGCTGCACCTGGTTAAAGCCAATGGGCTTGCAAATGCAGAAATATATTACAAGCGAGGTGTTGTGACCTTGCCCGGGTTTTTCCGTCCAACGAAGTTGTGGGATATGCTGGTTATACATCAGGGACAGCTTGTGGCTGCTCTTGAATTCAAAAGCCAGGTTGGTTCGTTTGGCAAAAATTTCAACAATCGTGCGGAAGAAGCCATCGGCTCTGCTCATGATTTCTGGACCGCATACAGGGAAGGCGCTTTTGGTAGCGAAGCTCCGAGGCCATTTCTCGGATGGCTTGTTATGCTGGAAGATTCAAAGGAATCACGAACCCCTGTTAGAGAAAATATATCTTTACGCTTTCCGATGTTCCCGGAATTTAAAGGAGCATCAATAGCGGATCGTTACAATATCCTTTGCCGTAAGCTGATTCAGGAACAGCTATATACCGCAACGGCCTTCATTCGGTCTCCGAAAACTGCAATTGATTCCGGTTATTATGAAGAATTAAGTGAGCTGACGAGCTTGAGGACTTTTGTTACAAGTTTTGCCGGCCATATTGCGGCGACTGCAGCACGAACCTTATGAAAAAAGATATGTTATTCGGGTATGTGATCGAGGGGGTTCGCAAATGGCAGTTGGATCATATCCGTGAGGGGGTTGAGGCGGCTTCTAGGGGAGAGTTCGCGACGGATGTGGAGGTAGAGAGTTTTTTAGAAGATGTGGTAATGCATTTTCAGATGGGCCGATTATTAACACATATGATTCCTGACAGTTGATAAATTCCACTTTCCAGAACCCGAACCTCGGGACTCTTTCCTCCATCAAAAACTTCTATGAATTCTATTCTTGATATTTCCAGTCTGCGATTACAACATAGAGATGTGTTAAATCCATAATATGGAGGGTAGGGGAATGTCGGAAGACAGGGTTAAGATTGCCGGGCAGGCGGATGAGGAGTCGGTGGTTGCGGCGTTGACAATCGCGTTCGCGGGGGATCCGATGACGAGGTGGTCGTGGGAGACGCCCGAGGCTTACCTGAGCGGCTTTCCGCGCTTCGCCCGGGCGTTCGGGGGCGGGGCTATAAGCCTCGGCACTGCCCATTACACGGAGGGCTTTTCAGGCGCTGCGCTATGGTATCCGCCCGGCGAAGGGCCCGACGAAGAGGCGCTAGTAGGCGTGATAGAGGGGACGACGTCCGAAGCGCGGCGTCCGATCGTTTACGCCATCATTGAAGACATGGGGAATTTCCACCCCGAGGAGCCGCACTGGTATCTTCCGCTGATCGGCGTCGATCCGAGATTCCAGGGGAAGGGAGTGGGTTCTCTCCTGATGAAGCATGCGCTTGAAGTGTGCGACCGGGAGGGCGTGGCGGCGTACCTGGAATCGTCCAATCCGAAGAACATATCTTTTTATGAGCGGCACGGGTTTTTCGCGCTGGGGACGATTCAGCATGGGGACGCGCCTGTTATGGTGCCGATGCTGAGGAGGCCGAGGTAATTAGTGCGCGAAAGATTTCTGACGCGCGTCCAAATGAATATGGTAACCCCCACCTTGGTCCTCCCCCTAACTAGGGGGAGGAGAGATTAAAAGGCGGAGGATAGATTTCTCACGTTCGTTCGAAATGACAGGAAGAGATTGCCGCTGGTGCTCTGCACCCTCGCAATGACAAAATAATTTGATGGGTTACTGGCGGTACACCCTCACCCTAGCCCTGTTTTGGTTTGATTTGCTTTCGAGCAGCACTGGATGGGCTCCTTTGCCGTCAGCCGAGGGCGTCCGAATGCTCACTCGTTCGCATCCGTTCCATCAAGGGAGAGGGTAAAAAATGCGAAAGATAAAAAGAATGGATTCCCGATGCAGGCATTCGGGAATGACAGAATAAGAAAGATAAATCCCCCCTAGCCCCCTTTTTCTAAGGGTGGTAAAAGATGAAAAGATGTGGATTCTCGACAAAAGCATTTGGGAATGACAGCACTTGAGATAACCCCCACCTTATTCCTCCCCCTTATAAGGGGGAGGAGAGATTAAAAGGCGGAGGAAAGATTTCTCACGTTCGTTCGAAATGACAGGAAGAGATTGCCGCTGGTGCTCTGCACCCTCGCAATGACAAAATAATTTGATGGGTTACTGGCGGTACACCCTCACCCTAGCCCTGTTTTGCTTTCGGCTGCTTTCGAGCGGTGCTGGAGCAGCTTCAGTGAAGTCGGCCGGGGGCGTCCGAATGCTCGCTAGCTCACGTCCGTTCCCCGGAGGGGAAAGGGTAATGGCAGAAAAAGATAGATCCTGAATGTTTTGATTTCTTCTGCGCTGCGGCTGTACTGGATGAGCTTTGGTGTAGTCGGCCAGTGGCTCTCGATTCCTCGTTTGCTCGAAATCGTAGTTCAGGATGACTGATATGTTTAAGGACGCGCGGAGGCTGGTAAAAGCCTCGTCCTGCACTATGTCGGATATCAGCGCACAGTGTGCGCTTGAAACCTCCATACCCTCAAGTATATTTAAACCCCGTATTCGACTGCAGGGCCTTCAGCTAAGGTATCAACCATAAATGGAATCAATATTTAGCGGGAATCTGTCACTAATATTATTCTTTCCCCTGGTAGGAATCCCTCTGGTTTTGCTGCTTTCTTACGTCAGCAAGGACCCGGAGAAGATGAAGATCGGGGCGCTCGCCGTTACGGTAATCGAGTTCCTGATTTCTATTCCGCTTTTCACCAATTTCGAGCTCGGGTTCGCGGGGATGCAGTTCGAGACGAAGATACCCTGGCTTGCCGGCCTCGGGGTGAGCTACCACATAGGCATAGACGGCATAAGCATACTTCTCGTCATGCTGACGACGTTTTTGATGCCTATAACGCTCCTGAGCTCGTGGCATTCGATACATAAGGGCATGAGGGAGTTTCTCATCCTGATGCTCTTGCTGGAAACCGCCCTTTTGGGGACATTCGTCGCCCTCGACATGATCCTCTTCTTCGTTTTCTGGGAGGCTGTTCTCATACCGATGTACTTCATCGTCGGCATCTGGGGGACGGACAGGCGCATCTACGCCGCGATAAAGTTCTTCCTCTACACGGCGTTCGGAAGCGCCTTAATGCTTATCGCAATCTTTTATCTCTATTACCTTCACATCCAGCAGTTCGGCTTCCCGTCGATGGACATGTTCGATTTCTATAAGCTGAACATACCATTCAGCGGAATCCTCAGCCCGCAGGGCCTGGCGTTCCTCGCTTTCTGCCTGGCATTCGCGATAAAGGTGCCGATGTTCCCGTTCCACACGTGGCTTCCGGATGCGCACGTCGAGGCGCCGACGGCCGGCAGCGTTGTCCTTGCCGGTATCCTGCTGAAGATGGGGACGTATGGATTCGTGCGTTTCCTGATGCCGTTCTTCCCTGACGCCGTGCAGGCGTATCTGCCCGTGCTCATAGCGCTCGCCCTGATAGGCATCGTCTACGGCGCGATGGTCGCCTTCGCGCAGAAGGATCTCAAAAAACTGGTCGCGTATTCGAGCGTGAGTCATCTCGGCATAGTCATGCTCGGCGTGTTCGTTCTTAACATACAGGGCATGCAGGGCGGGATTTACCAGATGATAAACCACGGTATTTCGACCGGCGCGCTGTTTATACTGGTCGGGATGCTTTACGACAGGCGGCATACGAAGAAGATCGCCGAGTTCGGCGGGATAGCGAAGGTGATGCCGATCTACGCCGCGTTCTTCATGCTGGCGACGCTGTCGTCGATAGGTCTTCCGCTTTTGAACGGGTTCGTCGGGGAGTTCCTCGTTCTACTCGGTGCGTTCGAGCTGAACTACAAGTACGCGGCCATAGGCGCGACGGGCGTAATCCTCGGCGCGGTTTACATGCTGTGGGCTTATCAGAAGGTGATGCTCGGCCCGCTCGAAAATCCCGAGAACAAGGGTCTTAAAGACGCGAGCGCGAGGGAGATAATCGTTCTCCTCCCGTTGGCTGTCATGATGTTCGTGATGGGCATATATCCTAAACCCTTCCTCGAAAGGATGGAGCCTTCGGTCGAAGCGCTTTTAAAGGCGAAGTATCCAGAGAGCGCTGTCGTCAGACACGGAGATGAGCGTCGGCCCTCGGATCTACCTTATCTAATATCTCACGAATAATATCTTCCGGCTTTATTCCCTCGGCCTCGGCCCTGAAGTTGAGAACCACCCTGTGTTTCAGAACGGGCCCCGCTATGGCCTTCACGTCTTCCGTCGAGGGCGTGAATCTGCCGTCGAGAACGGCGCGGGTTTTGCTTCCGAGGATAAGATACTGCGAAGCCCTCGGCCCTACGCCCCACGAAACGCCCTGCCTTACGACCTCGGGAGTATTCGGGTCTTCGGGGCGCGTCGCCCGAGCGACCCTTACGGCGTAGGCGGCGACGTGGTCCGGAACGGGGACCCTGTGAATGAGCTCCTGGTATTCGAGTATCTTGTTCGAGTCGAGTATCTTCGAGAGAACGGGCCTGTAGGTTCCTGTCGTAGTCTGGACTATCTTCACCTCTTCCTCGTACGATGGGTAGCTGACGTCTATCTGGAACATGAACCTGTCGAGCTCGGCCTCGGGAAGAGGATAGGTGCCTTCCTGCTCTATCGGGTTCTGAGTCGCGAACACCAGAAAAGGGGAAGCTATCGGGTAAGTCTCTCCGCCGACGGTTACGCGCTTTTCCTGCATCGCCTGAAGGAGGGCCGCCTGCGTTTTGGGTGACGCCCTGTTTATCTCGTCGGCCAGGAGGATGTTGCAGAATATGGGGCCGTGAATGAACCTGAAAAATCGCTTGTCCGAGAGAGGGTCCCTTTCGAGGACCTCGGAGCCTGTGATGTCGGAGGGCATGAGGTCTGGCGTGAACTGGACGCGGTTGAACCTCAGGTTAAGCACGTCGGACAGGGTGCTCACCAGAAGGGTTTTCGCAAGGCCGGGAACGCCGACGAAGAGCGAGTGTCCCGAGGACATGAGGGAAATCAGGAGAAGGTCGACGACCTTTTCCTGACCGACAATAACCTTCCCGATCTCGTTTACTATCTCGCCCCTTACGCGGGCGACTTCACGTACTATTTCTGCGTCGCTGTTAGCTGCGGCTTCATTCATTACGCTGCTCCTGGTATCCAAGTATTGTAAGCATCCTGCCGTGCCTTTCGGCTTCTTCCTTACGGCCCTCGGCTTCGTATATGGTCTTCAGTGCCGAGTGAACGAATGGGTCGAACGGGTTCACGTAGAGGGCCGTTGTGAACGATTCCTCCGCGCGGGACATGTTGCCCTTTTCGAGGAATATCCGACCGAGGGTGATGTTGACGTCTATTTCGTCGGGGTAGAGATTCAAGAGCGGCTCGATCGCGGCGAGGGCCTTTTCCTGCTCGCCCTGGCGGCTGAGCGCAGAGGCCATGCGCGTCGATATCACGAGCGAGGCGGGGTCGAAGGTCAGCGCCTTCCCATACTCGTACACGGCTGCTTTCAATCTCCCCCTTTCGCCGAGAAGGTCGCCGAGGCGCGTGTGGTCGCGCGCCTTTTTGTCGGCGATGTCGACGAGGTCTTCGCTGCCGTCGGGCTCCTCCTCAGAGCCCTTCTTTATCTTTACGCCCTTTACCTGCATCCCCGGTATTTTTTCGCGGAGGTTCTTGTCTTCGAGGTCCGCCCGCCACGAGGTCATGAAATCGCCGAACCCAAGCCCGGTGACCTCCTCGATGGCGGATTCGTAATCGTCGCGTTTTCTCATCGAGTCCAGAAGAGAGACGAGGCCGTCGTTACCCCATCTGTCGACGAGGAATCCGACGCTCGTTCCGGCCTGCGCGAAGGCGAGCTGGGCCTCGCGGGCGCTATCGAGCATGGCGAGGGACGGGTGCATCTTTTCTATCGGGACGAGGTCGTCGCGCTTTAGAGCGTCGGCGAGTATCGTCTCGTAAAAGGGCGTCAGCACGTTCCGCTTTTCCTCTCTCCAGCGGGACTCCTCGAACTTCGCTATGCCTTCGTGTAGCCATACGGGCACGGTGTTTTCGCTCTTTAAAAATATGAGGTAGTGCGTGTATTCGTGGGCGAGAGTGTCGGCCCATGTGTATCCCTTCGGCAACAGCCTCGGCGAGAGTATCATGATGCGGTTGAATTTGCATATGCCGACGACGCCCGTCGTTTCGACGTTTTCCGGCGGGAGCGTCGAGGCTAACGTGAAGCTTTCGAGGTCGGGATATATCTCGACTATCACGGGCTCGTCGGGGTAGGTTTCGAGGTCGAGCCCTATCTCGTAGCGCGATTTTTCGAGGACTTCCTTTCCGAGCTCGGCCACGACGATGTCTTTCGGGTGCGCGTACCTGATGACGAAATTGTCGGAGACGGCCTCCTTCCATTCGGGCCTGTTTTTGACCGCGTGGGCGATGAAGCCTATAAAGCCCTTGCCCTTATCCTCGTTCTCCGAGTTTTCGAGGACCTTGCCGGCGTATTCGCCCGCCTTCTCGTAATCGCCCTTATAGAATTCGACTATGGCCTTCATGTACCAGGCCTCGAGCTTACGGGCGTCCGTGTCCGCAGTGCGGAGCATCTCGTCCGCCTTCCGGGACGCTTCGGCCATCTTCCACTTTTTTATGTCTTCCTCGGCCGACTGGAAAAGGGGCGTTTCGGACGCGGACTGCGCCAGCGCGGCGGTGTGAGCCGCAGCTGAGAGGATAAGCGCGAGCGCGGTGACCAGTAGTGTGCGAAACTTCATTTAATTATCCTGTCGTAATATTTCCTGTTGAGCTCGCCGTAGCCCTCGGGCGAGCCGCTTTTCATCGCCTCGATGATCCTTTCCTTGAATTCCCTTCCGACTTCGGAGTCTTCCGCGGCGGGTATCTCGACGTAGCGCGTATCCATGCCCTGGGAGCCCTGGCTCTGCTGCCTTCCAAGAACCATCGGCACGGGCGGGCCGTTGCCGCGCGCGCTGGCCTGCATCTTCTGGAGAAGACCTTCAGCCTCTTCGCGCGCGCTCTTGAGCGACTTTACCGCCTCGTCCTGATTGGATATGGCCTTCGATATTTCGTTACCGCCGAGGCTGTCAGAAGCCTTGCCCATATGGTTCTCCGCCTCGCTCACCTTCTCGCCTATGCCGGGGCTGAGCGGGAGGTCTTTGGCCATCTCTTCGATCTCGCTCCCGAGATCGCCTGTGTCCTTTCTTATCTCGTCCTGCCTGCCGGCCATTCCCTCCGCTTCGGGCCTCTCCCGGTTTGACTTGAGGAATTCTTCGAGGTCTTTGGCAATTTCGTCCGCGAGGGTGTTCGACTTCGAAAGCTCCGGGCGCGCCGCCCTCAGATTGCCGACGCCGGCGTCGCCGAGCTCGACGAGACTGCCCGACGTTTCCCTTAGCGCCCGGGCGTTTTTCAGGGATTCGCTGATGTCCATCGAATCGAGCCAGTTCCTGAGCTCGTCGGCCTTCTGGATAACCGTGTCGAGAAGATAGCCGCCGTCGGGGGAGGTCTCGGCGCGTGCGCTGCCTGTGATCTTAGCTTTCGCTTGGGCGAGGTTTCTCTTTATCTCGGCGACCTTCTCCTTCTGCTTTTCTATGAAGTCTCTGAGGCTCCTGCCTTCGGCCCCCTGGTCTTCGATGAGGGACTGCTTTATGCCTTCGGTCGATTTCTTGAGATTTTCTTCCTCGCGCTCGAGGCCGCCTATTTTGGATATTATTTCGCCAAGCTTCGTCATGTCCTGAGACATTTCGGCAGAGCCGAACGACTGAAGCCCGCTTTCGAGGGACGCCATCATGCTTTGGAGGCTTTGCTCCATCTGGGCCAGCGCGGAGAGAGCGCCGTCGATATCGCCGCTCTCCATCATTTTCCGGAGCTCGTCGAGCTTACTCTTCATGTCGGTCGATTTGAACGCGTCCTCGTTCAAAAAGCCCTCGCGTATGTCGCCGCTCATTTCGGCCATCTTACGGGCGAGCTCTGCCATCTTGCCTTCGAGCTCGCGGAGCTTGCTTTCTATCTCAGCGCGGAGCGATTCGTCGCCCGTTTCGCCCAGTTTGCTCAGCATCTCGGAAAGCTCGCCGTACTCGGAAAGGAGCTCCCTGCCGGAGAGGAGCGATTCCTTAAGCCTCTCGCTCTTGAGCATGGAGTCGAGGTAGAGGACGTCTTCCTCGAACTCAAGTATCTCCCTCTCCATCAGGCGGCCGAGCCTCGCGGTGTCGATCACGTCGAATTCGTCGAGGAGGGAAGAACGCCGCTCGGCGAGGAGGTCGTCTATACGGACGTCCATGTTGGCGAGGGCGAGGAACTGCGTGTAGTCCGATTGATTGTCTTCCTTCATGCCTTCGAGGATCCCCTTCAGCGTCGAAGACGCGCTCTGTATACCGGACGTGATAGAGTTCTGCGCCTTGATCGCGTTACCGGCGGCTGAGTTGCCGGAAGCGAGTGCCGTTTTATAAGTGCCGACGGCGTCGATCTCGTCCCCGAGGACGCCTATGAGCTCTTCCATGAGCTTTTCCGTTCCGGCCACGACTTCCCTGTGCTTCTGTTTTTCGTCGGAGAGCTTTACGGTTATGGCGTTCGATACCCCCGGCTTCGGGCCCGAGACGGAGTCGTTGTCGTAGGCCTCGACACGGAGCTTTATCGTGCCGCCGCCTCCGAAATCGACGCCGCCGGTGTCGAAGAGATATCTCCCGCTGTGAGCGGCTTTGCCGTCCGGCGCGCGTCCGATAACTCTCCCCGATTTACCTTCTTCACCCTCCCACGAGAGCCTGAACTCTGACAGGCCGAAATCGTCGCCGGCCTCGTAGAATATATCTATGCGGCCGCTGGCGTCGGACTCGATCACTTCTCCGCCGGGGGTGCTTATGGTTACGTGGGGCGGCGCGTCATTTTCAACCGTTATGGAAAAGGGCGCGGAGCCGCGGCCTTTCGAGGACTCGACTATCGTGTAGCCGCCGTCGCCGAGCACCGTGAAAGAGGCGTTTATTTTTCCGTCTTTCGCCGATACAGGGAAGGAGGAGCCGTTTTCGAACTGGAGCCTGCCGTTCGCGAATTTTTCGAGGGGCCGCGCTGAGAATGTGACCTTGGTGCCCTTGAGGGCCTTTACGTCGCCGCTTCCGCCGGAGAGTTTTTTCTGCGGGAGCTTCGTGTAGGCCGGGTAGTCGAGCCTGAGCTCGATGTCGGCCAGCCCTAACCTCCGGGCGCTTTCACCGGGGTAGAGGTCCGCGCTCAGGAGGAACGATTTGAAGCCCGCGGGTGCAATGAAGAGGACGAGCGCCGCGGCGAGCGTCGAAGCCGCCAGAGGTGCCGCGTACTTCTTGAGCCGTCTTCCGGCGTATACTGATGAGAGGTCACCCGTTTCGAGCCTTCCGGCGGCGTAGTCGATATGTGCCGATGCGAGCTGTCCCGAACCATATGCAGGACCTTTCCCTCCTCCGTCGTCGCCCAGCTCGACGGCGCTGAGTGTGTCTTCGCCGAGACCGGGGGAGAGGCTGTCGAGGCTCGTCAGCACGTCGTCGCTGTCTTTTCTCTGCAGCGGCAGGAAAAGGAAGAGATAAATACCGGCTGCCGCTGCGGCAATGAAAAGTACTTTGAGCGCCGAGTAGTAGAGCGGGTTGTCCGAGAGGAGCGAGAGAAGGCCGGCCAGTGAGACGGATGCGAGCAGCACTATGGCCGCGCCGGCGAGCCCTTTCAGGATGAGAAAATTCCTTCTCTTTCTGCCGAGTCCCTTAAGGAGCGCGCCTAATTTTTCCCGTGAACCTTCACTCCGCATGGATTTAAAAGGTTACCCCACACATACCCCCAAAGGAAGTTGGTAGGTGGAATTTACTGTGCTATCCTAATCGGTCGCCGAAAATCGGATACAATTAATTATGGGATACAGGAAGCTTCTGACGAAGAGGATGGATTTTTCCGCGTCTCACCGGTACTGGAACCCGGCGTGGAGCGAGGAGAAGAATAAAGAGGTGTTCGGGAAATCCGCGAGCGTTCACGGGCACGGGCATAACTACGGCCTCGAGCTGACGGTCGAGGGGGAAGTCGACCCGTCCACCGGAATGATAATAAATCTTTACGACCTTAAGAAAATAATGAAGGAAGTGCTTGAAGATTTCGACCACAAGCATTTGAACGAGGACAACCCGCATTTCAAGACGCTCGTTCCGACGACGGAGAACATCGCCCGCGTCCTCTGGGACAGCTTCAGGGAAAGGCTCGCGGGGAACGGGACGTGCAGGCTTTACAGGGTGAGGCTCTACGAGACCCGCGACATGTACGTCGATTACTGGAGGGACGAGGACTGATGGAGCGCGTCACGGTAACGAAAGCTTACCGTTTTTCGGCCGGGCACAGGCTCGCGATAAAGGGCCTTTCGGACGAGGAGAACTTCAGGATATTCGATACGTGCTCGAACCCCCGCGGCCATGGGCACGATTATTATCTCGAAGTGAAGGCCGCAGGGAATATCGATCCTGTGAGCGGCTTCGCAGTTTCGGAAAGCGTGCTCGACGGGGCTGTCCTGCCCATTATCGACGAGCTCGACTATAAGCGCCTCGACATCGAGGTCCCGTACTTTTCGGACAACCAGCCCACGGGTGAAAACATAGCGGAATATATATGGAACAGGCTCAGTGCCGGGCTCGGTGAAAGTCTCGTTCATATAAGGCTCGGCGAGACGGCGACGAGCTACTTCGAGTTTTTTGAGGAGGAGAGCTACCCTTATGAGCGTTGAAACGGCTGTCAGGGAGATACTTAAGGAAATAGGGGAGGATCCGGAGAGGGAAGGACTCAAGGACACTCCGGACCGCATGGCGAGGATGTTCGCAGAGCTTACCGCGGGTTACGACGCGTCGCCGGAGGAGATAATCCGTGAAGCGCTTTTTCACATAAAGTACGACGAGATGGTCGTCGTGAAGGACATCGAGTTTTACAGCCTCTGCGAGCATCACATGCTGCCGTTCTTCGGGAACTGCAGCGTCGCATATATACCGAACGGCAAAATAGTCGGACTCAGCAAGATACCGCGTATAGTGGAGGTCTTTTCGAGGAGGCTCCAGGTGCAGGAGAGAATGACGGCGCAGATAGCCGATTTCCTCATGAAGGAGCTACAGCCGCTCGGAGTCGCCGTCGTGGCAGAGGCGAAGCATCTCTGCATGGCGATGAGGGGGATCATGAAGGCCGACGCGAGCATGCTGACGAGCTCGATGCGGGGGGCTTTCAAGAAGGACGAGAGGACGAGGGGCGAGTTCCTGAGTTTTATAGGAAAGAAGGTCTGACGGCCGGGATAGCATTAATTTCGCATTTGTATATAATTAGTGGTCTATATTAGGGAGTGTGTGCAGGTAACGAGATGCAGCGAATAGTGGTGATAGGACTCAGCCACAAGACCGCACCTGTCGAGCTTCGGGAGCGTTTCGCATTTACGAGGGAGGAGCTCGAGCTCTCTCTCCCGGCGCTCGCGGAGATGCCTTATGTCGGCGAATGCCTCGTGCTGGCGACGTGTAACCGCGTCGAGGTGTACGCCGTCTCCGAAGACGCCGAGAGGTGCGTCGAGACCATAAAGATGTTCCTTTCCGAGAGCCGCTCCATTCCTGTTTCGGAATTTTCCCCTTATTTATATGCATCGGTCGGGCACATGGCGGTCCGTCACCTTTATAACGTCGCCGCCGGGCTCGATTCGATGGTTGTAGGCGAGCCGCAGATACTCGGGCAGATAAAGGACGCATACAGGACCGCTTACGGAAAGGGCACCGCGGGGCTCATACTGAACAGGCTCTGCCATTCGGCCTTCTTCGTCGCGAAGAGGATAAGGACGGAGACGGGGGTGGGGTCGCGGGCGGTATCCGTCAGTTACGTTGCCGTCGAGCTCGCCAAGCGCATATTCGACGACCTGACTAAAAGGTCTGTCATGCTCATCGGCGCGGGGGAGATGGCCGAGCTGGCCGCGAGGAACCTCATAGGCGCGGGCGTCGGCGAGCTTGTGATATCGAGCAGGAGCTTCGCGAGCGCGTCGCTTCTCGCCGAGAGCCTGAACGGAAAGCCGATCAGATACGAAGAAATATTCTACAGCTTAAAGGATGTGGACATAGTCATAACGGCCACGGGCTCGCCCGATTTCGTCATAAAGCCCAACCATATGCGCGAAGCGCTGAAGCTCCGGGGCAACGAGCCGATATTCATGATAGACATAGCCGTTCCGCGCGACATAGACCCGAGGGTGGGGGAGCTGCCGGACATTTACCTTTACGACATAGACGACCTTAAGGGCGTTCTCGACGAGAACGTAAGGTCTCGCCGCGAGAGCGCAGCCCGCGCGGAGGAGATAGTGCAGGAGGTCGAAAAGGCATTCCAGGCGTGGATAAACGGGCTCAAGGTGGTGCCCGCTATCATAGACCTCAAGAGGCGGTTCGAGCAGATAAAGTCGATAGAGGTCGAAAGGGCGCTCGCCAAGCTGGAAAATTACTCGGAAAAGGACAGGGAAGTCATAGACCTCATGGCTTCGCGCATTATCGGAAAGATACTCCACGGGCCGCTTACGAATCTGAAAAAAGAGGCGTCCACATCGCGCGGCGCTCTTTACGTGGATTCGGTTAAAAAACTTTTTGAGCTAGAGAAGGAAATCCTCCTGCTCGTAGAAGATGAGGATGATGAATCGACCGTTCAGGATTGGAACTAGGGGAAGCGCGCTTGCCCTCTGGCAGGCGAATTTCATAAAAAACCTCATTCTCGAAAAACACCCCGATTTAATCACCGAGATAAAGATCATAAAGACAGAGGGCGACAGGGACCAGAGCTCCGATTTGTCGGAGATCGGCGGCAAGGGCGTTTTCGTAAAAGAGATCGAAGACGCGCTCCTGTCGAACAGTATAGACGCCGCGGTCCACAGCATGAAGGACATGCCGGCAGTTCTTCCCGACGGGCTCGCCATAGGCGGCGTGCCCGAGAGGCACGACCCGAGGGACGCCCTTTTGTCCCGCGAAGGTCTCACTCTCGACCGCCTCCCGGACGGCGCGAGGGTCGGCACTGGGAGCCTCCGCCGCGGGGCACAGCTCCTGAGCCTCCGGCCGGACCTTGCCATACTGCCCCTCCGGGGGAACGTAGACACACGGATACGCAAGCTCAGGGAAGGCAGCGACTACGACGCCATCATACTCGCGGCCGCGGGGCTGGGCCGAATGGGGCTTACCTCCGAGGCTTCGGAGATGATCCCGCCGGACGTTATAGTGCCCGCGCCGGGGCAGGGGATTATCGCCGTCGAAATGCGGGAGGACGACCCCTGGGCGTTCGAGATCGCAGCGTCCCTGACCCACGAGGAAACGTGGACCGCCGCCGCCGCGGAGAGGGCTTTTCTCAAAGGGCTCGGCGGGGATTGTAACGTGCCGGCGGGAGCGTACGCCGAGGTCGAAAAAGGGTTCATAAGAATGACCGGCATCATAGCCTCTCCCGACGGCCGCAAAATCGTAAAAGAGACCGTTTCCGGCCCGATCAGGGAGCCCGAGGCGCTCGGCGAAGGGCTCGCGCGAAGCCTGATGGATAAGGGCGGCCGAGAGATACTTTCCGCGCTGTCTAAATGAGACGGAATATTAAATCCGTCCTCTTCCTTAGCCCCCGACCTTCGTGGTAATATTAATCCCATCAAGGAGTACATCGTGCATTATCTGAGCCCTTCGGAAGTGCCTTTCGCTTTTCTCGACGTAGAAACCACCGGGCTCGACCCCGCCAACGGCGACCGGGTCTGCGAGATCGCCGTCCTCAAGACCGTTAACGGCAGCGAAGTCGACAGATTCGTTACACTCGTCAACCCCGGAAAATCGATCCCGCTGAGCGCCGTATCCGTACACGGTATCACGGACGTCATGGTGAGCAGGGCGCCCTTTTTCAGGGATATAGCGAACTCTCTCATCTCGTTTCTGAGGGGGGCTGTCGTCGTCGCTCACAACGCGCGCTTCGATCTCGGATTCCTCAGGATGGAGCTGTTGAACCTTGGGCTCATGCTTCCCGAGACAGACGTCGTGGACACCCTCGGCATAGCGAGAAGGTATTATTCCTTTGCGAGTAACGGCCTCGGGCACATCGCGCGCGACATCGGACTCCCGGCGGCCGCCGCGCACAGGGCGCTCGCGGATGTCCTCACGACGAGAAGCGTGTTCGAATATTTTCTCATGGACCTCAACAGGCGCGGCATACGGCTCAAGAGGCTGAAAGACGTTCTAAAGCTTCACGGGGAGTCGATTGTCGCCCCGGAGGACGTTTCGCAGCTGGTCGTGCCGTGGGAAGTCGAGGAGGCGCTCAGGATCAGGGGAAAGCTTCGCATCAAGTATCTTTCGGCGTATGCGAACGAAACGACCATACGTGTTATAGAGCCCCTCGAAATCAGCGCGAGGAGAGGCGGGACGTATCTATACGCTTATTGCCACATGCGGAAGGAAAGGTGTACCTTCCGGCTCGACAGAATCCTAGACATGCAGATGGTGACGATAGCGCAGTCCGGCAGATAGCCCCGGATTATTTCTGGAGCGCGCCGGAGTCTCCGCTGCCGCCGTGGCCGCCCTCGGGAGCGGTTGTGGTCTGGCCTGAGCCGGTGTTCTGAGCTTCGTCCGTAGAGAGCGAGTCCGCCGAATCCGAGCTGGGTATCTCGCCGAGCTCGAGCTTTAAGTCTATTATCTCGGCTTCGAGCCTCTTCGACTGGGCTATAAGCTTCTGATTTTCTATCCTGAGAGTGTTGAGCTCGTTTTTGAGGTCGGCAATATATGTATCGAGCCTGCTGCTGTCTTTCTTTATCTCTTCGAGCTCGCTCTTCGTTTTTTCGAGCTCGACGTTATCGGTTGGGGCGGGCTCCTCGTGAGTCGGCGCTTCGCCGCTCTTGCAGGAATAGAGCCCAGAGATCGAGATCATCAGCGCCGCGGCTATCAGAATCGCGTTTATCCTTTTCATGATACAACCTCCTCACCTTCGAAACGTGTACTGGTAACTTTTACTCTATAATTTTTGTGTCCGGATGTCAATGAAAATGGGGGATTCCGAGTGTTTTTCTCGAGCTTTTCTTGACGGATAGTCATACGTCGAGTAACTTAATAGATTCTACACAGACGCGGGGTGGAGCAGCCTGGTAGCTCGTCGGGCTCATAACCCGAAGGTCGGAGGTTCAAATCCTCCCCCCGCTACCAAATAAACCCGGCGCCTTGCGCTCCCCAATATAAATCACAATTGCAATGTCAGCCGATTCGTCGGAAATCGAGTGTGAAAAGCGAGTAGCTGGGTCCATAGACGGGGCTCATTCGATTCGCGGCTCGCGGATTCCGCGCGTCGCATTCGGCGGATCGCTTTCAATCTTCGGTCTTTTAGAGATGAGCGGCGATTAGTAGGGTAAATTTTTCTCTTGTGAAGCGGAGCGCTCCTGCGCGACCGTAAAGGTCCGGACGGTCGGCTGAAAACGTATTCGACGTCGAAGGATTTCCGCGTTTCAAAACGTATATAAAGACAAATCCCCCTAAAGGTATCGATGAAGAAAAAAAACATGAAGAGGCTTGTCTACGTAATCATCGTTCTGGTCGTTCTCGGCGCCGCCTGGAGCGCATGGTCTTATTTCAAATCGGACGCCGCTTCGGATATGGCCGGCAAGGCTGTTGAGGTAAAGCTGGGCAGCATACAGTCTATCGTGACGGCGCAGGGGACGCTGCAGCCGAGATATTACGTTGACGTCGGCGCGCAGATATCGGGCACTGTCGAAGTCATGCACGTCGACATAGGGGACCATGTGAAGACCGGGGACCTTATCGCCGAGATCGATCCCGCTATTTACGAGGCCCAGGTCCGGGCTACCGAGGCGCGTCTCAATCAGCTGCAGGCGCAGAAGACCGAACAGGAGGCCCTGATCAAACAGGCCGAGTGGAAATACGAGCGCTACCAGAATCTTTATAACGACCAGGCCGTCAGCAAGGAAGTGATGCAGGATACCGAGATATCGCTCGAGGTGGCCAAAGCCAAGCTTTTATCCTTTGAAGCGCAGATCCAGGAAACCCGGTCGCAGCTCGACGGCGAGAAGGCCAATCTCAACTATACGAAAATCTACGCCCCGATGGACGGCACTATCGTCAACCAGCTCGTCCAGGAGGGACAGACGATCAATGCAAACCAGACGACCCCGACGATAGTGCAGGTCGCCAACCTCGACATAATGACGGCCAAGGCAGAGGTCGCCGAGGCCGACGTGATGAAGCTCCACGTGGACGTGCCGATGTATTTCACGACACTCGGCTCCGGAGGAAGGCGCTGGGAGGGCAAGGTGCGTCAGATACTGCCGACGCCGGAAGAGATCAACGACGTCGTTCTCTACAGCGTGCTCGTCGACGTCGGGAACGAAGATCACGTGCTTCTTCCGGGTATGACGACGCAGACGTTCTTCGTTTTGGCCACCGCTGAAAACGTGCCGATTGTTCCGATAAGCGCGTTGGGCAACCGTGTGCCGAAGGAGGATAACGAAAGGGGACAGGCGTACCAGGTGGAGGTCATGACACACTCCGGACCGGTGACCAAGACCGTTATCATCGGGCTATCCGACCGTACGCAGGCCGAGGTAGTCGACGGCCTCAGCGTCGGGGACCGCGTCCTGGAGAACGTCAAAGCTCCTCTACAGGGCGAAGGACAAGGCCGGCCCGTTCGGATGAGGTTATAAATGGCGGAACCGCTTATAAGACTGAAAGGGATCATACGCTATTTCGGCAGCGGGGACGCGACCGTGAAGGCTTTGGAGGACGTCGGCCTCGAAATCCATCCCGGCGAGTTCGTCGCGATCATGGGACAGTCGGGCTCGGGGAAGTCGACGCTCATGAATATCATCGGCATGCTGGATACGCCGACGGACGGCCTCTACGAGGTATCCGGGAAGGATGTGTCGAAGCTGTCGCCGGACGAGCTGGCGGGCCTCAGGCGTAATACGTTCGGGTTCGTTTTTCAGCGTTACAATCTACTCAATACCGCGAACGCCGAGGAGAATGTTGAAGTACCGGCGCTCTACGCGGGCATGGAGGGGTGGAAAAGGAAGGAGCGCGCGCGGAAGCTGCTGACGGAGCTCGGGCTCGGCGAGCGTCTCGACCACCGCCCGAACGAGCTTTCGGGAGGGCAGCAGCAGCGTGTGGCAGTGGCGCGCGCGTTGATGAACGACCCGCCTGTTATACTCGCTGACGAGCCGACGGGCGCTCTCGACAGGAAGAGCAGCGAGGAGGTGCTCGCACTTCTGCGCGAGCTTAACGAAAGGGGCCGCACGGTTATCATCATCACCCACGAAGAAGAGGTCGCCGGATACGCGCAGAGGCAGATCCGCCTCGAAGACGGGAGGGTCGTGCGGGACGACGGTCCTGTCGAAAAAACTAGAGTTGCGTCAAACGCCGCCCGGCCGGGCGAGCACGGAGCCGCGAACCTGGCCGTGGAGACGATGGAGTCCGTCAAAATGGCTCTCAGGTCGCTCCGGGTGAATATATTCAGGACAGCGCTCACATTGCTCGGCATCATTATCGGCGTGGCGGCAGTCATCACCATGCTCGCCATAGGGGAAGGCAGCAAGCGGAACGTGCTCGAGAGCATCAGCTCTCTCGGCACGAATATTTTATACGTCCGTCCGGGCGGCGCGGGTATAAGATCGTCGGGCGACATCGCGACTCTCGTGCCGTCCGACGCAAAGGCGATAGACGAGGGACTCGAGAATATCGTGACGGTCGTACCGTCGCGGAGCGGCCGTAAAACCCTGCGCTCGGGGAATATTGATTACGCGACTACCGTGGAGGGCGTCGGAGCCGGTTTCCCTCTGGCGCGGGATTGGGTAATCGAGCGGGGCACCTTTTTTACAGAGGCCGACATCAATTCGTACACGGCCGTGATCGTTCTCGGATCGACTGTGGCGAATACCCTCTTCCCGAACGGCGAGACCCCGGTCGGGAAATTCGTACTCGTCGGCAATATTCCTTTCGAAGTCATAGGGGTCATGGAATCCAAGGGGGCCGCGCCGTGGGGCGGCGACCAGGACGATACAGCGTGGGTGCCATATACGACGGGGCTCGTCCGCTTGTTCGGCTCCAATTACCTCAGCGGAATTACGATCAAGGTCGAGGACGTGAGCCAGATCGAGGAGACGGAAACCAGGATAAGCGAGCTTCTTCTGGCCAGGCACCGGACGGACGATTTCTCGGTGCGCAACACGGCCTCGTTCCTCGCGATGGCAACGGAGACACAGAACACACTGACGATACTCTTGGGCGCGGTCGCGGCTATATCGCTCCTCGTCGGCGGAATCGGGGTCATGAATATCATGCTCGTGAGCGTCGTCGAGCGGACGCGTGAGATCGGAATCCGCATGGCGACCGGGGCGAGGCGGCGGGATATACTCCTTCAGTTCAATACCGAGGCGTCGGTCGTGTGCACTATAGGCGGGATCGTCGGCGTTCTTCTCGGATACGCAGCGGGAATAGCGCTGTCTTTTTTCGGCATGAACGTGGCCTTTACGCCGGGGCCGACCCTGCTGGCGTTTGCGTGCGCCGTCGGGACGGGGCTTTTATTCGGCTACCTGCCGGCGCGTAAGGCGGCGCATCTCGATCCAGTCGTGGCGCTCAGCTCGGAGTAAAGGAATAATGAAAAAAATATTGCTCCTGTTTATAGTCGCGCCGGCGTTGTTTATTTCGGGCTGCTCTTTCGTGCCGGCTTATGAGCGTCCGATGGTCGAGACGCCGCCGGCCTGGGGAGAGGCCGGGGTTCAGACGAACGTCGACATAGCCGCGGACTGGTGGGAATCTTTTTCGAGCCCGGAGCTTAACGCCCTCATGGCGAGGGGGCTCGAGAACAATACTGACCTTCTGGCGGGGGTGCAGCGGGTCGAGCAGGCACGCGCTGCGCTCAAGATAGCGGGCGCGACCCTGCTCCCTTCGGCCGGTCTCTCGGGAGGCGCGGAGCGGTCGCAGACCGTCCGCACCCAGGGCAGGAACAGCGGCGCTACGTTCCTCCAGGCGGGTGTGGACGTCTCGTACGAGCTGGATTTATTCGGCGCGAACAGGGCGGAGGTCGAGGCGGCGGAAGCGGGGCTCGACAACTCGATCTACAATCAGGGGGCGCTCGAGCTTGCGATCATGGGCGACGTGGCCACGGGTTACTTTACGCTGGCGAGTCTCCGCGAGCGCCTGGCTATAGCCGACTCCAACCTGGATATATCGCGGGAGGTTTTGCGCATTATTACGGCGCGTGTGCGCGAGGGCGCGGAATCCGAGATCGACCTCGCGCAGCAGCGGACGGCTGTGGCGTCCACCGAGGCCGCGAGGGCGGTTATCTCCGAGCGTATAAAGAACGCCGAGAACGCGCTGGCCGTATTGCTCGGCGCTCCGCCGCAGACTATTACCGTCGAGCGGGAGAACCTCGACGGTGTGAACGTCCCGGAGATCGCGCCGGGGCAGCCGTCGGAGCTTTTGGAACGCCGCCCGGATCTGCTGGCGGCGGAGGCGTCGCTGATAGCAGCCAACGCCAACATCGGCGCGGCGAGATCGGCGTTTTTCCCCTCGATTTCGCTCGGCGTCGGAGACTTCATTTCGACGACGGGCTTCGGCGACCCGGCGACGATGGTTTTGACCCTGGCGGCTTCGATCGCTCAACCGATCTTCCAGGGCGGGAGCCTCGAGGGCGGCCTCGACCTGGCGACGGCGGAGCAGCTGGAGCTCGCGCAGCTATATCTCGGGAGCGTTTTGACCGCGTTTCAGGAGGTCGAAGACGCGCTGGCGGCTGTGAGGTATGCCCGGGAGAGGGAAATCGCGCTTCAAACGGCTGTGGAGCAGGCCGAGCGCGCGTACGAGCTTTCGATACGCCGCTACGATGCCGGGGCCATAGATTTTCAGACGCTCCTCAATACGCAGAACGCGCAGCTCGTTACGCAGGACGAATACGCGCAGGCGAAGCTGGCGCGACTGACGGCCGCCGTCAATCTCTACAGGGCGCTCGGGGGCGGCTGGGTTTCTTCCGGAGAAGCTGCGGCTTATATGCAGGGGAAGGGGAGCCTCCTCCAGCAAGAGAGCGAGTCGAGTTTGTAATGGAGTGATGATCTCGAAGTGAGCCTCAGTCGGGGTACCCCGGAGCCGGAGGTTCAAATACTCCACCGCTACCAATCACATTAACAACTTACGTTACACTTCGATTATGGGTTATTCCTTATGTGACCAAACAAGTCCGAATAAGAAGAGGAGAAGACATTCTAGGGTGCCTCGACTCTTGGGTCAATCCAGTCGAATAACTCTTTTGCTTTAATTCTCCATGTTCGCGGTGAATCAGAATTTATTTGGGTAGCCTTGATTTCTCCTAAGAGGTAAAAAAGATTTTTGAAATCCTGACTATCAAATTCCTCACCAATCCCAAAAACGATTGAGTCGATTTCTAATATGGCAACTTCACCTTGGTCAAACCATATTAATGCGTAGTTATCAAAATTGTTGAATATATAGGAACCCGTTGCTTCATTGAGTTCGTTCCCTGTAGTAAATGTAACTTCAAGTACATATTCCTTTGAAAAACCAATCTCGGTTTCGTATGACACTTTGCATATCCGTCTTACCGATGGGTATACATTTGCCGCGGAAATAAATAAAATTACAATTGCTAAAACTGAATATTTGAATTTCAATATTATCGCCCCCAAATTATATGTCTGTAAATATAGCATCACAATTAATTCTATGTTCACCAGAATATTAAACTGTAGGGGGAGACGGCGAGAATACTGTCAGATTGCAAAGAGAGAAGGAAGATTTATCGGAAGTAAAGCTTGTGCAGAGTGCTTTCTTTTATGTTCAGGGGATGTAAAAAAATCGGTATGATTTTATTTCCCGTTCTTCTCCGTCTTTCAAATTATAGATTACGAACTCCATAGCTTTCGTATCACAGAAATTGCATTCATAACTAATAATCTTAGTTCCATGTTTATGTGTTGCGCCATAACTAACACCCATCTTTTCTGCATGGAAATCTAATGATTCTTCATAAAATTGATTTTCGATTAATAGTAGAAAAGTGTTTATATCTTCTAGTAACTGCTTACTATAACTAGTGTATCGTTCTTGAATAGCAGTTCTTTTCATATATCTTGAACAGTTACTGCAGTACGGTGATTTTAATAGCCATACATATACAGCGAAACCTCCAAGTGCGAAACCAAGGATTTGAAGAGCCGCATAGATATACCCTAAAGTAGCTCCAATTTGTAATGCAGATCCGGATGAGTGTCCTCTGTAATACAGTGAGATTGATGTTTCTTGTATCATAATCTTGAGATATTCCCAAAAGGTCACTAAGTTTTTGATTTCTTTGCCGTCATACTCCATGGAATAATAAGAGATATAGTTGATTATTAAGTAAGTACCTACAGAGGCCGCTATCATATTAAAAGCAATTCCACCAACCGGCTTCTCGTTAAAAACTTTAGCCCCCAAGTAATAACCGCTGGAGGCGACTATACCTGCACCAATAGCTCCTACAGGTACAATAAAGAAGAATGTAAAGCTATAGATTGCTATTTCCATATAGTATTCGAGTGAAGCTAAAATAATCGCTGTTATTAGGGCTGAACAAATACCAATTAACGACACTAAAAGTTTCATAGTCTGGCTTCCCACATTTGTTAGACAAACCGAATTGCGCAACCTTTCATGGCTATGGGTTAATATGTTTTTGGATTAAATAATTATACGGCTATTTGGGGGCAAAGAAGCGGGTTCTGGTTGAGGCGGACCTCGCGTTCCGAAGGTGGAGGAGGCTGTCCGTGAGGCCGGGGACGGAGATGCATACGTCCGTCGGTCTTTTGGGAATCCGCTCGGTCGAGGAAATTCAGCTGCCCGATATAGACGAATCCGCGGCGAAGAGGGCGGGGTATAAATCGCGCGACGAGCTCGCGAAGGAGCTATCCGGGCGGGAAGGAAAGATTTACAGGATAGCTCTTTCCTGGCTCGGGCCCGATCCGAGGGTCGAAATCGGCAAGAAAGACGAGTTGTCAGGTGATGAATGGCGGGGGCTTGCGGCGCGTCTCTCGCGGCTAGACTCGAGGGCGTCCCAAGGCGAATGGACGCGCGATTACCTCCGTCTCATCGAAGAGAACGAGGGAGTGCGCGCAGCGGAATTAGCTGTGAAAATCGGCTCCGACAAGGAGGCTCTCAAGCTGAATGTCAGGAAGCTGAAGAACCTCGGGCTGACCGTCAGCCTTGGGATGGGGTATAAATTGTCCAAAAGGGGTAGGGCGGTGTTGGAGAGAATGGCGTCTGCGTCGGTAAAATAGTTTCGGAACCATGCACGTGAAAAAGTAAGTTCGTTTCAGTCATTTCAGGTCTATACTTTTCGGTTTTTTTGTTCCATCTTCGGTTTCATGACTTCATATAGCCGAGCTGGGAGAGCGCTCGAAATCAAGTTTCGGTCTTATAAACCACCTGATTCATATACACGTCCCTGACGACGATCAGGTATTTAGAAGATTTTCGTGATAGTCTCGCTTTCTCGCTTTCGGCGTTTGCGATTGCTCGTCCCAGATCGTGGGAGCAATACATCTTCTGTATAAAAATAGCATTCCGCCCTGTTACGTCATATAGCTCCAGTTCATATCCGTAGTACATGGATATAATTTAATAAAAATCACACGTAATTTCTATATGGTCCATCTGCGTCAGAGAGCGATTATGGACTGGACATGGGGAATATATTCTTGGGAACGTGCCCAAAATGTCTAATAGCGCTGATGCGGGTTGCTTGCATCTCGTGAGCGTACAAAATCCCGTAGCGTCTGCAGACGGCGCTGGAATTAAATCGCTTCCTGTAACCTGCTCCGGATTCAGTGGCTGTGGTCTGTATTTTCCACTGCCGGGAGCTCGACGTTTTTATCTTTTTCGTGGGAATTTTCGGGAATAACCACCAGACTGTGGGCCTTGTCTACCTCGGCGTGGTCGTAGAGGAAGTAATCCAAGAGTCTCGTATCTATGTCGCTCCGCATACAATCACCCCCTGTGCGAATATAGATACTTTTATTCTACCACATGCTGCTCCCATAAATTACACTTTTTTATAAGGGGGTACGCATTGTCCAAAACCCTTCATGAAAATCGTCGTATGTATGAGGCGGGTGGAGAGAACGGCAAAAGGGAGCAGGCATATGTTAAAGAACGCAGCATATTCGGAAGTTTTTCGGTGAATGATCTAAAGACGGCGCGGGAGTTTTACGGCAAGACGCTCGGCGTCAAAGTAGAAAATGTGGACGAGATGCCCATCCTCAATATCGGGGGCGAGAACGGCGTCATGATCTACGAGAAGCCGGATCACGCTCCGGCGACGTTCACGGTGCTCAATTTCAGGGTCGATAACCTCAAATCCACGATGAAGGAGCTCAAAGCGAAGGGCGTCCGTTTCGAGATTTACGACATGGAAGGGCTTAAGACGGACAGCGAGGGCGTCGTCACGCACGGCGAAATGAGCATCGCGTGGTTCAAGGATCCGGCGGGAAATATATTGTCAGTACTGCAGGAGAAATAGGTTAGGATTGGTATTCGGGGGCTTCCGGTGCGCTGCGCCGGGAAGAGGGCGGCAGTGAATTTCCCTGACGGGGCATCCGCGCCCTGCCTCCGGCATTAAACGAACTGTAGCTGCAAACATAATCATCGGGAGAAAATAAAATGCCAAAAGACGGATTCTTCGAATATAAAGGCGATAAGGAGATAGTGCTTACCTGCGATTTCGACGCGCCGAGGGAGCTCGTTTACGAAACCAGCACGGACCCGGCGCTCATTCCGCGCTGGTGGGGGCAAGCGGGCCTCGAAACCACCGTCGAAAAAATGGAAGTCCGCCCGGGCGGGGAGTGGCGATTCGTTCAGCAGGACAAGGACGGGAACGAGTTCGCGTTCAGCGGGGTTTACAAAGAGGTTTCGCCGCCGGGGCGTCTCGTGTACACGTTTAACTTCGAGCCGATGCCCGGGCACGAGTCGGTCGAGACCATAACCTTCGAGGAGAGGGACGGCGTCACGACGTTCAGGGACGTCATATCATTCCAGTCGCCCGAGGACAGGGACGGGATGGCGCAGTCAGGAATGAAGGAGGGCGTCGGCGAGACGATGGACCGGATGGCGGCGCTCCTGAAAGAGCTCAGGGGGTGAGGCGCGGCGGCAGGGATTCCAGGGCACGATGACGACATGGAGAGCGGTATGAACAGGGAAACGATACACAAGTCGGTAGAGATAGACGCCGCGAGGGAGAATGTGTGGCGGGTTCTTACGACGCCCGTGCAGGCCGGGGTTTGGATGAGCGAATTCTCCGAGGGCTCGCACGTGGACGGGGATTACGGCCCCGGGGAGACGCTTTACCTCAAGAACGGCGAGGGGGACGGGCTCAGGGGTAAGGTTACGGCGTGGTCGCCGGACGAGCGGTTGAAGATAGCTTACGACGGCGTGATAGTAAAGGGGGCCGAGGCCCCGGACAGCCCGGAGCTCGGGCAGTGGAACGGGTGCTTCGACGCCTACAAGCTTTCGGCGAACGGCGAGAAAACTATTCTCGCCATAGAGTCTTTCGTCCCGGAGGAATATGCGGAGGTTACCGCCGAGCTCTGGGACAAGGCCATTCAAAAGATAAAAGAGCTTTCTGAAAATTAACGTCGGAACGGAGGATTTATGAGGCTACTGACCGGAACCAATAAAACGCTTTTGAGCATTTCGGTTTTGCTTCTCCGGATCGCGCTCGGCGGGATACTTTTCGCCGGCGGCGCGGGGAAGGCGCTCGGGTGGTTCGGCGGCGTCGGGATGGAGTTTACGCTTAACGGGTTCGCCCAGATAGGCATGGGCGCGCCACTCGCATACCTCAGCACTTATGCGGAATTCATCGGCGGGTTTCTTCTCGTGATCGGGCTCCTCACGCGCCCGGCCGCGCTGGCCCTCGCGATAAATATGCTCGTGGCGACTATAGTTACGCTGCCGCAGGGTTTCATGGTCGGCGCGTCGTATCCGTTCAGCCTGTTCGTTGTCTCGCTGGCGATTCTACTCGCGGGGCCGATGGCGATAAGCGTCGACGCGATTCTTTTCGGCAAGGCGTCGAATCGCGCCGGGGCCGGGTACGACACCGCCATACATGGAGAACGCCTGTGAGAAAGGTCGTGGTTTCTAATCTCATATCACTCGACGGATTCATCGCGGGCCCCTCGGGGGAGATCGACTGGCACGGCGTGGATGACGACTTCCAGAGCTACATAGCCGGAGAACTCCAGTCGACGGGAATGATATTGTTCGGCCGGGTGACGTGTGAGCTCCTCGCGGGTTACTGGCCAACCGCTACCCCCGACGTAAACGATCCCTTGCTTATCGAAGCGATGAACGCGCTTCCGAAAATAGTCTTTTCAAGGACGCTCGCGAGCACGGAATGGAACAACGCCGTCATAAACAGGGGCGACCCGGTGCGTGAGACGGAGCGGATGAAGGCCGAGAGCGGAAAGGACATCTTCGTATTCGGCAGCGGTACGATCGTTTCGGCGCTTTCCGCCTCGGGGCTCGTCGACGAGTACAGGTTTTTTGTAAACCCCGTAATCCTCGGCGGCGGTGTACCCCAGTTCCGAAGCCGGTCGAACCTGAGGCTGCTGGGGACGAGGACGTTCGACAAGGGGCTGGTTATGCTGGCTTACGCGAAGGATTGAAGGGAGCGGACATGAAGAAGAAATATTCCGGAAGCTGCCACTGCGGCGCGGTGGCGTTCGAATGCGAGGCCGACCTCGCGGCCGGGACGAGCAAGTGCAACTGTTCGATGTGCCGGAAGGGGAGGTACTGGAAGACACTCGTGCCGGCGGCGGAGTTCAGGCTCGTTAGCGGCGTGGAGGCGCTTACGGACTATCAGTTCGGGAGCGATACGATCCATCACCTCTTCTGCGGCCGGTGCGGTATAAAGCCTTTCGGGAGGGCGAATCTCGACATCGAGTTCCAGGGGGAGAAGCTCTCGGGTGAGTTTTATGCTATCAACGTCGCGTGTCTGGATGACGCTGCCGACGAAGAGCTTTCGGGGGCGAATGTCCGCTTCGAGGACGGGAGGAACAACGACTGGGAGCACGCCCCGGCCGAGACGAGGTATCTGTGAAGCGGAAAAATTTATTTCGAAGTGAAAATTCTGCGGCGGATGTGTCCAAAATGATCGGTTCAATCCGTCGTATATATAAAAGCTAGAGGGAGACAGCCATGAGCAAAGATAAATCAGCTATGAGTGAAGAAACGAAAATCAAGAGCATGGTGAAAGAGTGGTCTGACGCGGTCAGAAAAAAGGACCTCGACAAGATAATGGCAATATACACGGACGACATAGTGTCTTTCGACGCCGTCGAGAAGCTCCGTTTCACGGGCAAGGACGATTACGGGAAGCACTGGAAGGCGTGCTTCGAGTTTTGCCCGGGAGAATCGAAGTTCGAGCCGGGCGAGATGACCGTCGTGGCGGACGGGAACATCGCCTTCGCGCACAGTCTCCTTCACTGCGGCGGCGAGGGGCCGGACGGGAATTACGGCGAGAGCTGGATGCGGGTTACGCAGTGCTTCAAGAAGACGAACGGCGAGTGGAAGATAGCGCACGAGCACTACTCGGTTCCGTTCGACATGGCGACGGGCCAGTCGCTCTTTAACCTGCAGCCGTAAGCAGTGTCGTAGGCGCGCACTTAGGTGCGGTCCCAAGATATGTGACAGAGAAACGTGAGAGAAATAAGAGGAGAAATATCATGGTCATGGAACCTGTTACGGAATACATGATGCTCTTCAGGGGAACGGGATGGCACAAGGGCCTCTCGCCGGAAGAGATGCAGCAGATTGTGACGCAGATGCACGCCTGGCTCGACAGCCTCACAGCCCAGGGGAAAGCCAGGGCGGGCCAGCCGCTACACTTCGAGGGCAAGGTAATTTCCGGGAAGAGCGGCAGGATGGTCGCCGACGGGCCCTTCGCCGAATCGAAGGAGGCGATCGCGGGGTATTTCATTCTGACCGTCGACAGCATGGACGAGGCGGTCGAGATAGCGAAGAACTACCCGGGTCTCAATTACGGCGCTGAAGTCGAAGTCAGGCCGCTCGCGAGCGAGTGCGCGGCAGTGCTCAATCTCCGCCGTGAAGAAGAGGCCGCAAGGGCGGCCGGGTCGGGCTCGCGGTAAAAAAGGCCTGTGGGTTGCGGATGAGCGAAGCCGGCACTGAGAGCAATGCCGGGCCCGGGGATGTCTCGCGGATAGTCGAGCACTGCTTCCGCCACGAGGCGGGCAGGATGGTCTCGACGCTGACGAGAATATTCGGGGCAAGGCATATTAACCTCGCAGAAGACGTGGTGCAGGAGGCGCTCGCCCGCGCGCTCCAGACGTGGCCTTATTACGGCATACCGAGGAATCCCGCCGCATGGATCACGCAGGTTTCGAAAAATCTCGCGCTCGACCTCATGAGGCGGGACAAGACGTTTCGGAACAAGGAGCACGACATCTCCCGGTTCATGGACGGCGGCGGGACGGCTTCGGGAGGGGACGGCCAGGTGGCGTTCAAGGATGAGATAAGCGACGACAGGCTCTGGATGATGTTCATGTGCTGCCATCCTTTCGTCCCGAGGGAGGCGCAGGTCGCGCTTTCCTTAAAGACACTCTGCGGATTCAGCACCGAAGAAATAGCGAGGGCGTTTCTGACTTCCGAGGCGGCTGTTACGAAGCGGCTCACGCGGGCGAAGAGGAAGCTCCGGGACGCAACAGTATCCTACGAGCTTCCGACGGGCGAAGTGCTCAAGGAACGGCTCGACTCCGTGCTGGAGACTATCTATTTACTTTTCAACGAAGGCTACAAGGCGTCCGAAGGGGAAAGCATAATACGAAAGGAGCTATGTCTCGAAGCTATCAGGCTCTGCGGTATCCTGGCGGATCATAACGTTGGCGACAGGCCGCGCGTTCACGCGCTTCTCTCACTTATGCTGCTTAACGCGGCGAGGCTCGACGCGAGGACGGACGCCGACGGCAACATACTCACTCTCCGGGAGCAGGACAGGGCGCTCTGGGACCAAGGCATGATAGCGCGGGGGATGTATCATCTCGTGCGCTCGATGGAGGGGAACGAGCCGAGCGTCTATCACCTCGAAGCGAGCATCGCCGCCTGCCACTCCGCCGCGCGGGATTACGAATCGACCGACTGGAGACGCATACTCTACTTTTACGATCTGCTCGTGGGCATGGATAACTCTCCCGTGGCCGCGCTGAACAGGGCTGTCGCCGTCGCGGAGGTCCACGGGCCGGGGGCCGGTCTCGAAGCTGTGAGAGGGATAGCGGGGCGTGAGCAGCTGGAGTCGTATTTTCTGCTTTATGCCGTTCTCGGGGAATTCGAAGAGCGGCTCGGGAACAATGCCTCTGCTGCTGAGCATTTCAAAAAGGCGCTGTCACTCGCGACGATGAAATCCGAGCGTAAATTCTTGATGCAGCGAATCGGCGACACGGCGACGGGCGATTAAAACTCTCCAAAGTGTATTTTACTCAACAGTTTCTACCGGAAAATAATTTTCACTATACTCCGGCCGGCGTCAGCACGTTTCTTTAATCGACTTATATCACACGATATTTCCATACGCCACGGGCTGGCATGCATATTGCACACATGTATTGTAGCCGCGCGGAGGATACCGGGGAACGTGCGCGCGGCCGAATAAATCTTTACGGAGAAATGAAATGGAAAACAATCTCGAAGGCAAGAAAGTCGCAATTCTCGTTGCGGACGGATTCGAGCAGGTAGAGCTTACCGCACCCAAGGAAGCGCTCGAAGCCGCTGGAGCGGAAACTGTGATAGTTTCTCCGGAGAAGGGGAATGTTAAGGGGTGGAACCACACGGACTGGGGGGACGATTTCAAGGTGGACGAGGAGCTCTCGGAAGCCGATCCGGTCATGTTCGACGCGCTGCTTCTTCCGGGCGGTGTGATGAACCCGGATAATCTCCGCCGCGACCCGGACGTGCAGGAATTCGTCCGGTTCTTCTTCGATCATGAAAAACCCGTCGCCGCGATATGCCATGGCCCGTGGACGCTGATCGACGCGGGCGTCGCACGCGGGCGGAAGATGGCGTCGTATCACACGATACAATCGGACCTCAAAAACGCGGGTGTGGAATGGCTGGACGAAGAAGTCGTCGTCGACGGGAAGCTTGTGACCAGCAGGAAGCCCGATGACATACCGGCGTTCAACAAAAAGATGATCGAGGTTTTTTCGGGGTCCTGAGACTTCGGGGAAACTGCGCGCTTCCCGTCCGGTACAATAACTCCATAGCTTACAGGGCGGGAGGATAGCATGTCTGACAGTTTCTGGCCGGAAGGTGCGCGGAAGTTTTGTGAAGCGCTCGGAATAAAGCACCCGATAATCCAGGCGCCGATGGCGGGCGGACTGGTTACGCCGGAGTTAGTAGCCGCTGTGTCGAATGCGGCCGGCCTCGGGTCGTATCCCGGCGGATACCTCCATCCCGACGTTATAGACTCGGCGATAAAAAGTATACGCGCGCTTACCGACAGACCGTTCGCGGTGAACCTGTTTATTCCGGAGAAGTCTCCTGCCGTAGCGCCGTCGCCGAGGGTCGTCAAAAAACTTTCGGAAATAGCTACCGAAGTCGGAGTCGCAGGGCCGGGAGCGCCGGCGAAGGATAACTACACTTTTGAGGACCAGCTTGCCGTCGTCATCGACAACGGCGTCCCCGTTTTCAGCTTCACATTCGGCATGCCCGACGCCGCTCAGATCAAGGCCCTCCGGAGGAAGGGCGTCGCCGTGATGGGCACGGCTACTTCGGTCGACGAGGCGCGGAAGCTCGAAGAAGCCGGGTGCACGGCTGTTGCCGCGCAGGGTATAGAGGCCGGGGGGCACAGGGGTACATTCCCCGACACTCCAGGCCTGCCGATGACGGGCACGATCGCGCTTGTGCCACAGATCGCGGACAGCGTGAAAATCCCGGTCGTAGCCTCCGGAGGCATAATGGACGGCCGGGGGATAGTCGCCGCTCTCGCCCTCGGCGCGGCGGGCGTGCAGATGGGGACTGCGTTTCTCAGCGCGTCCGAGACTTCGATACCGGAGGCGTGGCTGCGGGCCATCGAGCAGTCGGACGATACGAGCACAGTGCTTTCGAGGGTTTACACCGGGAAATACGCGCGGGGGATAAAGAACCGCTTTTTCGAGGATATGGCGAACATCGAGGCCGAGGTACCGCTCTATCCGGTTCAGCATGCCCTCACCGCGCCGATCAGGGCCGCCGCCAGGGCGAAGGGCGACGCGAGGTTCATGTCGCTCTGGGCGGGGCAGGCGTCTCCGATGTCGAGAAGACATCCGGCGGCGGAGCTGGTGGAAATCCTCGTCCTAGAGAGCAGGGGGGCGCTGGAGGGGTTGGGGAGGTAAGGCAGACTTGGAGAGGTACTGGATGAACGTCGAGAACTTAAGCGAAGGCGTCCGATTCCTCGCTCGGAATCGTAGTTCACGATGACTACAAAAACTGGATTCCCGACCCGGCTTCGCTAAAGCTTCGCCGCGGCAGGTACAGGCCTTGATACTAAAGAAGGCAGGTTCTGAGCAGTACTGGATGGACGTTTGTGAGCGAATCCCCGGCGTCCAATTCCTCACTCGTTCGGAATTGTTGGGAATGACAGAAGTGAGGTGATTCCTCGCTCGCTCAAAATCGTTGGGAATGACAGACAGGAATAATATTCATTCACAAGGGACCCCCATCCTGACCTTCCCCCCGCCTCGGGGGAAGGGACTAAATAAGCGGCCTCCCTGCTTTTTCTTTCTCCCTTGAGGGGTGTGGGTAGTAAAAAAATGAAAAGAAAAATCCTCCCTGCCCTCCTTTACGAAAGGAGGGATAAAGCAAAAGGCAAAGGATAAATCCCCCCTTTACAAAAGAGGGGATGAAAAGATAAAAACAGATTTCTCACGTACACTCGAAATGACAAATTCTCTTGACAGATTACTTGCGGAAGTGGATTCCCGATAAAAGCATTCGGGAATGACAGATTAAAAAGGCTAAAGATTTAGATCCTGAATCGAGTTCAGGATGACAGAAATGGGGTGATTTCTCGCTCGCTCGAAATCGTTGGGAATGACAGACAGGAATAATATTCATTCACAAGGGACCCCCATCCTGACCTTCCCCCAGCCTCGGGGGAAGGGACTAAATAAGCGGCCTCCCTGCTTCTTCCCATCTCCTTTGAGGGGTGTGGGTAAAAAAATGAAAAGAAAAATCCTCCCTGCCCTCCTTTACGAAAGGAGGGAATTAAAACTTCGCTCCGCTCTCAACATTTGGTGTAACCTCCACCCGTACCAATTTGGTGTTGCAAATTTAGAGCAGTAATAGATTGACTACGGTGCTGTTCGTCGGAGGCGTCCGAATGCTCACTCGCTTGCATTCGTTTCCCTGAAATGGGGAGGGGAAAAGAGAGTAGAAAATCCCCCCTAACCCTCCTTTTTCTAAGGAGGGGATTAAAAGAAAAGACAAAAGATTATATCCTGAATAGATACCGTATTAAGTCCGGACTTCGGCTCAGGATGACTAATTGAAAAGCAATGGCAAGATTGCTTTGCCTTCGGCTCGCAATATTTGGTGGGCCCCCCATCCTGACCTTCCCCCTGCTTAGGGGGAAGGGATTAGATGTCGCATAGAAACTTACTGCTCGACATCCTCGGACGGCTTTATGTCCTGCACGGTCCCGAGGGAGGATTTTACGCTGAGGTAATATCTTCCCCTGAACCTGACGTCTTCGGGGATGTCGTTCTGGCTGACCACGAGCCTGTATTCACCGGTTGACGGCAAAGTCGCCTCGATTTCAAAAGGCAGCTCGGCGGTGATGGTTTCTATCGTGGAACCGCCATTTTGAAGAATAAGGGTAGCGTCTTTTCCGGCATGCCCCGACGAGGGAACTTTTTCAAGAGTAATTACTACATTTTCTCCTTCCGTTCCCTGGAAACTCCATGTATCACGGTCCCGTCTCGGCTTGGTGTTGTCATCCCCGAGGTTTGCCTGTGTTGTTGACGTATCGGAGACCCCAACGGCGCGGGCCTGTACGGCCGATGCGTCGGAGGGATTATCCAGACTCACAGTAAGTGAATCCGCAGTGAATGTGAGATATACCGCTGTATCCCCTTTTGCGAGCGTAAAATTCTCCCCAATGCACTCGACCGGCGTTGGCGATTGAACAGGACCGGAGCAGTCGGAAACATCGTTTGACAGACAACACTTCCAGGTGCCGTAGGGGGAGAATATATCGACATCTACCGTATAAAAGTTATAGTCAACGGCTCCCGCACTTATACTACATGATTCACTTGAGTTCAATTCGCAGGCTGCCCTCCACGGACCATGGCAACATATACTCGTATCTTCGCCGCTATTGTTCGTGGCGTAGAAAGGTATGTGCTCCATGGAATACGCTTTGTAAGGTAAAGCGATAATAAAACTAAAAGCTAAAGTTATAAACAGATATCTGAAAGGATTCATGAACCCCCCTCCTTTAAATTGTGCTACGACACTTAAATTATATTATAACGGTGATTTTTTTTAAATGAATTTAATTCGGCCTCGTTCAAACAATTTTTTCTAGATGAGTTTTTTGGGGCGGGAGGAAATCCTCATAAAGAATATGAATGGTGGCGTTCGCTAGATTCGCCCTACCGGGAATTCGACGATAATGATACATTGATTAAGTCGCAGTTTGCCGATGAAGTCGAATTGTACTTCCTCGATAAGTTCATGAAAATTCGGGAATTGTCCGAAAGTTTGATCGATGAAGCTTCGGCAACGTCGAATTGATAGTGAAACAGCCCCGCATCGCTTACATCTGTTGATCAATCACCTCGGAATTTTTTGTTGTGACGCCTTACTATGTGTGTTAGAACGGTTTAAGAGGTAAATCCACCACAGGAGGTGTCACCAATGGGCTTTACAGAGAATTCGGCTTTAAAGCAGTTCAGCTGCGGGGACGTGATTCCCGGCAGCACCGGCATGCTGACGCTCGCCTTCGGGCCTGCTGCCGACCAGCTTAGCGGCGCTCCTGCCGGGAACGCGCAGTATCCGTTCTGGTTCGGTTGGTACCGCTGCAATTCGGGCGAGGAATTGAAGAAGTGGAAGAATTCCGAGACCCACGTCGCCTACTTCGTTACGAAGGGGAGCTTCAAGATACTCAGCGAAGGGGAGACGAAAACCGTCGGCCAGGGGACGTGGATAGGCTTTCCGCCGGCGACGGAGTACGAGGTGCACTGTACAGAGAACGGCTCCGAGCTTTTGTGGGTATATGTGCCGCCGAAGGCAGGGTAGTAACGAATTATTAAAATAGAGATCGCGGGACTGTTCATCCGCCGGGGAAGCCTGCTTCCCGCGGCGGATTTTTTTTGAATCCAGGCCGGAATAAGCGAGGTAAGGATTGTTCGGGAGTAGGAAAAGATTTCTGATGGATTGCTTCCGGAAGTGGGTTCCCGATAAAGGCTTTCGGGAATGACAATAAAAGAGTGAAAAGATT
>CAZPHQ010000009.1:0-91884 GCA_964586675.1 uncultured Spirochaetia bacterium | reverse complement strand
CGGCAGCTGCTGGAACGACACGAACCCCATGAGCAAGCACACGACCCCGGCGACCCCCGGGATTACGAGCCCCGGATTATAGAATTCGAGAAGGAGCCCGAGCGAGCCCAGCGAGAGCAGGAGGAACGCTATGTCGGGCGTGCTTATAATGTCGATGAACTTCTGCTTGGCCGTCATCTCGACCTTCCTCACCGGGGCGTCCTTCGTGAGGAGCGTCCTTTCCCCGTCCGATACCTTCACTGTCCGCCCGCTGATCGTTCCAAGGAGCGACGGGAGGTCCGGCGCGATGAGGTCTATGACTTTCAGTTCGAGCGCCTCGCTGGCCGTTATGGAAGCGCTCTTCCTGACGGCCTCCTCGGCCCACTCGACATTCCGCCCCCTTTCCTCGGCTATGCTCTCTATAAAGGAAGAGGCGTAGTTTTCGAGCTTCTCACCCATTATGCCTTCGTTCGTTTTCTCGCCGGCAGCGGGCTTTTCGTCCGCTGTCTTTTTATCTCCCTCGGCGGATTTTTCACCCTGACCGTTTTTCTTTTCCTCTTCGTTCCCTTTCGGCGCCAGGGATACGGGGTGCGCGGCACCTATGCTAGTTCCGGGAGCCATTGCGGCGATGTTCGCAGAAAGCGTTATAAACACGCCTGCGGAAGTCGCGGACGCGCCCTTTGGTGAGACGTATACGACCACGGGCACGGGAGAGTTCAGTATCAGCTTCACGATTTCTTTCGTCGACGTCAGAAGGCCGCCCGGGGTGTCGAGCTGTATGACGAGGGCTTCGGCGGAGCTTGTCTCCGCGGCTTCGAGACCGGTTCGTATGTAGTCGAGCGTGGCCGGGTTTATCGTTCCGTTTATCTCTATCACCACGACCTCGCCCTGCGCGCGGGGGTCGGGCGCTGCGGACCCGTTTTCTTCCGGAGGCGCATTTTGAGTGAGCGCTCTTCCGGCGAAAAAAACGAAAAAAGAAAGGATTATAAGCGACAGCGATACCGTTCTGATCATGATATGGGGACAGAGACTAGTTTAGCCACAGCGTCGGTCAATCGCAAGAAAAGCCACTTATGGCGAGGCGCCTCGAAGCGTGTTTCGCGCGCTTGAATTTCTCGGGCCCCCGATTATAATTTCCCGCATGGCAAAACGTATCAAATACACTGAAAAAGAGCTTAAAGGGCCCGACAAGTTCGTATCGACGGTAGTTTCGGGCTTCGAATATTTCTCGGACCACTCGAAAAAAATACTGATCGGCGTCGTAGTGATAGTCGCGCTTATCATCGTCGGATACATCGTCGCCGGGATGGCCGGCAAGAAGAGCGACATAGCAGGGCAGAAGTTCTCGGATGCGGTCGCGAAGTACAACATTGGCTCCAGCGAAGAGGCCATTTCGGAATTCGCCTCCATAAGGGACGAATATCCGAATACAGCGGTCGCCGCCCTCGCCGCTTACTACTCCGGGCTTATACAGTATGAAAACGGTAATTACGACGAGGCCGTCGTGATGCTCGACACGTATACCAGCTCGAAGGACAGCGAGCGCCTGCTCGTCCAGGCAGCCGTTCTCAAGAAGGGCATAGCGCGCTACAGGCAGGAGAAATGGCAGGAAGCGATCGACTACTTCACACTCATCAACGACGACCCGTCTAGTCCCTACGGGACCCAGGCCAGGCTCCACACCGCTCTTTCTTACGAGAAGATGGGGCAGCCGGAGAAGGCGAGAGAGATTTACGACAGCCTCTACGGCACGGGATTTGTCCCGCAGCAGGAATTCTCGGCTGTGAGCACGAACCCCGCGCCTTCTGAATAATCGCTGACTGAATTAAATAAAGGGAGTAAAAGCCGCGGGCGGAATTACCGGGCTTCCTGGAGGAGCTTCGAGGATATCCATCCCTCGCCGCCGCCCGGAACGCTGATCTTCACCCATCTTCCGCGCACTTCGCCTGTCGAGGTTATGGTTTCCCCCCCGCTCACTTCCCTCACGACGTCGTAACCCATTCCGGGTCCGCTCCTGATGTTGGCACCCGCACCGATCACGGTATACGCTCCGGCTCCGGCCGTCGTTACGGCAGGGGTAGATTGCGCCGGCTCGGGCTCGGCCACGGTTTCCGCCGGAGGCGCGGCTGCTTCCGGTTCGGCCTTCGCTTCCTCTTCCAGCTTTTCTGGTACGGCAGCTATTATGGCCGGTGTCTCGGCTCTCTCCTGAACGGGCTCCACGGGCTTAGGCGCCGGGGCGGGCTCCTTCGGCTGCCGGTTCACTGCTGCAAGATTACCCTCTTCGGCTTCCTTTTTGACCGGCGCCGGGGCCACCGCAGGCGGGGATACCGGGGCTTCGGCCTCTATTTTCTGCGCGCCGGTGTAGTTCTGTATGCCCCATGTCCTCATGAGGGCGTCGTAGAATATGACGCCGAGTATGAGGCCCATTATGAGGAGGACGGCGTTCATAACGTACGGGCTCTTGAAGCCCGCCTGCGCCGCCTGCCCGTTGGCTTTGGCCGCCTTCGCTTCCTTTTTCTCCGTTTTTTCCGGCTTTTCCTGTTCAGTTTTTTGGGGGGGCTTCGTTTCGGCTTCCTCGGGCTTTTTACCGTTGGGTCTTAGAGTCGTTATGTTATCCACTGTCGGATCGGGGCCGATATAGTCGACCCTCGGCACGAAAGTCCTTTCCGGGCCGGGCTCTTCCGGCGCGGGGGGGACGGAGTGCACTGCGGGCGCGGCCTCGGGCTCCGGCGCCTTCTCGGCGGCGGCAGGGACCGCTGCATGTATGAGCTCTTTTTCAAGCTCCTTCAGGCGCGTGTCGAGGTCCGACTGCGAAGCGCCGAGCTCCAGATTATAAACCGAGTACACCGAGTCGAGCTTTCCGACATAATCCGTCTTCAGCTTTTCGAAGCCGGAGCCTATCTCGTCGAGATAGCTTTCTATATCGCGAGTTATATCGAAAAGATAATCGGGTACCGGGGGCCTTTCGGCGGGGGCTTCGAACGGATCGCCGGACGCCGGGGGGGCCTCGCCCATCCGGGCCAGCTTTGCCTTCAGATTGTCGAGGCGGGCCCTCTGGCCTGCTGTAAACGCTTCTATCCCCGCCGCCTGTGTGCGGAACAGCTCCTTCGACTGCGATATGAGGTTGAGCGTCTTGATGAGCCGGAGGAGCTCCAGCTCGAAGTTTGCAGAAATCCTTTTGACGCTCTCGCGAGCGTTATCGTTTTCCATATCCCTTTCTCCGAGTCCGTAAACCCGTAACAATTATATTACATTCCTTTTAGAAACAAAAGGAGGGAAAAGCCGGCGAAACGCTTTTATTCGCTGTGGGGAGTGGGCCTGCGGGCGTATGGACGCGCAGGGTTTCAGCAGGGTTTCATTCTCGACTTTAAAAGATTCCTGAGCCTCTCTCTCACCTCGGGTGTGACGAAAGTCTGCTCCTTCATCTTCCCCGACAAATCGAGCATGCGCCTGTACGTATCGACGAACGCCTTACACTCCGGGCACTCACCCGTATGCTTTTCGAGCGCCTGGAGGGTCTTGAGGTCGAGCTCGTTGTCTATATAATCCATGATGTTCTCTACCACGTCCCTGCATATGAACATATATCCGGTACTCTCCTCGTTGCCGCCTGCCACACTGATTAGATGAAATAAAAGGCTCCGGGACTCGGATAACCTTATATCCGGGAATTTTATTATATATCCGCGGCGCCCCTTTTTAAAGTCTCCGGCCGTTTTAAGGGCTTTTCCAAAGCCGGTTCAAAATAAAATCCGATACTGCTATAATTTCCGAGTAGACTTGTATTTGAAGCGGTGATGGGGCTTTCCGCCCGGGCGAATCTATCGCCGGGCCCGATTCCAGCCGAGCTACGCCCCGCCGGAATCCGCCTCCCGCGCCGCCCAAACCCTATCCGGAGGGATATTATCCATGCAGGCGAAACCCCGCACGATCGGCGAGCTCAAGGCAAGCGAATACAGGGTGCTGTCCGTAAAGGACGAGATGCGAAAGAACCTCATCCGGAAGCTCCGGAGCGGGGAAGAGCCCTTTTCCGGCATACTCGGCTACGAAGACACCGTCGTGCCTCAGGTCGAAACGGCTGTTCTCGCCGGGCACGACCTCATCTTCATAGGCGAGCGAGGCCAGGCGAAATCGAGGCTCATAAGGGCGCTCGTGAATCTCCTCGACGAGGAGATACCTGTCATCAAGGGCGGCGAGCTGAACGACAATCCCTACGATCCGGTCTCCCGCGCCAGCCGCGACCTCGTTCTGAAATACGGTGACGACGCCGAAATAGAGTGGCTCGGCCGCGACAACCGCTACAGCGAGAAGCTCGCCACGCCCGACGTATCCGTCGCGGACCTCATCGGCGAAGTCGATCCGATAAAGGTCGCCGAGGGGCGGTACCTTTCCGACGAGCTCACCATACACTTCGGCCTCATCCCGCGCACTAATCGCGGCATATTCGCGATAAACGAGCTCCCTGACCTCGCCGAGAAAGTGCAGGTCGGGCTCTTTAACGTAATGGAAGAAAAGGACATACAGATAAAGGGCTACAAGATACGCCTCCCTCTCGACATATGAATAGTCGAGACGGCGAACCCCGAGGATTACACAAACCGGGGCCGCATAATCACTCCCCTAAAGGACAGGTTCCAGGCCCAGATCGCGACACACTACCCGAAGACGAGAGACGTCGAAATCTCGATAATGGAGCAGGAGGCGGACGTTCCGGAGATAGACGGCTGCACATACCGCGTACCATCTTTCATAAAGGAGATAGTCGCCGAAATATCTTTCCAGGCGCGCTCATCGCCCGACATCAACCAGCGCTCGGGCGTCAGCGTGAGAACCACCATCGCCAATTACGAGAGCGTGATCGCGGCTTCGGGAAAGCGTGCGATACGGCTCGGCGAGAGGGTCGTCTCCCCGCGTATTACAGACTTCCCGTCGATGATCCCCTCGACGACAGGCAAGATAGAGCTCGAGTATCTCGGGGAAGACGTCTCCGAATCGGGCGTCGTCGACAAGCTGATAAAGCGCGCCGTGAAAACAGTGTTCGATTCCTATTTCCCCTCGCTCGACGTCATGTCGGACCTCGTAAGGAGCTTCGAGAAGGGTTACGTCGAGGTGGCGGACCATATGCGCTCCGAGGAATACATTTCGGGGCTCGGCGAGGTTCCGGGGTTAAGAAAATGCGTCGAGATACTCGGCGCGGGCGACTCCCCGGCGGAGATCGCCTCGGCCGTAGAATTCACGCTCGAAGGGCTTCACCTCAGCAATAAACTCAACAAGGAAAACGTCGGCGGGAAGATGGTCTACAAATGACGCTTTACAGATACAGGCGGTGGGACGGCGCGCAGGAGGGGTTCGACGTGCGCGCGGGCGACCTTTTCGACGGGCTCTCCGATTATTTAATGGAAGGATGGTCGCCCGACGAGGCCTACCAGTGGATACTGAAGCAGGGCATACGCAGCGAAGAATCCCGCATCATGGGGATAGAAGACCTCCGCTCCCGGATAGCGTCTTACAGGCAGAGCCTCTTCGATTCGGCAAGCCTTAAAAAATCCCTCTCGGGCCTCCGGGACGAGCTTGCCGAAATAATCGAAAAGGAGATCGAGAGCCTCCGTGAAAAATTCCCCGTGGGCTCGGACGAGCTCAGGAGGAAGGAAGAATTCCTCCGGAGCCTCGAAGGCAGGCTGAGCCTCGCGCTCGAAGCCCTTTCCGACTACGACTTTACGGACCGGGAGGCGAAGATGCGCTTCGACAGCCTCGCCGCCCTCCTCGAAGACATTAAAAAGGCCGAAAGGTTCGTCAAGCGCTACGGGGAAAGGTTTACGGGCGAAGACGAGCTCGACTTCGGAGAGCTGCTCGACCTCATGGAAAGACTCGACAATCTCGAGCGCATAGAAAAGCTGCTGGCCTCGGGGAGCCTCGACGATGTCGATCCGGACGACATGAAGGATGTCCTCAACCCCGACGGCGTAAACTCGCTCACGCTTCTCAAGGGGCTCAAATCCGAGCTCGAAAAGTCGGGCCTCATCATGACGAGGGGAGACCGCACCGAGCTCACCCCCAAGGGCATCAGGAAGCTCGGCGAGACAGCCCTCTCGGATATATTCTCGTCCCTCGACAGGAAAAAGCTCTCGGAGCACGAAACTGGGCAAAGGGGCACGGGCTCTGCCCGGCCCGAAGAGACGAAGCAGTACGAATTCGGCGATCCGTTTAACCTCGACATAGTAAACACGCTCAAGAAATCCCTCGCCCGCGAGGCCGGAGGGAACGGGCTCAGGATAGAGCCGGCGGACTTCGAGGTCTACGACACCGAATACCACACTCACGCTGCGACGGCGCTCCTCCTCGACCTCTCCTGGTCGATGAGCTTTCAGGGAAGGTTTCCCGCGGCCAAGAGAGTGGCGCTCGCGCTCGATCATCTCATAAGAACCAACTACCCACGCGACGAGCTTTACATCATCGGCTTTTCGACAGGCGCGAGAAGGCTCACGACGCCCGAGCTGGCGGTTACGGCGTGGGATTCGAACGACCCGTTCACCAACATTCAGGAGGCCCTTTCGGCGGCGGCGAAGCTCCTCTCACGCCAGAGAAGCTCGAACCGCCAGATAATCCTGATAACGGACGGCCAGCCTACCGCTTACTACATGGACGGATATCTCCAGGTGGAGCTCCCGATGTTCTTCGGCGGCCTCTCGCCGAGGGCGACGTTCGAAACGCTCAAGGAAGTGAAGCGCGTCACGGGAATGGGCATCAAGATAAACACATTCATGCTCGACGACAGCCCGTCGCTCCGCCGCTTCGTCGAAGAGATGACACGCATAAACAAGGGTCGGGCTTTCTTCACCACCCCTTCCCAGCTCGGCAAATATTTACTGGTCGATTATCTCAAGAGAAAAAAGAAGGTGCTTTAAGGCGCGGTTTCGGGTGCGGCTTTCCCCGGCACTAACGGGCCAACAAGAGGTTTAACGTTCTTGCACTCGTAGGGCTTGGAGAGCGTGAAGATTTCGCCCAGGTGCGTCACGAACTCATGCCGCTTGTGGTTTCTCACCCTGACGAGCACCTTGTCCGACCCGCAGACGAATGTCAGCACGCGCGATTCCGATTCCTTCATACCCGCCATCTCCGGGCGTATCGACGATATGTGAATGAACACCGTCCCGCCGAGGCTGTTCTTTTTAGAGGTGGTGCTGAGAACGCCGGTGGGGATGTGAAGGTGGCCCGAGAGCCAGAGGTCGACTTTGTAGTTCTTGAGGACCTGTCTGAATCTTTTAGAGCCGACGATGTTCCTCCCTTTCCATGCCGAGAACGATATGCCGCTGCCCTTGAGCGGCGCGTGGGTCACGACGACGATTATCTTGTCCTGGTTATTGACGACGAGGTCCTTCCACCACTCGAAAGTCTCGTCGCTTATCTCCGTCGATTTGCCCCTTTCGGAATCCGACATGAATATAAAGAGTATGTTCCCCTTTACGACTGCGTAATCCGTCTCCTCCCGGAGCTTCTCCCTGAAGAGCTTCCCCATGTCCGTCTTGAGGTCGTGGTTCCCGATTATCTCGTACCATTCCTCGATGTAAGACCCGTTCCGGGTGTTTATGTACCAGTCGAAGGTTTCCTCTTCGGTGTCGTTCACGATATCCCCGGCGACGATGGCGAAATCTATCCCCGGGACGTTTTGGTTCATGTCCTCGACGGCTTCTTCCCAGGCCTTTTTGTGGCTGCCGCTGGTCGGCTGTATGTCGGCGAGCGCCCAGATGGTGAGCGTGTTTACGGGGTCATACCAGTCTGCTTCGAGCATCTCTTTTCCGGACGTATAACCGATGCGGCAGGAGGACCCGAAGAAAAGGGCCGCGGCTATGAAAAGTAAAAGGGCTCGCCTCATGGTGACACTTAAATATACGTTAGCTTCAGGCCTACCGGACGGGTACGGCCAGAGCTTCCTCCCCGTCGAGCCCCGCTATCGTCATGGGAACTTCGTCCCCGACGCGGAAGCTTCCCTCTGCGATGCGGACGGAAATATAGTTCGGCGTCGTTCCCGTGTTGCCGGCCTCGACCAGCACCGGGAGCGTCCTTCCCACGAAAGCCGAGTAGAATTCCTTTTTCTTCCGGGAGCCTATCGTTCTTAAAACCTTGCTCCTCTCGCGTATGACGTCCGCCGGAACCTGGTCCGGCATCGCGGCCGCCGGGGTCTCCCTCCGGCGCGAATACGGGAACACGTGAAAGTAAGTGAGCGCCGACTTCTCCGCCGTCTCGCAGGTATTGGCGAACTCTTGGTCAGTCTCCCCGGGGAACCCAACCATAATGTCAGACCCTATCGCCGCCTCGGGCATCTTCTCCCTTATGAGGTCGGTCATCCCGAGAAACCTTTCGGGAGCATAGCGCCTTCGCATTCTCTTTAATATGTTCGCGTCGCCGCTCTGAAGGGCGACGTGGAACTGCGGGCATATGGTCTCGGAAGCCGCTATCTGCTCTACGAGCGCCTCGTCCATGTCGGCGGGGTCGAGGGATGTGAGCCTGACGCGCCCGACTACGCGGGCCTCGTCTATCCTGCGTATGAGCTCGGGGAACGTCGTGCCGATGTCCCGCCCGTAGCTCGCGATGTGAACCCCGGTCAGAACTATTTCCTTGTAGCCGGCCTCGGCCAGCGTTCGCATCCGCTTCATTATCTCGTCTATTTCGAGGCTCCGGGAGCGGCCACGCGCCCTCGGGATTATGCAGAACGTGCACGCGTAGTTGCACCCGTCCTGCACCTTCAGAAAAGCCCTCGTCCGCCCGGGGAAGCGCTCTATGCCCGGTGTCTCGAAGCTCTTTTTCTTCTCTTTGAATATGTCGGAAATCAGGAGCTTCGGCTCCTCCTGCGCCTGCCCTTCCCTTATGGCCCTAAGGAGCGACGAGAACTTGTGCGAGTTTCCTATAACGTAATCGACGCCCTCGATACGGCTGATTTCGTCAGGCGAGACCTGAGCGTAGCACCCGGTCACTATCACTATCCCGTCCGGGTTCGACCTCCGGGCGCGCGATATGCAGCGCCTTGCCTCGGCATCCGCCTTGTGTGTGACGGTGCAGGTGTCTATGACGTATATGTCCGCCTTTTCCGGGAACGGTACAGTCCTGTATTTACTCTCTGGAAGCCTGTTCAGTATAGCCGCGGTGTCGTACTGGTTCACCTTGCAGCCGAGGGTTACGACCGAGATGCTTCTCACTGCCTGACCACCTCTTTTATCCAACCGCCGCCGAGGACCTTGTCGTTCTTGTAGAAAACGACGGCCTGGCCGGGGGTAATGGAGCGCTGGGGCTCCCGAAACTCGACGGTCGCATCCGTTTCGGAGCTCATGTGGACCTCTGCAGAGCTTTCCCGGTGCCTGTACCTGACCTTCGCATTTACTTCAACTATGTCGTCTAAGTAATTGTCATTAATCCATGTTATATTCTCGGCGACGAGTTTCCGTCCGTAAAGCCTGTCCTCCACGCCGACCACTATGCGGTTTTTCTTCGGTTCGATGCCGGTTACGTACACTGGCTTTCCGAGGGCTATCCCTAGCCCCCTCCTCTGCCCTATCGTGAAGGAAAATACGCCCTTGTGCTTTCCGAGAACCTTCCCCTCGCCGTCTACTATCTCCCCTTCTTCGGGGACGAGGCCGGCCTGGGCTGCAAGGTAGTCCCTGTAGTCGCCCCCCGGAACGAAGCACACGCCGGTGCTGTCGGGCTTTTCGGCGGGGATGAGTCCCAGCTCGCGGGCTATGTCCCTCACCTCTTCCTTGGATAAGGAGCCTAACGGGAACATAAGCCTCGAAAGCTCCTTCTGTGTGAGCGTGTAGAGGAAGTACGACTGGTCTTTCGACTCGTCGAGCGCCTTTTTAAGCGCAAGCTGTCCATCCTCCTCGACTATGCGCGCATAATGCCCCGTCGCGAGATAGCCCGCCCCGAGCTCGAGCGCCTTTGTCATGAGAAGGTCGAATTTTACGTATTTATTGCAGAGAACGCACGGTATCGGCGTCTTTCCCGATTTATACTTCTCGACGTAGTCGCCCAGAACATACGTCTTGAACTGGTCGACGAAGTTGACGACATAGTGCGGGATGCCTATCTGGGCGGCGGCCCTCCTCGCGTCTATAACGTGGTCGAACGAGCAGCACCCGCCCTCGGCGTCTTTATAATCGAGGAGCTGCATTGTGACGCCTATAACGTCCCAGCCTTCTTTCTTAAGCAGCGCAGCCGTCGTCGTGCTGTCCACTCCACCGGACATCGCCACCACTACCCTTTTGTTGTTCATATTATCTCAAAAATTTTACCCAAACGAGAGAGGCTAGTCGAACGCTCCGGCACCTGACTCACAAAAGCACACCGTGTGTGCTGACAATCGACGTAGCAGGGACAGTGCTATTATCACCACTCTGCGCGTCTTATGCTCCTTAGCTGCCCCGCGAACGCCCTTTGAATTCCTTATCCTGATATATCGGAAAAATTACGGAATGAGTACGAAAGAAACTACAGATGTGCTTACTGGTTGGACGCCTGTCCGGCTATCAGACGACGCCTTCCTCGACGCCGACAATCGAGTAGAAAGCCTCGTTTCCGAGCTTAAGCTCCCTCGCGTCGACAAAATCGCTCACGACGTCGTAAACGTCAGCCGAGACTATCACCCTCCAGACAGGGGCGACGTTCGAGATCCTACGGGCGGCTTCGGTTATATCCTTGATGCCGTGGGGAACGCCTGTCTCGTCATAAACCGACACCGCCTTCATGGCGATGCCAATCTTTCCGGATATGGCGGTCTTGCCTTCTATCTTCCTCTCCCTCGTTATGCTGGCCAGGAGCTGCAGCACCTCGACAGCGGCGCAAACAGCCTTGAGCTCGGCGTTATTCTGCTCTTCAGGGGCGTTGAAGAAAGCTACTATCTCGTCTTTGAGAAGCGCCTCTATAACCCCGCCATAGTTCGAGATGATCGTCGATGAGGCCTTCCTGTAATCGGCCAGGAACGAATTGAACTCCGAAGGATTGAGCGTCGTCGAGAGCTCCTGAAAGTCGGCTATCTTGGCGACTATCACTATGACATTCCTTTCCTTTACAGGGAAAATGTCCTCTTCTTCGACTATAATGTTCGATGTAATAAGCGTCGGCTGGAACGGCGGCACATCCTCGTCTATATCGAGGTCGTCCCTCTTCCGGAGCCTGTCGAGCATCTGGTTAAAAGCTTCGTAAGCCCTTATGACGGACACGTCGTCCGAGGAATCGGGGTTGAGCCTCGCCGAGAAATCTCCCCTGGCGACGCTCTTCATCGCCCCTATCAGTTTTTCGATGGAGTCGTTCTTTCCCGGGCTGAAGAAGGAGCCTATGAATACGAAGAAGACAGTAAACGCTATGCCTATCAGGGCGCTCCACATGATCGCCGACATTATGAGACTTTTATAGTCGCGCGGAGTCACCCCGAGGACTATGGTGTTGTTGTCCGGGGTTCTTATAGGGAAGATCTCGGTGCCCTGATTCTCTCCGTCGCCGAAGCTTTCGAGGAGAACCCCGTCGGGGTTGGTGAGCTTTACGTAGAGAATATCGCCGCGCGAATCGAGTATGTCCCTCGCGGTGTCGGCGAAGCTTTTGTTCGACGAGCTGAAAAGCTGCGCCAGCTCCTGCCCGCGCTGCTCGTTAATCGTCGAGGTGAAGTAGTATGCATTGAAGGCCGCGACGAGAACCGCTACGAGGATTAGTATGACCGCCAGAATGATAGTATTTCCCGAATAGAAATTCCCGATCCTGGACTTTAATTCCATATACCTCGTTTCTCCGGTTGATTGGCGTAACGCACTTCGCAAGGCCGAAATGCACAGGTCATGGCGATGAAAAAATCGGCAAGCCTTAATTCATAATACTGGCTAAAATTTAACTAGTAAAGCCTGTTTTTCACGCGACCTTAACAAAATTCCCGGGGGTTTACCGATGGGCTTGAGCGCAGTCGCCGCAACTAAACGACCTCCGCTTGATCACAAGTGTTGTACCGGTATGGTTGGGCAAACTCATACCCCGGCGAAGGGCATCGGTTAAGGAGGGCCTCAAGCCTTCCCCATTCCGAGCGGCCGGCTATTCGGCCGGGGTTTCGATGTTGACGCGGGTCCTGTCGTTCTTGCCCGTGTCGAACTTTACGACGCCGTCCTTAAGGGCGAAGAGCGTATGATCGCGGCCGAGGCCCACATTAAGCCCCGCGTGATATTTCGTCCCGCGCTGCCTTACGAGTATGTTGCCGGCCTTTACCGTCTCGCCGCCGAACTTCTTCAGGCCGAGCCGCCTGCCTCTGGAGTCTCTTCCGTTTCTACTGCTTCCGCCGCCTTTTTTTGTTGACATTTTATGTTCCTCTCTAGTTTACTATGTCGGTTATCTCGACTGTGGTGAACGTCTGGCGATGGCCCGTCTTCTTTCTGAAATCCTTCCTTCTCCTGAACTTGAAGACGATGAGCTTCTTGCCCTTCTTGTCGCCGACTATCTTCGCCTTCACAGTCGCGCCGTCGAGCACGGGCGAGCCTACCTTCACACCGCCGTTCCCGTCCGAAACCAGAAGGACGTCCTTGAACTCGACTTCGTCGCCCGGATTTCCGGAAAGATGGTCGATGGTTATGACGTCGCCCTTCGATACGCTGTACTGCTTTCCGCCCGTCTTAATTACTGCCTGCATGATGATATACTCCTCCCGCTTGTATAGAAGAGAAAATTATCCCCGAATATGCCATGTTGTCAAATATTTAGGCCGATTTTTTTATCGGGACCGCCAGATTCTCGGGCTTTCGGGTTCAAATCTCCCCGGATTCGCCGAAAATGCGCTCATTTATATGCCACGGCGGCGCTGCACGGCCCGGCCAGGTGTATCACCTCGAACTCCCTGAATCCGGCCTCGCCGCACCATTCCCTGAAGTCGGCCCCCGAGAAATCGAACGCGTCCCCGAACTCTATGAGCATGTTGAGCGACATCAGGAGGCCGAATGTGTTTTTCCTCCGCTCGTCGTCGATTATATTCTCGACGGCCACCAGCGCGCCCCCTTCGGGCAGCGCGTCGTAGGCGGCCCTTATCAGGTGCTTCTTGTTTTCGAGGTTCCAGTCGTGGAGTATCATCCCCATCGTTATAACGTCTGCCTTAGGGAGCGGATCCTTGAAGAAATCGCCCGAGGCAGTCGAAACGCGGCCCGAAAGCCCGGCGCGCTCTATGTGACGCCCGGCTATCGGCTCGACCACAGGCAGGTCGAACGAGACGCTTTTCAGATGCGGATGCCTCTTCGCCACCAGTGAGGACAAGAGCCCGGTCGCCCCGCCCACGTCGCAGTGGTTTTTGTACCTCGAAAAATCGAACTTTTCCGCAAGCGCCTCGAAATTCCCCCGCGAAAGTCCCGCCATCGCGCCCATGAACTGCTCGAGCCCGGCTTCGTCGCGGTAGAGCTCTTCGAATATGGACGTGCCGCTGTGCTTGGTCTCGTTCTGGGGCTTCCCGGTCTTGAGGGCCTCTCCGAGATCGTTCCAGTATCTAAATAGCCGCGCGTCGAGCATTTCGATCACACCGCCGATGTAAAATTCGCTGTTCTTGTCGAGGAACCGCTGCGTGTCAACAGTATTCCTGTAAAGCGCATCGCGGCCGTTGCCGTGCCGTTCGAGGAAATTCATCGATACGAGGGCGTCGAGAAAATCCCACGTCCCCCGCGGATGGAGGGACAGGGCTTCTTCTATCTCTTTCCCGGTCATCGCGTGGTCGCCGAGCTTCGTGAAGAGCCCGAGCCCGACGGCCGTCAGGAGCACCTTCGACTCCCAGAAGCCTAACGCGGTTTTAAGTATGGCGGAGGGGTCCGTATTTACAGTCATGCCGAGCTCCTTCTGTTCGAAATACTCGAATTATATTCGAACCGGGGGCCGTGTAAAGACGGCGGACGAGAAAGCGTCAGAGCCTAGCTCTCGAGCACGAGGTTGAAAACCGAAGAGTCGATATGCACCTTGTCGCGGAGCTTCTCGTGGACGGCGATGTATATCCTGTCGCCGTAGCGCGAGAGGCGGTTGAAGAGCCTGTGGAGGTGGCGCTGATGCTCGTCGTGAAACTCCTCGATCTTTAGCGTTATGGACGAAGGCGTATTCTTGAGCACGTTTTCGATGTGGGGCGCGACGCTCTCGAAGAAGTCGCCGTCGGGCTTCCGCTTTATCGCGATCAGGAGATTGGCCGCCGCATTCTTATACTTGTCGAACGACACCTCGACGATCCCCTTGCTGAGATACTTCCCGAGCGACTTTTCGAACGATTCGAAGTGATTTCTCGCGACGCTTTCTTCCGTATCCTGCACCCTTATGAAATGCCTGTCGATGTAGTTCCGCATCGATATGCCTATCGTCCAGTCCTGTATGACGAGAGGGACGAGGCTCGGCTGCGTGAAGGGGAAGGTCCTTAGGAAATGGTAGATCCTCGCGGGCCCACCGGGGAGAATGCCTCTCCATATGAATCCCCTGAGGGACCTCAGCTGGTCCGGTATGTCGTACGTGCTCCTGAAAAGGGGATTTTTCATATAGCGCGTCTTGTTTAAAATCCTGTCGGCTATCGTGCCGTCGTCGAGGAGCTTGTAGTAAAGCTGCCTGTACCCCTCGACCATTTCGTCGTAAGACATCTGCTTCGGGATGAGGTTCGTTCCGAGCTTGGTGTTGTCCGTCCCGCTCGCTTCCTTTATAAGCCTCCCGTCCTTTTCGAGCCGCTCGTAAAGGGGGGTTTTCGGCACGGCTGTCAGGAGGCCTATCATCGCCGCCTGTATGCCGGAATTTTGAATAAAATTGTACTGGAGGTCGAACGTCCTCACGGTATCGTTGTCGAACCCGATTATGAAGCCGGCGAGCACCTCTATGCCGTAGGAATAAATATGCCTGATAGAGGTGAGTATGTCACAGCGCGTGTTCTGGAACTTGAGCGTTTCCTTGAGGCTGCCTTCGTCCGGCGATTCGATGCCTATGAACACCCATCCGAAATTGGCCTCTGCGAAGAGCTTTAAAAGCTCGTCGTCCTGCGCGAGGTTGAGCGAAGCCTCCGTTCCGAAGAGGAATGTATAGTTATGCTGCTTCTGATAGTCCCTCAGATAAGCCATCAGCTTCTTCGCAACGGGCTTGTTGCCGATGAGGTTGTCGTCTACGAAGAATACGTTCCTGATGCCGAGACGCCTGAGCTCATCGAGCTCTCGCCCGACCTGCTCCATAGATTTCACCCTCGGCTTTCTGCCGAACATGACGATGATGTCGCAGAACTCGCACCTGTACGGGCAGCCGCGCGAGAACTGGAGGCTCACCGCCTGGTACCTGTCGAGCTTTAAGAGATCGAAGCGCGGAGTCGGGGAATCCTCGAGCGACACCTCCTCCGTTTCCTGGTAGAGCTTCTTCGGAGCGCCGTTCTCGAAATCCCTGCAGAACTCCTTCCATATATATTCCGCCTCGCCCGCGACTATAGTATCGGCAAGGGTTTCGAAATACTCCGGGCAGAGAGAAGCATAGCTCCCGCCCGCGACAACATAGTGCCCCTTGCTCCTGTAGAATCTTAAAAGCTCGCTCTGCCGCTTGAACTGAACTCCCATGCCGCATATGCCGATAAGGTCGGCCGTGGGATTGAGTGGTATAGATTCTATATTCTCGTCCACTATTTCGATTTCCCAGTCGGGCGGGCAGAGCGCGGCCAGCGTGGCGAGGCCGAGCGGGGGATTGATCGTCCTTATTCCCCTGGGCATTATGTTGTCCACTGCCCATTTGAAGCTCCAGAAGCTTTCAGGGAATCTCGGGTTAATAAGAAGCAGTTTCATCAAATCCTCCGATCGTCTCAACCCAGGTGAGCCGCACCAGGGGGAGCCGTGTTTCAGCCCTTCTATGTCTAATACAGGTATTATCCGGTATGTCCATTCTAGAATATTTTCGGATTTTAATCAAGAAAATTGTGTGTTGATAACGGCTTCGCATAAGCGAAAGAAACGGGTGAAGTTTTCGGCATTACATATTCCAATGCACGGGTTTCAAGGCTGAAGCGATTCGGTAGACACGATGAGCCCGGTCGCGTCGGCGTAAAGATACTCGCCCGGGTTAAACGTCACTCCTGCGAACGTGACAGGTATGTCTGTCTCGCCCGCTCCTTTTCTTTCTGTCTTGAGCGGTATGGATGCGAGAGCCAGGACTCCGAGGTCGGTGCGTCCTATCTCTTCCACGTCCCTAACGGCCCCGTAAATGACGATCCCTGCCCAGCCGTTCTCTGCCGCGCTCGCGGCTATGAGGTCGCCAAGAAGCGCCTTCCTGAGTGAGCCGCCGCCGTCGACGACGAGCACCTTCCCCGAGCCGTCCTTCCCCGCGAGCTCCTTAACGAACGAATTGTCCTCGAAGCATCTGACTGTCACGATGCTGCCGGAAAACGCGCCGCGTCCGCCGTAGCTCCTGAATACGGGCTCGGCGATCCGGACGAGGTCAAGGTACTTGTCACAGAGGTCAGGTGTCGATATCTCCATGTGGGAGGCATTAAACCGGATGCGGAATGAAATATCAAGGGTAATTCAGGAGATGTTTTTCGGATAATCGAAAGACACGAGGCGCCCCGCGCCGTCGTCGGCGCCGGCCCAGCTCTCGGAGCGTATCTCGATCACGGCCGCCCCGCACGTGGGCACGTTATCTATCCCCGCCCTCGTCAGGCGGTTCAAAAGGGCCGTGACCGCCGGGTTGTGCCCGACGACCATAATCTCGTCGAGCCCGTCGTCGAATCCCCAGATGACCCTCAGCAGCGCGTCCTCGTCGAAGGTGTAGAGCCGCTCGTCTATCCTGACGTCCGATTTCTTAAAGCCGAGCTCCTTCGCAATGCCCTCGGCTGTCTTCCTCGCCCTCACCGCCGGGCTCGACGTTATCAGCCCGGGCCGGACGCCGCTGTCCGAGAGATGCTTTCCCATGCGGGGGACGTCCTTCTTTCCCCTGTCGTTGAGCGGTCGCTCCCTGTCGTCGAGCCCCGGCTCTTCCCAGCTCGACTTCGCATGCCTCACGATTATCAGCGTTTTGGATTTCATGCTTTGTTCCCGTCCCGCAGCTGTCTCCCGGGGCACCGCCTCCGCGCCCCAAAACTCCGCCCGGGCGCTACGACCAGGGCTCTTTATAATAGTATACGAAATTCGCGACCAATGGTCTCTCCGTCCAGCCGAGCTTCTTGTAAAACCCGAGCTTGTAAGACGCCTTCTCCTTTCCGTTCGTCACCATGAGCCTCATGCAGCCACGCTCCCTGCCCTCCTCCATGACGCGCTCTATGAGAGTCGTTCCAACACCCATGCCGCTCGCCTCGGGGCTTACGAACATGTCCGATACATATCCTTCCCAGCTGCCGAGCATGACGAACGGAACCCAGTGTACGCATGTAAAGCCGACGACCGTGTCATTCTCGTCCACTGCGACGAGCATCGAATGTCCATGGCTGTTGTTTATGCAGTGTTCTATGAGCTCTTCAATGGGGTTCGAAACTTCCTCGATCTGAAGGGCGTTCCGCCTGGCGGACCACCCTATCTCTCTCAGGATTTCCGCCATCCGCACGGCGTCTCCGTGCGCTGCCACCCTTACGGTTATATCGGCCATCTGCGTACCTCCATATTCTCAGGATATAGCAGAAGTCACAGTGGTCAATACTTCGTGCGGCTCAGGGTTCGTGAACTGCGCCTGTTCCCGGACTTTAAAGCGAACGAATTCAGACTTCAGTTCGCATGCTCGGGCGATTTTCCTGGGCTATTGAAGCGCTCACTGTCGCCTGCTAGAATGAGGTGAAGAGGATTAATCAGCGGCCGGCTTCATTCAGGCCGCCCCTGTGGAGGATATTCCAATGCGCAACCCGGAAGGCCTGTCAGGTGCCGGAAAATATCTCCGTATTGCCCTGCTGCTTTCATTCCTGTCCGTTATTTTCTGTCTGCCCCGGCTCTCGTCGGCGAACGGCGCGCCTATAATGCGCGATCAGGACCCCGCCCCGCTTATCCCGCCCACGCCGCCGAACGTGCTCTGGAACCAGTTCAATGACGTCGCCGATTCCGATATCTCCTCTCAGGATTTCATAGACAGCGACAGCTCGTTCAATATCTACGATACGCGTGCGGCAGACGATTTCAAAATTCCGGAAGGAGACATATGGCGCATAGAGCGCGTGAATGTGCTCGGAATATACGACGACACGCCCGACCCGATACAGTCGCTCAATATAGTGTTCTATACGAACCGCGGTGCCAGGCCGGACGGGATAATCTGGTATTGCAATTACAGAAATGTACTCCCCGATAACATACTCGACCCCAGCTTCAGCACCGAGCTGCCGGCGCCCTGCATGCTTACCGCCGGAAGATACTGGGTCTCCGTCCAGGCCGATATGCTCTTCGTGCCCAACGGACAGTGGTTCTGGTTCGAGCGGACCGTTCAGGACCTTGGCGCCGCCGTATGGGAGAACCCGGGCAACGGGTTCGGAACGGGATGCGTCGCCTTCACGCCGCTCCAGGGCTGCGGCGCGGACGACGGGGGCCTCGCCTTTCAGCTGGTGGGCGAAGTCGTCGATCTTACGACTCCCATACCTACCCTTTCGGAATGGGGGATGATTTGCGCCGCGGGAGCCCTGGGAATCGTGTCGGCTGTGTACCTCTCGAGAAGAAGACTCCGGGTCTGAAATTATATCGCGGCGATTTTTACTGCGTACTCTGATGCGTGAATCCCGGCGTGCTCTGGGAGTTATGCAGAGCTCTAACCCAGCCTGAAGTGCGTTTCACTGGTCTCCGGTCGAATTTGTTCTGAATAATTACGTTCATGTGGTATTTTTTTTAATTCTTGAAACCTTATGCTCGTTTCGGGCTTCTTAATATCTAAAGAAACTCCAAGGAGGTTGTACCATATGAAATTTTTGAGCGGAATCGCTTTTTCAATGCTCGCGGCCGCCGCGCTCTGGCTTGCCGCCCCGTCGGCTTCGGAAGCGGAACCGGTCGTATACCAGATCGACCCGGCGCACACGCAAATAATCTTCAAGGTAAAGCACCTCGGCATCAGCACGGTTACGGGAAGGTTCGACACCTTCGAAGGCTCCTACACCTTAGACCCCGAGAACCTCGCCAATTACAAGGTCTCGGCCACTATAAAAGCGGCCAGCATAAACACCAACGAGGCCGACCGCGACAAGCATCTCCGGTCGGACGAGTTCCTGAACGCCGAGAAGAACCCCGACATCACCTTCGTCAGCAAGGGCGTCGTACAGGACACGAACGACCCGAACGAATACAGTATAGTCGGCGACCTCACGATTAACGGCGTCACGAAGACAGTCGAGCTCGAAGCCGAGTTCGGCGGCAAGACTACCGATCCCTGGGGCAACGAGCGCACGGCGTTCGAAGCAAAGACGGAGATAAACAGGAAGGACTTCAACGTCAACTGGAACAAGAAGCTCGACTCGGGCGGGTTTGTCGTCGGGGACGAAGTGAAAATAACCCTCGAAATAGAGGGAATACACAAAAAGCAGTAATCTACCGATTCCGGGAGAGGGCGCCAGCCCTCTCCCTTTTTATACTTAAAATTTTAAAGCTCCGGTCGCCTGTTACTGCGCGGGCTGTTGCGGCGGCGCCTGCTGCTGCATCATCTGGTTGATGTCTCTCTCCGTTATATTGACGCCGGTCAGGTCGCAGAGTCCGGCGGGCTCGGGCGAATTCCTCTTCACCTCGACGGCGGTTTCGTTAACCGTGAGATCCTGCACGTTGGCCACCGTCTCCAGCATTATGAAGTCTTCGGTGATGCACATTTCGATCCCTTGCGGGAAGCTCCACATGCTGCACTGCTCTCCGCTCACAGTCTTCTGACCCTTGACTAATCCCCCCATGCTCATGAGCTGCTGCTGGTTGAAATCCTTGGGGTCTTTCCCTTTTATCGATTCGCTTACCTTGGCGAACGTCGGGTCTTTAAACTTCGTGCCGGTATTGTCGTCGAGGTTAACGACCACTATCCAGCGCTCTCCGTTTTCGATCCAGGAAACCATCTTTTCGTTGCGCTTGACGCTGCCGATCTCGGGCATCGTGATCTGGAGGCTTTCCTTAAGGCAGATTTTCCTTCCATAGTCCTGCGAGAACTGGATTTTCTCTCCGGTTGCGTTGCCTTCGGACTTGTATTTCACCATGTAGTTTGCGAGGGGATGAAGCTTCGGCTCCTGCGCGCCGGCCGGAAGAGGCGCTAAAACGGCCGCGGCAACGAGCAGAAGGCATGGAATATACATAAAACAGTTTGTTAAATACTGGGTTTTATAACCTTTCATTACTACAATACCTCCCCGGTATGATGTCGATTAAACCCCTTTGGCGGGTCTTCACAGAGTAAAGCTTCCGAAAAAGAGTAATATACACGAACGGCGTTTGAAAATATACGAGCCCGTGATGCATTCGGAAAATCGAACGCGGCTCCTCAGAACTTCCTTATTTCGAGCGTACGGACGGTATCTGTAACGTCGAGATATGCGTAGGAGCGAGTCCCGAAGGGGCCGGGATTTACGATCTTGCTCCCGGCTATCTTGTCTATGCCCGGGGCCTCGTGGATGTGCCCCGTGAAGCAGACTAGCGGATGGTACTGCTCGATGAAGGTTCTCACGGCCGCGCTCCCGACGTGGGCCCCGCTGGAGAGGGTATCGTTAAGCGTGCCTATGGGCGGCTGGTGCGATACGAGCACCATCGGCACCGTCATGTCGCAGTCCTCGAGACTTCTTTCGAAGATGGCCTCGTATTCTTCTTCGGAATAAACGTTCGGCGTCGGGCTCGGGGCCGGGAGGGAGCCTCCCGCGCCTACTATGCACAGGCCGTTCCGCCTGAAGCCCCTCGCGTGGAGGTTTATGTTCTCGCGGTAAAGATAGTCGTCTACTTCCTTCGTATCGCAGTTCCCCGTGACGGCGAGGACGTTCTGGTTATACCACCTGACCTTGTCCATGACCTCGCGCGCCTTGTCCTCTCCGCCGAAGTGCGTTATGTCGCCCCCGATGAGTACGAGGTCGGCCGAGGACAGCTGGTCCCTGAGCAGGTCTATCGGCGCGGAGTTGCCGTGAATGTCTACTATAAAAACTATTATCATCCAGCCTCGCCTTTAAGACACCACGGTGCCGCCCGACGCGCTCGCCAGCGTGAAATTGCCGCCCGACGAGTATTCCCGGAGGAACCACAGCTCGGGGATAATTTCGCCTACAACTTTGCCGTTGTCAAAGACCCTCACCATGGAACTCTCCGAAACGACTACGGCCACGGAGTTCGTTCTTTTGGTTATGGAAGCTCCCGCTAAATGCCTGCTCCCGAAACCGAGGGGGAGGTCGATGTTCTCGGACGTCGGGAAAATGTACCTGCAGGCCGAAACGAAGATGCCGTCGTCGGATACGATAAAAGCCCCGTCCATCTGGGCCAGCTCCTTGACTGTCTCGCGCATGTTCGGGTCTTCCGCCCTCTTCATCGAATCGGGATGTCCGTAGAGCGGATCGAGTATCAGGGGGCGCGAGTGCTTGAGCGTCTCCTCGGTATCCGAGATTATGAACATCGTCCCGATCTTTCGCCCCTCCCTTCCCTCGCGCGCTATCTCGATGCCGAGGCTGAGGACGCTCTCCAGCGTCGCCGTGTTGATATTCCGCGCGGGGCAGCAAATGCCCGCCATCAGCATCCTCTGCTCTTCAATCCTTTTCTGGAGCTCTTCTATCATAAGACACCTCTCAGGTCTTGGATTAAATATAACAGATTTTGGATTCAGACGCCCCGGCGGCGGCTCAGTCGAGGGGCTTCATTTCGCCGAATAACGTCGGTATGAGCTCCGATACCGTCGGGTGAATGTGAACGGCCCTTTGTATAACGCTGTAGGGTTTTTTCGCATACATGACGTCGAGTATCGAGTGTACGGTCTCGTCGCCCTCTATGCCGATGATTGCCGCGCCGAGTATCTCCCCTGTGCCGGCGTCGGCGAGAACCTTTATGAACCCGTCCGTCTCCCCGCGCTCCCTCGCGCGGCTGACGCGCTCCATCGCCCTCTTCCCCACGAGCGCCTTTCTCCCGGATTCCCTGACTTCTTTCTCCGTCATGCCCGCACGGCCGAGGGGCGGGTCGGTATAGAGGGCGTAGGCGGTTATCCTGTCGCTCACCTTCCTGTCGTCGCCGTCGAGCAGGTTGGCGGCGACGATCTCGAAGTCGTTATAGCTCGTATGTGTGAACGCGCCCTTGCCGTTGCAATCCCCCAGCGCCCATATCCCCGGAACGTTCGTCCGGAGATGGTCGTCAACGATAATGAACCCCCTTTTGTCGGTGGCGACTCCCGCCTTTTCGAGCCCGAGGTCGTCGGTGTTGGGAACGCGCCCGACAGCCCAGAGGACATGCGAGCCCGCGACAGTCTCCTCCCCCGTCTCGCATTCCGTCACCACCTCCGCGCCCTCGGGGTGCTTCCGGGCGTAGATGCAGTTAGCGCCCGTGACGACGTTAACCCCCTCCTTCTCCATTATTATCCTGAGGGCCTCGGAAACGTCCTCGTCCTCCCGTCCCGCGAGCCGCGCTCCCTTCTCGATAACAGTCACCTCGCTCCCGAACCGCCTGTACATCTGCGCGAATTCGAGGCCGACGTAGCTCCCGCCTATAACGATAAGATGCTTCGGCAAAAAATCGACATGCATTATCGAGGAGTTGGTGAAGCACGGCGTCCCGTCTTCCTCCCCGCCCGGGGGGACGAACGCCCTTCCGCCCGTGTTCACGAATATCTTGTCGGCTTCGAGGAGCTCACCGTTCACGCTCACAGTGCGCGGCGATTCGAACCGCCCGTGTCCCTTATAGACAGTCACGTTCTTCATGCCGGCGAGCCAGTCCTCGATGCCCTTCTCGGAAGCGCCGGCGACCTCGTCCTTTCTGGCTTTGACCTTCTTCATGTCGACGCTCACGTCGCCGCTTACTATTGCCCCGTATTTTCCGGCCGTCCTTGCGACGTGCGCCGCGCGTGCCGATGCGATGAGCGTTTTCGTCGGCGTGCAGCCCGTGTTGACGCATGTCCCGCCGAAGAGCTCCCGTTCGAGTATCGCGACCTTCATCCCTGCCGCGGAGAGTCTTTCCGCGAGCGGCGGCCCTGCCTGTCCTGTCCCGATTATTACCGCGTCGTATCTTTTCGTCATGTGATTTCCTCCGCGTCTTCGCCGGCCTTTATGCGCCCCCGCCTATGCCATTATACCGTAACAAGGAGGCGTATTAATCATGCCCGGCTATTCTCCGGGAGCGGCGGATGCGGAGGATCGATGCGCCCTGAATGACAGACCCGCTTGAGTCCATTGAAATCCTGCCGTAAATATCTCATAATCTCATTAATACATGAATCTGGAGGATGTTATGAGATCCCTGACACCTACCCTTTTGTTCGTACTTGCCGTATCTGCTTTCCTGTTCATTCCTTCACCGGGAGATGAAGCCCGGGCCCAGAGCTGCAGTATATCGATATGCAAATCGGCCCCGGGCGCTGGAGACACTGTTTTCACATTCACTGGCCAAAGGCCCGGCGACATTTTTGAATTCGATCTGGTTGCCGGATCGGAATGCGCTTTTCTGCCTCTCGATCCCACGAACGACTTGCGAGTAGTCGAGGTCGCTTTGCCAGACTGGGTGCTGGCCGACGTTGATTGTGGAGTCAGCGGGCTCGAGATCACGCCAATTCGGGGCGGCATATTCGTCGAGTGCCCGGCTCCGGGCGGCAGCGGCACCTGCACCTTCATCAACGCGCCCGAAAGCATCTCTATCAGGCCGATTCCCACACTTTCGGAATGGGGCATGCTCGCCGCGGCGGCCGGGCTCGGGCTTGCCGGAGCGTTTTACGTCTTGAGGAGGCGGAAGACCGCCGGCGTTTAATCGGATTATAAAAGAGGCTCCCGGCCCGGCTTTTCCGGGAGCCTTCTTTTCCTCATTGTCCTTAACCGCCGTCTTGATATAGCGGGTTCTTTGTGATAATTTAAATTAATCCACAGGGAGGAAGCGGGTTAGAATCCCGCGCTGTCGCGCAACTGTGATTGCAGGGGCTTTATCTCCTGCATAAGCCAGATCTTCCCGTGTTCGGTTACTCGCGAATTGGTAACGGACACAACAGTCTCGCCGAAATATTATCCATATATGCGAGGGGAGCCCTGTGAGATGTATTGCAGGGGGAGCCTCGTGTCTGTTCACACAGCAAGCTCACTTTCAGAACTGAAAAAAGGCCACAGAGGGGACTGTTCCGTTTCACGGTTCCTCGCGTCGCCCCCTGTCCGCGGCTAATTTTATCGCCGGCCGCCCCCGAACCTGAAATTCAACGCGCCACCCAGAGGCGCAGCAAGGAGGGATTATGGGCAATATCAATCTAATCAAGAAGCGGGACGGGCGCATAGTCGAGTTCGACAGGGTGCGCATCGAGGCCGCCATATCGAAGGCTTTCGCCGCGACCCTAGGCAAGTCGGACGAAAAGCTGATGAGGTCCATCACCGACGACGTGCTCGAAGATCTCGAGGCGCTCTTCGCCGAGAGAGTTCCCGGCGTCGAAAACATACAGGACCTCGTCGAGCAGAAGATCGCGGATCGCGGATACGTCCGAGTAGCGACCGCATACATCCTCTACCGCGAGGACCACAAAAAGAAGCGTCTCGACAAGAAGCGCGAGCTTATCGACAAGGTCAACAAGGGGCTCATCAGCGTCCGCAAGAGGAGCGGCGCGGTGAAGCCGTTTAACGCATACGAGATAGAGAGGTTCATTAGGTCGTGCTGCAGCGGGGCCGAAGAGCCGGCGATGGTCGACGAGATCATAGACGAGGCCAAATCGCTGATGTACGACGGCATTACGACGAGGGACATAAACCAGGCGGTCGTGATGGTGTGCCGCTCCCGCATAGAGACGGATTTGACGTATTCCTACCTCGCCGCGCGCGTACTGCTCAACGACCTCTACAAAGACGTCATCGGCCGCTATGAATACGAGGACGGCTTCGAGGCCGCATACCGCGAGACGTTCAGGAAGAGCATCGCCAGGGGAGTCGCGGAAGGCCGGTATTCCGAGGGGCTTGCGGGTTACGACCTCGACGCCATATCCCGCGCGCTCGACGCCTCGCGCGACGGCCTGCTTAAATACCTCGGCCTCCAGACCCTCTACGACCGCTATCTCATGAAGGATTACGACCAGAACATCCTGGAGGTCCCGCAGTATTTCTGGATGCGCGTCGCCATGGGCCTCGCACTCAACGAAGAGGACAAAGAACGTAAGGCGATAGAGTTCTACGACGCCATCTCGGCGATGAGATACGTCCCCTCGACCCCTACCCTGTTCCACTCGGGCACGGTCAATTCCCAGATGAGCTCGTGCTATCTTCTCACCTGCTCCGACGAGCTCGACAACATCTTCAAGACGATGGGCGACGTCGCACAGCTCGCGAAGTGGTCGGGCGGCATAGGCATAGACTGGACGACGATACGCGGCACGGGCGCGATGATACGAAGCACTAACGTCAACAGCCAGGGTGTGATCCCGTTCCTCAAGATACTGGACTCGACGACCTCCGCCATAAACCGGAGCGGGAAGCGGCGGGGCGCGACGTGCGCCTACCTCGAAGCGTGGCACTACGACTTCGAGGACTTCATCGAGCTAAGAAAGAACACGGGAGACGAGAGGCGGCGTACGCACGACCTCAACATCGCGGCGTGGGTGCCCGATCTTTTCGTGAAGCGCGTCATCGAAAGGGGCGACTGGACTTTCTTCTCCCCGAACGAAACGCCCGACCTTCACAGCCTCTACGGAAAGGTGTTCGCGCGCCGTTATGAAGAATACGAGCGCGCGGCCGACAGGGGCGAGATACGCCTCTCAAAGCGTGTCCCCGCGCAGAAGCTCTGGCGGAAGATCATAACGATGCTCTACGAAACGGGCCACCCGTGGCTCACGTTCAAAGACCCGTGTAACATCCGCTCGCCGCAGGACCACGAGGGCGTCGTCAACAGCTCGAACCTCTGCACGGAGATAACGCTCAACACCTCGCGTGACGAGTTCGCCGTCTGTAACCTCGGCTCGGTCAATCTCTCCCTGCATATAAAAGACGGTGCGCTCGACGAGGCGGCGCTCGCGGAGACTATAAAAACGGCGGTCCGCATGCTCGATAACTCCATCGACCTCAACTTCTACCCGACGAAAGAGACCCGCCGCTCTAACCTCGCTCACCGCCCCATAGGGCTCGGCGTCATGGGGTTTCAGGACGCCCTCTACCAGGCCGGCCTCAATTTCGCGAGCGACGAGGCCGTGGAATTTTCAGACCTCGTCATGGAGACCGTTTCCCTGCATGCCATTTCGGCCTCTTCCGACCTTGCGCTCGAACGAGGAAAATACTCATCGTTCGAAGGATCGAAATGGGACAGGGGCCTCTTTCCGCTCGACACGATGAAGATGCTCGAAGAGGAGCGGGGCGTGCCGACGTCAGTCAGCATGAACTCTCGGCTCGACTGGGGCTCGCTACGTGAGAAGGTCAAAAAGCATGGGCTCAGGAATTCTAACTGCCTGGCTATCGCCCCTACGGCGACGATAGCCAACATCGCGGGTTGCTACCCTTCGATAGAGCCTATATACAAGAACCTCTACGTCAAATCGAATCTGAGCGGCGAGTTCACGATAGTGAACCAGTTCCTGATAGACGACCTCAGGAAAGCCGGCCTCTGGGACAAGTCCATGCTCGAAAAGCTGAAGCAGACGGACGGGAGTATCGTCGGCATGAAGGACCTCCCGAACAAGCTCGTCGAAAAATACCTGGGAGCATTCGAGATCGACCCCTCGTGGGTGATACTCCACGCCGCCTACAGGTCAAAGTGGATCGACCAGAGCCAGTCGGTGAACATATTCGTCGATACCTTATCCGGCGAGCGCATCTCCGAGACGTATATCTACGCCTGGAAATCGGGCCTCAAGACGACCTACTACCTCCGCTCTCTCGGGGCGTCCGGCGTCGAGAAGAGCACCGTCGAGGCGAGGGACCAGATAACGACCGGCACCGTCCGGCAGGCGGACGAAACCTTAAACGCGTGCGGCCTCGAGGAGGGATGCGAATCATGTCAATAAACGAAAACGGCAACGGCAGCCACGGCAAGGTCGGCGGAAGCGGTGGAAAGGCGGGCGGCGACCACAAGCGCATAATCAACTGCTCTGTCACGGACCCGAACAAGATACTCCCGATCAAGTACAAGTGGGCCCGGGAGTATTATAAAGTCGGCGTCGCGAACAACTGGGTGCCCGACGAGGTCAACATGCAGAAGGACATCGAGATGTGGAAAGACCAGGCCGCACTTTCAGAAGAGGAGCGCCGGATGATAATCTACAACCTCGGCTTCTTCTCGACGGCCGAGAGCCTCACGGCCAACAACATCGTGCTCTCGATCTACCGCCATATCACGAACCCCGAGTGCAGGCAGTATCTACTCCGCCAGGCATTCGAGGAGGCCATTCACACGGACACGTTCATCTACTGCTGCGACACGCTCGGCCTCGACCCAGACGAGGTCTACAACATGTATATAAACAACCCCACGATAAAGGAGAAGGACGATTTCGTCGTCAGGCTCACGAAGAACGTCCTCGATCCCGGCTTTACGACGAACACCGAGGACAACATACGGAGCTTCGTTCACGACCTAGTCGGGTTCTACGTCATCATGGAGGGCATATTCTTTTACGCCGGCTTCGCGATGATACTGTCCCTCCTCCGGCAGAACAAGATGGCCGGGCTCGGGGAGCAGTTCCAGTTCATACTCCGGGACGAGTCCATACACCTCGCCTTCGGCACCGAGCTCATAAACAACATCGTCGACGAGAACCCGGGTATATGGACGAATGAGTTCAAGGCGCTCCTCACTGACAATATCAAAAAAGCGGTCGAGCTCGAAATGACTTACACGCGCGACTGTCTCCCGGCGGGGATACTCGGGCTTAATTCCGGCCTCGTCAGTGAGTACGTCCGCTACATCGCCGACAGGCGGCTCGAGCGTATAAGGCTCGAAAAGGTCTACCATTCACAGAACCCGTTTCCGTGGATGAGCGAGATTATAGACCTCAGGAAGGAAAAAAACTTCTTCGAGACGAGGGTCACCGAATACAGGAGCGGCATGCTCTCCTGGGAGGAGCACACGTAGTGTGCGTTTTACGACGTAGCGAGGGTGGAGATTTGATTCACCCGCTGCGCGGACGGTATATGTAACCCGGAATTTGATAATGATATAAATGCGGCGTGCAGGCTCCGCGCTTAAAAGTATATATAACATATATAGCATATTACAAGGAGAAGACGTACATGAAGAAACTGACCGCCAATAATCTTGGCTTCCCGAGGATAGGAAGACAGTCTAAACAAGAAATACCCCCTCCCTTTCGGGAGGGGGTAACTCAAGGAAGGTTAGAGAGATATTGTAATGGGGTGCCGTTTTTTTTCATTCTGTTTCGACTATGCTGTAAATAGTCGTCGTACCGCTGATTTCGTTGCCTACTATTAGAATAGGCTCTCCGCTCGGGCTGTCTTCCGCCAGGACGAACTTGATGCACTCGGGGCCTAAATCTCCCGCTGCGGGGTCGGTAGCATCGACTGAAAAGTCCCTGTTATTGACATAGGTCACGAAGAACGGTGCGAACGGGCTCGTCACGTCGTACACCATCACGCCGCTTATCCTTTCGAGCCCTATGAAGGCGTAGACCTTGTCTCCTACCCTGCCGATATCTATAACTTCCGGCTCGGGACCCTTGTCGTCGGACCTGGAATCGAAGGAATCGTTGTCAGTGTTGTCGCTGTTGAAGAAGTCGGGCAGAAGCTCGGCCGTTATCCTCTCGAAGTCGTCGCCGCTGTCGTAGACGAGGTTCCCGAAGGAGTCCCATATCGAGAAAGACCTCGCGCCGAAAGTGAATATCCTGTCGTTGTCTCCATCCCCGTCTATATCGCCGATTATGTTCGTCGTCTTAAGTCTGCCGAGGTTCTCTTCGAGGAGGAGGTCGGAAGCGTCAGGGAAAACGAACGGGTCGAGTATCAGGTCTTCCACCCTCTCTTCTTCGGAGAAGAAGCCGAAGTCTCTCGTGTCGCCCTCGTTGGCGGTGACGTAATAGGTTTTCCCGTCGAACTCATACGACGTTATCGTGTCGGGCTGGAACATGCCGAGAACCGGATAGTTCACGATGTTTATGGCGCTGTCTTCATCCGAGGCGTCGAGCGCATGGTTGCTGCCTAGGGAAATGATCCCCAGAACTGGCTCGAGGCCCGCGGCCGCCTCTATGCCGAAGTCGTTGTCGTTAATCACCGCAATCCTGCCGTCCGGGAGGAGCGCGATGCCTTCCGTCTTGTCGCTCGGCGTATATCCGATCGATGGAAGGTTGAGAAGCTTTCTCTTGAAGACCGGCCTTATGCCGAGCTCGGCGAGGGTGTCGGGTGTCTGCTGCTCGAGTGTCCCCGTCACTGCCTCGTCAGCTATGGGAAGGCTCCTGATGTTGGTCGCGCCGGCGAGATCTACTTCGAATATGAATTTCTTTCCGTCCGTGTCGAAGGAGCTGTCCCTTTCGACCACGTAGAACCTGTCCTGCCCGATGAACACCGCGTCGCCGATCTTGTCGACGTCGCTAGGCGTGACAATCGGTCTTTCGAGGACATATACGTACTCGGCGACCGGGCTGAGGTACGTCGGCGACGATTCGTTCACGTCGACGGCGAGTATCCTCAGGAGGAGCGAGCTCCGGGTCGATCTGTCGGGGTTTTCCATCGGAGACTGCACGAACGCGTAGAGGAGCCTCTTTTCGGGATCGAGAGCTACTCCCTCGAAGCCGCGGTTGAGCATCCTCCGGCTGTAGACCTCAGGAAGCGCCTCCTCGCCGTAAAATCCCGGGGAATTCGCGTCCGGGCCGAACTCGGCCTCTTTCAGGGCTGAGTCGCCGAGGAGATGCGTATTCTCCGGAACGAGCCTGGTTATCAGTGTTCCATCGGGGGAGAAGTGGTATATTGCCGGTCTGTATTCGTCGACCATCCAGAAGGAGTTGTCGGAAGGGTCTCTGACTATGCCTTCGAGGTCGGCGCCGAATGCGTCGTAGCTGACCGGATTGCCCACTGCGTCGACTGGTATCTCGTCGTGGCCGGGGATGTTCGGAAGCCCGGTTATAGGCGTCGAGCCGTCTTCGCGGGTGAGGAATATCGTTTTGCCCTTCATTATTTCGGCATTCTGTTTCTTTTCAGGGTTGGTTTCTATCGTCACTATCCTCGCCTGGTAGCCTGGGAGATTAAACGTGCGGGAGCCGTCCACCACGTCGGCGCCGTTCGGGCCCCTGTCGCCGACAGTGAGGAATCTTATCCTGCCCTTGTTCTTTACCGGGCCCTCGAACCAGAGACCCGAAAAACCGCCCAGCTTGATCTGAACGCCGTTCGCGTCCCTTCCGAGATTCGGGAATTTCTTGAATGGTAATGTCTGGAGCGCAGGCGCGCCTTTGGAATGATCCTTGAAACCTAGGGGAAGAAGATCGATTATCGCGGGGTTCACGAGGTCGACCACTGCAAGGGCGTTCGCCTCCTGAATCGTAACGTATGCGCGCGTGCCGTCCGGAGATATGGCCGGGAATTCCGGCTCAAGCTCGAGCGACATCGGGACGCCCTGCTGCAGCCTGAGCCCCTTCTGCGTGAATTCGGCTTCCCTGCCGTCGAACGCTTCGAAGCCGAGCCTTGTGACCACAGCCGACTGTACGCCGTTTGAAATGTTTATCACGCTTATCGAACCCGGCGGGTTGGCTATAAGGTTGCCATCATCGTCTTCTATTGGCTCTCCTTCGTCCGCTGTGACGAGTATGAGGCCGTCGGGCGAGAACTTGACCGAGTCGGGAAGAACCCCTACGCCTACGCTCGTAATGAATTGCCCGGAAGTATTATAGAAGACGACGTAGCCCGGAAGTGTCCGGTCGGCGTTTTCCGCGGCGACTGCCACGAGGCCGTTCTTTACGTCTACGCTGTTGACGCCGGAGTTGGGGCCTATGTCGTTAGTTACGTCTATAGTGGATATTTTAACTGGGGCGGACGGATCGGAAATGTCGAGCACGTCGACGACGGCGTCTGTCGCATTGATTACGAAAAGCCTGTTCGTTTCGGGATCGAACGCCACAATTTCCGAAGCCCCGCCTTCGAAAACGCCTGTTTCATAGGTGCCTATGGCCGTAAGATCCAGCCCGGCGATCGCGGACGCCGGAAAGGACGCGAAGGCTAAAAAGGCAAAACAGTACATCAGTTTTTGTCTGAAATTTATCCTCACCATCTTATTCCTCCATTGGGTTTTAATAACGTTCCGGACAGAATGCCGGAGCCCGGTAAATTGGCGGTTAAAATCGCGTGAATTTTGCGTTAAGTTTGTCGCCCCGGACGGCTGGAAATCCGCCCGGCTTTGGTTATAATCAATTTTCCTATGAACACTCCTCTTCTCATCGAGCTTTGCGAGGCCACGGGCCTCCCCGGCCACGAAGGCCCCGTCAGGGAAATTATCAAGAGACTCTTCTCCGAATTCACGGACGAGGTATCGGAGGATCCGATGGGTAACGTCATCGCCCATGTCCCGGGCGACGGGCCGCGGCTGGTAGTCGACGCTCACATGGACGAGGTCGGCTTCATGGTGAGCCACATCGACAGCAAGGGCTTTCTCCGAGTCATACCCCTCGGCGGGATGGACCCGAGGGTGTTCTATGGGCAGCGTATACTCGTCTGGGGCAGAAAGCCGCTTGTCGGAACGGTGGCCGCCATACCGCCCCACATAAGCCGGAACACGAACAATAAGGAAGTGTCCGAGATAGAGGACTGCGTCGTCGACGTCGGGCTTTCGGGGGATAAGGTCAGGGAGCTCGTTGGCGTAGGCGACGTCGCCTCCTTCTACTATCCTTTCGAAGAGACGGATGAGGCGGTCATATCGAAGGCCATAGACGACAGGGTCGGGCTTTTCGTCATGATAGAGGCGATGAGGAAAAATCCGGTCCAGTCGTGCGACCTTTATTTAACGGCGACCGTGCAGGAAGAGGTCGGCCTCCGTGGCGCACACATCATCACGCCCGCGATCGAGCCCGATTTCGCCATAGCGCTCGAAGGGACTGTGGCCATGGACGTTCCAGGAGTCACTGATTACAAGACGCTCGCCAACTGCGGCAAAGGCCCGGAGGTGAGGCTCTCCGACAGGTTCCTTGTCGCTCACAGGCCGTTCAGCGATTTCATCATGGAGACGGCCCGGAAGAACGACATCCCCTACCAGATAACCGTCAAAAAAGCGGGAAGCACGAACGCGACTGCAATGCAAATTACGGGAAAGGGCACGCGTGCGGCGTCGATTTCAGTGCCCGTACGTTACCTTCACAGCCCGAGCTGCCTCGCCTACAAGTCGGACATAGCGTATACGATTTCTCTCCTCCACGCGGTCATAGAAGATATAGGAACCTTTGGTTTGGACTGAACCGTGGGCTAAACTTATTCAGTATGAAGCTCTTTGTTTTACGCGTATTCGGCCTCGTGCTGATTGTCCTCTTTTTAGCCGCCTCGAATTCTTCGGGGAATTCCGCGCCGGGCACTGAGCCCGAATCCATAGCTGAGGCAGACGCTTCGAAAAAGCTCCAGGAGGCCTGGACGCTCCTTTGCGATTATTACAAGAAGCCTGGCAGTATCGATGAGTCAATTCGAATCGCCGAGGGGGTTCTGCAAGCTCAGCCGAATAACATAGACGCCCTCCTCTTCCTTTCGCGCGCCTGGCTGACATACGGCTATATCGAGGCAAGGACGAAGGACGAGCTCATACGGGCTTTCGAGAACGGGAAGAAAGAGGGGGAAAAGGCCGTCAAATTGCAGCCCGATAATCCCGACGCGCATTTCTTCTACGTCGCCAACCTCGCTTCACTCGGGGATACGAAGGGACTCTTCAATTCGCTCTTCATGCTGCCCGAGATCAGAAGGGAGCTGGATACGATCCTCAAGCTCGACCCGAACCACCCCGAGGGGCTCGCCATGAACGGTGCGCTATATTTCTACCTGCCGGGGCTTCTCGGCGGCGACATTCACATCTCCGAAATATACCTTGAGCGCTCGCTCAACATCGACCCGCACCTTTCCTCGGCGCGGCTCTACCTCGCGGCGAATTACATAAAGCAGAAGAGATTCGATGACGCGATGGAGCAGCTGAGATTATTGCTGGATGACAAGAAGCCCTCTTTTTACCCCGACTGGTACGAGAACAGGAAGTATGCGCTCAGGATGATGGAGGGTATAGAGGCCAACACGGACGCGGGGAAGGAAGTGAAAAAATAAATCCTCCCTGACCCTCCTTTTCCCAAAGAGGGAATTGAAGCGAATTACAGGCCGAACCAGCGGGCACGCCTGCTCGATCCGAAATGCTCCTTCTCGGACCGCAGCTGAACCGATGGCTCGTGGTAAGTTCCGGTCGGCGAAGGCCCCGAGAAGAAATCCACGTCGACCCGGCCGATTTTCCCGTCTCCGAACTCGATATAGCAGGAACCCGCGCCGGTGTAAAATCCGGGCTGCTCGCTCCCGCGTATGCGCGCGGTCAGCGAATCTGCGACAGCGCGGGCGGCAGCTTCGGCGAACACCCCCGCCTTTGGCGTTCCGGTATTCGCTATGTCACCTATCGCATAAACCCCGGGGAACCGTGTTTCGAGGGTCTTCGGATTGACGGGCACCCAGCCGTTCTCGGCCATGCCGCTTTCCTCGACGACATGAGGCGCACGGTGCCTGGGCACGCCCAGGAATAAGTCGTAGGGCAATTCGCCGCCGTCGTCCAGAACGGCGAGGCGGCGGCCGGGGTCGAGCGAAGCCACCCGGCGGCTGGGTATAAACTCGATGCCGCGCTCAGAAAAAGCGCTGACCAGCGCCTTGGAAGTCTCGGGCGAAGGCGGGACAGGGCTCCCGAACGGCAGGACCAGCGTAATTTCGCACCTGCCGCGGACGCCCTTTTTCGTCAGGTGGTCGTGCAGCATCAGCGCGCATTCGCTGGGAGCCGGCGGGCACTTGTAGGGCGCCGCGGAAACGCCGATAACGGCCCGGCCTTTCGAGAAGTCGTGAACCTTACTGCGCAGCCCCTCCGCCCCGGCTTCGGAGTAAAACTCGCTGCTCTCGACGGCAAGCCCCGGCGTGGCGCCCAGATCGTAGTCGGCCCCTAGCGCGACGACAAGGAAATCGGCCTCGTAGCTGCCGGCGTTGGTCGTGACGCGCCGCGCGTCCGGATCGATGCCGGTAATCGTCTCCTGCCTGAACCTGACGCCCGGTTTTACAAAGTTACGGTACGGCAGACGGACGGCGTCAGGGGTCTTAAGGCTGAACATGACGTCGAGCTTGGAGAAGCCGAAAATGAAGTGGGCGCTCTTGTCGATGAGGGTTACATCGACCTCATCGCCGAACGTCTCCGATTTTCGGGGTATTTTACCAGCCCTGTTCACCCGATGGCGGGTGTCGAGATTGTCGGGCCCTCGCAATGACGGGACGACTGTCCGCACGCACGCCGTGCATTGTCCCCCCTTCCATCTCAGGTTATATTTCAATCCATGGCTTATATCGACGAACTTGTTCAGGTCTTCGAAGGGGCGGCCGAAGGGTTTCCGGGTCTTGGGTCCCCTGCCCTCTCGGGTGACCTCAGGGCGGCGCTCCTCGCCAGAAAATATGACCTCCAGGACGAGGGATTTATAGAAGTGATTCTGAGGGACGATCAGAAAGACCTGAAAGAATCATTTGTAGGAGCCATGAACGGCCTGCTCGGAAGGCTCGCGTCTGATAATGAAAGGGAAGAATTCTTAAAAAGCGATGAAATAAAAAAGGAGGCGATAAGGATCTTTATCGCCTCCCTCGAACACATGATCAATTATTATCACACCAGCATGATCGGAAGGCATTTTTCCAGCACGTAGCCGACGCCTTCTCTGTCAAAATCCGCCAGTGTTACTTCCTCTTTCCTATCGGCACATACTTCCTGTCTTTCTCGCCAAGATAGATCTGCCTCGGACGGGCGATCCTTCTCTCCGGGTCTTCGAGGAGCTCTATCCACTGGGCGAGCCATCCGGAAGTACGCGCTATGGCGAACATGACTGTGAACATCTCGACCGGGATTCCAAGGCTCTGGTAGATAAGGCCGGAATAGAAGTCGACGTTCGGGTAGAGCTTACGTTTTACAAAGTAATCGTCTTCGAGAGCGATACGCTCCAGTTCGAGCGCAATGTCGAGGAGCGGGTTCTTGCCCTTGGCCTCGAAAACTTCGTAGGCGGCTTCTTTTATTATCTTCGCTCTCGGGTCGTAGGATTTGTAGACGCGGTGTCCGAAGCCCATGAGCCTGAACTCGCCGGCCTTCGCGCGCTTGATGTATTCGGGGATCTTGTCGACAGAGCCGATCTCCTTCAGCATCTGGAGAACGCCCTCGTTGGCGCCGCCGTGGAGCGGGCCGTAGAGCGCGGCGATGGCCGCAGCCGTCGCCGAATACGGATCGGGGAGAGAGCTGCCGACGTTACGCATGGCGCTCGCGCTGCAGTTCTGCTCGTGGTCCGCATGGAGGATGAAGAGGATATCGACCGCCCTTTCAATTACAGGGTCCGGAACGTATTTAAGCTCTGTCATCTTGAACATCATGTTGAGGAAGTTTCCTGCGTAGGAAAGGTCGTTGTCGGGGTAAACGTAGGGCATGCCCATTGCATGACGGTATGCGAAGGCCGCCATCGTCGGCATCTTCGCTATGAGCCTGTGGACCTGTATATCGCGCACTTCCTTGTTGAATATGTCCTTGGCTTCTGGGTAGAAAGTCGAAAGCGCGCCGACCGTTCCGAGGAGCATTCCCATCGGATGCGCGTCGTAGCGGAAGCCGTCCATGAACCTCTTTATGTTCTCATGCACTATTGTGTGATGTGTAATGTCGTGGACCCACTGGTCGTACTGGGCCTGCGTTGGCAGATCGCCGTTCAGGAGTAAGTAAGCGACTTCAAGATAGTTGCTCTTTTCCGCCAGGACTTCTATCGGGTAGCCCCTGTAGATGAGCTCGCCCTTGTCGCCGTCGATGTAGGTTACGCGGCTGATACAGGCGGCTGTGTTACCGAACGCGGGATCGTAGCTCATCATCCCGAAATCGTCAGGATTGACCCTTATCTGGTTGAGATCGCTCGCCCGGATGGTATCGTGCGTGATAGGTATCTCGTACGTTTTACCAGTCCGGTTATCGGTTATGGTTAATGTATCTTTCTGTGCCACTGTAAATCCCTCCTGTTAGCTGTTTTCCTTTTGTTATCCAAGTTGTTTTAAAGCTAAAAAACGGAGCACGATCCGGAACGGACGGCGGTTCGGACAAGTAAACTTACCTTAACTCACGAGTTTTTCAATATTGTCCGAAATTTAGACACTGGGCTATATAAACGGCCACGTGCGCCGGTTAAATGACGTCGCTTCCAGTCGCCGGACCCCGGGCAGCCGAACCCGGTTCGACCCTCTCTATTTAATACGCCAGCGAGATAGGCACGGGCGAAATGCACCCTACGAATATGAGGAGCGAGAGGAGGCCGAGGGCCATCCTGCCGGCTCCGAGTCCGCCGTCTTCATAGTATGTCGGCGGGTGGCGCGTACCCATGAGCGTGAGGAGGGCCGCCCAGAGGACCCAGCCCGGCCAGCCCCCGAAGACGGGCACGTGGGCGAGATACGGCGCGACAGCCGCGCCGCCGTATTTCTCCGCGAGGGCCAGGAGCGGTTCTGTCCCGACGCCGAACACGAACAGGACGGCTATCATGAGCCCGGAGACTATCTTGTGAAAACGCTTCGAAAAGAGGGCGTAAACGATGTGGCCGCCGTCGAGCTGACCGCAGGGGATCAGGTTAAGTGCCGTTACGAAAAGCCCCACCCACCCGGCGAAGGCCAGTGGGTGGAGGAATATGTTCTGCCCTTCGGGCACGGGGCCTAATATGGTTTCGGCCACGAATCCGAATATAAGCGGGATGCCGAGCATGTAGCCGCCATTCCCGTTGACATTTTCGGGGTTGACGAACGTCGACAGCGCTATCCCCGCTATCATTATCGGTATCGTGGCTATGATCCCCGCGAGCGGGCCCGCGATGCCTATGTCGAAGAGGGCCTTCTTGGAATATATGGGGGATTTTATCTTTATGAATGCGCCGAATGTGCCTATCGGGGAGATTACGGGCGGGGCCGGGATGAAATAGGGCGGTGTGATGTCTATTCCATATTTCCTGCCGTAAAAGTAGTGCCCCATTTCGTGGGCGCCCAGTATGAAGAGAAGCGCCCCGGAGAAGAGCGCGGCATTGAGGTAGCTCCCCCACATGCCGAGCCCCGTCAGGAACGTCGTCAGAACCGTCAGCAGAAAAAGGATTACGTGTATTTTCCGGGGCCTCATGGACAGGGAGTAAAAGTTACACTAGCGCCGCGAAATTGAAAGCGGCGGCGCAGAAGGGCTATTCGATTTCAATCAGTGCGGGGTGTATGGATTCGAGCGCCTCTATGAGATAACGCTCGATCTCGCTGTTTTTCTTGAGGTTGAGTATGTCTCTTCTGACGGTGCTCAGCATGTACTTATCCACCTTGTTGCAGAGGAACCTTACATAAGGCAGGTTAGACGGCGAAACGCTGAGCTGCTTGAAGCCGAGGGCTATGAGGCCGAGCGCTCCGGACGGCGTGCCCGCGAGCTCGCCGCAGACGGAGACGTCCATGCCGGAATGACGGGTTTTGTAGTATATATCGTCGAGCACCCTCAGCACCGCGGGATGAAAGCCAGAGTAGAGGTGTCCGACGACGTTCGAATTCCTGTCGACGGCCAGTATATATTGTATGAGGTCGTTCGTGCCGACGGAGACGAAATCTATCATGCTCTTGTAGTCGTCGAGCTGGTAGAGTATCGCAGGCACTTCCATCATTATCCCGAGCGGCGGGACGTCGGATTCCGGGACCCCTATTTCCTTTACGAGGTCGTCGATTATATCCCTCGCCGTTTCGACCTCCCAGAGGTTCGTTATCATCGGGAGGAGTATCCTGAACCTGGAGCCCTTCTTCGCTGCGAGGAGAATAGCCCGGAGCTGGTCCTTGAAAAGCTCCAGATATTCCATCGAGAACCTTATCGCCCGGAGGCCGAGGAGCGGGTTGTCTTCCCTCGGGAATTCGAAATAGGGAAGGAGCTTGTCGGCCCCGATGTCGAGGGTTCGGATCGTGACGTAGCCCTCGAAAGCGTCGCCTATGTTCTTGTATATGCGCGCCTGCTGACGGACGCCCGGCCACTTCGCGTACTGGCTGAAGGCGAATTCCGTCCTGAAGAGGCCGACGTCTTTTATGCCGTATTGCTTGGCGAGCTGAACGTCTATAGGGAAGCCGATGTTGACGGATATCTTTATGCCGAGGCCGGGGTCTTTAGAGGCGTCCATGGCCGCCTGCTCGATCTCCTCTTTCACCTTCACCATGCGGGAGTAGGTGTTCTGGTATTCGGCGATGAGGCTTTCGTCGGGGTTAGAGAATATGAAGCCCGTTTTGCCGTCTACTATAGCCTTTTCTCCGGAGCGGAGGAGCCTGCTTATGTTGTCTATTCCGACGACTGCGGGGATGCCCAGGGACTTCGCTATTATTATGGCGTGAGAGGTCTCGCCGCCCTTTTCTATGACGACGGCGGAGACTTTATTTTTGAGAAGCATCGATATGAACGAGGGGCCGATCTCGTAGGCGACCAGTATGGAGCCGTCTTTAGGCTCTGCAGCGGCCTTGGCGCCGGTGGTGTGGGTTATGAGCTCGTGAAGGAGACGCTCGCCGATGTCGCGGAAGTCCTGCGCCTTCTCTTGAAGATACTTGTCGCTCATGGCCTCGAACTGCTGGGCTATGGCCTCGATGCCCTCTATGACCGCCATCTCGGCGGCTATATTGCCGCCTTCTAGCTTGCCCATGACGGCCTTTCTCAGGGTCGAGCCGCGGAGTATGAGAAAGTGCGCCCGGAATATGTCTATCTCTTCGCGTGAGAGGACGGCCTCCGAGTCGAGCGTTTCGATCAGGCTTTTGAGATCGAGCTCGACTTCCTGAAACGCCTGCTCGAGCCTTTTCCGCTCGACGGCGGGAGTCGAGGCCGTGAGCTTCTCGGTATTCACCTGCTGGAAGAGTCCGCGGAATATGAAGACGTTGCCTATGGCGACGCCGTTAGAAACGCCCTTACCCTGGTATGTCCTCGTCTCGTGTTTTACGATCGAAGGAGTTTTCAGACGCTCGAGCCTGTCGGCGACTTCGAGGAGCCCCGCGAGCCTAGACGCGATTATCTGGAAGAGGGTTTCCTCGGCCGGATTAATCAGGCGCTTTTCTTTCGTCTGGCCGACGAGGACGCCTATGCAGCGGTTCTGAAGGAGTATCGGGACGCCGATGTAGCTTTCGTACTCTTCCTCGCCTATCTCGGGAAAGTACTTGTAGCGCGGGTGCTCGGAGGCGGGCATCACGGTTATAGGACGCGAGGTTTCGAAGACGAGGCCCGTGAGTCCCTCTTCTGGGCTCAGCGTTATCGGATGACGGAGAGGGTCGACGTTCAGCCCCTTCGTCGATCTCAGCGTGAGCAGTTTCCTTTCCGGGTCCCAGAGATAAACGGAGACGACGTCGAGCCGGAGCGAGACGGCAATCTTGTTGACGACCTTTTTCAAGATGATGTTGAGCCCTGTGGAGGTGTTTACGAGGTCGCTTATTTCCTGAACGATTTTGAGGTGGAAATCCGCCCTGTCTATAGTCTTTTTAGAAGATGTGCCTGGCCGGGTTTTGGCGTGCATACGTTCTTTACCGGTATTTATTGGCGCTGCATTCCGGGATTCCCGGATACTACTCTTTCCGTTTTGTCTTCGAACGCCCCGCCCCGGGAGTGAGCCACCAGGGGCTGCCTTGGGGCGCGCATCATGCCCGGAAAAACCGGGCTTAATTAAATGGTATAAACAACCGCTGAGGGCGCGGTATGGCCGGCGTACACCCGCCGGGCCGGAATTTTTGGTATATTTATTTCATCTAAATTATAATACTTGGTAAAAAGAACTATGCACAACTAGTCAACGAAATTTTCAGAGTCCCGTGGCCCCGCGGGGATTTCCGTTTCCAGGCTGAAGCTCTTTTTATGAGGACCGACACTAAGAGAACTACATAATCTAACGGAGCAGTGAAGATGAACGATACGATAAGGGTCGCAATAATCGGCTCGGGACCGGCCGGCTTCTACGCGGCCGAGCATTTGCTTAAAAGAACGGAGCACGACTTCGAGATAGACATATTCGACAGGCTGCCCACGCCGCACGGATTGGTAAGATCGGGCGTCGCGCCGGACCATCAGAAGATAAAATCCGTGACGAAGGTTTACGACAAGATAGCGACACATCCGAAGGTAAGGTTTTACGGGAACGTCGAGTTCGGAAAGCACCTCGGGCTTTCGGATCTGAAGCGTTTTTACCACGTTATAATATTCGCGACCGGGGCGCAGACAGACAGAAAGCTCGGCATCCCCGGAGAGGATTTGAAAGGGAGCCACACGGCGACGGAGTTCGTCGCGTGGTATAACGGGCACCCGGATTACAGGAACCTCGACTTCGACCTCTCCGTTAAAAGGGCCGTCGTAATAGGCGTCGGGAACGTGGCGATAGATGTCGCCCGAATACTGTGCCGGACGGAGGAAGAGCTGAAAGAAACGGACATCGCCGACTACGCCCTCGCCGCACTTAACCAAAGCGAAATCAGGGAAGTCTATCTACTCGGCAGAAGAGGCCCGATGCAGGCAGCCTTCACGAACCCCGAGGTTAGAGAGCTCGGCAAGATGATGGACGCGCATGCTGTGACGCTGCCGCACGAGGTCGAGCTCGACGCAGAGACCAAAGCCGAGCTCGAAACGTCGAAGGACCAGTCGACCATAAACAAGATAGAGATTCTGAAATCGTTCTGCGATCCGGCCGGGCATGTCAAGCAGAGGCAGCTTCACATAAGGTTCTTAGTTTCGCCTGTCGAAATACTGGGGGACGAGAACGGCAGGGTAAGAGGCGTCAAGCTGGTTAAGAACGAGCTCTACAGGGACGATAACGGGGAGATACGCTCCCGCTCGACTGAAGAATACGAGGAGCTCGAAGCCGGGATCGTATTCCGCTCGATAGGCTATCACGGCGTGCCGCTTCCGGAGGTTCCGTTCCACGAGAAGTGGGGTGTGATACATAACGAGAAGGGGCGCGTCACCGACCCGGGAACAAGCGAGCACCTCGACGGGCTCTACGCCACCGGGTGGATAAAGCGCGGGCCTTCGGGCGTGATAGGCACCAACAAGCAGGATTCCGGCGAGACGGTAGAGTGCATTGTGGAAGATATAAAATCGGGGAAGCTCATTCGGCCCGAAAGCCCGGACAGGGGCAGTCTTGAGGCGTTTATAAAGGACTGCCAGCCGGACCACATAACTTACCAGGACTGGCTAAGGCTGGATGTCCTTGAAATAGAGCGCGGAAAGGCGGCTGGCAGGCCGAGGCTCAAGTATACGAGCCTTGAAGAAATACTTGAAGCCCTGAAAAATCAGCCTTAAGTGGTATAGAGCAGAAGGCTTTCGAGATATAAATTGTTGTAGGTATGCAGTATAATCTATTGATATTATGTGATTAATAATACTTCACTAATGACTTTAAGTATTTGGCTGGCCTATTGACTTGGCGCAGGATTGTAGAGCGAACCGTACAGTACCTGTGAGCGCCAATCTGATGATAAGCTAAGCAGTTTACGTCAGCGAAAGGGTCAGTATACGTCTTAAAGGATCGACTTTCGTCACGAAAAGCCGCACGTTGTCGCCTTCCGTTACGGCGGTTTCCTGCCCATGGCTGACTGTCGTCTCGAATAGATAGTCCGGAAGATATACCGCAACCCTCTTCCCGGCCGTAGAGCTGACTATGCCGTTTATGGCGGTCCCCTCGAGCAACTTCAGGTGTTTATAAATCCAGTACCTCTCCCTGTTCCGCTCTATGGTTTTCTTGTCGCGTATTCCTACCTCGATCATCGGATAGAGATTTTCAAGCTCGTCCTCTGTATACATCGGCTCGCCGTCGAGGAGCTCCGAGACTATCTGCCGCTGCATGACAAGGTCGGCGTAGCGCCTTATGGGCGAGGTGACCTGCGTGTAAACGTCTATACCGAGCGACCTGTGGACGTCCGGGGCGAGTCCGACGCGGGGGGCCCGGAGGAACTTCACGATCTGGAGCGCATAGAGGGGGTTCGTTTCGTCGAGGACGCGCGCGTCTTCTGTTACGGACTCGGGCTGCGAGCGGTAGATGGCGGGGATGCGCTTGTCCTTGAGGAATTTCCCGGCCGTCCTGTTCATGAGGATCATCATCTCGGCGACGACGACGTGCGCCTCGGAATTCATCGGGTTCTTCTCTATCGAGATAGCGCCGCCCTCCCCTATCCTCACCTTCAGCTGGGGGAGCTGGACTATGAGCGCCCCGGAGTCGAGCCGCGAATTTCTCAGCCTTAAAGCGAATTCCCGCATCCTCATGCCGAGGGGATCGTTGAGAAAGTAATCGGTGCCCTGTTTGTAAGTGATGTTTCGATTGACTTTGATTACAGAAGCGGCGAATTCTGTTCCCCTGACGTTGAGCTCGGGATCAACATTGACCATCAGCGAGAGCGAAAGGCGCTCCGTGCCTTCCACGAGCGAGAGTCTTTCTTTTACGAGATCGGGCGGGAACATGTGTATCCGTTTTTCGGGGAGGTAGATCGTTTCGCCGCGCTTTGACGCCTCCTCGTCGGCGTTGCCCCATTTCTGGACAAGGCCGGCGACGTTGGCTATGTGTATGCCTATAGTCATGCCTCCCCCCGGTGCTTCCTCGACCGAGAGCGCGTCGTCTATGTCTTCCGTGTTCTCGTCGTCTATCGAGAATATGTCGAGATGTGTAAGATCGCGGAAGCCTTCGGTCGGGAGCGGCTCGGAGACTATCCTTTTCGTTTCATCCTCGACCCTGGCGGGAAAATCGTCACGGACGTAGAACCTTTTTATCATCGGGTCTTCGTCCTCGCCCCAGCCTCCGGCCTTTATGAGAAACTCGATCGTCCCTTCGGGGTCGCGTATGCCTATCTCGGAGAGGAACGATTTCGCTTCCGGTGCGCGGCCGAACTTGTCGAGGTGTATGACATAGCCGCGAAGGAGCTCGATGTAGCCGTCGGGCGAAAAGCCGCCAGGATTATCCTCGTGGCCCGACATTATTCCCTTCGCCCACCGAATGGCCATTTCCCGCTCTTCTTTTTTCTTTTCCTCGACATCCTTCTTATGGATTATCTCGGCGGCTTCCTCGTGGGTCCTGGGCTCGTAGCCCGAAGCGCCCCGGCGGAAGTAGATGTCGTTTTTGTCCACGGACCAGAAAAAGGCGACGGTATCAATGCCCGCGGACTCGCCTCCAGCGTAGTAAAATTCCGCGAGCTCTTCGTATGGGACTTCGCGCTTTTCGCCCTCGAAACACTCCCACACTGTGACGAGGTCTATATTTTCACGGGCCTCGTCGAGCTTTCTCCGGACGTCTCTGAGAGCGAGTTTTTTTTCAGATTGAGTGAGGTCGCCGGTTATTGTCAAAGAGCTGACAAACGCTATCTTCTCGCGCTCTATGGTAATTTCGCGTCCCTCTTCCGAAAACAGAAGGAGCTTATCGCCTTCTAAGTGCGAGAATATTCCGAGCGACGGCTCCTGGCGTTTTCTGAACAGAACTACTTCGCCCGGCCTGGGCAGCTTCTCTAAAACCATGGGGTATCTATTCTAATTGAGCGGGGGAGATTTACAAAAAATTTTTCGAAACAGGCGTGAATACGGCGTTTCAGTTCGCTTCGTTTTTCTTCCTGAATTCCGAAAGCTTCTGGAGGAGCCAGTCCTGCGACCTTACAGGCGCGGCCCCGGGGCATATGATGTAGTAATCCGCGCCTGTAATCATGCTTTTCGTCGCGGCATATTCTATGAAGGTTTCCGTCGAGGTTATCTCGTCCTTGTAATGGTTGTATTTTCTTTCGAGGTGGCTGGCCGCCTTTTTGCCGTCGTATTTCTTGCCGTTCCTGTCGAATTTGCAGTCGGTCGTGCGTACCGTCTCTATAAGGAATTCGACCTCGGGCTTCTGCGACGGAGGCACGTCGGCCGCCGCGAGTTCCGTAAACTGTATAATGATCGGAAGAATTATCGCGAGAATTGCATATTTATTTCTCATGACAGGCCTCTCAATAATTATTACCCTGCGTGCCGATTCCGGGATTTATCGATCGCCGTTCCCGCCGGCAGGCGTTTTATGTTGTTTCATATCGTAAATGATGTAATCGGGAGTAGCCGCCACAACGACATATCTCTCGTCAAGCACTTTTTTTAAATCCTGCTGATCCACAAGCTCCTCCATGCTGCTGACAATAAAATATTCGTAGGCTTTTTTGGCTATATAGTGATCCAGAAGGGTTTTCCCTCTTTCTATATGGCTTCTATCTGCGAATTCCCAATCATCCCTGTTCGGCCAATACCTCCCTGCAAATTTGCCGTAATACAAGAGAACGTCTCCATAATACTTGTCGAGGAAAATCGTATTTGTGCTGTGGTTCACGCGGTCTCCGATCTCTTCGTACATTTTAATCGTCTTTTGAAAATCCGCATCGTTCGCCGGCCAGGTTGCGTCACGTATGGTAAAGAGAATTGGAACCACGAATACACACCATACCGCAAAGCGGAGGATGCCTTTGCTCCATTTGAACTCCTGCAGAAGTAACGAGCCCAGGCCGCCGAGCGAAAGAGCACCGATAGGGATCAGCATAAGGCTGTAGTAATCGTGAGTGCTTATATGATGGGTGAAGAAGAGTCCGTAAACGACATAACCCGACCACAAACCGAAAAGGAACGCTCTTTGTATTTTGGACCGTAATAGTAGCACTCCCAGAATAGATAAAGCTACGCTCCACCTACCCATGACGGCGTTTACCAGATGGTACCAGTCACGCCAGTAACGGTATGTGAGGTAATAAGACGGCACGAAACTCTGATCGGCCTGGATCTTCAAAAGTCCGGTTATGAAAATAGCGTAACAGTAATATAAAACGGACGGTGCGATGATCGCTGCGGCGAATATGAATACATCGCGCCTGAAAAAAACGCTACTGATATCCATGGTGGCTATTCTCAAAGCCATGAAAGCGCCCAGAATGGGAAAGATGCATACTGGTTTTACGAAAACGGCAAGGCCCGAGAGCACGCACGCGAGCGCGAGCAGGCGGTTTGAGGGATTAGAATAGTACTTGTATATGGCATAGATCGAAGCCACGAACATCATTATCATGAGCGGGTCCGGCTGGAAACTTCGGCTGGCCCTTATCCCAAAGGGCAGGAACAGGAAAAAGGCAACCGCTATTATCCCCGCGTCGGGGGATATGAGGTCTTCGGCGAGCTTGAGTATCAGCACGGCGGCGCACAGCCAGAACAGGATGCTGAGCATTTGCGGGATTACCATGTTTTCCCCGCCGAAAATATGGTAGAGGAAGGCTGTCATGTAATCCAGAATTGGGGGTTCGAGCTGAAAAGGCTTCGCGGCCTCCGCAATGATTTTATCGCTTTGCGAGATGGAATCCGAGGATTCGAAATAAAGAGCCCTTGCGAGCTTGAACGAACGGTACTGGCGGATCGGATGAAAATCCATGGGAGGGATATTGATATCGTTCAGGCGAACCGCAAGGCCGGCTAAAAAGATTAAGAAGAGCAGCAGCAACCTGTACATCCCTTTTTCAGGGAAAAAATATGGTCCAGATTCTGTTTTGGTCAGGGACATCATCGCCATAACTCCGTATGGACCAGTCCGTATCGCTTAATGAAATATTACATCAAAAATTCAGTCTCAATATAATTTAATTGAATGAGTTAAAAACGCTGGATTTCGACGGCAAATCCGGTTTACTGTGAAAACCGGTTCTCTCTTTTGCGGGGTCAGGATGCGGTCAGCGAGGACTTGTATTCCATCGCGACCTTGATGAAATCTCTGAAGAGGGGGTGCGGCGAGCGCGGCGTGGATTTGAATTCGGGGTGGAACTGGCAGCCGACAAACCAGGGGTGATTCTTGAGCTCGATCATTTCGACGAGCTTCCCGTCGGGCGAGAGGCCGCTGAGTATGAGGCCCTTTTCCTCGAGAGCCGTCCTGTAGGCATTGTTGACTTCGTACCTGTGACGATGCCGCTCGGATATCTCTTCCGAGCCGTATGCCGACAGCGCCAGGGTATCTTTTTTGAGTATGCACGGGTATGCGCCGAGCCTCATCGTGCCGCCCATGTCGTTTATGCCTATCTGCTCGGCCATGAGATCGATCACGGCGTCTTCGACGTCGCTGCCGCATTCTCTGGAGCTTGCGTCGGCGATGCCGCAGACGTTCCGGGCGTATTCGATGACGGCCATCTGCATCCCGAGGCAGATGCCGAAGAAAGGCACCTTGTTTTCGCGGGCGTATCTCACCGCTTCGATCTTGCCTTCGAATCCCCTCTTGCCGAAGCCGCCGGGGACGAGGACTCCGTGAACATCGGAGAGGAGCGAATCCACACCCTGCGATTCTATATCCTCGGAGTCGACGTACTTTATTTCGACCCGGGAGTCGTTGGCCATGCCGCCGTGGGAAAGGGCCTCGTGAAGGCTCTTGTAGGAATCTTTCAGGCTCACATACTTCCCGACGACGCCTATAGTGACGTCTGTCTTCGGATGGGCAAACCTGTAGGCGATGTCTTCCCAGACGGAGATGTCGGGCTTACGCGTCCACATTTTGAGGTAGTCGATTATTATCTGGTCGAGCTTTTCCTGGTGGAATATTAGCGGGACTTCGTATATCGATTCGACGTCCTTCGCCGTGATTACAGCTTCCATGCTGATGTTACCGTAGAGCGCGATCTTCTCCTTTATCTCCTTCGGGAGGAACCTGTCTGTCCGGCAGAGAAGAATGTCGGGCTGGATGCCGATCTGGAGCATGTCCTTAACGCTGTGCTGCGTGGGCTTGGATTTCAGCTCGCCGGCTGCCGCAAGGTAAGGGACGTAGGTGAGGTGAATGAAGAGAGTGTTCTCGCGGCCGAGCTCTGTCCGGAGCTGCCTCACCGCTTCGAGGAACGGGAGGCTTTCGATGTCGCCCACCGTGCCTCCTATTTCGACGATAACGACGTCGTTGTCGCCAGCGGCGTCGAGAACGCGGGATTTGATCTCGTCGGTGATGTGCGGGATCACCTGCACTGTTTTTCCGAGATATTTGCCTTCCCTCTCCTTCATTATAACGGAGTGGTAGACCTTGCCTGTCGTGAAGTTATTTTTCTGCGACAGCCTCGAGTTCGTGAAGCGCTGGTAATGCCCGAGGTCGAGATCCGTTTCGGCGCCGTCGTCCGTCACGAAAACCTCGCCGTGCTGGAACGGGTTCATGGTGCCCGGGTCGACGTTGATATAGGGATCGAGCTTCTGGAGCGTTACTTCGAGCCCCCTGCTTTCGAGGAGCGCACCGATGGATGCGGCGGCGAGCCCCTTTCCCAGAGAGGACATAACACCGCCTGTCACAAATATAAATTTCGTCTTCAAGTAAGGCTGACCTCAGAGAACTTTTTTGAATTTTTATGAAGGGACCGTCTAGGTCTTAACTAATATATTCAAAAGCCGGGCCGGTTGCAAGACCCCTGCCGCTAAAAGCCGGCGCAGGCGTGACAGGAGCGTTAGCTTCCGCGCCGCGTTACTCCCTCAGACGACTCTCCCACGAGGATGGAGAGCAGCTTCTCCGCGGCGCGGGCCCTATGGCTGATTTTGTTCTTAAGGTCCGGCGGTATCTCGGCCATGGTCTTTCCGTATTCGGGCAGATAAAAAACCGGATCGTATCCGAAGCCGCCTCTTCCCCGGTGCTCTGAAAGTATCACGCCTTCGCACTCCCCGCTGACGACGGTCTCTTTTCCGCCGGGCGTGACGAGGGCGAGAAAACAGACGAATCGGGCTCTTCTGTCGGCGGCGTCGCCGAGCTCACGAAGGAGCCTGGCGATGTTTTCGTCGTCGGTCGCTTTTTCACCGGCGTACCTTGCGGAATACACTCCCGGCCTTCCGCCTAGGGCATCCACAACGAGGCCGGAATCGTCGGCGAGCGCGAGCTTCCCTGAATACTTGGCTATCGCCCGCGCCTTCTTGAGCGCGTTCTCCATGAACGTTTCGCCGTCTTCGACCACTTCAGGAGGGGATTCGAGGTCGCCGAGGCCGATTATTTTCCCGGCGATACCTTGAAGGAGCCCGGCGAATTCTTTTACCTTCCCCTTATTGCCCGTGGCGAGGACTATTTCGTCGAACATGGTCATTCCGTGAGGGCCTCCCTTTGTTTTTGAATCAGCCCGGTGATTCCTTTTTCGGCGAGCGCGACGAGCTGGGAGAGCCTTCTCTTGCTGAAGGGCTTTCCCTCCGCCGTTCCCTGCACTTCCACGAGGAGCCCCGAGCCTGTCATGGCGACGTTCATATCGACCTCGGCGGCGAAGTCTTCCTCGTAGTCGAGGTCGAGCGCCAGCTTGCCGTCAACTATACCCACGCTGACCGCGGCAATGTAATCCTCGACGGGATTGTCGGCGAGGACGCCCGTGTTCACGAGATGAAGCGCGGCGTCGGAAAGGGCGACGAACGCGCCTGTTATGGAGGCGGTTCGCGTCCCGCCGTCCGCCTGGAGCACGTCGCAGTCTATCGTTATGGACATCTCGCCGAGCTTGTCGAGGTCGATCACGGAACGGAGCGCCCGGCCTATGATGCGCTGTATCTCGTGAGAGCGGCCGCCTATCCTGCCCCTCACGCTGTCGCGTGTGACCCTTTCTTTTGTAGACCGGGGGAGCATCGAATATTCCGCCGTGACCCATCCCCTGCCCGTGTCCCTTAAAAAGGGCGGAACCCTCGTTTCGACCGTAGCCGTGCAGAGGACTTTCGTCTCTCCCGTTTCTATGAGCGCGGAGCCTTCTGCGTATTTCATGACGCCGCGTGTGATTTTTACCGGCCTGAGCTCGTCCCAGTTCCTTCCGTCTGAGCGCATGTTCGTATACCTCTTGTCGTATCGATTCAGGGATTAAGGCATTGATTTTAACATAAGTCCGTCGTTGGGCGGCGGGTTATAACGAAAATCGAAGTGCCGGGTCTCCAGCTATGTATATCGAAATTCATCTATGACTACTTAAATTCATGAAATATGAAATATAAAGTGTTGCTATTCTGTAGTTATTTACTATACTGGGTGTAGTGGATTTATAAATTAAAGGAAGAAAAGGAGGATGGAGGAATGATGAAAATCTACGGAATCCTGTTCGGGATTATCTTTAGTTCAGTACTGGTTTTCAGCGCGAACGATGCGGCAGGTCAGGTGTGCCCCGACGCCGGCCAGGTTATAAACGGTTCTCTTAATTCAGCTACCGGGCCCTTCCAGAACGGCAGATTATTCAGAGACGCCGTACCGAGCTCTTGTCCGACAAAGGCATTCCCGGGCACTTTCGACGCCGGTACGACATTCAATTACGCGACACATGCTTTCCGTGCCCCCAATAGCACGAGCTGCGTAACCGTCAATTTCAATACGGGGACCTGCGGCACGAACGTATTCGCCGCGGCTTATCTCAACTCGTATAATCCGGCAGACCTGAGCGAAAATTACATAGGCGATATCGGATCGAGTCTTCCACAAAGCTTTTCATTCGAAGTGCCTGCGGGAAGCAGCCTGGTTCTGGTCGCCATGACTAGTTTCGGTACATTTACCTGCGATTACAGCTTCACGGTTGAAAATTACCTTTGCACTTCGAACTTCACGATTTCATTAGCCCCTCCGACGGCGACGAACGATACCGGAACACAGCACACTGTCACGGCTACGGTGCTCGACAACCTATCCCCTTCAGTCAGTACTCCTGTATTTTTCAGGGTGGTTGCGGGACCGAATCTCGGTCAGGCGAGCAACAGCAGCGGTGAATGCTCCCCAATCGACTGTCGGACCGATACGAACGGACAGGTGTCGTGGACATACACAGGCTCTGCGCCTGGTACGGACAGGATAACGGCATCGGTCGATGGGCTGGAATCGATACCGGTCGAAAAAATATGGCTTGTCCTGCCTAATCCGATCCCGACGCTTTCCGAATGGGGGCTTATCGCCTTGGCCGGAATTATAGGAATTGCCGGGGCGCTGATAATACACAGAAGAAAGACACGTCTATCGTAAAAATAAAATTGTTGTACAGAGTTTATTATGAAAGGGAGCCTGCAAGGCTCCCTTTTTGTTTATACTTACGGAATAATCGCCATACTTGGCGGCCTCTTGCTGATTACTTATAAGGGAACAAATGCGAATCCGGGCAATTTATGAGATCGGCCGCTTGCATCGTCCCTTAATTGTTGAGTCAAAGCCGGGCAGCACGAATGCAAAGCCAGCCGATTTAATAACAGATCCGGCCATTCGGCGGTATTGACATCACTTTACGTACTCCAGTAGAGTTAATTCCAGGTGCAATTTAAGCAAACAGGGGGGCATATGAGACATATACTAATTATATCAGCATATCTTTTTATTTTTTCAATTTGTGCGTCATTGTTTGATACGAACCTGAATGCCGCGTCAGCGGACGATTCGCTTGACGGCAGGTCTTTTTCAGTCGAGCTGACTGAAATGAATAAAAGCGAAGCGACCAAGGATGAGCTGATTTTTAAGGACGGGACCTTCTTCTCCACCGAGTGCGAAAAGCATGGCTTTACTCCGGCTCCTTATGAATCGAAGTCAAAAGCGGGCGTCGTATTGTTCAAATCCGCACTCACGAGCGGTAATGAAGGAAAGACGGAATGGGAAGGCTCTGTCACGGGAGACGAAATTTCGGGGACAATGTTTTGGTCGAAGGACGGTCAGGACCCGATCATATATACCTATAAAGGAACTATAAAAAAATAGATCGCTGGTAAGCAACCCCGTCCGCATTATTTCAGACCGCGGATACGGTAAAAATCCGGTCCTCCGGACAGGTGCAGAGTCTGTTAAACGCGATTTCCTTCTTTGTCTTTTTCCGCTTCCCTCGCGACGACGGGAACGAAGGGCACGGGGCGCGGGGCCTTCGGGAGGCCGAGTATCTCCCTCGCGCGGTTGAGTGAGTCGTCGATGTTGCCGAAGATGTTTTCCTCCCCTATCTCGTCCCAGAGGCCTGAGCGCTCTATCGCGAAGAGCGGCTGTGCGTGAACGTCCGAGAGAATGAGCGTCGTCCGGTCGCGCCTGCACCTCTTGAGAAAGTCCTTCAGGACGTAAAGCCCTGTCGCATCAATCGCCGGGACGCTCCGGAGGCGGAGGATTATGACGGGCACGGGTTTCTCGATGAACCCGACGGCTTCCTTGAACCTGTCGGCCGCGCCGAAGAAGAACGGCCCCTGTATCTCGAATACCTCGACGCCGGCCGGCACGTCGCGCCTGGAGATGGCGTTCGGGTCTTTGCTGTCGTCCTCGCCGTTTCCGTGGAGCTCCCGTGTGACGACGCCGACGTTCGTGACCTCGGCCATTCTGCGTATGAAGAGGAGCGCCGCGAGGACAATGCCTACCTGGACGGCGACCGTCAGATCGACGAAGACTGTGAGCGCGAATGTCGTCAGCAGCACCATCACGTCGCTCTTCGGGGCCTTCAGAAGCCCGAGGAAATTTTCGATCTCGCTCATGTTGTAGCTTACAACGACGAGTATCCCGGCGAGCGCGGCGAGCGGGATCATCTTCGCATAAGGCGCGAAGAGAAGAAGTATGAGGGCGAGGGATACGGCATGAATTATTCCGGCCACTGGCGTTTTCGCGCCGCTCTTGATGTTCGTCACTGTACGGGCGATTGCGCCTGTCGCGGGTATGCCGCCGAAGATCGCCGAGCCGATGTTGGCCGTGCCCTGTGCGATGAGCTCCATGTTGGAGCGGTGCCGCCCGCCTATCATGCCGTCGGCGACTGTCGCGGAAAGAAGCGATTCTATGGCCGCCAGTAATCCGACTGTGAACGCCGGCGCGATGAGGCTCTTCAACTTTTCAATGTCGAATGCCGGAAGCTCGGGCGCCGGGAGGACTCGCGGGAGGTCTCCGAAGCGGCTGCCTATTGTCTCGACATCGAGGCCGAGAAGGACAGTTGCCAAAGTGGCCGCCGCCATGCCTATGAGCATCGCCGGGAACCTGGGGACGAATTTTCGCGTCACCGAGATGACGGCTATCGTCCCTATTCCGAGTCCCGCAGCGGCGGGTGTTAAGGTGCCCAGGTGCTTTACGTACTCAATCCATTTCGGGATAAACTCGGCCGGAGGGTTCGGCATCTGGAGACCGAGGAGGTCTTTTATCTGCGTCGAAAATATGACGACCGCGATGCCGGATGTGAAGCCCGTTATGACGGGGAACGGGATGAACTTTATGAGGCCGCCCATCCTGCTGAGGCCGAGCGCTATCAGGAAGAACCCAGCCATGATCGTGCAGTAGACGAGGCCGTCGTAGCCGTACTCGGCCATGATGCCGGAGACGATGATGACGAACGCGCCCGTCGGGCCCCCGATCTGGACGCGGCTTCCTCCGAGGAAGGATATGAGGAAACCGGCGATGATGGCTGTGAAAAGTCCGCGCTCGGGCGGCACGCCGCTCGCTATGGCGAAGGCCATGGCGAGAGGAAGGGCGACGACGCCGACGGTGAGTCCGGCAAAGAGGTCGTCCATGAATGTTTTTTTGTTATACGTTCCGAGTGTCGTAAACAGCTTGGGTTTAAGCATTGCGCTCCGTTGCTTTGAACGAATGGGGTCGAATTGTCGAATCGCGCTCCGGGTTATGGTTCCCGGCCCGTTATTCTTCAGCCGCTGAGAAGCGGGCGCGCACTATTTACGTCTGTCTTGAAAGCGGTATTTAATGTCAGATATGCGTGTATATACGTAGCGTGTACCTTCATTAGAGTTAATAAACCGAATATTATAATTGTTCAGGGAAAAGAGAACCAGTCAAGCATATCGGAGAGAATCCGTGAAAAGACTGAATGAATAGACCACTCCCCCGCCGTATCAAGGTGCTGCGGAGTTGTGAAAATGGGTGGACTAGAGCGCTGGGAAGCGGGCCTGACGCCTGTAGAGCCACGCCGCAATCGGCATGCAGACTACAGTTATGCCGATGCACCATGCGACAGAGAGCCAGCCGTCGTTTCCAATCGGTGTTCCGACGAGCCATGCGCGCATGGCCTGAATGACTATCGTGAACGGCTGGTTCTCGGCGAATATCTTGAGCGCGGTCGGCATGCCGTCGGTCGGGACGAATGCGCTCGATGCGAACGTCAGCGGCATTATGAAGAGGAAGCTTATCCACTGCGCGGCCTCGAGGCTCCTGACGACGAGGCCGAGTATGGCGCAGAACCACGATATGGAGAAAGTGAAGAGGAGGAGAAGCCCCAGTACCTTGAGCCATTCCTCTGCGTCGGCCGTCGGGCGGAATCCGACGGCGAGCCCCGCGGCTAACATGATGAGGCCTGAGATCGTGTTCCGGAAGAGGTCGGCCAGGACGTGGCCCGTGAGCAGCGACGAGCTGTACATCGGGAGCGAGCGGAACCTGTCTACGATTCCGCGCCTGAGGTCGAGAACGAGATTGACTGTCGTATTGCTGGAGCCGAACGCGAGCGTCTGGACGAGTATGCCCGCGACTAGAAAATTCACGTAAGTCGTCCCGCCCGTGTCTATCGCGCCGCCGAAGACGTAACGGAACAGGAGCAGGAACATGACCGGCATTATTATCAGCGACAGGAGCTGGTCGAGGTTTCGGGTGATGTGCTTTATGCTCCGCCTCGTCAGCACCCACGAATCGCTGAGCATCCAGTAGAGCTCGGAATGGCGGGCGGGCTCGACCCTGCGCGGCATGGGAGTCATGACTTTATTCTCTCCTTTGTTTTCGGCTCTCCATTTTTATCCGCCGCCGCGTCTTTATCGGGGCCGCCGTTGGGGTTGCCGTTCGCTTCGGCGGGTGTCGCGGCGCGGCCCGTGAGTGTGAGGAACACGTCGTCGAGTGTCGGGCGGTGAAGCGACAGCGTTTCGACTTCCACCCCGGCGCGCGTGAGCCTGTCTAAAATATCCTTCAGCTCTCCTACACCGCCCTTCGTGGCGACGCTTATGGTTCGTTTGTGATGATCGGCATGGTCGCCGTCCGCGCATATGGCTCTCTGGGCGGCGACGAAGTCCGACCCTACCGCTATTATGAGTTCAATGCGCTCCGTTCCAACGCGGGCCTTGAGCTCGTCCGGCGTGCCCTGGGATATTACGGTGCCCTTGTCGATGACGACTATATCTTCGGCGAGCCTGTCGGCCTCTTCCATGTACTGTGTCGTCAGGAGTATGGTCGTGTCGCCCGCGGCGAGCTCCTTTATGATGTCCCACATTATCAGCCTGCTTCGCGGGTCGAGGCCCGTCGTCGGCTCGTCGAGGAATATCACGGAGGGAGACGCTATGAGGCTCGCCGCCAGATCAAGACGCCTCCTCATGCCGCCGGAGTAGGTCTTGAGCGGCCTCCGTGCCGCGTCTACGAGACCGAACTGTTCCAGGAGCTCGGCTGTCCGCCGCCGCGCATCGGACATGCTGAGCCTGTAGAGCCGGCCCATCATGAGGAGGTTCTCCTCGCCTGTAAGGTATTCGTCCACGGCGGCGTACTGTCCTGTGAGACCGATGCTGGCCCTCACTTTATGCGCGTCCGCGACGACGTCGTGGCCGTTTACAGTGACGCGGCCGCCGTCGGGCTTCAGAAGCGTGCTGAGTATGCGGACAGTCGTCGTCTTGCCGGCGCCGTTAGGGCCCAGGAGGCCGAAGACGGAGCCCCTCCTGACAGAGAAATCTATCCCTTCGAGTACGCTAAGTTTTCCGTAGGACTTTCGGAGACCTTCGACTACGATTGCGTTATCCATAAGTTATTTGAGTATGCTTGCCGTGGAAAGTTGCACATCTTTTCCGTATCGCAGCAGGTTATAAAGGATGCAGGACGCTCGGCGAGTTTCAAGTGACGCTGTGGCACCCCATAGTCGGCTGGGCTAATAAGCCGACGCTGTATCGAGCTTCGCCATGTCGTCGGCGTCTAATTTGATCCCTGCCGCCTCGGCGAAGGATTTAAGGTGATGAGGCTTCGTCGAGCTCGCGATCGGCGCTGTTACGGGGGGCTTTGCCATGAGCCACGCCAGTGAGACGGCGGCCTGCGAGACGCCGTGCTTTTCGGCTGTCTCGTCGAGGGCTTTCAGTATCCGCAGGCCGCGCTCGTCGAGATAGTTTGGTATGCCGCGTCCCCTGACGCTCTTCCCAAGATCGCCTTCGTTTCTGTACTTGCCGGTGAGGAAGCCCTTTGCCAGTGCGAAGTATACTATGACGCCGAGGCCGTGCTCCCTGCATATCGGCCCGACTCCCTTTTCGAATCCCTGCCTGTCGTAGAGGTTGTATTCGGGCTGGAAGACCTCGTATCTCGGGAGGCCTTTTGCGGCGCTCGCGGCGATCGAGTCTTCGAGCCTTTCGGGCGAGATGTTAGAAGCCCCTATCCACCTCACCTTTCCTGCCTTTATGAGTTCTTCGTGTGCCGAGAGCGTTTCTTCGACAGGCGTTATGTCGTCGTCCTGGTGTGTGAAGTAGAGGTCGATATGGTCCGTCTGAAGCCGCCTGAGGGAGCTCTCGACCTGTTTCAGTATATATTTCCTGCTGATATTCTTTCCCTCGCTCATGTCGTAGCCGACTTTCGTGATCAGGAGAATTTTGCCGCGGTTGCCGCGCTCCTTCATCCATTTGCCGATTATCGTTTCGGACTCGCCGCCCTGGTTGCCGCGCGCCCAGCGGGAGTAGACGTCTGCCGTGTCGACGGCGTTGAACCCGAGCCCTGTGAATTCATCTAAGACTTCGAACGACTGCTTCTCGTCTATCGTCCAGCCGAACACGTTGCCGCCCAGAACGACGGGGGCCGTGTATAAGTCAGTGTTTCCAAGTTTTCTCATTCCCATGACAGCTTCTCCTCCGGCGTAGTATCGACATTAGTTTACCGGACTATGAGGGAACCCCTACCCTTACCCTCCCGTTATGAGCAGTGAGATGAAATTATGTTCAAGGATGTTCAACTCGCTTCAGGTTTCAGGACATACCGCAGCTTTTCTCTCTGCTTCCTATCCAATAAAAGCGGGAAGAGAAAAAGAATTGACAGGAAGACCGGTATCGTAAATACTTAGGCATATGCCTAACAATAATATGCAGCTCGATAGGGTGTTTCACGCGCTCTCCGATCCGACGCGGAGGGCTGTCCTCGCGAGGCTCGGAAGGGGGCCCGCCGCCGTGAGCGAGCTGGCGGGGCCGTTCGACATGGCCCTTCCCTCTTTCACGCAGCACCTTGGGGTGCTCGAGAAATGCGGGCTCGTGAGCTCGAAGAAGAAAGGGCGCGTGAGGACGTACAGCCTTGTGCCCGGGCCGCTCGAAGAGGCCGGAACGTGGATCGAAAAACAGCGGAAGATTTGGGAAAAGCGACTGGATCAGCTGGACAATTTTCTAAAAACGCTTAAGGAGAAAGAATGATGGCTAGCACGAAATACAACCTTAATCCGAAGCTCGACCTTATACTGGAGCGCGTCATCGATGTGCCAAGAGAGCTGGTATGGAAGGCGTGGACAACGCCGGAATACGTGACGAAGTGGTTTACGCCCGCCCCGTGGCAGACGGTTGACTGCAAGATAGACCTTCGTCCCGGCGGTATATTTTATACCGTGATGCGCTCACCCGAAGGCGAAGATTATCCGAATGTCGGCTGCTATCTCGAAGTCGTCGAGAACGAGAAGCTCGTCTGGACAGACGCTCTTCAGGCGGGTTATCGCCCGGCTGACAAGGTCGGCCACTGCATCGATAATTTCATGACGGCTATACTTCTGCTCGAGCCGCACGGCAGCGGCACGAAGTACACGGCGATCGCCATTCACCCGACCGAAGCAGGAAGGAAGCAGCACGAGGAAATGGGATTCCAGGAGGGATGGGGAGCGGCACTCGATCAGCTTGTGGCGTTTGTGAAGACGCTTTAGGCGGATACAGGCAGCGGAAGCGTTTTGTAGCTCTCGAGGATTATCTATTGCGGTGCGTTTAATTACCAAAAGCGCTTGCGAGCGAAAGCCTGCCCGGAACCGGATTTCAAATAACGTTCAAACTCCTGTGCTTTAAGTTTGTCAGAGAAAGCATGGTAGGTTACGAGTTTCCAGGGAGTATACTGCGCCGTATGTGAAGATCTACCAGCGTTATGCCTTTGTAAACGATCTTTTAAATTTCGGGTACATCCTATGTAGCGCCGGTCAGGGTGGGATTCGCTTTGAATCAGATATACATAGAACATTTTATTTACAGGCTTGTCCCCCTTCGCCATTCCCCTCCCTGAAGCTTCGGGGAATTAAGGCTTCGTGATGCCGTGTATCGTGGGCTTGTCCCCCTTCGCTAAAGCTATGGGGGACACCACCCTAGCTCTTCGAGCTTCGGGTGGTGGAGGCGCCGGGAATCGAACCCGGGTCCGAGAAAGAGACTCGCAAGGCCTCTACATGCTTAGTCTATCGTTTAGTCTCGCGGTGAAGTTACCGATAGACAGGGTTTTCACCGCCAGCACCGAATGTTGTCTCGTCCTCAGGTGTTCAGTGCGTCGCCATCGGACCAGCTCGCTAGTCGTCGGCCCTCTTAATCCCGCGAGCGCGCATTAAGGAGCCGTCGCCGCTCAGTTAGGCAGCGAGTGCAAAGTCATTTTCGGCACTTGTGTGTGCTCCACCAGTTTTACGAGTTAGTAGAAGCTCGGCATGCAGCACAAACTATCCCATTCCCCGTCGAAGCCATGTCGCCCCCATGTCAAAGAACACGCTTGAGTAATGCAGCGTAAACGCTCTAAATAAAATAATTACTGTTACGCCGATTTCAACCCCGGGCTGTGCCAGGGTAAAGAGTTATAAAGATACACTATGCGTGGGGAGGACGCCACAGGTCAGTAGCGACGCTTTAAGGCCTTTTCCATTTCCCTGTCGGCCTCGCGCTTCTTGATGTCGTCGCGGCGGTCGTGGACTTTCTTTCCCTTGCCGAGGGCGAGGTCGACCTTAGCCTTCCCTTTCTTGAAGTAGATCTTGAGCGGGATGAGGGTGTAGCCGCGGATGAGGGTTTTCCCCATGAGGCGGTTTATCTCGCGCTTGTTGAGGAGGAGCTTACGCTCGCGCCGGGGCTCGTGGTTGAACAGGTTCGCCTGTTCGTAGGGGGCGATGTAGCTGTTAATGAGAAACACCTCTTCGTCCCTGATCATGGCGAAGCTCTCCTTTATGCTCGCCTGGTTCGCGCGGAGGGATTTTACCTCGGAGCCCTTGAGCTCGATGCCGGCCTCGTAATTTTCCTCGATGTCGTAATCGCGCTTAGCCCTCGGATGAGTGCAGACCACCTTTTCCATGGGGGTAATATAATGTCTGGCGGGGGGAAATCAACACACGCGGTGTGCGTTTTTCGGCATAGCACGGTGGAGCTTTAAAGAGTGGCCGCACGGCACTAGCTGATAGCATTGTCCATGCTACGTCGTATGCCTGCGGACGCTGTCCGCAAAGAGAAATTACAAATAGATCTCTCACGTACGTTCGAGATGACAAGAAACGCTTGATGGATTGCTGGCGGAAATGGATTCCCGATACAAGCATTCGGGAATGACATACAAACGGAGCGCTTAGCCCGGAACTAAAACTCTTTCCTGCTGTCGATAAGGAGCGTGACTGGGCCCCAGTTGACGAGGTGGACGTCCATCATAGCGCGGAAGCGGCCGGTTTCGACTCGGGCGCCTCGGGAGCGGAGCTTCGAAACGAATTCTTCGTAGAGGGCCTCCGCGACTTCTGGCGGCGCGGCCTTGTCGAACGACGGACGCCTGCCCTTCCTGCAGTCGCCGTAGAGGGTGAACTGGGAGACGACGAGGAGCGAGCCGCCCGTGTCTGCGACGGAGAGATTCATCTTGCCGTCCGGGTCCTCGAATATGCGGAGGGAAAGGATCTTGTCGGCGAGATAATCGGCGTCGGCGCGGGTATCGTCCTTGCCGGCCCCGAGGAGAACGAGAATCCCCTCGCCTATTTGGCCGACAGTTTCGCTGCCGATGTCGACCCTGGCTTCTTTTACACGTTGGATTATGGCGCGCATGGTTTGTGTGCCGCTGACATTTCGGTATGCTGACCGATGCCGATGCATTATAATATGGATAACGGGGTTTGAAATCAAACGGGATGAAACGATGCACATTCTCAGGTTCTTGACGCCATTCCTGATTTTACTCGGCTTCGTGGTTCCTAATTCCCATTCCATCGAGTTTCCGCCCGATCCGCCGAAGCGGGTTATCGCGCATACTGTAAAAGGCTCCGAGCAGCTTCATCTGCTGGCGGGGTATTACTACAGGGACCCAAGGCAGTGGGTGAGGATTTACCAGGATAACGCGGGCACGATCCGGAATCCGAACAGGATTTATCCAGGGCAGGTGCTTTACATAACAGTGGATCAGGACTGGACGCCGCCCTTCGACCTCGACGCGTATGTTGCCAAGTTGGGGACTTATTTGCTGAATGGGACGGTGCCGTAGTGGTGATGGATTATAAGCAAAAATAGATTTCTCGCATACGCTCGAAATGACAAAAATGATAGAATGGATTCCCGATACAAGCTTGATACTAAAGAAAGCAGGTCTTGAGCGGTACTAGATAAACGCTTGTGCTTAAGGGGGCGGCGTCCGATTCCTCGCTCGCTCGAAATCGTTGTTCGAGATGACAGAATAAAAAGGATATCCTGAATTAAATTCAGGATGACGGATGGATGGTTGTCGCGGCTCACAGCCGCGACGTCGGATTCTAAACTAAATCCCTGAGATAGTCGCCGAGGTAGGAGGACGCTATCTTGTCGAGGGCGGATTTTTCGATCTGCCTGATGCGCTCTCTTGTGACGCCGAACTTGTCGCCGATTTCGTTCAGCGTGTAGGTGGTTTCTATCCCTATCCCGAAACGCATCCTTATTATTTCTTCTTCCTTGGGCGTCAGCGTGGAGAGGACATCCTCTATCCTGTTCTGTACAGAGCGTTTGAGTATTGCGGTGTCGGGCGGGGGTATTTTCGAGTCTTCTACGAATTCAATATAGGTGCGCTGGTCGTCGTTGGATATCGGGGCGTCGAGCGACTGCACGTTGTTCATAACGTCGGACGCCGTCTGAATGATGCGCTTGACGACCGACGGCGCGATCTCGAGCTCGCGCGCTATCTCTTCGCACGTCGGCTCCCTGTCGAGCTCTTTCGTGAGCATAGCCGTCACGGCCTTAACCTTTCCCGCCCATTCGTAGAGATAAACGGGTATGCGAATCGTCTTCGTCTTTTCGAACGGGGCGCGGAATACGGCCTGCTGTATCCACCAGCTGGCGTATGTGGAGAATTTATATCCGAGGGTGTAGTCGAATTTTTCGACGGCCCGCATGAGGCCGAGGTTGCCTTCCTGTATGAGGTCGGCAAGGGGGAGGCCCCTTCCCATGTAGTTCTTGGCGATGCTGATGACGAGTTTGAGGTTGGATTTGATGAAGCGGTTTTTGAGCTCGTGGGAGCGCTTTACATAGGCGTTCGAGAGGGTGTTCATCCTCTGGACATAGTCCAGGACTTCGCCTCCCCCGTCGTAAAGGGGATAGCCCTTCTGCTTCTTCGGCGATTTCCCTTCGGCGAGCTCTGTGAGAAGCGTTCTTATCGCCTCGGCCTTGTTCTCGCACTTCCGTATGTTTGCCGCGATACGAAGCTCTTCTTTCGGCGAAAGGAGAGAGGTTTCGTGCTCGAGGTCGCGGAAGTAAACATGAAGGAGGCGGAGGTGCTCTTCGAGCTTCGAGGCCCCCGCTTTTTTCTTCCTCTTCCTCTGCGGCGCACCCGGACGGAATTCGGCCCCCGTATCGTCGTCGTCGAATTGGAGCGTATCGTTGTCTTCGAACGCCGCGACGTCGTATTCGGGCTCGGTTTCGAGCGCCCTTAATCCGGCAGCGAGTTTTGGATATTCCTTTGGCTTTTTCATAAATCCCCTTTATGCCCCCGCAGCTTTAAATCTCGAAGGTTAAAGCTGCGGGCTCCATCAGAATCCCTATAGGATATGAGGGTACCTGTAATTCCCGGTATGTGAATTGAATATGAGCTAAGAGAACTGTTAACGACTGAGAACCGGGTAATAGCATGCGGGGGACCGTCCCGGGCCCCCGCGGATATTTTAACCTTCAGCTCTTATATTTTTAACGAATCGAGGGCTTCGTCGAAAATCGAGAAAGCCTTTATAACGTTCTTCTTCGCCATGTCGTGGCTGCTGGCCGTCATGTTGTCAGACATGTTTTTAAGCGAGTCGACAACGTGCTTGCTGTATTCGAGCGCCTTTACCCAACCGTCGTCGAAAGCCTTGCCGTCTATCTTTGCGAAGGGCATCTCTTCCTTGGGGAGCTTGTCGAAGAGGTCCTTTACCGAGTTGACGTATTCCTTCTCCGCCTCGAGTGCATAGTCGAGCTGCTTCTGAAACATTTTCTTGTTCTCCTCGGTTACGGAGTGGGAGAATTCGATCGTGTTAAGGTATGTCTCCTTTACGAGCCTCGACAGCTCCTTGACCGGCTCCGTGAAGTCCTTTACGTCGTATGGTTTTGCCTTGGTTGCCATTTGCATGACCTCCTGTTTGCGATTTAATAGTAATATAACAACTTAACGGACGTTGTCAAGAGAAAATCTTCGCAATTGCGAAGATTTTTGGTTTCGTAACCGGTTGGATTTTATGGGTATTCTAATTTGACAGATATAAATATTACGCAATCGCTTGTATTTTGGAACCGGTGACGAACCGCTTTCGCAGCGGGATAAGAGCATATACGCCCTTAGGGCCGGAAAATACCTGAAAGCCGGCACATCTTATAAGTGACTTATTTCTTTCCCTGCATGTATTCCTGGAACATGGAAGAGGTGGACTTGAGCTGGTCCATCCAGTTGTCCTGTATCGTCTGCATTGTCCGCATATAGTCCGCGAACTGGCTTCCGGGGAACGAGCCGCCGAAATTGTAGCGGGCGGGCTCGGTCGACATCATACGGAGCATTCTCTTGGTGGTATCCATTATGGATTCCATGAGGGCTTTCTGGAGCTCGAGGGATTCGAGGAAGAGCTTCTGCTGGTACTCGAGGGCAGGCTCCGACATTTCCCGCGCTTTTTTCTGGCTGTCGAGCAGGGGCTTCATCATTTTTTCTATCTCTTTTCCCTGGGTCTCGAGGATCTTGAGAAATTCGCTGAATGGGTTTTCTTTTTCGGCCATGGCACGCCTCCCTGAGCCTGTATGTTTACTATTATAATCCGGTGGGCTTTTTGTCAACCCCTGGGCGGCCGCCGTGCCGTACCGGACTCCGGCTTATACAAGGTATGGGGAGGGCGCTTTCGCGGGCCCGCCGCCCTCCCCTTATATTCGATATCGAGTTACCGGCCTGTTGTCTCTTACCGGGCCGACACCCCGAAGCAAACCTTAGCCTTCGAGTATGAACGTAATCCTGACGTGAGCCCTGTACTCGGATACCTTGCCGTCGTTGCCGATGGCGGCGTTCATTTTGGTTACCTCGATTCCGGTGAGGCCCCGGAGGGTCTTGTTAGCCCTTTCGAGCGCATTCTTCACTGCGTCTTCCCACGATTTCTGAGACGATCCGATGATCTCCGTGATCCTTGCGACAGCCATAGTCAATACCTCCTTGTGTGGTTTTCACGTCTACTACTACTATAATAAAAATTCAAAAATAAAGTCAAGGTAAATTTGACCCCGTCCGGGCCGTTTCCTTACACAAAATTTATAATCATGCTATAATCATTCCACCAAAAATTTGAGGGGTTGGGAAGCTGATAATTTTTTAACGTCAAGGAGGGTTACATGCCTATCGATTTTGAATTTACCGAAGAGCAGCAGATGTTCAGGGATACCATCAGGGACTTCGGTGAAAATGAAATTGCGCCGCTTGTCGAAGAGGCGGAAAAGAACGAAAAATTCCCAAAGCATATATTCCCGAAGCTGGGCGAGATGGGCTTCCTGGGCATCTCGTTCCCCGAGGAGTACGGCGGCGTCGGGCTCGACAAAATAACGGAATGCATATTCGCGGAAGAGATGGGCAGGATCAATGCCGGCATCGCCATGTGCGTGAACGCTCACACGAGCCTTTCGTGCGTGCCGGTGTATAAATTCGGGACGGACGCGCAGAAGGAAAAATATCTCATACCCGGAGTCGAGGGGAAGGTTATCGGCGCGCTCGGGCTCACAGAGCCGGATGCGGGCTCGGACGCAAGGAACATACGCTGTACGGCTGTGAAGAAAGACGGGAGGTATGTCCTCAACGGCGTTAAGACCTGGATAACGAACGGCACGATGGCCGAGTTCGTTATCGTCGCCGCATATACCGACAAGACCAAGAAGGGAACGGGCATAAGCCTCTTTATCGTGGACGGCGACGCGCCCGGTTTCACCGAAAAGAACAAGATACACAAGCTCGGGCACCGCTCGGCCGACACTGCGGAACTGGTATTCGAGAACTGCGAAGTGCCGGAGGAAAACCTCCTCGTCGGCGAAGGCGGCTTTAACGGCGCCATGGCCACACTCCTCGGGGCGCGTATCACCCACGCCGCCAAGTCAGTCGGCCTTTCTCAGGCGGCCTTCGAGTTCGCGCTCCAGTATTCGAAAGAGCGCGAGGCCTTCGGAAAGCAGATTTCGAAGTTCCAGGCGATAAGCTTTAAACTGGCGGAGATGGCTGTGAAGATTGAGAGCGCGAGGCTCCTCGTATACAAGGCCGCATGGCACTACGGCAGAGATGACAAGGAATCTTTAAAGACGGCCTCGATGGCAAAACTCTATGCTGCCGAGGTTGTGCAGTGGGTGGCGACGGAGGCGGTTCAGGTTCTGGGCGGCTATGGGTACGGCGTCGAGTTCCCTGTCGAAAGATATTACAGGGACGCCAAGCTCGCCTCCATCACGGAAGGAACCTCCGAGATACAGCACGTCGTCATAGCGAGAGAGCTGGGAATATAAGCCGCATTAAAATGGATTCGATGCCGGTGGGGCGGCCTGCCCCGCCGGTCAGCATTAACTTTTCGGTTTTCAATAGATTTTCCCGATAACTTTTAACTTAACGACAGGAATTAATCCGAGCCATAAAAAGAAAAGCGGAAAGCACCCTGAGGATGCTTCCCGCTTTTTGTTTTTAATGTTGTTATCGGTTTTCCGATAATACCGCGAAGCCTGCTTATTTCCAGGGGGCTGTCATTTCGCCCTTGCTCGGGTCCTGGAATTTCAGCCACTTCGAGGAATCGTAGTGGGCCGACGCGTAGCAGAGGATAGCCGTCGTGGCTATGAGCGCCTCCGGAGTCGTCTTCGTTAATTCAGCCCTTTTCTTGATAATGTTTAATATCGGATCCGGTATCTGAATCGTTACTTCTGCCATGTTTAAAAACCTCCTTGGTTTTCTTAGTCGGCGTCGCCGATACCTTTATCTTTCCTGTACTGGTCGAGAACTTCCCTCTTGACCGTCGGAACGAGCTTGAAGTCGCCTTCTGTCGCGCCTGCAGCGGAAGCCTTTACTTCCTCGGCGCTGAGCGGCTCTACCTTCCTGTCGACCGCGTTGACGGGGTCGTCAAGCTGCGAAGGGGTAAGCTTCCAGTCGGTCAGGGCTTCTTCGCCGAGTCCGAACCTGATCGTGAGCTTGTTGATCTCTTCGAGCCTTCCAGGCGTCGGCCCGGGCTGCTGGATCATCTTGAGCTCTTCGAGGAGCTTTACGGTCTTCGCATCTCTTTCGAAAGGCTGTCCGATCTTGCCCTTGTAGAACATGGTTTCGAACGGGGGGCGTCCCCTGGTGCCGCCGCCGTCGAGGTTCTCGGACGGATAACCTACGGTCATCAGCCAGCAGAATACGTAGGACGGTGGGAGGTTGAACTTGTCCTTTAAGTTACGCCTTGCGCCGCCGCTGGCGCCGTTGAGGCAGCAGCCGAGGCCGAGAGCGGTAGCCGTGAGGATCGAGTTCTGGATCGCGTTACCGAGGTCGATACACGCGAGCCTGTGGAGAACGAAGTCCGGCAGAAGAGCGGGGAGCGGGAACAGCTTGTTAACGCGGTCGTATTCCCAGCCGTGAGCCTTATCGAGAGCGCCTGTCCTCATAAGGTCGTGGAGCTGCTGTCCCTGCGTGTCGTATGCCGACAGGTCGTAACACCAGAAAATAAGAATCGGAGCCATCTGCGTTGTGATCTGGCTCCAGTCGGAGATGAATTCCCATATTTCAGGGTCTTCGTCCCTGTACACTACTATACCCCTCTGCCCGTTGAAGTTACCAGCGGAAGGAGCGAGCCTCGAAGCTTCGAGCATCGCCTGAACCTTCCATCTCTCGACGGATTTATTGGGTTCATACCACCTTATAGACCTTCTAAGACCAATGGCTTCAAACGTGTCCATTACGTCCACGTCGCTGGCCTTTGGAAGATGGTCAGTTATCAATTGACTCATTGCGGCCTCCTTATGATGCTTGTTGTTTTTCTTACCAGACGAATAACCATATTATTATTTCCGAAAAAAAAAGTCAAGTAATTCGCATCGTAAACGGCCTTAAAAGTTAATAAACCGCGGCGCCGGCACGGCCCGTGGGAGACGAGGCGCTTTTGGGCTGAGCGCGGGCTCCGGCGAAGAGCCGCAAAACGGTCTGGAAAGGCTCCGCTCAAAGACCCTGTTTATTTTATCAAGAGCGGGTTGAAAACAGGCTAACCGATTACTATTATTAGGATAACGGCTATTCACTCTCAGCCGTTAAACCAACCGTGGAGATCAAATAATCTATGAAATTCGACAAGTTAACAATAAAAGCGCAGGAAGCCGTTTCCGAGGCGCAGGCCCTTGCGCGTGAAAACAGGAACCAGGTCATCGACATTCCGCACGTTCTCGAAACGCTTCTGGCCGACGGGAGCATACCGTCGCAGATCCTCGGAAAGCTCGGTGCAAATGTAAACGCGCTTCGGGAAACCGCGCGGAAGGAGGTTGCCAGGCTGCCGAAGGTGCAGTCCGAGGACGACCAGATATACCTCAGCCGCGAACTGAGCAAGGCCTTCAACACGGCCGAAAAGGAAGCGAAGTCGCTCGGGGACGAGTACACGAGCACGGAGCATCTCTTCCTGGGGATAGTCGAGGACGCGACTGGCGAGCTTAAGAACGAGCTCAAGCGGCTAGGCATAGCGCGCGACAACGTGCTTAAGGCTATTAAGGAAGTGAGGGGCGGACAGAACGTTACGAGCCAGTCGCCCGAGGACACCCTGCAGTCGCTGAAGCAGTATGGGAGGGATTTCACCGAGCTCGCGAGGGAGGGGAAGATTGACCCTGTCATCGGGAGGGACGAGGAGATAAGGCGCGTCATACAGGTATTGTCCCGCCGGACAAAGAACAACCCCGTCCTCATCGGGGAGCCGGGCGTTGGAAAGACGGCTATAGTCGAAGGGCTTGCCCAGAGGATTGTGAACGGGGACGTTCCCGAGGGGCTAAAGAACAAAAAGCTCATAGCGCTCGACATCGGGGCCCTTATAGCCGGGGCGAAGTACAGGGGGCAGTTCGAGGAAAGACTTAAAGCAGTGCTTAAGGAAGTGACCGAATCCGCCGGTCAAATAATACTTTTTATAGACGAGATACACACTGTCGTCGGCGCGGGCGGCTCGGAGGGGGCAATGGACGCCTCCAACATGCTGAAGCCCGCCCTCGCGAGGGGAGAGCTTCACTGTATCGGGGCCACGACGCTCGACGAGTATAGAAAATATATAGAGAAAGACGCCGCGCTCGAAAGGCGTTTCCAGCAGGTGTACGTCGACGAGCCGTCTGTCGAGGAGACGATATCGATCCTTCGCGGGCTCAAGGAGAAATACGAGGTGCATCACGGCGTCAAGATAAAGGACGAGGCCATCATAGCGGCGGCCGTCCTCTCGAACCGCTACATAACGGCGCGGTTCCTCCCGGACAAGGCTGTCGACCTCATTGACGAGGCGGCTGCGAAGCTGAAGATGGAGATAGACTCCCTTCCGGGCGAGATCGATGATGTTCAGCGGCGCATAATGCAGCTCGAAATCGAACGCGAGGCGCTTAAGAAGGAAAAGGACCCGGCTTCGCAGGAGCGTCTATCAGAAATAGAAAAGAGCATCGCCAACCTCAAGGAAGAGGGCGATACGCTCAAGGCGCAGTGGACGCGCGAGAAGGAGCATATATCTGAAATGAGAAAGATAAAAGCGGAGATCGACCAGCTCCGCTCCGACGCCGAGATAGCGCAGAGGAAGGGCGACTTGTCTACGGCCTCCGAGCTTCTTTACGGAAGGCTCCCGGAGCTTAACCAGAAGCTCGACAAGCTCGGGAAGGAGCTCGCCGAGATACAGAAAGGGAAGCAGATGCTGAAAGAGGAAGTGGACGCCGAGGACATCGCGGCGGTCGTCTCGAAGTGGACGGGCGTGCCGGTATCGAGGCTCCTCGAAGGCGAGGTCGAAAAGCTGATACACATGGAGGACAACCTTCACCTCCGCGTCATAGGGCAGGACAACGCTATCACTGCCGTGTCGAACGCGCTCAGGCGGTCGCGCGCCGGGCTTTCGGACCCGAACAGGCCGATAGGCTCGTTCCTGTTCCTCGGGCCGACGGGCGTCGGCAAGACGGAGCTGGCCAGGGCTTTAGCGGAGTTCATGTTCGACGACGAGCACGCGATGATACGTATCGACATGAGCGAGTACATGGAGAAGCATACGGTGGCCAGGCTGATAGGCGCGCCGCCGGGGTATGTCGGGTACGAGGAGGGCGGGCAGCTTTCGGAGGCTGTCAGGAGAAGGCCCTATGCCGTCATACTCTTCGACGAGATAGAGAAGGCGCACCCGGACGTGTTTAACGTACTCCTCCAGATTCTCGACGACGGGCGCTTGACTGACGGCCAGGGGCGGACGGTGGATTTCAAGAACACGATCATCATCATGACGTCGAACCTCGGGAGCGACATCATCAGGGAATACATCGACAGGCCCGCGACGATGGAAGACAGGGTCATGGAGCTGCTGCGCTCTACATTCAGGCCGGAGTTCCTTAACCGGATCGACGAGACAATAATATTCAAACCGCTCGGCATGGACCAGATTAAGGAGATTGTCGATATCCAGCTCGAGCACCTGCGGAAGAGGCTCGCCGAGAGGAAGATCAGCCTCGACCTTACTCCGGAGGCGAAGAAGCTCATAGCAGAGAAGGGATACGACCCGGTTTACGGCGCGAGGCCGCTCAAGAGGACTATACAGAAGATGATACAGGACCCGCTGGCGACGGAGATTCTTCGCGGCACCTTCAAGGAAGGAGACCATGTTGTGGTAGACGTCGGGAAGGACAACGAGCTCATCCTGACGAAAGAGGTAACCCCCGAGGAGACGAGCGGGAAGAAAGAAAAGAAGGGAAAGGCGGAGAGCAAGTTGAATTGAAACTGAATCCGGGCACTCCCTCAGGAATGAGGGGGTGTCCGTTTTATTTCTTAATCTTGACAGAGAATCTTTCTTCATCTACCCAATGTCGGTATGACTAAAAAAGCAGATGTTCTGGATATTGAACTCCTGAAATCGAAAATCAAGGATGATAGATTTGAATTCTCTAAGCATGCATTGGACCAAAGCATCATCCGCCATATCAGCGTTAGGGAGGTTCGGGAAGCTTTTGCATCAGGAGAGCTTATCGAAGATTATCCTGATGATAATCGCGGGCCAAGCTGCCTGATACTGGGATTTACTAAATCGGGAAGGCCTGTACACATTCATTGTAGTTACCCGTCCAGGGTTATCGTGAAACTTGTGACCATTTATGAGCCTGACGGAGACAGATGGATTGAAAACAGATACAGGAAGAATTAAACTATACACATATGTATGACGAAACAATGGTCGAAAAGACCGTCACTTATGTACTTGAGTTAGAAGGAAAGCTCATTATAATCGAGAATGTACCGGCTAGGGTTTGTCTCGAAACGGGAGAAAAGTACTTTTCTCCGGAAACCGTTGAAAAAATTCAGGAAACCATTTGGAGCAAAAAGAAACCTAGCCGCATGCTTGAAACCCCCGTGTTCGAATTCCAAAGGTAAACCTTCCTGGGTTAAATCCCCCTGTTTCCCCCTTTTCCTAAGGGGAAATCAAAAGAAGATTTCTCACGTTCTAATTTGGGGTACTTCCGAGCAGTACCAGATATGCTTTCTTAGAATCTGTCGAGGGCTCTCGATTCCTCGCTCGCTCGAAATCGTTGTTCGAAATGACAAATTCAAGACTGGATTCCCGATACAAGCATTCGGGAATGACAGCTCAGTGTATTTCCACAGCAAGAAGAATTAAAGCAAGATACTGAAACAAATTCAGGATGACGAAATTCCGTCACTGAAAAGACGATGCGGGGTCAGGTCGCCGGGGAACAGGCAGGCCTTAAAGGGGAAGAAGTCAGGAAATCATATATTGACTTTAAATCCCCGTCCTAATAGAATGGCCATTATCATTAGGAAGCTGTAACAAGTTTCAGTCTGGAGGGAACAAGAACAATGAACCGGAGAGATTTTTTAAAGTTCCTTGCCCTGGGCGGAACCGGAGCCGCATTGCTTAAAGGCGATTTTGCTTTTGCGGGCATTGACACGGACCTGCAAGCGGAAGCCACCGCAAACAACACGATAAACACACTCTTCGATAGCTGGAGCTCTCAGGTGATGTTTCAAAGGAAGCCGCATCGTTATCCTCCCGGTGTCGGACACCCCCAGGTAACCAAGCGGCGTCTGAATACAGTCCTGGGAGCTATCAGGAGTTACGGGCTTTCCACGGGGCTGAAATGGAATGTGCGTTACACTAAGTCTCGAATAAGACCGGAGCGCCTGGAGAATGTGGATGTCTACGTCAGCCTGACCCGTTATATTAATGAGCCCAACCCGCCTCCGGATGGCACGGGTTTTTCATATACAGATTTCGAGCTGGCGGCGCTGGAGGATTTTGTCAGTCAGGGAGGGGGTATTCTCCTTATGAGCGACCATGGCGCAACTGCAGAGATCCCAAACTGGACCCAAAACGATGCCGCCCTCGCGAGCGTGTTCGGAATTACCCTCAGGGACATCTTTGTCACCCACAAACATCCGGATCGCCCTGATTACATGGTGATGGAGATGGAGCCGGATTTGCCGGAAGACGTCAGATATCTTGCCAATCAGGTCGCACGCGTTTCCGCTCACGATTCCTGCATAATGCTGCCGCCTTCTGAATTTACTCCTCTCGTAAGGTTTCCCGAAGGGGCAACAGCATACGATAATGCAGTGGGACATGATATAGACTTGCCGAATGACTATTTCTCGATATTGGTTCCATATGGCCAAGGGAAGGTTATCGTGGTGGGCAACTCGGGAATGGTGGGAGATTATGGGTCCCCGGATCCGGCCCCGGGAATAGTAACCATGGAGAACAACCTGATGTTCTTTCTAAACTGCGTTACGTACCTGGCAGGACTCACTTGTATTCCGGACCCTGGTCAGGGGCCATGTGATTCTTCTGCTTTGTAGTAAGTATTCGTTACGAAGAGCTGCGGAGTCAGAGGTGCAGCAGGCTAAGGGCTCTCGATTCCTCGCTCGCTCGAAATCGCAGTTCGAAATGACAAAAGACGAGATCCTGAATGTTTTGGTTTCTATTGCCATGGAGCAGTACTAAATAAACGTTGGTGCAATTGGCCAAGTGCTCTCGATTCCTCGCTTGCTCGAAATCGTAGTTCAGGATGACGGATTAAAGAATAAATAAAGATTTCTCGCATACGCTCGAAATGACAACTGTGAAAGCGGGATTGCCGCGCTGCTTTGCAGCTCGCAATGACAAAGTGATTCAGGAAATTGAAGACACTATGGAGCCGACGGCTTCGCCGGGGTTGTCGGCTTCGGCGATTGCGCGGCCGATGACGAGGTAATCCGCGCCGGCTGCTACTGCGGCGGCTGGGGTGACGACGCGTTTCTGGTCGTGCGAGTCAGTGCCCGGGCGAATACCGGGGACGACTAGGGTGAACCTGTCGCCGAATTCCTTTCTAAGCATTTCGACTTCCATCCCGGAGCAGACGAGGCCCCCTACCCCGGCCTTGTCGGCCAGCGCGGCGAGTCTCAGAACCTGGTCCCTCGCTTCAGCATTAATCCCTATGCCTTTCAGGCTTTCGTCGTCGTGGCTGGTGAGAACAGTTACGGCGAGGACGAGCGGCTTTTTCCTTCGGTGCTTTTCGGCCTCGTCGGCGACTGCATCTTCCGCGGCCTTCATCATGTCGAGCCCGCCCAAGGCGTGAATCGTGAACATGCTGACGCCGTAGCGCACGGCCTGGCGCGAGGAATGCTCTACTGTCGACGGAATATCGTGGAACTTTAGGTCGAGGAAAACCTCAGCGCCCATGTCGCGGAATTCCCTGATCCCGATCGGGCCTTCGTCGAGGAAGAGTATCGGGCCGACTTTAAATGTTTTAATCTTGTGGCGGAGTTTTTCGACCCAGACCTTGGCTATCCTGAGCTCGGAGAAGTCGAGCGCGAGGATTATTCGTTCGCGGGGTTTCAATTGAGGTCTTGCCATATTATGGTCACCCCCATCCTGACCTTTCACCTATGAAGGGGAAGGAAATAGGTGGTGTAATTATAAACTACGAGAGAAGGGGTTCTACTTCCTTCACGACTTCTTCGAGCCTGACGTTGCGGGACTCGCCGGTCCTCCGGACTTTGAGCTCGGCCTCGCCTTCCTTTATCGTCCTCGGGCCGACCGCGACCTGCACCGGTATGCCGATGAGCTCGGCGTCCTTGAACTTGAAGCCGGGGCCGACGTCCCTGTCGTCGATTATCGCCTCATAACCCTTCGCTTTCAGCTCTTCGTAAATCTTCTCCGAGGCCGCCATGATCTCCGGGTCTTTCACCTTCAGCGGAAGCACCGTTACCTGGAACGGGGCGAGCGCGGGCGGCCATATCATGCCGCTCTCGTCATGGTTCTGCTCTATCGCGGCGGCGACTGTCCTTCCGATGCCGATGCCGTAGCAGCCCATGATGAAGGGCTTCTCTTTACCATCCTGATCGACGAAAGTGGCGTTCATGGCCTCGGAGTATTTCGTGCCGAGCATGAAGACGTGACCGACCTCGATGCCGCGCGTAGAAACCAGCGTGCCTTCTTTGCACTGAGGACACCTGTCGCCGTCCGCCGCGACCCTTATATCGGCGAATTCCTTGACGTCGTAGTCCCTTCCGAGGACGACGTTTACGAGGTGGTAGTCGCCCTTGTTCGCGCCTGTGACCGACGGGCCCATCCCGGAGACGGACTTGTCGGCGATGACGCGAATCCTGAGCCCGACGGGGCCGCTGAACCCCATCATGCCGCCTGTGACCTCGCGTATCCTGTCGGGCGTTGCGAGCTCGACGATCTCAGCGCCCAGGGCCTTCCGGAGCTTCGTGAGACTGAGCTCGGCGTCTCCCCTTACGAGGGCGGCTATCGCCGTTCCGTCGGCCTCGACTATCATCGTCTTTATAAGGTCGGACGGCTTTACGCTCAGAAACTTCGCCACTTCCTCGACAGTTTTAAGGCTTGGGGTATGCACTTCTTCCGTCGGCTTCGAACCGTTGGGCGGCTTTACGCCCTCTGTGTGCCAGTCTATTTCGGCCAGCTCGAGGTTGGCGGCGTATCCGCATTTATCGCAGCTCATTACTACGTCTTCACCAGTCGGCGCAAGCACCATGAACTCGTGAGAGAAGCTGCCGCCGATGTTGCCTGTGTCGGCGAGGACGGCCCTGAATTCGAGCCCGCACCTTTCGAATATGCGGGTGTAGGCGTCGTACATCAATTTATAGGATTTCTCCGCGTCTTCGACTGAGGCGTCGAAGCTGTAGGCGTCCTTCATGATGAATTCGCGCGCGCGCATGACGCCGAAGCGCGGGCGTATTTCGTCCCGGAACTTGGTCTGTATCTGGTAGAGGTTTATCGGGAGCTGCTTGTAGGAGCTGACGTCGCGCCTGACTATATCCGTTACGACTTCTTCGTGCGTCGGCCCGATGCAGAACTCGCGCTCGGCCCTGTCCTTGAAGCGTAGGAGCTCCTTGCCATAATAGTTCCAGCGGCCGCTTTCCCTCCACAGCTCTGCAGGAACCACGGCGGGCATCAGTATCTCGATGGCCCCTGCCCTGTTCATCTCCTCGCGGACTATGTTCTCGACCTTAGTGATACTGCGGAGTCCGAGGGGGAGATAGTTGTATATGCCGGCGGCGACCTTCCTTATCATCCCTGCGCGTATCATGAGCTTCTGGCTCACGACTTCGGCGTCGGACGGGTCTTCTTTTAGCGTCGGTATGAAATAATTGGAGTATCTCACGTTAGCCGAATAAATTACCGATTCCGGCGTTAAATGCAATATCCTGCGGTTATTAACGACGCGGCGTTCATAGATAATTGGAATTGACCTTATGCCCGCCAGCGGGTTATTCTATTCCTCTAAATCCGCCGCTTCGGCGGGGCTCTCTGCCGTATTGCAGTTTTTCAGTCTACAGACGGAGGCATTAATGGATTTTGACACCGGTATATTCGAGACTTTTCAGAAGGGCGGATTTTTTATGTATCCGATACTCCTCAGCTCTATCGTCGGGCTCGGAATATTCCTTCAGAAAATGTGGACGCTGCGCCCGAAAAAAGTCATACCCGACAACTTTCTGGGACAGCTTTACAGGCTCCTTTCGCAGGGGAAGCTGACGGAGGCCGAGGCTTACGCGAGGGGGAACGATTCTTCGGCGGCGAGGATCGCAGTGGCCGCGCTGGAAGATGCCGACAAGCCGGCCGACGATCTGGCCGAAAGCATTGAGGAAGCCGGGAGGAAGGAGGCGCTCGATTTGCTCAGATACATCGAGGGGCTCGGCGCGATAAGCAACGTCGCCACGCTGCTCGGACTTCTCGGAACCATATCCGGTATGATACAAATATTCGATGTCATCGCGTTAAAGCCGGTAGTCAATCCCCCAGAGCTTGCGGGCGGCATATCCGAAGCGCTATACACGACTGCGTTCGGACTCATCGTGGCCATACCCGCGTTCATTGCCTACAAGTACTCGATCGGCAAGGCCGACGAGCTCATCGCGCTCATGGAAGAAGAAGGGCGGAAGATACTCGAATACATAACGGACGCTAAAGAGCGGGCGCTGACAAAGAACGAAAATGCGAGGGACCTACTAGGATGAAATTCAAACCCGTAAGACAATCCAAATCAGCGGGCGGAGGCATAGACCTCACGCCGATCGTAGACGTGGTCTTTAACCTGCTTATCTTTTTCGCCGTGACGCTGAGCTTCGCCGCGACGTCGGGGGGGATAAATGTGAATCTGCCGTCGGCCACTTCGGCGGACCCTGTAGAGGCCGAGCAGATAACTGTTAACATGACCCAGGACGGAAAGCTCTTCTACAACGACCAGGACGTCGATATAAATGGCCTCGCCGCGAGGCTGAAGGAAGTGAAGAACAAGGAATCCATAATCATAATCAGGGCCGACAATACCGTACCTCACGGGAAGGTGGTTCAGGTGATGGATACTGTGAAGGCCGAGGGCCTGAGCAAGATCGCCATAGCCGTAGACCAGGCTCCGTCGGCCGACTCCACCCGGGACAGCGGACAGTAATGCGCCGCTGAAATCCGCGAACCATCCGCTGCCGCTGCACGGGGACAAGGGCATTTACCTCCGCGTTATTCTCAATGAATATTGACCAATCAGATATATTCGCATCGATATAATACAAATATTAGTTAAATATAAAGAATACCCTTTACAACCACTCTCTATTATTCTATAATACGTTAACATATATATTATGGAATATAATCCATAGATTCAGAACGATAGAGTTTTTATAACACTAAACCTTTTTAAGAGGAGGGTATTCATGAGAGTTTTAAGGATATTCGCTGTATTGCTTTTGTTCGTTTTTACAGGCATTGGAATTGTTGGAGGATGTGGTGGCGGTGGCGGAGGGGGTGGTGGAGGCCCTGAACCTGCATGCCGAGTTCCTCCACTTGATACTAATTTTTCTAATGAGCTTTACATTTTCTTTGATGAGTTTAATAACGTGATAACCGGTGTGTCGTCGGACGGTGAGGTAGTAGCGATTGCTGTTGCCGATAACATACCTAACCCGTCTGTATTTACGTTCGGCGGTTTAGCGGAGGGGCCGAACCTGGCTATCATAGAGCTGGCTGTATTCGAAGGGGTAACATTTGATGCATCTGGTGAAGGAGTAAGGCTCAATAATGGAGCCGTATTCCAGGTTAACGATCTGGTTTTTGGTGGGACCCCACTGAGTTTCGATATTGAAGGAGAGTGCGACAGTGTCGAGGTTTTGACTGTTTCAGCTGAGGATACAGTAAGAAGTGTGGCATCCGACCTATCGGCTACAAAGGGTTTCTCGGGCAGTGAGAGTGGTCTTATAGAAGACTTTGCAAATGAAGTTCTGAATTCAGGCGAATAACTCACCCGGTTGCGCCCATTCTGCGGGCCGTCTCCTCCCTGGGGCGGCCCGTTTTTTTTTGGCTGGAGAATAGATTCTGAATTCCTGCACGCGTGGCGTGCTGGATTCCCGATACAAGCATTCGGGAATGACAAAAAAGAGGATAAAACTAAATCCCCCCGTACCCCCCTTTTCCTAAGGGGGATTGAAAGAAGATTTCTCACATTCGTTCGAAATGACATGATAGAGACGGGGATTGCCGCGGGTGCTTCGCACCCTCGCAATGACAAAAATGCACATATTGCGTGTTTTCGGCGTAGAGAGGTCATCAATTTAAATTACGGTTCGCACGAAAGGCGCTGGAGCTTCTATCACTGCTACGTCGAGTGTCCCGGGCGACACGCCCGCGTCGGATTGACAGGGTATGAAATCTTATGTAGCTTAGCCCCTCTAAATATCGCTGCCCAAAGACGCCCGGTTGAAATACCTTTCACTTATCAACACAGTCCTGACGAGCTTCTTCACGCTCTGGATAGTTCTGTTTTCCGTTATAGCGTTTTTTCTGCCCTCCCCTTTCGCTGGCCTTTCGGGGCTCATCGTGCCCGTGCTCGGCATTATAATGCTCGGCATGGGTATGACTCTCACGGCGGACGACTTCAAAAGGATATTCGAGAGGCCGAGGGATATCGGCGTCGGCGTCGCGGCCCAGTACGGCATCATGCCGGTTACGGGATTCCTCCTGGCCGAGGCGTTTAACCTCGATCCCACGCTCGCCGCGGGGGTTATACTCGTCGGCGCATGCCCGGGCGGCACGGCGTCTGACGTTATAACGTATCTCGCGCGGGGCGACATAGCGCTCTCCGTAACTATCACTTCAGTGACGACGCTCATGGCCCCGCTCATGATACCTATGTTCATGTATCTTTTCGCGGGGAGGTGGGTGAATGTGCCTGCCGCAGAGCTTTTCATATCGACTGTAAAGATCATACTGATCCCGGTCGCCCTCGGCGTTATCCTGCGAGCCACGCTTAAGGAAAAAATAAGATATGTTTTGCCGGTGCTCCCCGGATTGTCCACGCTCTCCATAGTATTCATCGTCGCCGTGATAGTCGGGGCCAACGCCGGTTCCATAGCAAAAGTCGGCGCGGGGATCGTGTTGATAGTAATGCTTCATAATGTGATCGGGCTTACGCTCGGCTACTACGCCGCGCGGCTCGCGGGAATGGACGCAGCCAAAGCGAGGGCCGTTTCCATAGAGGTCGGCATGCAGAATTCCGGCCTAGCTGTGGCGCTCGCCAACCTCCATTTCGGGGCGCTGGCCGCGCTTCCCGGCGCCATGTTCAGCGTATGGCATAACATCTCGGGCTCGGCGATAGCGTGGTGGTGGAGACGGAACACTGTCAAAGGCGAGGCGCGGGTATGAGCGCGGGCACGGTAAACAGGGGAGCGGCCAAGTTCCCGATAGCAGGGTATCTGTTCCTCGTGGGGACGGCCCTCTTCACGGCCGTGTCATATGTTTTCGGGAGGGCGATAGACAGGAGCTTCGATCCTATACTGATAACCTTCTTCTGGTTCGCGGGGGCGTTCGTCTGCTCGATGTTCGTCGTGATGGCGATACCTTCCCAGAGGGCCGAGATAAAGCGCCTTCCGAAGTACACCAGGATATTCATATACAGCTCCGTCCTCACTGCCATAGGGGCCGCGCTCTGGATCTCGTCGATAAAGACCATAGGCATACCGCTCACCTCTTTTCTCATGAAAGCGCAGACGCTGTTTTCGCTGATGCTCGGAATGATATTCCTTGGGGAGAGGCTGAACAGGGGCGAGCTGGTAGGCGTCGTCATAACGATTACGGGCGGCATAGTAGTCGCGTGGCAGAGGGATTTTTCGCTCCTCATGGGGACGCTGACCGCGCTCGGGGCCGCGTTCTTTTACTCGTGCCTCTCGTTCAGCGTGAAGAAGGTCGGGCAGGAGCTGAACATGCTGACCGTCGCCAACATGCGCGCGCTCGGGGTATCGATATGCCTCCTCCTATACATTCTCGCTGTAGGCACATACAGGACGCCGGGGATAGTCGACCTTGTCTACATGGCGCTCGGCGGTATCACGGGGGCCTATATAGCGAAGGCCTGCCAGTTCCAGGCTATAAAGATGATAGACGTATCGAGGACGACGGCTGTCCTCCCGATGGAAAGCATTTTCGTCGTCCTCCTCTCTTATTTTATATTCGACGAGATACCGTCCGTCGTGAAGCTCCTCGGCGGCGCGGCGATACTCGTAGGGGTCATATTCCTCATAATATTCAGGGACAGAAAGCCGCCGGATATAGTCGACCTGGGCGAGGGAGAGTGATCTCCGGCTAGGTCGGGGGGTGCTTTATAAGGCTGAGGAACGCGTAGGCCCCGCAGGCAAGGATGAGCAGGCCCGTGACCTTGTTTATCAGGACGAGGTTTTTCTCGCTGAGCCTGCCCCTGAGGTTCGAGATAAAGTAGCAGAGCGCTGTCCAGAGCACGAAGCACCCGACGAATATTCCTGCGACCAGTATGGCGGCGGTTCTGTAGTAGTCGGCCGGCTCCGCTATGCCGAGTATCGCGAATAGCGCTAGGATGGAGAGGATTACCATCGGGTTTGAAAGCGTGAGAAGAAGCGCCGAGCCGAAGTTGCCGAAATGGCTCCTTCCGTTCTTTTGGGATTCGAGCGAGCGCGGTTTGGATATATAGACCCTGACTCCGAAAACAACAAGAATTATCCCGCCTATTATGTGAACCCATACCTCGTGGTTCATGAGGAATTCGGAGACGAACGTGAGGCTGAACGCCACGACTATGCCGTATATCGCGTCGCCGACCGCAGCCCCGAGCCCGGAGAGCACACCGGCCATGCGTCCCCTGTTTATAGTGCGCTGGACGACCAGCGCGCCTACGGGGCCTATAGGAGCGGTGATTACTATGCCGACTATGATTCCTTTTATGAAATACTCTAGATCCATATTTGAAGGGACTTAAATATACACGGAAAACTCGGCTTTCGCCTCCACCCGGGGCGAAGAATCGAAGGGAGCCGCGGAAAGCCTTGTAAAAACCGGGCCGCGGCGTTGCCCAATACCGAAATTCGGCCCTCGGGGTTTTCTCTTATCCGGGAAATTACTTCGAACCTGCAGTCAAAAGCAGTTAAAAAAAGGCGCCGGGGAGAGGAGCCGGATTTCGTGTCGCGTCTCCTTCCCCGGCTGAGGCATGAGGTATGGGTTCCTGAATTTTTGCTCTATCGTCAAGCGTCCGCGGCTTTTTCGTTAATCGTGGACTCTGCTATGCCGGTCAGCTTTTCGTCGGCCTGTTTTTCCTCGTTGAGCGTCCGCTGCAGCAGCTCGGCAGCGTGCTCCTGCCCGAGGTGCTCGGCGAAGGCCCGGAGCGTGCCGTAAACCGCTATTTCGTAATGCTCGACCCGCTGCGCGGCCGCTATGAGCCCGGCGTCGTTGACGTCGGGATTGAATTTCTTACTGTTTTTAATGAATTCCTTCCCCTCGTCGATTATGCCTACAATGGCGTCGCATTTCTTTCCCGAGGCCTTTTCGCCCATCATTTCGAAGACCTGCTCGATCCGCTCGATGTGCCGCTCGCTCTCTTCGAGGTGATGCTCGAATGCCTTTTTGAGCGAAGACTGCGACGCGGCCCCGGCCATCTTCGGAAGGGTTTTAATTATCTCCTTCTCAGCGTAGTAAATGTCTTTCAGTTGATTCATGAAGAGATCCTGTAATGTTTGCATGGCCGCTCTCCTCGAAATAATTTTTACGTGGTGTATTGGCAATTAGCGTGCCGGTAGAGAAGAAACAAGCCTTGGCGGGAGCTTATGCGGGACAAACGCCCCAGGCGCCGGTGCGGCTGCTCGAATCTGTACAAGAGTCGGTGATGGATTGTTTACAGCGGGGGTTTCATGCCGGCGGGTCAGGAGGAGAGAACTATCTCCTCTATGAATTCGGGAGGCAGCGCGCCGCCCCATTTCTTTATCACTTCTCTCGTGACGAAGTCTCTTATCTCGGCCTCTGTTTTGAGGCCGAGGGAGGCCGAGGCTATTTCCTTCGATTCTTTTTCCGTGATCGAGCTCAGAAGCTTTTTCACTTTCGGTATGGAGTGCGTATTCATGCTGAGCTCGCCGACTCCGAGGCCCACGAGCAGCGGCACGCACGGGAGCTGCCCCGCCATCTCACCGCAGACCGCGACGGGTATGCCGTGGGGACGGGCCGCGTCGACGACCCCGGTTATGAGCTTGAGGAGAGCCGGGTGAAACGGGGAATAGAGGTAGGAGACGTGCTCGTTGACCCTGTCTATCGCGAGGGTGTATTGAATGAGGTCGTTGGTGCCGATGCTGAGGAAATCGGACTCGGCGGCTATATCCGAAGCCATTATCGCCGCCGAAGGGGTTTCTATCATTACTCCCACCGCCCAGGACGGCCCCACGCCGAGGCCGGACGCCACTTCGGAAATTATCTCCTTCGACTTTCTGAGCTCGCTTATGCCGGAGATCATGGGGAGGAGAATCCTGGCCTTCTTTCCGGCAGAGGCAGAGGCCTTGAGTATGGCCCTTATCTGGGTTTCGAAGGTTTCGACGTCTCTTAAAGAATATCTTATGCCACGGAGGCCGAGGGCCGGGTTGAGCATCCTCGAAGGCTCCATGCCGGCAGGGAACTTGTCGCCGCCGATGTCGAGCGTTCGAATCGTTACGATCGGTGAATCGAGCGCGGTGATGACGTTCTTGTAGCTCTCGTACTGCTCCTTCTCACCCGGGAAATGCGCGGACTTCGTGAAAAGGAATTCCGTTCTGTACATGCCTATGCCTTCCGCCCCGAAGCAGACGGCGTGGCCGAGCTCGTCGGTGAGGTCGATGTTGGCGTTCACCCGGACTTCCCTCCCGTCGAGAGTCCGCCCGGGGAGCTTCGCATAATCTAGGAGCTTCTTTTCGAGGGCGGCGTAGTCGGACTTGAGCTTCCGGAAGCCTTCGAGCTCGTGCTCGCCCGGGTCGAGGATGACAGTTCCGCTGAAGCCGTCGACGAATATCCTGTCGCCCGGGCAGGCGCGGAGGGTGATGTCTTCGAGGCCCATGACGGCCGCGACGCCGACAGACTTGGCGACGATGGCGCTGTGGGACGTGGAGGCGCCGATGTCCGTCACTATGGCCATGGCGCCGTGTTTCGTATACTCGACGACGTCCACGGCGGACACGTCGTGCGCGACGAGGACTGCGTCCTTTCCGAGCCGGGGGGCCTCGCCGCCCGTTCCGCGGAGGTTCCTTAGAATCCTCTCGCCGAGGTAGTAGATGTCGGCGAGGCGCTCTTTCATGTAAAGGTCTTCGACGTTACGGAACTTCTCGCTTTTCCTCGAAAGGACGGAATTCACTGCCCACTCGGCGTTTACCTTTTCGGTTTCTATGAGGCCGAGCACTTCGCTAGAGAGGAGCTCGTCTTCGAGCATCATTATGTTGAGGTTCAGGATGTGGAGATGGTCGCCTTCTTCTGTCGAGCTCGTGCCGTCTTTTATCGACAGCAGCTCGGCCTTCGAGCGGCCGACGGCGGACATGAATCTTTCCTTTTCGGGGCTCACCGAGGCCTGGTCTATTTGCTTGCGCTCGACTATCATTCTCGACCTGTCGAGGAGCACGACCCTCCCGAGGGCGATGCCGCCCGAGATCGGGATGCCTTTTCTCTCTACCCTCATATTCCTTCTCCGAATCCGCTTTCGATGAGCGCGCCGATCTCGTCCATAGCGCTCTCCGAATCCTCCCCCCTCGTTACGACCTTAATCATGCTTCCCTTGGCGGCGGCCAGCGAAAGTACGCCGAGAATGCTCTTGCCGTCTACCTCGTAGCCGTCCTTCGACAGCTTTACGTCGCTCACGAACCTGCCGGAGAGCCTCACGAACGCGGCGGCTGCTCTCGCATGAAGGCCGAGCTTGTTCTTTACAGTAAATTCCCTTGCCAATTCTTTTTGCGGCACCGTACGATGACCTCGCTCGGGTATGAGTTATTTATCCTGTATGACGACGAGAATGAGTATGACTGTCTCGCGTTAATTATAATTTTCAGGCCGGTTATTTGCAATCGCCCCCGAAGACGCCGACGGACGGAAGAGGGACGAATCCACGGGCACGTTCACTTCGACCCCTTCGTCGTATACGAGCGTTATAGAGAGCCCCTTCGATTCGAACTCTATCCTCCGGGGGAAGTAGTGCCCCGCGACGAGACTTCCGAAATATTCGTAGGACACCGACGCCGTTCTCCCGCCCTCGAGGGAGAACTCGGCCTTTCGCGCCTTGAAGGTCGACGGGTCGAGCCAGACGATATCTTCACCGCCCCCCGCCGCGCCCGCGTAAACGAGCTTGAGTAGCGGGCCGTCCGTGCTCAGCACGGGCGTTCTCCCTGAGGAGAATACGTTGTATGGAAGCCTACCGAGAACGATGTTGACGAGACTCTCGGCCGTTACACTGAGATTGAGCCCGGGATATATGTATGCGAGGTCGAATTCCTCGTCGCCGCCGTAAACGTCGCGGCCGGAGGAAGAGATGACGTATATGCTCTCTCCGTCCGAGGATATGAAGCCGACGGTGCTGCCGAAGGGATTGAGCGCTTCGAGCCTTATCCTGTCGGGCTCGCTCGCGACCGTTACCTGTGTGTAGGATATCTTTTCGCCGGGGGCGGAGATGCTGACCCGGGCGAGGCCTTTGACCGATTTCACGCTGCTGTTTAAAAGCGCGGCTTTCGACGCAGCCTCCGACGCTGTCATTTCTCCGGGCCCTTCTACCGGCCCCTTCGGCGCGCACGAGGCCGAGAGAACGAGCAGAAGTGCTACGAGAATCAGCGGGAACGATCGGGGATTCACAGCTCGCTTCTGATCCCCTGGGTTTGAGTCAGGCGGTTTATTTTTTCCATGAGTCTTGCCCGGAGCTCCGTTTCGTCGGCGTCCGGCGACTCTTCCTCCGAGATAAGATCGAGGCCCTGACGGTAGTAGCCGAGCGCCGTTTCATGGTCGCCGACGGCGGAGTAGGCGTCGCCCAGGTGCTCGTATATGGCCGGGTCGTCCGGCTGCTTCGCCGCGGCTTCCTTTAAAACGGCTATGGCCTCGTCGTAGCGGCCTTTTTTGTAGTAGACCCAGCCAAGGCTGTCGAGGATATAGCCCTTGTCGGGCGACAGGGCGAGCGCTTTCTTCACGAGCGCCTCGGCCTCATCGAGATTCTCGCCGCGCTCGGCGTAGGTGTATCCGACGAAGTTGAGCGCGTCGGCGTGCTCGGGATTTATCCTGATGAGCTCCTTCATCGTTTCGATCGATTTCACTTCGTCGTCGAGGAGGTAGTATGTGACGCCGAGCGAATAGTATATCGTCTGGCTTTCCGGGGAGGTTTCGAGAAATTTTTTGTAGAGCGTAACGGCGTCTTCGTCGCGCCCGAGCTTTCGGTAAACGCTGCCGAGGTAATTCACTATGACTTCGTTCCCGGGCTCGCGCTGATAGGCCTGCTCCATTATACGGAGAGATTCCGCGAGAGAGCCCTGCTTCTCCAGGACGTAGGCCCTCTGGACGAGGCTCGCGTCGTAGAACTCCGATTCCGGTCCTATAGAGTCGAGAAGCTGAACGGCAGATTCGTAGTTGCCCGTTTCGACGTATGCGAGCGCCAGATAGTACTTCGCCCTTTCGTCGTCCGGGTTCCCGAGGAGTATGAGCCTGAACTCTTCTATGGCTTTATCGAAATCCCTGCTTTCTATATAGAGGAGGCCGAGACGGAGCTTTAAGTCGGGATTCTGATAGTCGAGCGTTTCGGCCTTTTCGAACTGCTCGCGGGCATCCTCGACGCGGTTTACGCGGAAGAGGAAATTGCCGTAGCGGACATAGGATTCGAGACTGTTCGGGTAAAGGACGATGACGTCCCTGTATATCTGCTCTGATTCCTTCATACGACCCTGCTGCTCGTATACAATCGCCAGCTCGACGAGGGCAGAGCCGAAGCCCGGATTGATTTCGAGGGCCTTTTTATAGCTCGCCTCGGCGGCGGCGTAATCGCCTTTTTCGTAAAAGAGGCGGCCCAGGAAGAAGTATGCCTTTTCACTTTCCGGATAGAGCTCCGTTATTTTCTCGAACTTGGCCTCGGCGGCGTCGAGATTTCCCGCCTCCGTATCTATTATGGCGAGGAAGAGGAGCGACTCGGCGTCGTTCGGGTCGAGCTCGACGGCCTTGTTGAGTATGGTGACGGATTTGTCCTTCATCTCGGGTTCCTGCGAGGAGGCATATACCCTTCCGAGGAGGGTGTAAGACGGCGCGAAATCCGGGCCGATCTTTATGGACTCCTCTAGCTTGGTGAGGGCGTCCGTCATCCTGCCCTCGGATATGTACATGAGCGCGAGGTTGTATTTGAGGTAGGCCGATTTCGGGTCGGCGAGCTCGGCGTATTCGAGCTCGCGTAGAGAGTCGGCGTTTTTGCCGTCGAGGTAGAGCATCCGTGAAATGGCGAAATGATAGTAGGCGGCGTTCTTCGGCTTCTCTTCCGAGACGAACGGGGCCTCGGGGTTCATCGGGTCTATTGTCTTCGCCGATTTGGGGGCGCACGCCGTGAGCGCGACGAGGGGCAGCATGATCGCCAGCGCCGCTGCGAGAAGCTCTTTTCCGGTTCTATCGGTCATCGGGATGCTTCCAGAATGCTGAGGTTAATTTTACCCACGGCTTTCATTATTCGGGAGGTGTCGCTCAAATTTCCCTCGATGAATTTTATGTGCGTGGCGTCTGCCGGCATCTGCCCGAAGGCCGGATCCACCGCTACCCATTTGCCTACGTATACCTCGTTCCACGCGTGATAATAGAACCTGCCGTCGATGTATATTGTACCTGACACCGTCTTCGTGGGAATCCCCGCGGCGCGGGCCAGCGCGGCGTAAAGAGCGGCGTGCTCGTTGCAGTCGCCGGAGCGGGTTTTGAGCACGTCCAGCGCGTTGGGCACGCTGGCTGTCCCCTCCTTTTTTATATTATAGAAAACCCAATTATTTATGAGGGCCGCCGCCTTCGCGGCGTCCTTCTCGCCTCCTATAATCTCTGAGGCCGCAGCCACGATCTCGGGGGCTCTGCTGTCTACAAGCGGGCCCGGGCCCATGTATTCCCCGAGGCCGCCCTCGTAGGGGATTTTGTAGGAGCCATTCTTCTCCGGCCCCCCGGCCTTTATCTCTATAATATTGCCGTCCGTGAACTGCCTGTAGCCGTCCGCGAGCTTAAAGCCGTCTTCCGGCAGGAGGCCCGTTATCTCGGCCTTGAGGTATGTCGTCCCGCGCGGGTCGTCGAGCTTCCTGCTGGACGGAATGGATGTTATGTCCGTTATGTCGAAGACCTCGAGCCCGGCGCTGGCGCCGCCTTCGGCGTCTTTGTAGGCGGTGAGGCCGGGGGGCATCTCCTGCTTAACGACGAGACCGGAGTCTGTCAGCCAGGACGTCATTTCCATGCCGGAGACGTCGGAGACTATCTTCCACGCATCGAAGCTCCCGAGGCCGGGCACCTCGACCTTCTCGCGGGTTATAATTTTGTGCACCGTGAGGAGGGAGTTCTCGCCGCCGCCTGTGACAATCGTAAGCGGGTCCATGACCGAAACTCTATACTCCTGCCCGGCCTTGAGGCCCTGCGCCGAAAGCCACTCGGGAATGAGCGCCGCCGGTATCGGGGCCAAAGAGGCTCTAAAAAAGAGATCGCTTCCGCCCGAAACGGAATCAACTTTTATAGTGTAGCCCCCATCCGCTTTCTTGCCGGTGACCTTCATCACCCCGGCGGTGGATTCGAACTCGTATTCGAAAGACTTCACCTCGCCGCCCGTGAGATGGTAGAGCCCCTCGGTGCTGACGTCCTGAACCCTGTCCATCAGCTTTATCCTGAGGGAGGTTTTCTCGTAGACCTCGGCGGAATCCCCTTCCCTTTTTATGGTATAGACCGACTCGCCGACCCTCTGGCCGCCGGAGTAGATGGACATCGCTTCGCTGCCAGGGGCGTCTTCGGCTCTGGACAGACTGTTTCCGAAGGGGAGCGATAAAATGACGAGGAGAAGAAGTGCTCTACTGAAATGCATTAAGTAAATAATCTACACACGCGGAGGCTCTCTCTCAACAGTTTATCTCCCCGGCGTGCTATTTTGATCGGGAGTTGCCAGATCATATATTTCGAGTATTCTAGTAATATGGAAATATTAGCTTATGACGATGATGCTGCTGGAGATTATGCCGAAATGATGTCCGCGATGGGGAACGAGCAGAGGCTCCGTATCGTAAGGCTCCTTCTGTTTGCGCATCCGGCCGGGATGGTGGCGGGCGACATACAGGGCGAGCTCGGGATTCCGGGCTCCACACTCTCCCACCACCTGGAGAAGTTGAAGAATGCAGGCGTTGTGACTGTAAAGCGGGAAGGAACATATCTCAGGTACATGGTGAACTGCCCCGGTATGGAGGGATTGCTCCGGTTCCTATTCGCCGAATGCTGCACGGGGAGCGGGGCTGTCGATCCCTCATGCTGCTTCGTTACCGTAAAACGAAAAGGAGGACGATAAATGATCAGACAAAAAGTTCTATTCATCTGTATACACAACTCGGCCCGGAGCCAGATGGCCGAAGAGCTGCTGCGCAAGATGGCGGGGGACAGGTTCGAGGCCGCGAGCGCGGGGCTGGAGCCGGGCGCTTTAAACCCGCTCGTCGTGAAAGCGCTGGCGGAGGAAGGAATCGACATCTCCGGCAAGGAGACGGTATCTGCGTTCGACCTTCTGAAGGATGGGAAGTTCTTTACATACGTCGTCACCGTCTGCGATGAGACATCGGCCGAGTCGTGCCCCATATTCCCCGGAACCAGGGAGCGGATCCACTGGGGCTTTCCGGACCCTTCCACGTTCACGGGAAGCGACGAGGAAAAGTTGGAGAGGATAAGGGAAATCAGGGACGCCATAAAGAAGAGGATCTCGGACTGGGTGGCCGAGATCGACGCCGGAGAAAAGCTGAAGGCCGTATGACTTCTCTCGACAGTCGTAAATCTGCACGATAGAGGATTCCTTGAAAAAAAGCTCAGGGATTTATTTCGCCGAGGCTCTCGGTACTTTCATGCTCGTTTTCGCAGGGACCGGGGCCATAATAGTCAACGATATATACGGCGGGGTGATCTCGCACGGGGGCGTGGCGGCCGTGTGGGGGCTTATCGTCATGACTGTTATTTACGCTGTCGGCGACGTATCGGGAGCCCATATAAACCCCGCCGTGACCGTCGGGTTCTGGCTCGCCCGCCGCTTCCCTAAAGAGAAAGTCCTGCCCTATGTCGGAAGCCAGTGCATAGGTGCTGTCGCGGCGAGCTTCGCGCTAAAGGCGCTCTTCCCCGAAAGCGAAGGGCTTGGCGGGACGACGCCCTCCGGGCCGGCGATGCAGTCCTTCGCGCTCGAAGCGATACTGACCTTTTATCTCATGTTCGTGATACTGTGCGCCGCCTCGGGGAGTAAGGAAAAGGGGATCATGGCCGGGTGCGCCGTTGGCGCTGTCGTCGGGCTCGAAGCCCTGTTCGCGGGGCCGGTTTCCGGGGCGTCGATGAATCCCGCCCGGTCGCTCGGACCGGCAGTCGCCGCGATGAGGCTGGAATATCTCTGGATATATCTCACTGCGCCGTTCATAGGCGCGTCCATGGCTGTAGCAGCTTTTCACCTGATCCGAGCACGGCGCGAAAGCGTTTATACACAGTCTCTTAAAGGCGATTGACAGAAACACGTGTTTAAGGTTCACTAAATAAGTTATGGACGTGAGGGAGATATTCGGTAAGGTGTTCGAGGGGGGGCGCGTAACCCGCGAAGAGGGGCTCCATCTCTTAAAGAACGCCGACACAATACAGATGGGCTCCGTTGCCGATTCGGTGAGACGGAAGTTCCATCCCGAAGGGCTCGTCACGTTCGTCGCCGACACCAACCCTAATTACACCAACGTGTGCGATACTGAGTGCCTTTTCTGCGCGTTCTGGCGTCCGGCCGGGGCTCACGACGCATATGCCCACAGCGTCGACAAGATGATAGAGGTGATGCGGACTGCCTACCACAACGGGGCGACGACCGTTCTCCTCCAGGGCGGGCACAACAAGGACATCACCCTCGACTACTACATCGACATAATAAGAAGGACCCGGGAAGAGATACCCGGGCTTCACCTTCACGCATTCTCGGCACCCGAGATAAGCGCCATAGCGAAGTATTCGGACCTTACGACTGAAGTGGTTCTGAGCCGTTTCTGGGACGCGGGCCTCAGGACTATACCGGGCGGCGGCGCGGAGGTGCTGTCGAACCGCATACGGAAGAAAATAAGCCCTCTCAAGATAGACGCCGATCAGTGGATGAAGGTTACCCGCGAGGCGCACCTCCAGGGGTTCAAGACGACGGCGACTATGATGTTCGGCCATTTCGAAGAGGACGAGGACATACTCGAACACCTGGAGCGTGTGAGGGAGCTTCAGGACGAGACGGGCAACTTCCTCGCCTTCATACCCTGGACCTTTAAGCCCAAGAATACTTTCCTTGAAAGGAAGCTCCCGAACGAGGTGAGCGGCGACAGGTATCTACGGGTGCTCGCGCTTTCGAGGATTTATCTCGACAACTTCGTTCATATACAGGGGTCGTGGTTTACCCAGGGAAACAAGATGGGTACGCTCTCGATGCACTACGGGGCCAGCGACCTCGGCGGAACTCTCTTCGACGAGAATGTTCTCTGCTGCGCCGAGAACAAGCTCCGCTCGACTGTCGACGACCTCGTTCACATGATAAGGTCTTCCGGATTCGTCCCCGCACAGAGGGATACCTTCTACCAGGTTCTGCACAGGTATTGATTTAACCGCACTGATTTATTCCGACAAATATAGAGACGAGCGCTGCGCCTTCAGGGATTTTCGCGCGCGGACGTGACCACTATCTTCCATGCATTTCCCGTAAAAGAGACGAGGCATTCGAGAGCCGGGCAGCCGGAGAGCATGAGGTCGAAGAACTCGCGAGCCGAGCTTGCGTGGACGGGGACGGACAGGAGCATCGACGCTCCGCTGTCGTCGAGCCCCGCGCATTCGCAGGGCGAGAGGTCAAAGTCGACGCCTTCGCCGGGTATCGTGTCCGCGCCGGGGTCGAACGCCGAGACGAGGACATTCCCCTCGTCGTCCGCCAGAGAAATTTTAAGGCCGATCACTCCCCGCCCCGATTCGAGGAGGAGTGACGCGGCCTTTTCGTCTATATCTGAGATATGAAGAACTTCCGGTTTATGTCTGCCGTTCACGGCGGATATTCTAGCAGACGGCGAACGAGAATTCACTCTTTCGCCCGGAACGGCTGAGAGCCGGGCTTAACGGCCCCTGACGGAGGAGCCCCTGAAGGACCGACCTCCGCCGCTTCCGCCCCTAGAGCTGCTAGGCGCGCTTCTCATGGAGCCGCCGGACGACCGGGAGCTTCCCCTGTCGTAGCTCTGCCTGCTGCCCCCGCCTCCGCCGCTCCTGACGCTGCCGCCGGAGGGCCGGCTGTTGTTGCTCCGGGGCTGGACGCTCTGACGACCGCCCTGCCTCGAGCCGCCCCTGTCGTAACTCTGACGCGGAGCCGGTGCGCTGATGTTTCTCATTACCGGGGCGGACTGTCTTTCAGGCGCCCTCATCCTGGAGGGGCTGCTCTGCTGCCTGTTCATGGACTGCCTGTCCATCGAGGGGGCGCTTCTCTGCGTCTCCAGCGTAGGCGCGCTCATTCTCTGTGGCGAGTAGCTCTGCTGACGGTTCATCGACGGCCTGCCCGCGTCCGGGGCGAAATTATCCGGCCTCATCATTGACCGGGGACCCGGGCCCTCCAGCCTTTCGTTCATCTGCGGCCTGTTATTCGAAGGCCGGTTCATAGTCGGAGCGTAGCTCTGTGGGCGGCTCGCCGACGGCGAATAGTTTTGTCTGTTCATGGACGGGCCGGACTGGCGGTCGATCTCCGGCCTCGAAACCGGCCCCTGGCCGGGCCCGAAATTCTGCGGGCGGTTCATCGAAGGGCCGTTGCCGCCGGGTCCGTAGTTCTGCGGACGGCTGGCGGAAGGGGGGTTCATTACCGGACCGGAATTCTCTGGCCTGCTTATAGCCGGGGCCTCGGGACCCGTGTTGACGTTGCCCCTCTGCGGCCGCATCATTGCGCCGCCGTTCGGTGCGAGCCCGTTGGGAGTCATTCCCGGCCTTTCGTTCTGTATCGAGCCCAGGCGCTGGTTTTCAGGCGCGCCGTTCCTGGAGCCGTTTCTCCTTATGACGCCGTACTCGCCGGGGCCGCCGCTATTCTCAAGCGCGCCGCTGCCTGCGGGATTCCTGACGCCGCCCGTCGTGAAATCGTTTCCGCCGCGGGAACCCGTCCTCAGGTTATTCTGACCGGGATTCAGGCTGCCCCGATCGAGTGACGCACGGTCCGTGCCGGAAGCGCCGTTGTTCCTGTCTCGCTGTCCCGGGTTATATACGGGCTCGGCGGAAAAGGGATTCTCGCCTTCCTTCCTTTCGATATTGGGCCTGTAGACCGCGAACTTTCCGTTCTCGTTCGCGGAGCGTCCGCGCACGCTTCTATCCCTGACGGTCGCTAGGTCGCTATCGACGAGGCTTACACGCTCGATCTTCGCCCTGCCCGAGGTTTCGAGCACGGTTCTGTCGGGACCGAGGTTATATACCTTGCCCCCTTCGTCGACCTTTATATTGGTAACGTTTCTGAGGTTCCGGTTCGTAACGAGGTCCCGGTTCTTGTCTACGCCGACCGCGACGAGCTTGGCGTTTCTATACCCGAACTTGTCCTCGGGGACGAAGACGCACTCTTCGCCGGGGGCGTAGTAGTCGTTGTCGTAGTAATATCCCTTGTCGTGACGACGGTACTTGCCATAGTCTTTTCCATACTTCCCGTGCTTGTAACCGTATCCGTAGTCGTAGTAGTTGAAGCGGAAATAGTTTCCGCCGCCGTAATAGCCGGGGTAGTACCCTCCCCCGCCGTAGTATCCGCCTCCGTAGTATCCGCCTCCGTAGTAGCCACCGCCGTAGTAGCCACCGCCGTAGTAGCCACCGCCGTAGTAGCCACCGCCGCCAACGCCGACGCCTATCGAGAGGAAAAAATTATTATCGGGGGGGAGCGGAGACCATCCGACGTAGCCCGGGGTCTGGTACCACGAGACCCATGCGGGGGCCCACGTCGTGCCCGGAATCCAGAGCCAGCCGTAGGCAGGGTCCATAACCCATCTGCCGTAGTGGTAAGTCGCCCAGCCCCAGGGCTCGTAAGACGACCACGTCCACCCGAGGTCGGACCATACCCACTGCCCGTCCATGTAGGGACGCCATCCGGGCCCTACACCTGTCGGGGACCATGCGTATCCGTAATCCATCGGGACCCAGTTGCCGTATGGGGAAAGTGAGCTGTAAAACATATTGAAGCTGACAGCCGTGTTCGCGCGCGCCTTTTCGTCCGCCGCAAACCCCACCAGAAGCATTACGACCAATGCGATAACAGCCAGTCTTTTTTTCATGTATCGGGCACCTCACGCCTGTAAATACAACACTACCATATTAAACCATCTATATGTATAAAATGTTGCAGGCGGTAGGAAGATTGCGGCGGTATTTCGCCAGGTTTGAAAATATCTAGCGTTTCGCACCGGATACGGCGGGCTTCCGGTCCATGGTTTCTTTATAGAGGCCGAGGTATTTTTTGCCGGACGCCTTCCAGGAATAGTCCTCCCGCATGGCCCTCGTCTGGAGCTTCTTCCAGGCGGCCTTGTCTTCGTAGGCCGAAATGGCCCGGAGGATGGCGTCGAGCATGCTCACGGTGGAGAATTCGTAGAAGATGAACCCGTTTCCGTCGGACGGGTCTTCGGTGTAGTCGCGGACGGTGTCGAGGAGCCCGCCCGTGCCCCTTACGACGGGTACCGTCCCGTAGCGGAGGGCGATTATCTGCCCGAGGCCGCAGGGCTCGAAGCGGGAAGGGACGAGGAACATGTCGGAGCCGGCGTAGACCTTCCTTTCGAGGGAGGTGTTGTCGACGGCTATCGTAACTGACAGGTTTTTGCCGAACCTCTTTCCGGCGCGGGAAACGGCATGCTCGTACTTTTCGTCGCCCGCGCCGACGACGGCTATCTGGTAGCCGAGGTCGATGATCTGGGGTATGGATTCCAGGAGAAGGTCTGTACCCTTGTGCTCGGTGAGCTTGGAGACGACGCCCAGGAGGGGCTTGTCGCCCGAGGGATCGAGTCCGAGCTCTTCCTTGAGCTTTTCGCGGTTGACTGGCTTCTGCGCGAGGCTCTGAGGACCGTAGTTCTTGAATATATAACGGTCTTTTTCCGGGTCCCATTCTTCGTAGTCGATGCCGTTCAGTATGCCGACGAGGTTGTCCTGTTTCCGCGCCACCCATTTCAGGACGGCGTCGAGGCCGTAGGCGTATTCCCTCTTCT
>CAZPHQ010000008.1:0-97009 GCA_964586675.1 uncultured Spirochaetia bacterium | reverse complement strand
GAGAAAAATCCACGAGCCCGTTTCCTGGTTTATGAGGCAGGTATTCTTGCCTATCCATCCTGCGCCGCCGTACCTGGCGTGCGCCCTTTCGAGGACGGGGCCGGTGTCGGAGTAGCGCATGATCTCCGCTGAACCCCGGGTTTCCGTCCGTATGAAATCAGAGAGGGCCGCGAGTTTTTCGTCCATCACATCGTGGTAGTCGTCGCCCCAGGCGTAGCGCGCTATCCAGCCCTTCCCGCTATCGCGGCAGTCTGTCGAATATGGCGCGCCTGAGTTGTAGTTGAGCCCGCAGGTTATAACGGACTTTGCGCCGGGGAGTATGTTCCGCACGTCCTCCCGCCTCTCGACGCGGCGCTCGAGATAGTGCATCTTTCCCGCGTGTCCCATCGAGAGCCAGTTCTTGTAGCGCTGGCTGTCGGGAAGCGGCCCCGCCGGGGATATGCCGACGAGGTCGAAGCCGAGCGCGCGTGCGCGCCGTTTAATGTCCGCGGTTAGCTCCTGAAACCCCATTTGGGATATTTTATCACAAGCGAGGGGCTTCTATTCGGACCAGCCGCCGGGGTGTTTTTTGGCGGTGTAAATGAGGGAGGCTATCTCGCCGACGGCCGGGCCGCCGGAGTGGTATGTGACGAAATATGAGCGGGACTTGACGCCGAGCGGGGCTTCCGGCTGGGCGGCGGAAAATCCGGCGCGGGCTATCAGGAGGATGTCGGATTCGTCGCCTGAGATGAAGGCGACGTCCTTGTCGGCGACGCCGAGCTCGGATTTCAGCGCATCGTAGAGCCCGAGAGCCTCCGTGACGCCCTCCCTGAGCTCTATCCCGAGCGACTCCGCGACGGACGACGCGGCTAAAGACTTCGACTTCGAAAAGGCCACGAACTCGACGCCGCTCTCCCTGAGGGCGGATATGTATTTACCGTCGGGAAGGATGCCGTTTCCGTTCTCACTCCCTCGGGCGAACCCGTCCGCGTTTACGAGGACGAGCCTTATGCCGGCGAGCTTCTTTACGAGATCCGTTCTCAGCTTCTGAAACATTGTGCCCCTTCAGCGCCGACCGGCGCATGGCCTAGCATTTTAAGGCATCGGGCGCTTAATACAAGTGGCCTGCCCTGCGCCCGATATGTATAATCTAACGGCATGATACCGCTCAGAGATACGACTTCGACGCCGGGTATCCCCTTCGTTAATATAACACTTATAGCGGCCTGCATTCTGGTTTTTATTTACGAATATTCGCTAGGGACGGGATTGAGCGCTTTCATAGACGTTTACGGGCTCATACCGGCCAACGTTTTCGCCCCGGGGTTTACACTCGGCGAGAGGATATATCCCTTCTTTTCTTCCATGTTTCTCCATGGCGGCTGGCTGCATCTGATCGGGAACGTGCTCTTTCTTTACATATTCGGCGGTAACGTGGAGTCGAGGATGGGGCACGTCGGGTATCTCGCCTTTTACCTCATATGCGGCTTCGCGGCGGCTGCAATGCAGTTTTTGACGAACGTCAGTTCCGCGATACCGATGGTGGGGGCGAGCGGCGCAATATCGGGCGTCCTCGGTGCGTATATCACCCTTTTTCCGAGGTCGAAGATATTGACTTTGATACCGATATTTTTCTTCATACAGCTGATACACATTCCGGCCGCGGTGTTCATATTCATATGGTTCATAATACAGTTCCTGAGCGGGGTGAGCTCGCTCGGACAAACGGGGGATACGGGCGGGGTCGCGTTCTGGGCGCATATTGGCGGGTTCGTCGCCGGGCTCATACTCGTGAGATTTTTCGTGAAGGGCGGACTCCAGGCTGTCGGGAGCGGGAGGAGATTCTATCACTGAGGCGGTTAGTACCCGTGCGGGCTTTAGTATAATCCGGAAAATTATTTTGAGTGCGAGGGAACATGTCTGACACGAAGAAGAGAACGGGAAAGCGTCTTGCGATACTTGTCGGCGGGGGGCCGGCGCCGGGGATAAACGGCGTCATAAGCGCGGCGACTATAGAGGCTGTCAACAGGGGCGTCGAGGTCCTCGGCATAAAGGACGGCTTTAAGTGGCTCGCCGAGGGGGATACGACCCGCGTCGAGAAGCTCGGCATACACAACACTTCGAGAATCCATCACACCGGCGGCTCGATAATCGGCATATCGAGGGCGAACCCCGCGTCGAGCCCGGAGAGGATGAGGAATACGCTGAAGGGGCTCGCCAGACTGGGAGTCGGGTACGTGATTACCATAGGCGGGGACGGGACGATGTGCCTCGCGAACAGGCTCGAAAAGGAGGCGGGAGGAAAGCTCAGGGTAGCGCACGTGCCGAAGACGATAGACAACAACATCATGATCCCGTCTTACATCCCGACCTTCGGATACGAGACGGCGCGGCACATCGGGACGAAGCTCGTTCATTATCTGATGGAGGACGCGAAGACGACGGGGAGGTGGTATTTCGTCGTGACGATGGGGAGGCTCACGGGGCATCTCGCACTCGGGATAGGGAAGGCGTCGGGCGCGACGCTGACCATAATTCCCGAAGAGTTCGGGAGGGGAAAGATAAAACTCGGAAAGCTCGTTTCGAAGCTCGAAGGGGCGATAATCAAGCGGCTCTCCATGGGGAGAACGGACGGCGTCGCCATCCTGGCCGAGGGACTCACCGAGAAGCTCGACGAGGAGGATCTCTCTGGGCTCGACCTCGAGAGGGACGATTTCGGACGGCTCAGGCTTTCGGAGGTGGACATCGGCGAGCTGCTCAAGGAAAGGACGACGAAGGCCCTTTCAGAAAAGGGGATCGGGACCAGGATAATCGACAAGGTAATAGGGTATGAGCTGAGGTCGGCTCCGCCTATACCGTTCGACGCGAAGTATACGCGCGAGCTCGGATACAGCGCGGTGAAGTTTCTCATGGGCGGCGGCACCGGGGCGCTCATAACCATACAGACCGGGAAAATGGTGCCGATAGATTTTTCGGAGCTTATAGACCCTGTAAAGGACAGGGCGAGGATAAGGTTCGTCGATATACGCACTGAAGCCTATGAAGTCGCCGACAGGTACATGATAAAACTCCGGGAAAACGACCTTACGGACAGGAAAAAACTGGCCGCCCTGGCTAAAGCGGCCAACATGAAACCGGCCGAGTTTAAAACCTATTTCGCGGATGCCGTTTATTGAGTGTATTTTGACACTATTCCGGGGCATAGGTAGAGAACTTTCTTAACTTTACCGGCGTGAACTATAAGGCGTTGAAATAACTGGAGATAATTTCTCCCTATTTTCACGAATTTAAGAAAAATACTTAAGCTTAAAGGTACTCAAATTGACATTTGTCTCAAATTATGATAAAAAAAAGCCAATGATTTACAGGTATTTACTCCTTACCGCTGCCCTTTCCCTTGTCCTAGCAGGATGCGGAGCCAAATCTGTCACCCCTACAAAAACCCAGTCGGCAATGCCCGGAATCGACATCGAGAGCGGGGGGGCCCACCCGGATATAAAGATGGTGGACGAATACGCCCCGTCCGGGCCGCCCTCGGAGGACCTGAGGTCGAGCTTCTTCATGCTCAATCCGCACATCCAGGGCTGGAAAACGTACTACTACGTAGAGAGCATTTTCGAGCAGTTCCCGGACGTGGTGCCGGATACGGAGAACGAGATACCCGTCGTTCTTAACGAAAGGGTCATGCATTACATGGTCTATTTCCAGAACCAGGGGCGGCGTTCTTTTAGCATATGGCTCGAACGCTCCGGAAAGTTCATACCGCTCATGAGCACGATCCTCACCCAGCGCGGGATGCCGACCGACCTCGTTTACCTGGCGATGATAGAGAGCGGGTTTAACGTTAAGGCCGAGTCGCACGCCGCGGCGGTCGGTCCCTGGCAGTTTATAAAGCCGACGGCTGTGAGGTACGGCCTGCGTGTCGATCAGTGGGTGGACGAGAGGATGGACCCGAAGAAATCAACGAAAGCCGCGGCCGACTATTTGAGCGACCTCTATGCGATGTTCCAGTCGTGGGAGCTTGCCGCCGCCGGATACAACTGCGGCGAAGACAGGGTGCAGGCCGCGATAGACAAGTACCAGATAAACGACTTCTGGCAAATATCCGAATACACGCTTCCGACAGAAACGAAGAACTATGTGCCGAAGCTGATGGCGGCGCTCATAATGGCCAAGAACCCGGAAAAGTACGGCTTCGTTGGCCTCGACTATCACGAGGCCGAATTCTACGAGTCGGTAAGGGTTCCTCCGCAGAAGAGCCTTAACGATATAGCGCGGGTTATAGGCGTGAGCCATTATAAGCTCGTCGAGCTCAACCCGGCGATACTGCTTAACGCGACGCCCCCGGGCGGCCCTTACGAGATCAACGTTCCGAACGGGTACTCGTCGATCGCCCTCGGCAAAACGAAGGAGCTTTACGCGCTCGCGGACGTGAGCCCGTCTATAGCGCAGAGGACTACTACTGTAGCCGGAAGGCACAAGGTCAGAAGGGGCGATACGCTCGGGAAGATCGCGGGCAAATACGGCGTCAGCGTTTCGAGCATAAAGAGAGCCAACAACATGAGGGGCTCGACTGTAATGGTGGGCCAGTCGCTCGTGATACCAGGGCTAAAGGGCTCAGTCAGCACGGCGTCGACGTCGTCAAGCTCCCAGCACAATTTATCGACCGCGAGGTATACGGTCAGAAGGGGCGACACTCTAGGAGCTATCGCGGCCCGTCACAGAGTGAGCATAGGCTCTATCAAGAACGCGAACAACATGAGGGGCTCCCTCATAAAACCAGGGCAGGTTCTGACGATACCTGGGGCGTCGGGGCGTTACTACGACACGCCGTCCTACGGCTCGACTGCCCTGACGAAGACGACGACTTACAGGGTTAAGCCGGGCGACACGCTCGGGGTTATCGCTTCGAGGTATAACGTCAGCGTTTCAACTATAAAGAGCGCCAACAGGCTCAAGGGCTCGACGATAATGGCCGGGCAGGAGCTTACGATCCCCTACATCGCGGGCAGCTCGACGGCTTCCGTGGATTCCGGAAGGAGCTCTTCATCGGCTTCGACTGCTTCATCCTCGTCTTCGAGAGGGACGACTAAATACAGGGTTAAATCCGGCGACACCCTGGGCGGGATTGCGGCAAGGCACGGCGTTTCGATGGCTTCCATAAAGAACGCGAACAACCTCCGCGGCACCGTCGTGCAGCGCGGGCAGCTGCTGACCATCCCCGGCTCCTCGTCCTCTTCCTCGCAGGCGGCGGAAAGCGCGCCTGTCGAAAGGGCGTCGAGGACGAGCGGCGGAAGCGGCGCTACCTACAGGGTTCAGTCGGGCGATACGCTCGGCAAGATAGCGCAGATGCACGGCGTGTCGATGGCCTCGATTCAGGGCGCGAATAATTTAAGGGGCACCGTCGTACAGCGCGGACAGATGCTGACCATCCCAGGCGCCGACGGCTCTTATTCGAGCGCGCCCGCTGCCGGCACCGGGAGCTCGGGCTCTTCTTCGAGATACACTGTTAAGTCGGGCGACACGCTGGGCGGTATCGCGTCGAGGCACGGCGTATCTGTCGCCTCCCTCAAGAGCGCGAACAACATCAGCGGGAATACGATAAGGTCGGGACAGAGGCTCGTGATCCCCGGCGGGAGCGGCTCCTCTTCTGCAAGCTCGTCGAGCAACAATGATGCGATAAACTACAGAGTGAAAAAGGGCGACACCCTTTGGGGCATAGCCAGCAAGCATAATGTGTCGGTTGCAAGCATAAAGAAGTGGAACAACCTGAACTCGGCCGAGCTGACGCCCGGCGCGAGCCTGACCATCTACAAGTAACTCCTTCCGAAAGACGCTGAACGGCGTTTTCACATATACTGGTACAAATGAGCAGGGCTGAATACAAAAAGCTGAGACGGGCATATTCCGAAAAAAGGGATTTGATCGGGGAGAGGCTCTCGGAGTTCAGGCTCGTTCTCGAATCGGGGGACGACGGGAGGATATTCGAGGAGCTTGCCTTTTGCATATGCACGGCCGGGGCGAGCGCGAAGATGGGAATGAGGTCCGTCGAGGCGCTCCGGGACGTGCTCCTCGAAGGGGACCTCGCGAGCCTCCAGCAGAGGATGACCGGAGTGCACAGGTTTCCCAACTGGAGGCCGGCTTATATAGTTCACACGAGGGAGTATCTCAGGCGCGAGCACGGGCTCGGTATGAGGAGGCTCGTGATGTCGTTCACTGACCCGCTCGAAAGAAGGGACTTCTTCGCCCGGAACAAGGACATAAAGGGAATCGGCTACAAGGAGGCGAGCCACTTCCTCCGTAATATAGGCTTACCGGGGTACGCGATTCTCGACAAGCACATACTGAACACGCTTTTCGAGATGGGCGTTATAGAGAGCCCGAAACCGCCCGGCACTAGGGACAGATATATCGCCGCGGAAGAGAGGCTGAGGAAGTTTTCCGAGGACCTGGACATTCCGATGGACGAGCTCGATCTCTTGCTATGGAGCGAGAAGACGGGTGAGATTTTGAAGTAGAGCGCGCCGTGTGCTCAACCACCGTGTCCCCTCGCCTGCCTACACCCGGAGCGCTCCATCAAGCCTGCTTCTTCTTGAACCCGCCTTCCCTCAGCGTTTGGATCACGACGTAGAACACGGGAACGATTATGAGGCTGAGGAGTGTCGAGACTATCATGCCTCCGAAGACCGCCGTGCCGAGCGAATGACGGCTGTTGGCTCCCGCGCCCGACGCGGTGACGAGCGGGAAGACGCCGAGAATGAAGGCGAACGCCGTCATGAGGATCGGCCGGAGCCTTATCTCGGCCGCCGTGAGTGCGGACTCAAGGATGTCCATCCCTTCTTCGCGGCGCTGCTTCGCGAACTCGACGATAAGAATCGCGTTCTTGCTAGCGAGACCTATGAGCATGACGAGACCTATCTGGCAGTAGATGTCGTTGGACAGGCCCCGGATGTGCTGCGCGAGCATGGCGCCCAGGAGCGCCAGAGGAACCGCGAGCATGACCATGAACGGCATGGACCAGCTCTCGTAAAGCGCGGCGAGGAAGAGGAACACGAAAACGAGCGAAAGCCCGAAGATGAGGGGCGCAAGGTTCCCCGCCTTTATTTCCTGATACGATATTCCGGACCACTCGTATCCCATTCCCTCCGGCATTACTTCCTCGGCGACTTCTTCCATGGCCTTCATCGCCTGCCCGGAGCTGTAGCCGGGGGCTGCGTCGCCGTCTATCTCCGCCGAGCGGAAGAGGTTGTAATGGGAAATGGTCTGCGGTCCTACGATGCTCGTCACGTCGATGAGCGTATCGAGGGGAACGAGCCCTCCGTTCATGGATTTCACGTAAAGACGGGAAATGTCGTTGATCGAAGCCCTGTATTTATCCTCCGCCTGTATGAAGACCTTGAACACCTGTCCGAAGAGGTTGAAATCGTTTACGTAGAGCGAGCCCAGATAACCCTGGAGCGTGCTGAAGACCTCGGATATCGGAACGCCCTGCGTTTTGGTTTTCGTTCTGTCGAGCTCGATGTAGAGCCCGGGCGTGTTGGCCGAGAAGGTGCTGAAGAGGCCGACGAGCTCGGGCCTCTTTTCGCCCTCCTCGATCATCTTCACGAGGGTTTCGGCGAGGACGTCTATGCCGAGGTCCGTCCTGTCCTGGAGCTCGAACTGAAAGCCGCCAGTCGAGCTCAGGCCCTGTATCGCCGGGGCGTTGAAGGCGACGACGATGGCGCTCGTTATGCCCTGAAACTTCTTCCTCGACTCGGCGAGGATGGAATCTATCTGGAGCTCCTTGGTTTTTCTCTGGTCCCAGGGGCTCAGAACCGCGAACACGGCGGCGGCGTTGGAGTCTGACGTCGAGGTGAGAAAGTTAAGACCCGATATCGTGATCACGTGCTCGACGCCCGGTATGTTTTTTAGTATTTCGTAGACCTCGTCTACCGTTTGATTGGTCCGCTGGAGCGAGGAGCCTTCGGGCCCCTGTACGTTCACGATGAAGTATCCCTGGTCTTCCTCGGGGACGAACCCTGTGGGCACTATTTTAAACATGTACACGGTGAGGCCTATCAGAACCAGGAAAACGAGGACGACCATCTTCCATTTAATGCTTACCGTTTTAACGAAGGACTGGTAGTGGCTCCTCATCTTGTCGAAGCCTTCGTCGAATTTCCTGAAGAACCAGAATTTTTGCCTGCCGGATTCCTTCCTCAGCAGCATGGCGCAGAGGGCGGGGCTCAGCGTGAGAGCGTTTATGGCCGATATGCCGACGGAGAACGCTATAGTGAGCGCGAACTGCCTGTACATCTGGCCCGAGATGCCGGGCATGAAGGAAACAGGAACGAACACGGCCATGAGGACGAGGGACGTCGCCACGATCGGGCCCGTGACCTCTTTCATGGCGAGGCTCGTGGCCTCCTTCGGGGATATATCCTTTTCCTCTAATATACGGGAGACGTTTTCGACGACGACTATGGCGTCGTCGACGACGAGGCCTATCGCGAGGACGAGGCCGAACAGGGTCAGGGTATTGATCGAGAATCCGAATGCGTTTATGAGGGCGAACGTGCCTATAAGCGAGACCGGGATAGTTATCGCCGGGATCAGCGTAGACCTGAAATTCTGGAGGAATACGAAGACGACTATGAACACGAGCACGAACGCCTCGAAGAGGGTCATCAGAACTTCTTCGATAGAGGCTTTGACGAAAGTCGTCGTATCGTAGACGATCGTGTAATCGACTCCGGAGGGGAAGTTTTCCTTGAGCTGCTCCATCGTCGCGCGTATTTGCTTATCGATGTCGAGGGCGTTCGCGCCTGGGAGCTGATATATGCCTACGCCGATGGCCGTTCGTCCGTCGAGCTGACTGTCCTGGCTGTAGCTGAGGGCTCCGAGCTCGACCCTGCCGATGTCACTTATGCGGACTACCGTTCCGTCCGGATTGGCCCTTAGGATGATCTCGCCGAACTGGTCGGCGGTTTCTAGCCTGCCGAGCGTCGTTATCGTGTACTGGAACTGCTGACCCTCGGGAACGGGCGGCTGGCCTATGGCTCCCGCCGCGACCTGGAGGTTCTGCTCGGATATGGCGTCGGCGACGTCCGACGTCGTTAAGCCGAGGCTCGCGAGCTTGTCAGGGTCCATCCATATGCGCATGGAATATTCGCGCTGGCCGAAGATGGTGATGTTGCCGACCCCAGGGACCCTCTGGAGGGTCTGGGTTATCTGGATGCTGGCATAGTTGCTGAGGAATAAGTCGTCGCGGCTCCCGTCGGGGGATATGAGCTGAACGACGAGTATGAGGCTCGGGGACTGCTTCTGAACGGAGATACCGTATTTGCCGACTTCGGCTGGGACGAGAGGCGTCGCCAGCTGGACCTGGTTAGTGACGTCGACGTTGGCTATGTCGAGGTCGTACCCGACGTCGAAAGTGACGTTTAAGTTCATCGTGCCGTCGTTCGAGCTGAAGGACTGCATATACGTCATGCCCTCGACGCCGTTTATCTGCTCTTCTATAGGGTCGGTGACGGATTCCTCGACGACCTCGGCGCTCGCTCCGGTGTACGTAGCGGAGACGTTGACCGTGGGGGGCGTGATCTCGGGGAACTGCGCTATCGGGAGTATGGGTATGGAAATCCCGCCCACGAGCGTTATGAGGATCGCGAGGACTGTTGCGAGAACCGGACGCTGAATAAAAAAATCAACCAATGGAAATCTCCTCGTCTGCTACCGAAAGCAAATGCTACTCGCCCTTTTTCTCCTGAGATCCGGGCCCCGGCGTCGGATCGGGCGTCGCCTTCGCCGCCTGCGGCGAGACGGTCATTCCGGGCCTTAGCTTCTGAATCCCCTCCGTGACGACCCTTTCACCGGATTTAACGCCCTCGGTTATTACGGTGGACGCGCCGTAGTCGGGGCCGACTGTCACGTTCCTGAATTCGACCTGGTTTTTATCGTCGACGACGTAAACGTATTTCTGCCCCTGCTGCTCCCCTATGGCCTTCTGCGGAACGAGCGGCGTATCGGGCTGCTCCACGAGAAGGAGCCTTACCTTGACGTACTGCCCCGGGAGGATCATTTTCGCCGTATTCGATACCACGGCGCGGAGCTGTATGGTACCGGTATCGACGTCTACCTGGTTATTTACGAAGTCGATATTGCCGCTTTCGGGGGTTTTGCTTTCGTCCGGGAGAAGGACGCTTACCGTGAGCGGCTTTTCTTCCTGGGCGGAAAGGACCCTGGGGACGTCTCGCTCGGCCACGTTGAAATAGACGTAGAGCGGGTCGAGCTGGACCATGGTCGCCAGCTTCGTCGCCTGGCCCGGCGTGCCTACGAGGTTACCCACGTCGACGTATCGCCTGCCGATACGTCCGTCGAAGGGCGCGTACATGGTGCAGTAGCTTAGATTGAGCTTGGCCTGCGTGACGTTGGCCGCCGCCGCTTCTACGGCCGCGCGGGACTCGGCGGCCTGCGTTATGTAGCCGTCGTACGTGTCCTGCGTTATGTACTGCTTGCCGACGAGCGGCTTGTAGCGCCTCACCTGCTCGAGAGCGTAGGACAGCGAAGCCTTGTTTTCCGCTAGCTGCGCCTGGGCCTGGGCGAGGTCGGCCTCGAAGGGCCTCGGGTCTATGACGAAGAGGAGCTGACCTTCCTTTACGTCGGCCCCGTCGGTGAAGGCCCTTTTTATGAGAAAGCCTTCCACCCTCGCGTTTATGTCGACAGTCTGTATAGAGTCAGTCGTGCCGACGTAGTCAAGGTATATCGGAACCGTCTTCGATTCCACGGGCGCGACCGTTACGGGCATAGGGGGAGGAGCGGCTTTTTTTTCATCCTTTCCGCACCCCCACGCCGAAACGAAGAGGGCAAGGGAAAACGAGTAAATGAGCGCGGTCCTGAAAGGACCCGAAAGCGGATTCGTTCGCTTAATCATTGTGTTGTGGTTCCTCCTTCTCCGGCCGGTATCTCGCCCTCGGGAGCGCCCGGGGACGGCAGCTCGGTTCCTATGGCGTTTACGAGGTCGGCATAGGATGTGAAGATGTCGGTCTTCGACTGTACATACTCCGCGCGCGCCTGGGCGAGGGTCGTCTGCGCGTTCAGGAGCTCGATTATATCACCCACGCCGGCCTTGTACCTGGCGAGCGAGGCTTCGTAGGATTCGGTCGCGCTTTCGAGAAGATTTGCGGCGGCGTTCAAGGATTGGACAGCTGTTCTGAAATTAAAGTATGCGTTCCAGACATCGTTGATTACTATCTGCTCCTGGAGCTTGAGAGCAGCCTTGGCTGATTCGAGCTCGGCCCTCGCCTCGCGGACCGAGTTGATGATGGTGAACCCCTGGAATATCGGGACCTGGAGCCGAAGACCGACTAGGTAGTTCGTGAAATAATCCCTCGTTGAACCCTCGGGCTTTACCCACCATTCAAGGACCTGCGCCGTGGCCGATATGGTCGGGAAGAACTGGGCCTTGGCTTCTCTCAGAAGCGCTTCCTGCTCCCTGACCGTCGCCTGGACGGCGGCGAGATCGGGGCGGTTCTTCATGCCTATATCTATGAGGTCGTTCACGTTGTCGCTTAACGCGGCTACCGGAGGTTCGTTCACATTATCCGACACGTCGTAGGAGATGTTGGCCGGCCAGCCCACTGCTGTCGCTAATTGACCGCGGAATATCTGGACGTTGCCCTCGGCATCGACCAGGTCGAGCTCGACCTGGGAAAGCTGCGCCTGGGCCTGGAGCACGTCGGGCAATGTGCCGACCCCCGCTTCGAGCCTTAGCTCCGCGGCTTCGAGGCTCGTCTTCGCCTCTTCGAGATTTGTTTCGAACGCCAAGACGAGGGCCTTCGAGCCGATGAAGTTGTAATAAGAAACCGCGACGGCATTGAGGACGTTCTGTATTGCGTCGTTCTGGTTCCAGTTCGCGTTTATCAGCGCGAGCCGCGCGGCGTCTATCTGTGCCTCACGCCCGCCGAAGTCGAAGAGAAGGTAGCTCAGGGTGAGACCGACGTTCGCGTACTGCTCTTCATAGGGATCGGTGCCTGTCGACGAGCCGCCGCCCTTGGCGTAGGCATACGTGGCGGTGCCTCCTATCTGCGGATAGTAGAGACCGCGCGACTGGGCCCACACGGCGGCCGCAGCCCGTGCATCCTGCCACGCCACCTGGGTCGTGGGATTGTTCACGAGCGCGAAGTCGACGAGCTGGGAGAGCGTCAGCTTTTGCTCGTCGGGCTTGAGCTCTTCCGGCATCGCAGGCAGCTCTTCGAGCTCGAACGATTTTGCCCGCTCTTTTTCCGATGGGACCCACGCCTCGCCCGGCCCCGGGGAGGCTTCTTTGTAAGGATCGAATTCGGGGGCGCCGCCCGCGCATGAAATGAGATGCCCCGCCACGACAAGGGCTATAAAAAGATATCCATGCTTGATACAGGCCAATCAGGTCTCCAGCCGAGCTAGAAGTGGACGGGAATTACAGGAGATCTTCCTCCAAACCCTTATGGGAAAAAGTCCGAAAAAATTATACGAAATAATAATGTCTCAAGCGGATGATTGTCAAGATGCAAAGGGCTTTTGTGATAATCTTTTTCAACTTCCGGAGTTGATTTTATTAGCCCTAGAAAACGCGTCTATCATCCCGTAGAGAAGAAGGACCAGAGTCGCCATGGAACAGATGAAAAACATGATAAAGGCTTCCTTGTCCTGAACAGCGGTTTCGGGCGACGTTACGGCCTGGAAGACGACCTGGAAGGGCTCGAAGCCGAGGATCGTTACGACTATGTAGAGAACCAGGAGAACGATCCCCTTCACCGTCTGCCCCGTATAGAACTGGCCGAACCCGGGAACGAGACCGGAGAGTACGAGGGCGACGAGAGGGCTTTTCTTTTTTACCGCAGGTGAGTCGGTCATGCAATAATATATCAGGATTTATGGGCGACCGAAAAGGAGGGAGAGATAATATCGCCGGAAAGACCGGAGAGAGAAATCAGGCGGATTCCCGTATCAGCTTTCGAAGCTCTTCCCCGGGCTCGGGGGCTTTCATGAAGGTTTCGCCTATCAGGAATACGTGAACGCCTTCTTCCCTCAGCTTTTTGATGTCGCCGCCGGAGGATATGCCGCTTTCGGCTACTATCGTGACGCCGTCGGGTATCATCCGTGAAAGCCTGACTGAGACGCCGAGGTCGACCTCGAATGTCCGGAGGTCGCGGTTGTTTATGCCTATGACGTCGCTCCCCGCCGAGAGCGCCCTTTCGAGCTCCGCCTCGTCGTGCACTTCGACGAGAACTCCGAGCCTGAGTGCCCGCGCGAGCGTGAGGAGCTCGACGAGGAGGCTCTGCTCGAGAGCGGCGACGATGAGCAATATGGCATCGGCACCACGAACCCTGGATTCGTAGACCTGGTAGGGGTCTATCGTGAAATCTTTCCTGAGGAGCGGGATAGAGACTTCTTTTTTGACGGCTTCTAAGTAGGAGAGGCTCCCCCTGAAGAATTTTTCGTCCGTGAGCACGGAGAGGACAGCCGCGCCGCCGGCCTCGTATCCCTTTCCTATGGCGACGGGGTCGAAATCCTCCCTGAATACGCCCTTCGACGGTGAGGCGTGCTTTATTTCGGCTATGATCCTGAGCCCGCGGGAGGGGTTTATGGCCTCCGCGAAACCGCGCGGGTCCGGGGAAGACGGCGCCAGCCCTGTGAGTGTTTCTAAAGAGACCGACTTTTTAGCCTCGGCGACTTCGAGGCGCTTGTGTTCGATTATGGTATCGAGGATCGTTCCGGAGGGCATAAGAACTCTCTTCATTAATTCTGCGTGGCCTTTACGAGCTCTTCGAGCTTTGCATACGCCTTTCCCGAATCTATGGATTCCGAGGCGCGGACGAGCGCGTCTTCGATATCGGGACTGGTGCCGGAAACGTATATCGCCGCCGCTGCATTTAAGAGAACTATATCTCTTTTCGCTTCTCTCTCCTCGCCTTTGAGTATCGAAACGAGGAGCGCGGCGTTTTCCTTAGCGCTCTTTCCGCCCTTGAGCTCCGCCGTGCCTCTTTTTTTGAAGCCGACGTCAATGGGGTCGAACTGGAATTTCTTCACCATGCCGTCCTTGAGCTCGGCGATGACCGTTTTGCCCGTGACTGTGATCTCGTCCATGGAATCCGAGCCGTGGACTATCATCGCGCTCCTGTGGCCGAGGTTACGTAGCACCTTCACCATCGGGTCGAGGAGGACTTCGGAATATACGCCTATGACCTGGTGCTTCACTCCGGCGGGATTAACGATGGGGCCGATGATGTTGAATATCGTCCTGATGCCTATCTCCTTTCGCGGGAGGGAGACGTTCTTCATCGCCGGGTGGTAGAGCGGCGCGAAGAGGAAGACTATACCGACGTCGCGGAGAGACCTCTCGGCGACTTCCGGCGAGTGGTTTATATCCACGCCCAGGGCTTCGAGGACATCGGCGCTTCCGACGTAGCTCGAAACGGAGCGGTTACCGTGCTTGGCTACGGGCACGCCCGCCCCGGCGACGACGAAGGCCGCGGCTGTCGAGACGTTGAACGTCCCCTGACTGTCGCCCCCCGTTCCGCAGAGGTCGACGACGACTTCGTGGCCGGAGGATATGCGGGTCGCCTTGTCGAGGAGCACCTTCGCCGCGCCTGTAATTTCGGCGACGGATTCTCCCTTCATGCGGAGAGCGACGAGAAACGCGGACATCTGGCTCGGCGTGGCCTCGCCTTCCATCATCATCTCTATGACTTCCGACATTTCGTCTTCTTCGAGGTCGATACGCTCGACGAGCTTCGCTATCGCTTCCTTAATCATCCGAGGAGCTCACCGTTTTCCCTGGCCAGCCTGATTTTGTCGAGTATGCCATTTATAAAAGAGCCCGATTCTTCCGTGCCGAATCTCTTGCCGAGCTCGACGGCCTCGTTAATAGTAACCGCGGGGGGAATTCCGCTCAAGTAAACGAGCTCGTAGAGCGCGACGCGGAGAATGTTCCTGTCTATCTTCGACATCCGCGAAAGCCGCCAGTTTTCGGAATAACCGGATATTACGCCGTCTATGTGGTCGAGGTTGGCGCATGTCCCCCGGATGAGCGTGGAGGCGAAGTCTCTCATTTCGCCCTGGACGCGGTCGCCGTGCCCTTCCCAGAAGAGCTCGAGCTCTTCGTCGAGCGAAGGCTCGCCCGAAGCCGCGTCTTCCGCGCCTTGAGAAGTTTCAGACATGGTGTCGAACTGATAGAGGAACTGGAGCGCGAGCTCCCTTGAGCGTCTCCTTGTACCCATGAGAAACGCTACTGCCCCTTGCGGGATAAAATCTTGGTGAGGTTGGCCATCTCTATGGCCGACATGGCCGCCTCGGCGCCCCGGTTCCCGGCCTTGGAGCCCGCCCTTTCTATGGCCTGCTCGAGGGTTTCGGTGGTTATTATCCCGGAGGCCACGGGCACGTCGTTTTCGAGGCTTAATAAGGCTATCTGGCTCGTTACTGTCGAGGAGAGGTAGTCGAAGTGGGGTGTCTGGCCCCTTATTATCGCCCCGACGGCTATTATCGCGTTGTATTTTTTCTTTTCGGCCGCCTTCTTCACAGCATAAAGGAGCTCGTATGAGCCCGGGACGCGTATTATTTCAATGTCGCCGTCGGAAGCGCCGTGCCTGACGAGCGTGTCCACTGCTCCGTGCAGGAGACGCTCGGTTATGAAGTCGTTGAACCTGCTCACGACCACGGCGAACTTGAACCCTTTTGCGTCGAGGCCACCCTCGTGTACCTTAGGCATGTCTTCCTCCTCAATCGACCATTGAAAGCAGGTGCCCGAGCTTGTCCTTCTTGACTTTCAGGTAGCTGGAATTCCTGCCGTTCGGCGGGATCTCTATCGGGACGCGCTCTACTATCTTGAGCCCGAACCCTTCGAGGCCTTTTATCTTCTTCGGGTTATTCGTAAGGAGACGCATGTTCCTGACGCCGAGGTCGAGGAGTATCTGCGCACCTATGCCGTAATCCCTGAGGTCGGGCTTGAACCCGAGCACTTCGTTGGCCTCGACGGTGTCGTAGCCGTCGTCCTGAAGGGAGTAGGCCTTTATCTTGTTTATGAGCCCGATCCCCCTGCCTTCCTGCCGCATGTAAAGTATAACGCCCATTCCTTCCCTGTTGATTATGTTCATCGCCTGGCGTATCTGGGGCCCGCAGTCGCACCTGAGTGAGCCGAACACATCGCTCGTGAGGCACTCGGAATGAACCCTTACGAGGACGTCCTTGTCGGGCGTGATGTCGCCCTTGACGAAGGCGACGTGGTGCTGCGGGTCTATCTCGCTCTCGTAGACTATTATCTTGAACTCGCCATACTCCGTCGGTATGACGGCCGAGGCCGCCCTCCTGACGAGGCTTTCGGCGCGGAGACGGTAGCTTATTAGATCCGCTATGGACGCTATCCTGATGTTGTGCGTTTCGGCGAACTTTTCGAGGTCCGGGAGCCTGGCCATGTCGCCGTCGTCGTTCATTATCTCGCATATGACCGCCGCCGGCTTAAGACCCGCGAGCCTCGATATATCGACCGAGCCTTCCGTGTGGCCCGCCCTTACGAGCACACCCCCCGCCCTGCATATGAGCGGGAAGACGTGCCCGGGACGAATGAAATCGTCGGGCCGGGAATCTTCGGATATGGCCTGCTTTATGGTCGACGCCCTGTCGAACGCCGAGATGCCTGTCGTGATGCCGTTACATGCGTCGATGGAGATCGTGAACGCAGTATATTGAGGGACGGGGTTGTATTCGGGTTTTATCGGCTGAAGCCCTATGCGGTCGGCGTTGTTTTTCGTGACCGCGAGGCAGATGAGCCCCCTTCCGTGCTTCGCCATGAAATTAATGGTTTCCGCGGTTGCGTACTCGGCCGCTACGACGAGGTCACCTTCGTTCTCCCTGTCCTTGTCGTCGACGAGAATAACCATCTTCCCGTCCCGGATATCCGAGATCGCGTCTTCTATAGTACTGATGGGCATATTGTCTTTTTCCTTAGATACGGATTGAAAAATTTGATTATAGTATAGTTTATCAGATTTACAACAATATAAGGCACCCCCCTGTTTTGTCAAATAAGGGCGGGGGACGGGGCTTTACCCGGTAACCAAGCCTGTAATCACTAAAAATTCATAGATGAAAAGAAGATAAGTACGGAACCGCCTTTCAGTGAGCCGGAGGCCGGAGGGAGCTTCGGGTCCTTTACGATGCGCGTGAGGGCCTCGTTCCAGAAGGTCTTCCCGTCGCTGAAGACCATGAAAACGCCTATTTCGGGGTGCTCTTCGAGGAACAGGAGCGCCTTTTCCTTTCTCATGACGAAGATCGCCGTGGCGTGCGCGTCCGCGAGCGCGGCGTCTCCCGCGAGGACTACAGTTACGCTCCTGAAGTCGCGCCCGGGGAGCCCGCTCTCCGAGACTATGAGGTGGTGATAGTCCTTTCCGCCCGGGTCGATGACTCTCTCATAACCGCCGCTCGTGGAGACGGCGAGCTCGCCATTACCGGTTTTAAACGATGCTATCGGCGGGCCGCCTGTCGGGCTCCGTACTCCCACTTCGGTATCGTGGCCGAAGAATTTCATGTCGCCCGAAAGGGCCACCATGCCCTCTTTTATGCCCCTCGATTTTAAGGTCTGGGCAGCCTTCTCGGCCGCGTAGCCCTTCCCTATGCCGCCGAGGTCGAGCATCATGCCCTCCTTTTCGAGATAGGCAGTATCGCCTTCGAGGACGAGCAGCCTGTAATCGACGAGGGCCTTTGCTTTTGCTATTTCTTCTTCGGTAGGGACGCGGGCGTCTTCCCTCCCGAACCTGTAGACGCCTATCGTCAGCGCGCCTATTGTCGGATCGAACTCGCCGCCAGTTTCGGCTGCCACCTGTTTCGCAGTTGTTAACACCTCTATAACCTCGGGGCTCACGGCGACCGGGGCCTTCCCCGCCATTTTGCTTATTTGGGACAACTGGCTTTCGGGAATATAATCGGACAGGAGAAGGTCTAGCCGCCTTATGGTTTCAAACGCGGCGTTCACGTCGTCCTGGGAGCCGTCTTCGACGTAGACGCGCGCGTAGGTGCCCATGTGGTGCTGGACGCGCTCTATCTCGCGGGCCTGGACCGTGAAAGTGAAAATGCACACTAGGAATAATGCCGTGACTTCGGTGCCGCGCATGGGAGAAACCGGGACGATGAATACGCATTGGAATATTACTTCGGCGTCCCGTGGGTATATAATACCTAAAGCTGAAGAAGCGCCCCGTTCGTATAATTTAAGTGCACGGGGCGGCGCGGTTATTGACTGATAACCAAGACAGCACTAATAATATTTATCAAAGGAAGCCGGAAAATTTTTCTTAATAACGGGGAGAGCGGTTTTAGATGATGATCGAATGCCCGAACTGTAAAGCGAGGTTCGAGGCCGGGGACGGCGCGGCCGCCTGCCCGAAGTGCGGGAAGGAGGTTTCGCAGGGAGCGCTCTTCGACGAGATAAGGTCGGAAGTCCTGGGGGAGATAGATCCCGACGGCATCGAGCTTGACCCGAGGACCGCAGGCGCTCCTGGCGCCGGGCAGAAGACCGCTCCGCAACCTGCATCCGCGGCCTCAGGGATATCCGGGGACGGCGGGAACTGGGAAGAATTCGTAAATATCAGCAAGACCGGCGCCGTGACCGAGGATTTTAAGGTCAGCATCGAGGACGCCTTTAAGGAAAGAGAATCCGAATTTAACTGGGAGAGCCTACGTATAGATAAGGCGAAGCCGGAGCCCACGGCGCGGGAGCCCAGGCTTTTCGAAGACGAAGCGCCCGGGGAGAGTGAGGGCGACCTTTTCGGAAGGGAGCCCGAGCCGAGACGGGAGGCGCCGCCCGAATCCAGGAGAGAAGCGCCCCCGGACAGGAGACCTGACTCGCTATTCCTCGATACGGATGCGCTGAGTCAGAATAAGTATCAAAGCGCTCCCCTGGCGGCTGAGACCGTGCGCCAGAATTACGACACCGGGAGGATGTACAGGCCCAAGCCGAGGAAAAGCGGAGGGGCCGGTGGGGCGTTCGTTTACGCCTTCTTGTCGCTGATAATCCTGGCCGTGATACTCGGGGCGTCTTACGTGATACTCTTCAACATGGGATTCATTCCGCCCGAGACGGCCGCGCAGGTCGAAGGGACTGTGAAGTCGCTCATACCGGGCATGGTCACAGAGCCGGCGCGGGACGAAGTTACGATAACGCAGCACCAGGGGAGGTGGCTCGATACGAGGAGCGGCCCGCTATACGTTATATCGGGGAAGATAACAAACGAGTCCGGCCGACCTGTGAGCTACGTTAAGATACAGAGCGAGTTCATATCAGCGGGGCAGGTGCTTTACGACGAGACGGTATACGCAGGCAACACCTTTACCGAGGGAGAGCTCAGGGGGCTTCCGCTCCAGGACATACTCTTTAAGCTGCAGAAAAAAACCGGGAACATGGATTTTTACAATACCGAAAAACTGGGCGGCCTCAACTTCGACATAAAGCCCGGAGAGTCCGTGCCGTTTTACGCCGTATTCCCGCCTTCGGGGAAGGTGCTGGGGCTGAAATATAATCTTAGAGTAGTGGATTACGAGACCTCTCTCCCAGAGTGAAAAGAGCTGTTTTCGCAATTGATAATGCGCTCCCCAATCCGAAAATTCCTTGATAAATGCCGGGTGTTCGAGTAAAATAATTCAGTTAATAGCAGGTATTAAGCTTTGCCACTCGACCCGATTATCTGGAAAAAGATTGCGCCATTTAAGGACTGAACAAATATTTTATATTCAAAATATAACCGTCATACTATATTTTGGGCAAGGTGAGGGAGCATATGAAATCCACCCGTCTTAAAATCAGTGTAAGTCAGGACGGCCTTTTACCGCAGGAGACCGCGGAAATAGCCACACTCGAATTTCCGACTTTACCTAAAAAGCTGCTGAAGGCTCTCGGCTTTGAAAGGGTGGATTCGAAAACGTATGTGGGCGTCCTCCCCGTGTTCATAAACCTCGGCGAAAAGGACCAGGAGATCGAAATAGAGCTCGGGGTTACGCTCCCCGAGATGAGAAAGAAGATAATAGAGATCGTCAAGATACCGGCCAGGCTGATTTCAGTCGCCGAAGACAAGAAGCCGGCCCCGGCAGCCGCGACTGCGGCCAAGAAGAAAAAAGCGGCCGCGCCGCCACCGAAACCGGCCGCCAAAAAAACGACCACTAGAAAGTAAAAAGGTAGCCCGCCATGAATATCGAAAAGATCGAGGAATGTCTCACATTCGACGACGTTCTTCTGGTACCAGCCTATTCAGACACCCTCCCGAACGACGTCGAAGTTTCGACGATGCTTTCGCGGAACATAAAGCTCAACATTCCCTTGGTGAGCGCGGCAATGGATACGGTTACGGAATCGATAACGGCTATCTCCATGGCGCAGGAAGGCGGCATCGGCATAATTCACCGTAATCTAGACATACAGGACCAGGCGGCCGAGGTGATGAGGGTGAAGAAGTACGAGAGCGGCATGATCGTGAACCCGCTCACGGTAAGGCCGGACCATAAGGTCAGCGACGCCCTCGAAATAATGCTCAAGCACAACATCACCGGGCTCCCTGTGACCAAAAAGGACGATTCCCTTCTCGGCATAATCACTTTCAGGGACCTACGGTTCGAAAAGAATCTTAACTTCAAGGTCGACCAGATCATGACCCCGAAGAAGCGGCTGATAACCGTCGGGGAAGGCACCACTCTCGAAGAGGCGAAGGAGCTTCTTCACAAGTACAAGATCGAAAAGCTTCCGGTGGTGAACTCGGAGTTCAAGCTCAGGGGCCTCATCACGATGAAGGACATCGAGAAGATAGAAAAATACCCAACGGCCTGTAAGGACAGCATGGGGAGGCTCAGGTGCGGGGCGGCTGTCGGCGTCGGGCCCGACAGGGAAGCGAGGATACAGGCGTTAGTTGACGTCGGCTGCGACGTTATAGTCGTGGACACGGCGCACGGCCATTCGAAGAAGGTGCTCGACGCGATAAAATCGACCAGGGACAACTTCCCCAGGCTCGAGCTCATAGCCGGGAACGTCGGCACGGGCGAAGGCGCCGAAGCCGTGATCAAGGCCGGGGTGGACGGCGTCAAGATAGGCGTCGGGCCGGGCTCCATATGCACGACGAGGGTCATAGCGGGCATAGGCGTGCCGCAGATCTCGGCGATACAGGATGTGACGAGGATATCGGACCTCCACGGGATCCCTGCTATAGCGGACGGCGGAATAAAATTTTCGGGCGACATTGTGAAGGCCCTCGCCGCCGGCGCGCATTCCGTTATGATAGGAAACCTCTTCGCCGGAACGGACGAAGCCCCGGGAGAGGTTGTCCTCTTTCAGGGAAGGACCTATAAGGTTTACAGGGGAATGGGCTCCATAGAGGCTATGAAGGGAAAAGGCGCGAGGGACAGGTACGCCCAGAACCAGGGCGACGAGATGATAGATTCGAAGCTCGTGCCGGAAGGCATAGAGGGCAGAATACCTTACAGAGGGCCCCTCGGCGGCGCTATCTATCAGCTCATCGGCGGGCTCAGGGCAGGCATGGGATACACGGGATGCAGGACCATCGCCGAGCTCAGGAGCAACGGAAGGTTCATAAAGGTTACGAACGCGGGCCTGAGAGAAGGGCACGTGCACGACGTTATTATCACGAAGGAAGCGCCGAACTACAGGCTGGAGTGAGGCCGCAAGGCAGGCTCGCCGCTTACCTTCTTTAAAATTAATCACCCCGACCGGGAATCACTTTAAATCATATTCAGGACTGAAATGCGTGAGACTATTCTAGTACTCGATTTCGGCTCTCAATACACGCAGCTGATTGCGAGGCGCGTGAGGGAGCTCGGGGTTTACTCCGAAATAAAGCCGTTTAAAACTTCGCTCGATGAAATACGGCAGCTCGCCCCCAGGGCGATAATACTATCCGGCGGGCCGTCGAGCGTCTGGGACGAGGACTCGCCTACTGTCGACCCCGGGATATACAACCTCGGAATACCTGTACTCGGCATATGCTACGGCATGCAGCTTACGGCGAAGCTCCTCGGCGGAAAGGTCGAGCGCTCGGACGATAGGGAATACGGCCCGGCGACGCTCGAAATCATGGACGGCGACGACCTCCTTTACGGTGTCCCCGAGAAGAGCGGCGTATGGATGTCTCACGGCGACCGTGTTCTGGAGCTGCCGCCCGGGTTTAAATCCATTGCCCTCAGCGGCAATTCCCCCGCTGCGGCCATGAAGAGCGCGGAGAGAAGGATCTGGGGGACGCAGTTTCATCCGGAGGTAGTGCATACAAAATACGGGAAAGAGATATTGTCGAATTTTGTAATCGGTATAGCCGGGTGCGAAGGCTCCTGGACGCCGAGGTCGTTCGTCGAGACGGCAATTTCGGATATACGGGAGAAGGTCGGGAAGTCGAAGGTCGTCTGCGGGCTTTCGGGCGGAGTCGATTCGGCCGTGGCCGCCGTGATAATACAGCACGCGATACCGGACCAGCTCTACTGCATATTCGTCGACACGGGGCTCCTCAGGGACAGGGAGGCCGAGGAGGTCGTGGAGTCCTTCAGGGACATGGGGCTTAACTTCATACACGTGGACGCCGGCGAGAGATTTTTGAAGCGGCTCGACGGCGTGACGGACCCCGAGAGAAAGCGGAAGATAATAGGCGAGGAGTTCGTGAACGTGTTCGAGGAAGAGGCGAAGCGGATCGAAGGCGCCGAGTTCCTGGCGCAGGGCACGCTTTACCCGGACGTCATTGAGAGCGTGAGCGTCAAGGGGCCTTCGGCGACGATAAAGTCTCATCATAATGTGGGCGGACTTCCCGAAAAGATGAATCTTAAGCTCGTCGAGCCATTAAGAGAACTCTTCAAGGACGAGGTGAGGGCTGTCGGGGCCGAGCTCGGCGTGCCCGGAAACATACTCGGCAGGCATCCCTTCCCCGGACCGGGGCTCGCCATAAGGATAATGGGCGAGATCACCGAAGAGAGGCTTCATATACTTCGCCAGGCGGACAGGATATTCATTGCCGAGCTCAAGAGCAGCGGCATCTACGACGACATATGGCAGGCGTTCTGCGTGTTCGTCTCTGTGAAGACTGTCGGCGTAATGGGAGACGAGAGGACATACGAAAGCGTTGTCGCGCTCCGGGCTGTCACCAGCCTCGACGGCATGACCGCGAGCTGGGCCCGCATACCCTACGACATTCTGGAGAGAATTTCCGTCAGGATTATCAACGAGGTGAGGGGCGTTAACAGGGTGGTGTACGACATATCCACAAAGCCCCCGAGCACCATAGAATGGGAATGATGGCGCCCGGTCAGGCTTTTTGTCTTTTGAATATGGCGAAGTCGCCCGCTATCGTGACGAGCTCCCACGATTCCTCGCCCATCTGATTTAGGGTGCCCTCGACGCCCTGCCCGATCTTGGTTCTCCGGGCCGCAGCGGCGTCCTTCGAAATCGCTATATCGTGGTCTTCGCTTCCGTGAAAAAGCTTGTCTATCGTAACGACTTTATAATCCCACTTCATTATTCTTCCTCGTCTTCCGCCGCTTCTTCGCCGGCCTCATCGGCGGCGCTCAAGGCTTCTGGCTCGTCATCGATTATAAGCGGCTCGCTTTTGTCTTCTACGTCGGGGAGGCTTTCTATATACTTGTCGTACTCTTTTTTGGATACCGCCCCGTCCCTTATATTCCTGTTAACTATCCTGACGTCGTAAAGAAAATCTTCCTTGTTTTTCATTAAACCGGACCCTCCGAGAGGATTAAGGATACACTATGAACGTCGTTACGCAATCCGGGGGATCGCCGGGCGGGGGGCCTGCTTTACCCGAGGTTATTCGAAGCCCTGAACCACTCCCAGGTGTTTCTGATTCCCTCGTCGAGGAAAACGCGGGGCTCCCAGCCGAGTACCTCTTCGGCGAGATCGGCCTCTAGGCTTATCCTCAGAACCTCGCCGGCCCTGGCTTCGGCGTGCTCGGTGTTGAATACCTGCCCGGAGGCGACGCCGAGCTCGTTTACGAGATCGTTTACCGACGTTTCGACGCCGGTGCCGATGTTGTAGCTTCCCGATTTAGAACTTAACGCGAGGACGTTCGCGCGTGCGACGTCGCCCACGTAGACGTAATCCCTTGTCTGGCTGCCGTCGCCGTATATGAGGCATGTTCTGCCGGAGAGAATGCGGCTGCAGAAAATGGCCACGACTCCCGCCTCGCCGTGGGGGTTCTGCCTCGGGCCGTAGACGTTGGCGTACCTTAGCGCGACGAAGTCGAGGGAATAGATGTGCCTGTAGTATTCGAGGTATTTCTCGACGGCGTACTTCGACGTTCCGTAAGCCGATATCGGCATGGGGGGAGTGCTCTCGTCGGCGGGGATGTCTTCGGGCTCGCCGTATATGGCGCCGCCCGTCGAAGCGAAGACGAACTTCTTGACCCCGTGCTTGACGGCGTTTTCGAGGAGCGTTATAGAGCCTATGATGTTTACCTCGGCGTCGTATGCAGGGTCTTCGACGGATTTTCTCACGTCGATCTGCGCCGCGTGATGATTCACGACGTCGGGCTTGAACTCGTCCATGACGCTCTTTACGAGACTGCGGTCGCGTATATCTCCCTTTACGAACGCAGCCTTGGAATTAACGTTTTCGGGTCTTCCCGAGGAGAGGTCGTCGAATATGAGAACTTCGTGTCCGTTGCTGATGTAGGAGTCAGCGACCCATGAGCCTATAAAGCCGGCCCCGCCAGTAACCATTATTTTCATTTTCTCGATGTCCTTTTAGCTGGAATTGTAACCAGATATTAAAGAACTGAATTTATGTCTTATCGGTATAGCTAATATTTCCTTCAATATGCCCGGTTGTCAACCTGATTTTGAAGGGAGGAGAACCGGCATAACATTCTTGCACACGCCGGACGAGCGTCGGCGGGGAGGCGAAAACATGAACCGCGAAACGTTCTTCGGGTGGCCGTTTCCCGAAACCGCAGTAGTTTTTTTGTTCCGGACCGGGACATTTTTCGTTTTCAATTTCTGACACAACCCCCCTGAAATGACATTTTTTGTCATTGAAAGAATATCTACCCGGGAAAGCCGTTGAGCACAAAATGACGATTTAAATGAATCATTACAGGTTATTAGAAAGAATATGTCGTTTATGGCATAAACATTGCGTCCCTTACATCCTGCGTATGTTTAATGGGGTTTTCGGGTGAAAAAATCGGAAGACTAAAACTGGAGGATACTGTGATGGGTCGACAGAGCTTGAAGGAATCATTGGATAGTTCGGTAGCCGGAAGCATCTCGGGGAAAGACCAGAGATTACTCGTCAACGAGATGTCGTACGATCAGGGCCTGATGAACGGCACGTCGGGCGGCAAAATGAACGGTAAGAACAGAGTGATCCCCGACGAGGATTACCAGCTGCTTCAGTCCTACTTCAAGGAAGTCGGAACCGAATCCCTCCTCACCGCCTCGCAAGAGGTTCGCATAGCGACCAAGATAAAAAAGTACAACGCCAGATCCCGCAAGCTTTCGGAAGAGGTGAACAGGCTGACGGAAGAGATAATGAAGAAGAAGGAAAATTCCGGCGTCTGCAAATGCAGCTACGAAGAAAGAAAGGCCAAGGCCGAAGCGAAGGCGGCCGGCACTTACATGCCGCTCGACGTGAAGCTCAACAGGCTCTCGGCGCTTTACAGGGCGTACAGGAACAAGGAAATAGAAAACAAGGACAAGTTCATAAAATCGAACCTCAGGCTCGTGATCAGCATTGCGAAGAACTACATGGGCAGGGGGCTCCCGCTTGCGGACATAATCCAGGAAGGCAACATAGGCCTTATAAAGGCTGTCGAGAAGTTCGATCCCTCCAAGGGCTACAGGTTCTCTACCTACGCCTCGTGGTGGATCATACAGAGCATAACGAGATCGCTCTTCGACCAGACGAGGGTCATAAGGATACCGGTGAGGGTGCTCGAGCAGGCCAACAAGATCACGAGAACGGCCAATATGCTCCGGAACGAGAACGGAGAGAACCCGGCTATCGAGGAAGTCGCCGAGGAATCCGGGCTCAGCGTGAAGAAGGTATCGAAGGTTATTAAGGCGACCTCGACGAATATCGTTTACCTCGACGCAGTAAACACGGCTTCGGGCGACGGGAAGAACAGCTTCATCGATTTCATCCCCGATACGAGGCCGGCGACCGACACGCTTCTTGCGACGGTGTCGATGTCCGAGAAGATAGAAGAAGCGCTCAAGAACCTCACCGACAGGGAAGAGGACATACTGAGGATGAGGTTCGGGATAGGGTACGACGAATCCTACACCCTCGACGAGATAGGAAGCAGATACAGCCTTACCCGCGAGCGCATAAGGCAGATAGAGAGGCGTGCGCTGAAGAAGCTCCGGCAGCTCAGCACCGGCGGGATTCTGAAGGATTTTATTAGCGCTTAAGACCGAACTGAAAATATAAAAATCGGGCCGCTCCTGTCAGAAATGGCAGGAGCGGCTTTTTTGTTTGCGGCGCCCCACGAAATGGAAGCAGAAGTTGAATAACATAAATCCCCCCCGTTTTACTTTGATTCCGGTCACTCGCAGTACTAGATGAACATCAAGAGAGTAAGCAGGGACAACCAATTCCTCACTCGCTCGGAATTGTCCCTCCGGCTTCGCAATGCTACGCCGCGACAGGCCTTTTTCTAAGGGGGGTGAAAAGAGAGATTGCTTCGCTGTTTTAATTCGAGGTGTTTCCGAGGCAGTACCAGATATGCTTTCTTGCAATCCACGCAGGGCACTCGATTCCTCGCTCGCTTGAAATCGTTGCTCGCAATGACAGATTAAGACGAGATTCTGAATCAAGTTTCCGTCTTCGCCAAGGCTACGCCGGACAGGCAGAATGACGGAAGTGAGGTGGTTCCTCGCTCGCTCGGAACCGTTGGGAATGACAGAATAGGGGCGTCAGGCGTAGGGCGGGGCGAGGGATTCGATGGACTCCCTTACGAGCTCGCGCGAGGCCTTCGGCGGGAAGAGAAGTATGGGAAGATCCATTCCCTCTTTAATGTAAGCCTCCACTATAGCCCTCCCGTGCCCGGGCGTTCCGGATACGGAGAGCGAATCCAGCATCATGTCGCTCACGGCCGAAACGGCTTCTTTCTTATTGGCATTCTCCCAGGCGCTCTTTATCGCGCGGGCTTCTTCGCCGAAGCCGTAACGGACGAGGGTATTGTAGTAAAAGGTTCCCATTCCTCCCGCGTAGTAGGCGATGTGCTCCTTTACCGGGGCTTTCGCGGACTCTTCGTTTTTCGACACTGCTGTCGTGATATACGGGCATATCGGTATGGTTACGTCCGCCCTTCCCTTCAATTCCGCGCCGAGCGAGAGCTCTTTTCCGGCTTCCCGTATACCCTCCCTCGGAATCAGAAACGGTATCCAGCCGTCTGCGACTTCGCCCGTGAGCCTGATATTTTTCGGCCCTATCGCAGCGACGAGTATGGGTATATCCGGCCTGGGCGGCTTGAACTGAAGGCGGAAACCCCTGAGGCGAAATATTTCGCCGTCGTAATCGACCCTGCCGCCCGAGAGGATCATCTTGATTATCTCGACGTATTCACGCGTGCGTTGGAGAGATTTTTCGAACGGAAGGCCGTGCCAGTTTTCTATAACCGCCGGGCCGCTCGTGCCGAGCCCGAGCATCATGCGGCCGCCCGAGATTTCGTCGAGCGCCGCGATAGTCTGCGCGATGATAGAAGGCGTGCGGCTGAAGACGGGGATTATTCCCGTGCCGAGCTTTATGTTTTTAGTATTGGAGGCCAGGAGGCCGAGCAGGGAGAACGCGTCCCTGCCCCACATCTCGGGCACCCATATGGAATGGTATCCGAGCGCTTCGGCGAGGCGCGCGAACTCGACGAGCTCGCCCGGCGTGATGTCGGGCCAGTAGGGCGCCACTATGCCTACGCCTTTCATTCCGCCTCCTTCCCGCGGACGGCGCATTTACAGGGCCCCGCGGGTCAGGGCATATTATAATACCGGCGCGGCACTGCGCAAATAAAAGAATGACCCGGAGGTACAAATGGACGAGCTTAAAAGCGCGGCGAAGATAGCGGTCGAGGACTGCATGGCGGTTAAAGAAGGAGAGAACGTCCTAGTCATAACGGACGAGCCGTCGAGGAAGATCGGGTACGCGCTCTGGGAGGCGGCTAGGGAAGCGGGGGCCGAGGCGTCGATCATCGAAATAATACCGAGAAAGTCGAACGGCGAGGAGCCGCCCGCATACGTCGCCGAGCTTATGAAGCTCGTCGACGCGATACTGATCCCCACCTCAAAATCCCTCAGCCATACGGAAGCGAGACGGAGCGCGTGCAAGGCCGGCGTCAGGATCGCGACGCTTCCGGGGATAACGGAAGATATGATGGTGAGGACGCTTAACGCGGACTACGACGCCATAGCGAAAAGGAGCGACGCGCTCGCCGCTATCATATCCAAAGCCAGGAACGTGAGGGTGACTTCCGAAAAGGGTACGGACATAAATCTTGTCGTCGAGGGACGGGAGGGGCAGCCTGACACCGGGAGGAACCACAGGCCGGGCGACTTCAGCAACCTTCCCGCAGGCGAAGCGTACGTCGCGCCGCTCGAAGGGAAATCCGGGGGAGTGGTCGTATTCGACGGCTCCATGGCAGGCGTGGGGATACTGAAGGACGAGGTGATAAGGGTTAAGGTGGAAGAGGGATTCGCGACGGAAATCACGGGCGGCAAGGGCGCCGAGAGGCTGCTCTCGATAATGGAGCCTCACGGGAAGCTCGCGTTCAATCTCGCCGAGCTCGGCATAGGGACCCACGACAAGGCCCTCATCACCGGGCATGTCCTCGAAGACGAGAAAGTCATCGGCACTATTCACATCGCGTTCGGCGACAACAAGAGCATGGGCGGGACCGTGAGGGTCGCGAGCCATCTGGATGGAGTAGTCATGAACCCGTCCGTCATCGTCGACGGAGAGCCGATAATGAAGGACGGAAAGCTGCTCATATTCTGACGGACGGGAAATATGGCGGACCTGTGGTAAATTTTTACCTATGGAAAGCGCCGTGAGCTCGCTCGTGTTTTTAGACCCGCCAGGCCTGAAAGAGGCGGCGATATTTCTCGTGTTCCTGGCCATAGTGATCTACGGCTCCGTCAGGAGCTCTAGGTCGATAGAGAGCGCCCGCAAAAGGGCCGTTATCCTGTCGCTCCACGTTCTCGCATTCCTCGTCATCTGCTTCCTGCTGTTAAACCCCGCCCTCAGGGTCGACAGCTACAAGGAAGAGAAGAGGCGGCTGGCTGTGCTCGTGGACAAATCGTGGAGCATGAATCTCCAGAGCGGCGCTGACGCGGGAACGCGCATAGACGCCGCGAGAAAGTTCTTCGAAAACAATTCCGGATTCTTCTCCAGGCTAAGCGATGATTTCGTCGTCGAATATTACACGTTCGGGAATGGGCTCACGCCGGTTTCACCCGATGCGGCGACGGAGGAGCCGCGTGGCGGCGGCACCGATTTCGGGAAGCTCCTTAAAGAGATCAGGGAGAAGAACAGCCGGGGCGAGCTCGATGAGGCCATAATAATATCGGACGGCCGGAATAACGGCGACGCCGCAGTCGAAAGCGGCGAGGGCGACAGGCGCGGCCTCAGGATAAATACAGTCGGCGCGCTTACGGGCGACGCATCGCCCGATCTCTGGATAGACGGCGTCAAGTCGAGCGAGGTCTCGTTTCTGAGGTATCCGTATTCGGTGCAGGTGAATGTCAAAACGACGGGCAAAGGCGGGATGACCATACCCGTATCGCTTTACGACGGCGACAAGCTCGTATCAATAAAAGAGGCCGCGATAGACGGCGCTTCCAGGGAGGGGAGCGTAGATTTCGAGATAAACCCGCTCGCGCTCGGGAGGCAGATATATACCGCTTCCGTGCCCGTTATGGCGGACGAGACGATTACCGAAAACAACCAGAAATCTTTTTATACAGACGTAATCATTAACAAGATACGAATACTGCACGTGGCCGGGAGCCCTTCGTGGGACGTCAGGTTCTTGAGAAAGGCGCTCAAGCGAAATCCGAATGTCGACCTCGTTTCGTTCTTTATTCTGAGGGACCCTTCGGACCTCGTATTCGCGACGGAGAACGAGCTCAGCCTGATACCCTTTCCCGTGAACGAGATATTCGGCTCCGAGCTCGGCACCTTCGACATCGTCATTTTTCAGAACTTCAATTTTCAGCCCTACGGCATTTTCGGGTTTCATCTGCGAAGCATAAGGGATTATGTCCTCAACGAGGGCGGGGCGTTCCTGATGATAGGCGGGAACAAGAGTTTTGACAGCGGGAACTACGGCGCGACGCCCATCTCGGAGATACTGCCTGTGGAGCTCGACTACATACCGCGGACGCTGACCGAGACCATAAGCGACAGGACAGTCCACCCGAAGCTGACCATGGCCGGCAAGAAACACCCGATAATGAAGATATTCCCGGATGGGAGGAAGAACGAGGACGAGTGGAACGGCATGCCGGAGCTAGAAGGGTTCAACATGGTGCAGGGGCTGAGCCCCGACGCCGTGCCGCTCCTCGTATCACCCGACGGCGAGCCTATTCTGGCGGTGGCCAAAGTCGGCTCGGGGAAGGCGGCGACGTTCCTTTCGGACTCGTCCTGGAAATGGAATTTCGTCAGGGGGAGCGAGGGGGACGTTTCGCCGATGTACGAGAAATTCTGGAACAGGCTTTTTTTATGGTTCGTGAACGACCCCGATCTTAATGACGTCAGGGTTGAAACGGATAAGGCAGTTTACGCTCCGGGAGAAAAGGCCGAGCTTCGCATATGGATGCTGAACGGCGGGGAGCCGGAAACGGCGCCGGGCATCGCCCTCGTTCACCCGAACGGGGAAGTCGAGCGGCTTTCTCTGGAGAGGGCCGGGAACGATATGTTCACAGCCGAGATAGAGACGAAGGAGCCCGGGGTGTACAGGGTGACGGCAGGCGAGAGCGGCGGCGCTCCGATGGACGAGGAGCTCGGCGGAATATCTTTTATCGTCGAGCCGCCGGCCAGGGAAGTGAGGGGACCGACTTCCGACGAGGGCTATCTAAAATCGATCGCGGCCGGGAGCGGCGGGGTTTATATCAGGGCAGGGGACAGCGCCGAAAAACTTAAAATAGATGATTCGCGGAAGAAGACCGTTACCGGATACGAGACCAGGGAGCTCTGGGACAGCCCGTTCTTTCTTTTGCTGATATTGGGGTTATTATTTTCGGAATGGTCGCTAAGAAGGAGGTGGGGACTTAAGTAAAGGCAGGCGAATCTCAAAATAGCCATGCTCCCAGAAACCGAGGCTATGGAAGAATCCTCGAACGAAAGACCCCGAAAACAGAAATGCTTCTCGCAATTGACATAGGCAATACCAATATCGTATTCGGCATATTCGACGGAAAGGATATCGTTTCCCACTGGCGCATCGCCACCGATAAATCCAAGACCTCCGACGAGTACGGGATACTCTTCAGGGACCTCATGGAAATCAAGGGCGTCGTGCCGGGCTCTATAACCGGCGCGGCCGTTTCGTGCGTCGTACCGAACATACAATCAACTGTTTTCAATGCCATAAAAAGCTATTACGACGTGAATCCGCTCGTGGTCGGCCCGGGCGTCAAGACCGGGATGCCGATACTCTATCACAACCCGAAAGAGGTGGGAGCCGACAGGATAGTGAACGGCGTCGCGGGATACGAGAAATACAAGCGGAGCGTTATAGTGGTCGATTTCGGCACGGCGACGACCTTCGACTGCATATCGGAGAAGGGGGAGTACATGGGCGGCGTGATAACCCCGGGGCTCACCATTTCGGCCGAAGCCCTCTACAGGGAGGCCGCGAAGCTGCCGAGGGTGGAGATCGTCAAGCCCGAGAACGTGATCGGGAAGACGACTGTCGAGAGCATACAGTCGGGGCTGGTATATGGTTACGCGGGGCTCGTTGACGGGATAGTCGAGAGGATCAAGACCGAGATGAAAACCTCGCCGTATGTTACGGGGACGGGCGGCATAGCGAACCTCATCGCGAAGGAAAGCAGGACGATAAAGGATGTGGACGAGTTCCTGACACTCCGCGGCCTGAGACTCATATATGACAGAAACATTTAGCTACGCCGTATGGCGGCACGCGACCGGCGCGCCGCACTTCGATCTCTTTATCAGCCGGAGCGGCGGCACCATACACTGGATTGTGCCGTACGGCATACCGGAAGAGGAAAGCGAGAAGAGGCTCGCCGTCGAGCAGGCCCCGCCCGAGGGACTACCGGAAGAGAAGCTGGGAGAGGGCACCTGCCGGGACTATGGCGAGGGGAATATGGAGCTTTTGGAGCTGGGGACGTACACCGCCGAGCTCTCGATGAAGAGCAAGATGGTCCTCAGAATCGAGCAGGGAAGGATGCGGGGGAGGTATCTCATGATCGTTCCCGCCTGGGGGAGATGGACGGAGAAGAAGCTCTGGGTTATAGAGAAGATTGCGAACACTTAGCGTGTTTGCTACTTTCGATCAATGGAAAGCAGAAGTCTTTTGCAATTAACTCTTTTGAAGATTTCAGATCCTGAAACAAGTTCAGGATGACAGAAAAGTGGTGTCGCGGCTCACGGCCGCGATTTTGTATCGATATGGATTCCCGATAAAAACCTTCGGGAATGACATACCTGTGGTTTTACGACATAGCTGATGTGGTGCTATAAACGCCATTCGCGCGGATGGCGGTAATACAATTATCCCTGGCTGCGTCGGATTCCTGCACGTGTGACGTGCCGTGATTGAAATATGAATGTAAATTTATGTATGCCCATAGGGCTCTTGTAGTCTACGTTCATAAACATGCGCACTAACCTCATCATTCTCGTAAGCGGGCTTTTATCACTCGGCGTTTATTTTTTCGTCCCTGCGGATCAGAACACGCTCAAGGGGCTCGCGATACTGACATTCGTCGCGATACTCTGGTTCACTGAAGCCCTTCCCGTCGCAGTGACGGCGCTTATCGTTCCGATACTCGCCGTCGGCGCGGGCGTGATGGATGTGAAGAACGCGCTCAGCCATTTCGCGAACCCCGTCATATTCCTATTTCTCGGTGGATTCGCACTCGCGGCCGCGCTCCACAAGCACAAGATCGACGAGTACATAGCCGGCTACATAATGAACGCCGCCGGCACGAAGCCCCTCTACGCAATACTCGGGCTCTTCGCCGCGACCTCGCTCATAAGCATGTGGATAAGCAACACCGCGACGGCGGCGATAATGCTGCCCGTCGCGCTCGGGCTCATAACGAAGCTCAAGACGGAATCGCCGGGGACGAACGCGTTCATACTGCTCGGCGTCGCGTACGCCGCCAACATAGCCGGGCTTGGGACGCTCATCGGCACCCCGCCGAACGCGATCACTGCGGCCAACCTCGGCATGGACTTCAGGGACTGGCTCGTCGTTGGCATGCCGCTCGTATTCATACTCATCCCGGCGATGGTAGCCGTGCTCTATTTCGTCCTGAAGCCGAAATTTCCCACAGTGGAGATTTCGCAAATCGCCGACATAAAGGGGCTCGTAAAAAGCAGGGCGGGCTACAGGGTCGGTATTGTCTTCGGGGTCGTCGTTTTTCTCTGGCTCTTCAGCAGGCCGATATCCTCTTGGATAGGAATCGAGAAGGAGTTCGACTCGCTCGTGGCGATTATGGGAATAATCCTTCTCGTTTATCTCGGAACGATAGAGTGGAAGGAGATAGAAAAATTCACCGACTGGGGCGTCCTGCTTCTTTTCGGCGGCGGGCTGGTTTTGAGCGCGATTCTTTCGGAGACGGGGGCGAGCAAATTCCTGGCCGATATAGTGAAAGACCATCTCTCGGTGCACGGCACGTTCGTCCTCATATTGGGTTCCGTTATGCTGACGATACTTTTGACGGAATTCGCGAGCAACACGGCGAGCGCGGCGATAATGGTGCCGATATTCCTCGCGCTCGGTCAGGAGACGGGGCAGTCTTCGCCGGAGGCTCTTGCGCTGGCGGTGGGGATAGCGTCGTCGATGGGGTTCATGCTGCCCGTCGGAACTCCTCCCAACGCGCTGATATACGGGACCGGGCTCGTCGAGCAGAAGACGATGATCAAGGCAGGTTTGGTGCTGAATATAGTATCGGGGATCGTGATTACTGTGATGGCCTATTTCTTTTTCTAAGAGGCTTTCCGGGGACAGCGGAGTGCTTTTAAAGGACCGGGCTCACACTTCTTCGTGTAATTCCGCAAGCTCTATGAGGACGCCGTTCATCGCCTTCGGATGAATGAAGGCCACCCTCGAATTGTACGCTCCTAAGCGGGGCGTTTCATCGATCAGTTTGACGCCCTCGGCCTTAAGCCTTTCGAGCGCGAGCTCGATGTTGTCGACCTGAAAGCAGATGTGGTGAATCCCCTCTCCCCTCTTTTCGAGGAATTTCGAGATCGGGGAATCCGGGCTCAGGGGCTCCAGAAGCTCTATCGCCGAGCCGCCTTTTTCCGGAAGGAGCATGGAAGTCTTCACCTTCTGGTCCTCGACGACTTCCCTGTGGGCGACCTTGAGACCCAGGGCTGTTTCGTAAATCCTTTCGGCCTCGTCTATGGAATTTACGGCTATGGCTACGTGATAGAGGTTTTCGAGAACGCCTTTACTCATATCTCAGCTCCCAGCGGGGGATTTTATTTCGGTGAAGGCCTGTGCTCAGGCCGACTTTACGTGCACGGTGGACAGCGAGTCTATCTTTTTTCTCACGCCCTTTTCGAACCTTTCCTCGTTTATCACGTACATGTCGTTAAAACCCGAGGCTATGCGCTCGAACCCGTCGTTAGCGTCTATTTCGAAGTAGACCTTGTCGCCCTCTATCCTGACTATCTCCGCCCTTATGAGGATCGTGGAGCCTATTGGGGCCGAGGCGAAGTGGTTCATTTCAATGCGCACGCTCACCACCATTTCGGAGCTGTCGAGAAACGGCGCCATGAGGTCGGCGCAGGTCGTCTGCATCAGGGTTATGAGGGATGGGCTGGAAAGTACCTGGGGCGAGTTCCTGTGGAACCGGGACGCAGCCATCTCGGGCTTCGTCTCGATTTTTTTCTCTATGAACATGCCTGCCTGAAACGATTTTCTCACGATTTCACCTGGTGAGACGTTGTATTTCCAACCATTGAGCCGGACACTGGGGCCGTACAATCCGAACCCACAAATTAAATATACCTGCGATTAATAATTTGGTGTATACCGGGCGAAAGCGCGGCAGGAACCGGAGCGGCGTAAATATGGAAGCTTATTCTTCCCCGGAGCCGGGGGCTATGGAGAGGGTGAGCTCCTGAGAGACGGAGGCCCCTTCCGAATCGGCCGCGACGACCGTGACTTTATACTCCCCCTCGTCGGCGGGCCCGTACTCCCACGATATGAGGCCTGTCGCGGGCTCTGTTGTCATTCCGGGGGGCGCGCCTTTGAGTGTGAAGTCGACCGGGTCGCCGTCCGGGTCCCGGGCGAGTACGGTGTACGTGAACTTGCCGTCCGAGAACGACGCTTCCGGCTCGGAAGATATGACGGGCGGGGAGTTCGGGATCGCGAATGTGCCGCCGACCGCCATTGCGCCCTGCCCGAAGTCGCTGTAGGTGGTGACCGTCACGCCGACGACGTCTCCCCTTTTAAACCCTTCCTGCCAGGGGAGGGTCTCTTCGATGACGCCCGAAATCTCTCTCCCGTTCACCGTCCAGCTATACATGTAACTTACTTCTTCGTTCCCGGGACCGTCGAGAACGAGCACCGCCCTGAAGCCGTCCCTGGGATTGCCTGTGGTTATCGTTTCGACCGAGATGGATTCTATCTCGCTGACCGGTTGGAGCCCGGGATTCTGCGCGTCGAGGTCGCCGGCGGTCTCATCTTCTTCGTAGACTTCTTCATCTTCTAATCCGGCTTCCGTCTCCCCGGAAGAGACTTCCGTTTCGTCGGTCCCGGCCGGGCTGTCGTCGTTTCGGCTGCAGCCCGGAATCAGCAGCAGCACGGCGAAGAAAATCACGAGAGAGAATCGTACGGAGTTTGTCATAGCGTGTCCCGGTGTTTTCGGTAATAATAGCGCCTGTTGGCGGAAAAACGCAACTCCGGGGGTTTAAGAGGCCTTGACCTCGTACTTGCCCATGCGGCCCTCGACGGGCTTGAAGGATATGCGCACCCCGGATTCCTTTTCGAGGCGCCTGAGCCCTTCCTGCTCGAATTCCCGGAGCTTCTCGATTATACGGGAGCCCGCCTGGACCTCGACTGCGGTGACGCCCGGCTTTCCGGCCTTGTGCCTGATCTCGCGGATTATCTCGTAGGAGATGGTGTCCTTGGATTTGAGGTAACCGGAGCCGTCGCAATAGGGGCAGGGCTCGGCGAGCTCCGTGAGGACGCTTTCCCGGAGCCTCTGGCGGGTCATCTGTATCACCCCGAACGGGGACATTTCGAGGACGGCCGACCTCGCGCGGTCGCGCTTTAAGGCCTCGACGAAGGCCTCGTATATCTGGTCGCGCAGCTGGCGGTTCTTGATGTCTATGAAGTCGACGACAATTATGCCGACGAGGTTTCGGAGCCTTATCTGCCTTACGATTTCCGTCGCCGCTTCGAGGTTGAGCTTGTAGATCGTATCTTCCTGCGTTTTCCCGCTCTGGAATCTTCCCGTGTTGACGTCCACCACCGTGAGGCCTTCGGCCTCTTCGATGATTATGTGGCCTCCGGATTTCAGCCAGACTTTTTTATTGAAAATCTTTCTGATCTCGTTCTCGACGCCGAAGCGCGTGAATATCGGCTCCGGGTCTTTATAGAGCTCTACTTTCACGCCCGAATCCGGGAGGTACTTTTTCACGTAGGAGTTGATTTCGTCGTGTACGTCCTTAGAATCGACGACGACGCGGCTCATGTCGCCCGAGACGAAATCCCTGACCGCTTTCACATAGAGCCTCGGCTCTTCGTATAGAAGGGACGGGGTCTTGGTTTCGTCGCTTCTTTTTTTGATGTCTGTCCAGAGGCGGTAGAGCTCCTTCGTATCCTGAATGAGATCTTCCTCGGAGATGTCGATGCTTGCCGTACGCGCTATGAGCCCTATGCCCTCGGGCTTTATCCGCCTTACTATGTCGTTAAGCCTCTCCCGCTCTTTCGGGGATTCTATCTTGCGGGATATGCCGACGATGTCGGCGTTTCCGAGGAGGACCGTGTATTTGCCGGGGATGCCGATGAACGAGGAGAGCTTAGGCCCCTTGCCGCCGACCGATTCCTTAAGGACCTGGACGAGGACGTGCTGCCCTTCCCGGAGAATATCCTGTATGAGGCCCCTGCTGTGTTTTTTGTGATGGCCCGTTTCGCCGTCGTGCTCGAGGAAAAAGTCGTAGAGAGAATCTTCGTGAACGTCCTCGACCGATATGAAGCCCGACTTTTCGAGGCCCATGTCGACGAAGGCCGCCTGCATGCCGGGGACGACCTTTCCGACGATGCCCTTGTAGATGTTCCCGACGATCCTGGGGGCGGATTTTCTTTCGAGATAAAGCTCCGCCACGGAGCCGTTCTCCATAACGGCCACCCTGGTCTCGTTGAACGTAATATTAATTAGAATCCGGTTGTCCATAGCGTATTATACGGGCAGTTTATATCTAAACCTTACAAGGTTTCTTAAGTATAGTCTATAAGTTGTCTATATGAAAGCTTAAAAGAATTTAAAATTACTTTTAATTTGCGGCAAACAGGTGTAGAATTGAAATCAGTCTTAAATTGCCCCCCCGAAAGGACCGGGGCCGGCCGCGTACGGAGGATAGACGGGATGTATGTCAGAACCATAATCGCGATATTTCTGTTGACAGGCATAGCCCTCGCCCAGGGGAGCCTTCCGCCGCCCAAGGACGGGACGACCATATACGTCGTGAAGCCGGGGGATTCCCTCTGGAAGATATCCGGGAAATTTTTCGGAAACCCGCTCTTCTGGCCGAGGCTCTGGGAGCTTAACCCTAACATAGACAACCCGAACCTTATATACCCGGGCGACGTCGTTTCGCTGAAACCGGAGCAGCCTGTTCTGCCCGTAGTCAAGGTGGAGCCCAAGGCGCACAAGGTTACGTTCGACGACATCGAGGCCCCCCCGCAGGTTTTCTATTTCTCGCCCGGCGGATCGGATGGATTCATATCGCCCGGTCAATGGGAGCACATGGGCACGATACTGACGTCGGAGCCCCCGAAGATTCTCCTCGGGAAGGGTGACCTCGTATATACCAACGTCGGCACCGCGGATGGCGCGGGGACGGGCGACAGGTACACGATATTCCGGACGGACAAGCCCATCACGCACCCGGTATCGGGGAACAGGGTGGGTTACAAGGTGGCCGTTATCGGAGAGCTCGAGATAATCGAGGTTCTCGGCAAGCGCAAATCGATGGCCGTTATCGCGGAGTCTTACCAGGAGATCGTGCGCGGGGCGAGAGTGAGGCCCGAAGAGGCTTTCGTCAAGGAAGTCGTCATGAGGAAAGGGATCCAGAGGGTGAACGGCTTCATAGTCGACAACAAGAACAACATCGAGCTTCTCGGCAGCGGGGACGTTGTTTATCTCGACGTCGGAAAGAGAAACTCCGTGATCCCCGGGAACGTGTTTTCTGTTTACACTTCGCCCAGAAAGGCCTGGGATCCGGACGCAGGGAAGAATGTCGTCATACCCGGAGCCCTCGTCGGGAAGATCGTCGTGCTCGAAGTCGGGGATACGACATCGACAGGGGTGATAATCCAGAGCTCGCGGCAGATAGAGAACGGCAACATCGTAAGCCTCGACATATAGGCTTTCGGCCTACACGTTTTCACGGCCGGGTTTGCCTGTCATGGGGACGAAGCGGACGGACGTGACCTTCCTGTACGCGACGCCTTTTTCGGACTTTTCTATAAGAAGAAGCTCCTGCTCCTCGCCGCCCACCGGAATAACCATTCTGCCGCCTTCTTTAAGCTGGGAGACCAGGGCCTCCGGCACGTTGCCGGGAGCCGCCGTTACTATAATGCCGTCGTATGGAGCGTTCTCTTCCCACCCCGCATAGCCGTCGCCGATCCTGAAATTAATATCGGCATAGCCGAGCCTCTCCAGTAGAAGCCGCGTTCTTTCGGCGATCTCGGGGATGATCTCGATCGTGAAGACCTCGGCGCCCGTTTCGGCGAGGACCGCCGTCTGGTACCCGGAGCCCGTGCCGACTTCGAGTATCTTCCGCCCAGGGGCGGGCCTCAGTATCTCGGACATGAGGGCGACGATGTAGGGCTGGGATATGGTCTGTCCCCTGCCTATGGGGATCGGGCTGTCGTTGTAGGCCGATTCCCTGAACTTCCCGGGCACGAACTCGTGCCTCGGAATCCTGAGCATGGCGTTTATGACGGCGGAATCTCTTATGCCGCGGGAGATTATCTGGTCTTCCACCATGCCCCAGCGCATCTCGGCGTAAGGGTCGCCGCTATCGGAGCCCGCGGCGGAAAGCAGAACGAGAAAGGCCGGGACGCAGTAGAGAAGCTCTTCCATGCCCGTAAGGTTACCACGAAAGCGGCCGGCGGACGCCCGGAAATATGCCGCGGCGAATGGCGGCGGGGATTGGAAACGCGAGGGAGAAACGGGCTAGATGATCTTCGATAGAACGAGCGCAGCGCCTTCGTATGGATCGAGCTCGCCGCTCTTGACCCTCTCGTAAATCTTTTTCACTTCTTTACGGGCGAGTTTTTCGGAGAGGGCCGACTCCATGGCCTCCTTTACTATCTCCGAGAATTCCTCTTCCCTCCGCGCCTCTCGCTTCAGCCTGAGGCGCCCGGTCTTTTCCTGAAACTCCCTGTGCGTTTCCACCTCGGCGGCTACTTCCCGGATTCCCTCGCCCTTCGCGGCGCTCGTCATGAGGACGGGCTGCTTCCATTCCTTTCCGGGGGACTTGAGCGAGACTATCTGCTTTATCTCGGCTGTAATGAGATTCGCCCCTTCCCTGTCGCATTTGTTGACGACGAATATGTCGGCGATCTCCATGAGCCCGGCCTTCATCGTCTGAACGCCGTCGCCCGCCTCGGGAACTAGGACGACGAGGACGGTATCCGCGATGCGTATGATGTCGAGCTCGCTCTGGCCGACGCCGACGGTTTCGACTATGACGTAGTCGAAACCGAACGCCGAGAAGAGCTTTATTATCTCTCTCGAAGCGCGGGATATTCCCCCGTGGGTGCCCCTAGTGCTGATGCTCCGGATGAAGACGCCGTCGTCCATGGAATGGTCGTGCATGCGTATCCTGTCGCCGAGTATCGCGCCGCCGGAGAACGGGCTCGACGGGTCGACAGCCAGGACGCCGACGGTTTTGCCGAGTGATCTGTAATGCGCGATGAGCTTGTTGGTAAGCGTGCTCTTTCCCGCGCCGGGCGGCCCCGTTATGCCGATTATGTAGCACCTTTCGGAGAGATGGTCGAGCCGCTTGAGCACCGCCGGGAGGGAGCTGTGACGGCTTTCGGCAAGGGTTATGAGACGCGCGAGAGCGACCCTGTCGCCCGCCAACATCCTCTCTATGAGCTCGTTTTCATGTTGGGATAAAGACATCTGGACATACCTTAAATCGCGGGGTCAGGATTGTCAAAGCAGGAGTCAGGTTCCGCTCATTTTGAGTATGGCGTCGTATTCGTCTTTCGTGATTGGCACGACGGAGAGGCGGCCCTGCTTTAAAAGGGCGATGTTCTGAAGGCCTTTTTCCTTTTTAATGTCGGCGAGCGCGACGGGGGTTTTGAGGGGCTTTACGGGGGCGATATCGACGGCGATCCATCTTTCGTCGTCCGTGGTCGGGTCCTGGCAGGCTTCCTTTACCACCTTCGCAACGCCGACGATCGCGAGGCCTTCGTTGCTGTGGTAATAAAGGACGAAGTCCCCTTTCTTCATCGACTTGAGATTATTCCGGGCCTGGTAGTTCCTGACGCCCGTCCAGTCTGTCCGGCCGTCGCGGACGAGGTCGTCCCAGGAATATGCAGAGGGCTCGGATTTAACCAGCCAGCAGCTCATGGATTTAATTATGAGGAAATCTGGCGGGATTACAAATACAGCCCGCCCCCCTGCGGGATTCTTTAACTAATCCCATTATCCAGTATATTTATGGGCGTATGGGGAACATAAGGGCAGTCTTTAAGACCTTTATCGTGATCGCGTTCCTGGGCGTTTTCGTAAACGCGTCGCACGCGCAGACGGAAGAGGGCGTCGAGCGTCACGTGCCCCTTAGAGAGAGGGTCAAGACGGCGGCCGTGATGCCGTTTACATCGAAGGCGGAGCTTTCGGCGGAGATACCGGCACAGTTACTCGCCGATAAGGAAAGGTTTCTCATGATCTCCTTTTACGATGCGCTCATTGCAGAGGAGAGCATAGTGAAGATAACCCCTCTTAAGGAATCGGAAGAGACGTACGACAAGACAAACGCGGATAATCCGGTCTCCTATTTCAGGGACGCCGCCGCGAAGGCCGGGAGAGAGCTCGGGGTGGACGCCGTGTTTACCGGGGTGATTTCCGTGTACACCGAAAGACAGGGATCGGGAGCCGGGGTAGAGTCGCCGTCTACTGTTGCATTCAGCGTGGAGCTTCTCGACACGAAGGACGGCAGCATACTCTGGGAGACCTATTTCACCGAGACGCAGCGCCCGCTCTTCGATAACCTCTACGAGATAGACAAGTTCTTCAAGCGCGGCGCGAAGTGGATCACGGCGGACGAGCTTGCCAGGGAAGGCGCGAGAAAGGCCGCGGCCGACTTCAATAAATTCCTGACTACCGAGTAAAGAATAAATGCTGATAATACCTGCGATTGACCTCAAAGACGGGAAGTGCGTGAGACTCTATAAGGGCGAGGAAGGAACGGAGACAGTTTTTTCAGAAAGGCCCGGCGAAGTGGCAGCGAAGTGGGAGGCCGCCGGGGCGAAGTGGATACATGTTGTCGATCTCGACGGCGCGTTCAGGGGCGAGCCGGGGAATCTCCCGGCCGTTAAAGACATCAGGGCCTCAGTTTCCTGCAGCATACAGGGCGGGGGCGGAATAAGGAACATCGAGACTGTCAGGGAATATGTGGGCCTCGGCGTGGACAGGATAATAATCGGCACGGCGGCATTTAACGACGCCGGTTTTCTCAGGCGGGCGTGCGAGGAGTTTCCGGAAAAGATAGCCGTCGGCCTCGACACCAGGAACGGGAAGATTGCCGTCAAGGGATGGAAAGAGGTGATAGACACGGACACGAAAGAGGCGCTCCGGGATCTTTACGAGGCCGGGGTGTCGATAATACTCAACACGAACATAGACAGGGACGGCACCATGGAAGGGATAAACATAAACGCCGCCCGCGAGTTTATAGAGATGTCGCCGCTGCCCGTGATCGCGTCCGGCGGAATAGCGGCCATGGCCGACCTCGAAAAGCTGAGCTCGCTCGGCGCCGAGGGGCTTTACGGCGCGATACTCGGGAAGTCGCTTTATACCGGAACCATTGACCTCAAAGAAGCCATATCAAGGTACTCCTGATGCTATCCAAGAGAATAATCCCCTGCCTCGACGTAAAGGACGGGAGGGTCGTGAAGGGCGTAAATTTTCTTAACCTGAGGGACGCCGGTGACCCCGTCGAGATCGCCAGGAAATACAGCGACGAGGGGGCGGACGAGATCTGCTTCCTCGACATTACCGCCTCTCACGAAGAGAGAAAGACGATGATAGATGTTGTCCGGCGGACTGCGGGAGAGGTTTTCGTGCCGCTCACCGTGGGCGGAGGCGTGAGGACTTTAGAGGATGTTAGAGAGCTCCTTCTGGCGGGCGCGGACAAGGTTTCCATAAACACCGCCGCCGTGAAAGATCCCGGCTTCGTGAAGGCGGCTGCCGGGAGATTCGGGAGCCAGTGCATTGTCGTCGCCATAGACGCGAGGGAGTCGTCGCCCGGGAAGTGGGAGGTGTACACACACGGCGGGAGGAATCCCACGGGCATAGACGCGATTGAATGGGCGAAGAAGATGGAGGAGAACGGCGCGGGAGAGATACTCCTCACCAGCATGGACAGGGACGGCACGAAATCGGGATACGATCTGCCGCTCACGAGCGCCGTATCGCGAGCGGTTTCGATACCCGTTATCGCCTCGGGCGGCGCGGGGACGCTGGAGCACCTGACGGAAGGGGTTAAGGAAGGAGAGGCCGACGCGGTGCTCGTCGCATCGATATTCCATTACGGCGAGCACACGATAAAGGAAGCGAAGGAGCACATGGACGGAAGGGGCGTTAGCGTAAGGCTTTGACGAAGGGCGGCAATAAAGGGAAGAGAGGCGACAGTGAACATAAGAGAGCAGTCTGAAGAGATAGAGAGAAAGATACTTTCGCCGCATGCGGCCCTGAGCGCTGAATCGAAGGGGAGGCAGAGGCCCGAGGAGCCCTGCTCCATACGGACGGATTTTCAGAGAGACAGGGACAGGATAATACATTCGAAGTCGTTTCGGCGAATGAAACATAAAACGCAGGTTTTCCTCGCGCCGACGAACGACCACTACAGGACGAGGCTCACGCATGTTATAGAGGTTTCGCAGATAGCGAGGACTATATCGCGGGCGCTCCGGCTGAACGAGGACCTCACGGAAGCGATAGCCCTCGGACACGACCTCGGGCATACGCCTTTCGGACACGCGGGCGAGGCAGCGCTCAACGAATTATTTCCCGGCGGTTTCAAGCACGTCATACACAGCCTCCGGGTTGTGGACGTTCTCGAAAAGGGCGGGAAGGGGCTTAATCTCACCTATGAGGTCAGGGACGGGATAGCCAAGCATTCGAAGGGCATGGGGGCTGTGGACAACCCGGCTTACAGGCCGGAGACGCTCGAAGGGCAGGTCGTCAGGATTTCGGACCTGGTCGCCTATGCGAACCACGACCTCGACGACGCCGTGCGCGCGCGCATAATAACACTGGACGACGTGCCGGAGAAGTGCCTCAGCGCGCTCGGCCGGACGAACTCCGAAAGGATCAACAGGATGGTCGCGGATATAATAACGGAGACCATCAAACACGACGGGGAGAAGGTCGCGGCGAGCGGCGAGGTTGCCGGGGCTATGGTCGAGCTCAGGGGCTATCTCTTCAACACCGTCTACATGAACGAGAAGATCAAGAACAATTTCCTCAAGGCGACAAAGGTCATAAGGGAATTATACGAATACTTCTGCGAGAACGAGGAGGAATTCAGGAAGTACGGCGGGAACGCCCCGAGAGAAGGGGAAACACTCGAAAGGGCCGTATGCGATTTTATAGCGGGGATGACGGATTCGTACGCGATTTCTGTTTACGAGACGATATTCCTCCCGCGTAGATGGCAGGGAGACCTCAGCACGCTTTAGCCCCCTGCCCTGCCGCCGCGCCGCCGGAGCGGTTTCTTGCCGGCGCCCGGCTTCCAAAAAATTTATGAGCGCAAAAAAGACCGTGATAAGGCTTGGCTCCGTATCCTTCCTCAACGCAAAGCCGATAACCCACGCGATAGAGAACGGCCTGGTCGAGCACGATTTCAGCATCGTGCAGACGCCGCCCTCGGAGCTTTCGGGCATTCTGGCGCGAAACGAAATCGACCTCGGCCTGATACCGGTCGCGGAATTTTTAAAGAGGGGCGTTTACAGCGCCGTGCCGGGCATATCGATATCGTCCTACGGGAAGGTGGACAGCGTCGTCCTCCTTACGAAGGGGAAATTGAAGGACGCGAGGACTGTCGCCGTCGACCTGAGATCGCAGAGCTCGACCGCCCTTCTCCGCGTCATACTGGAGATATTTCACGGCCTCCGGCCTTCCTACACGCCAAGGGACGCGACGAAAAACGGATTTCTGGACGGAGTGGACGCCGGGATGATAATAGGCGACCTCGGGCTCGAAATGATGTACGCGCCGCCCGCGGGATACAATGTTTACGACCTCGGGGAGATATGGACGGCCGAGACGGGGCTTCCGTTCGTGTTCGCAGTGTTCGCCGTGAACAGGGGCGTTACGCTCGGAAGGAACGTCGGCGCGCTCGCGGAATCGAAGGCTTACGGCCTGGCGCACGCGGCGGAGATAGCGCGGATCGAATCGGCGAGGCTCGGCATGGACGAGGCCATGTGCGTGACATACCTTACGGAAAGGATAAAATATGACCTCGGCCCGAGGGAGCAGGAGGGCATCGTGAAGTACAGCGAGCTCTTATCCGGGCTCGGGCTTTCGAAGAAGATTTCGGGCGTCGCGATTTACGACGAAGAGAAAAACTGAGGGAGGTACCACCACCTGTGAGTAAGCAGATAATGAGGCTCGGGCACAGCCCCGACGCGGACGACGCGTTCATGTTCTATGGCGTCGCGAAGGACAAGGTGACGTCCGACAGAATTGAATTCGTACACGTAATCGAAGACATACAATCGCTCAACAAGAGGGCGCTCAATAAAGAGCTTGAAATGACGGCCATATCGGCGCACGGGTATCTGAAGGTGCAGGACGACTACCGGATACTCGCGAGCGGCGCGAGCATGGGCGAGGGCTACGGGCCTATAGTCGTGGCGAGGGAGCGCTTAGACAGCCTCGAAGGAAAAGAGATAGGCGTTCCCGGGATGCTGACGTCGGCTTATCTTCAGCTCTGCATTTACGCCGACGGGTTTATACCTGTGGAGATGCCGTTTGACGAGATAATGCCGGCCGTCGCGAACGGGGAAATAGAAACAGGGCTCCTCATTCACGAGGGGCAGCTCACTTACAAAGAGGCGGGGCTCGAGCTCCTGTTCGATATAGGAGAGCTCTGGGCGAAGGACACGCCCCTTCCGCTTCCGCTTGGGCTGAACGTCGTGAAAAGGGACATCCCCGAAGACCTCCAGAGGGAGATACTTCGCGTTCACAAGGAGAGCATCGAGTACGGGCTCAGCCACAAAAATGAGGCGCTCGAATACGCTCTCGAATTCGGACGCGGCATGAAAGAGGACGTCGGCGAGAAGTTCGTTCTCATGTATGTGAACGATTATACTGTTGACCTCGGCGGGAAGGGAAAGGCCGCCCTCGAATTTCTCTTTAACAGGGCGCACGAAAAGGGAATCATAAAAGAGCAGCCGAGGCTCGACATACTCGAATTATAAATTAGAGAGCCCCGCCGGGCGGACGGAAGCCCGCCCGGCGGGGGATTCTGTACCCACTTCCTGCCACAGACAATTACACCCTTAGTTGTAGTCACCCGCTTTAAAATACATAACTGTCTGAACGCAGCTGTTGGTAAAGCGGCGCACGTCTCCTATAATTAGAATAAAGCCTGCGCACAACGGAGCCTGATCATGCCGAGAGAGTTCGGATATCTCGTAAACGGAAAGTGGGAGACAGGGGAAAGAAAAAAGGAGATAAAAAGCCCTTACGACGGGGAGGTCGCCGGCGTTATAAACATACCGGCAAAGAAAAGCGCGCTTGAGGCGATAGGCTATGCGGAGGAGGCGTTCCGGAAATTCAGGTCGAGCCCGAGCCACGAGCGGAGGAGGATACTCAGAAACATAGCCGACGGCATCGAGAAGAGAAAGGAGGAGTTCGCGAGGACCCTCGTTCTCGAAGGGGGGAAGCCGCTCAAGACCGCGCGCGTCGAAGCGGGGCGCGGTACGGCGACGTTTTCGGCCGCGGCCGACGAGGCCGGGAGGTTCGGCGAAGGCGAGCTCGTGCCGATGGACCTCGCGCCGGGCGGAGATGGAATGTTCGGCATGGCGAGACGCTTTCCGCTGGGCATCGTCGCCGGGATATCGCCCTTTAACTTTCCGCTTAACCTCGTGGCGCATAAAGTCGCCCCTGCTACGGCGTCGGGGAACGTTATGATACTGAAACCCGCTTCGCAGACTCCGCTTTCGGCCCTAATGCTGGGAGAGGTGGCCATGGAGGCCGGGCTTCCGGCGGGCGTCCTCAACATACTGCCCCTTCCCGGCGCCGACATAGAGCCCGTGCTGGGAGACGACCGTGTTAGAAAGGTCTCGTTCACGGGCAGCGACGAAATAGGCTGGGAGCTGATGGAAAAGTTCTCGAAGAAGAAAGTGACGCTCGAGCTCGGAGGGAACGCCGCGACTATCATAGACGAGGACCCGCCGGACATCGCGTTCGCCGCGGCGAGGAACGCGTGGGGCGCGTTCTACCAGGCCGGGCAGAGCTGCATATCCGTCCAGAGAATATATATCCATGAAAAGGCGTTCGACGGGTTTATTGAAAGATTCGTCGGGGAGACCCGAAAGCTCAAGACCGGGGACCCTATGCTGGAAGACACGGACGTCGGACCCGTCATAGATAAGGGAGCCGCCGACAGGATAATGGAATGGATAGAGGAGGCTGTCGAGAGCGGCGGGAAGATACTGACCGGCGGGGAGAGGGACGGGAATATCATTCAGCCTACCGTGCTCGTGGACGTGCCGCCGATATGCAGGGTCGTCCGGGAAGAGGTGTTCGGGCCGGTGGTCTGCGCCGAGAGGTACAGCGATTTCGACGACGTGCTGGCCAAAGTGAACGATTCCCGTTACGGGCTCCAGGCCGGTATCTTCACGAAGGATATCAAGAAAGCGTTCAAAGCTTATTCCACCCTCGAAGTAGGGGGCGTAATCGTGAACGACTACCCGAGCTTCAGGGTGGAGAACATGCCCTACGGCGGCGTTAAGGATTCGGGCGTCGGCAGGGAGGGGGTCCGTTACGCCATGGAAGAAATGACCGAGCTGAAACTCCTGGCGGTGAATCTGAATTACTAGCCAAAGAACGCCGGGCTTCAGCCCGTGATTTTATCCACGAGACCCAGGCGTGATAGAAGTCTCCGTGTAATCGTGTCGCTTTCGACGGACGCGAATTCTTTTAAATCCTCGGGATGGTCTATGTCGAGCGCGATCCTCGGATTCTCGAAGGATTCTATACGAACCCCCAGGCGCACGGCCTCGTCCTTGTGTTTCCTGAAGCTGTCGTGGCCGAACATGGAAGGGAAGGCGTCGGGCGGATTCCTGAGTATGGCGTTCGTGCCCATATAATCCCTGGCCGGAACGAGCACAGCCGACGGCGGCGGGAGCTCCCTTTCGAGAACCGCGTCTATGTCGGAAGCGGTGATGAGCGGCGCGTCGCCTGGGATCACGAGAACGGACGTCGCGCCCATTTTCTTGCATGCGACCGAAGCCTCGTCGACCGAGAGGCTCTCACCCTTCTGCTCCGTCTCTTCGAGCACATCTATGCCGAGGCCGCGCGCTATCTCAGCCGCCCTTTTATCCATCGTGACGACGAGCTTCCTGTCGGGAAGCCGCGCCGCGCCGAGCGCTTTAAGGACGTCCTCCAGCATGGCGTAGGCGATGTCGGTCCTCACGTCCTGGGGCAGGAGCGAGGAGAGCCTGTTCTTTGCTTGCGACAGATCCTTTACCGGGACAATGACGAATTTCATTAGCGTGTCCGCGCCGGACGGAATACGAAAAGCGTGTTCGCCCCCCCGGCAGAAAAACACGTTATGATACCTGTATTTGAAGGAAGTCTGTAATTAACGGCACGCTGCGGGGCGAAGGGTCCGCGATTGGCTAAGACGCACGCACGCAAGTTATACTAAACTTAAGAATGCCGCCGATGCCCGACCCGAACGCACGAACAGAGCTTGAGAAGGAGCTAGCACGAGAGCTCGAATGCGAGATACGATTCGACAGGCTGAGCAGGATTCTCTACAGTACTGACGCGAGCAACTACCAGATAGAGCCCGTCGGCGTCGTCATACCCCGGAGCGCGGAAGACGTATTCAAGACGGTCGAGCTGGCGGCGAAGCATGGAATCCCGATACTGCCGCGCGGCGGCGGGACGAGCCTCGCCGGGCAGGCCGTCGGAAAGGCGCTCATCCTCGACTTCTCGAAATATCTCAACAGGATCATCGAAATCGACGCCGAGGCGGGGACTGTACGCGTCGAGCCGGGGATTTATTTAGAGGGCCTTAACCGGAGCATCGCACATACAGGGCTCATGTTCGGGCCCGATCCTTCGACTGCAAGGATAGCGACCGTCGGCGGGGCCGTGGGGAATAATTCGACCGGGGCTCATTCGATCCTTTACGGCATGGCGGGGGATAACGTCGCCGCAGCGAGAGTGATTTTACCGGACGGCGGAGAGGCGAGGCTCAGGGCTTTCTCGAATGGAGAGACGCCGAAACCAGGCGGGGCGGAGGGGGAGCTTTTCTCGAAGCTCATGTGGATAAAGAGCGAATTCAGCGGGATGATCAAAACCGAATTTCCGAAGCACTGGCGGAGGGCGTCCGGCTACAGCCTGAACTATTTCCTGGAAGAGCCGTTTAATCCCGCAAAACTCCTGGCCGGGGCGGAGGGTACGCTCGGCATCGCATCCGAGCTAATTCTGAAGCTAGTCCCGAAGCCGAAGCATACGCGCCTCGCCGTGCTTGAATTCGGGAGCGTCGCCTCCGCCATGGAGGCTGTGACGCCTATTCTCACGCGTGAGCCGTCAGCCGTCGAGCTCATAGACTCGATGATCATAGAGCTCGCAAGAAAGCTGCCGGGGCTCGGACGCAGGCTGACGTTCACCGGAGAAGACCCCGAGGCGCTTCTCGTCGTCGAGTTCTACGGCGAGACGGAGGCCGAAGCGGAGAAGAAGACGCGCGGGCTGGCGGCGTTTCTGAGTGAGAAAAAAATCGGCTGCGAAGTGACGTACGCTGATACGCCAGGGGAACAGGCGGACGTCTGGACGATACGCAGGGCGGGGCTCGGGATACTCATGAGCAGGCGCGGCGATTACAAGCCCATACCCTGCATCGAAGACGTTTCCGTTCCCGTCGAGAATCTTCCGCGGTACGTCGCCGACGTAACGGAGCTCATAGGGAGGTTCAGCACTAGGGCGGCGTTTTACGGGCACGCGAGCGCCGGGTGCCTTCATGTGAGGCCGCTCGTCAACCTGAAAACGCGGGACGGGGTCACCGCAATGAATGAGCTCATGGACGGGGCCTTCGCGCTCGCCTTGAGGTACGGCGGCGTGATGAGCGGCGAGCACGGGGACGGGCTCCAGCGAAGCTATCTCAACGAGAGGTTTTTCGGGCCCGGGCTTTACAGCGCCATGCGGAAGCTGAAGGAGGCATTCGACCCGCGCGGGCTGATGAACCCGGGGAAGATAGTCGACCCCGCGCCGCCCGACAGCGACATGAGATTCGGGCCGGGGTACTCGCCCTATGAAATCCGGACTTACCTCGACTGGTCGTCGGACGAAGGATTTTTAGGCGCGGCGGATATGTGCAGCGGGCAAGGCGTCTGCAGAAAGCTCGGCGAGGGGATAATGTGCCCCTCTTACATCGCGACCCGCGACGAGAGGGATACTACCAGGGCGCGGGCAAACGCGCTAAGAGCAGTTCTTTCAGGAAGGGCCGGGAAGGAATTTCTGACTGGGAAAGAGATGCGGGAGGCGTTCGACCTCTGCATCTCGTGCAAGGCGTGTAGGAGCGAGTGCCCCTCGGCTGTCGACGCCGCGAAGATGAAGAGCGAGTTCCTCGCGCATTATAACGACGCACACGGAATATCGCTCCGGGACCGCATGTTCGGGAACATACACGGCATGAGCAAAGCGGCTGCCATTCTTCCCGGGCTCTCGAATGCGTTCGTGAAAAGCGGCGCCGGGAAAGGCATATTGTCTCGCCTCGGTATCAGCGGCGAAAGAACACTGCCGGCACTGTCCGAAGAGAGCTTCACTGAATGGTTCCGGAGAAGACCCGCGAAGGCGCGCGTCGCAAACAAAGGCAAGGTCCTTTACTTTCACGATACGTGGGTGAGCTACTACCAGCCGGAGGTCGGGAAGGCCGCCGTCGGGCTTCTGGAGGCCGCCGGGTTCGAGGTTATTCTCGCCCTGAAGCGTGCATGCTGCGGGAGACCCATGATAAGCAAGGGCATGCTCAAGGAGGCGAAGAAAAACGCCCGGATAAACGCCTCGCTCCTCTCAGGGTACACGAGGGACGGGATTCCCGTCGTCGGAACCGAGCCGAGCTGCGTATTGACGTTCAGGGACGAATATCCGGACCTTCTTCCGGGCGACAAAGACGCTGCCGTGCTCGCGAAGAATTCCTATCTCCTCGACGAGTTTTTATTCGGCGAGGCGGGGGACGTGATGAGCCTCACGAGATGGAAGCCCGGCGGAGAGGACATTCTCTATCACGGTCACTGCCACCAGAGGGCGATGACTGGAACGGGGGCGCCCGTCGGGCTCCTCGAAATAGCCGGGTGCGGCGTTACGGAAACTAACGCCGGGTGCTGCGGGATGGCGGGGAGCTTTGGCTACGAGAGCGAGCACTACGCCGTATCGAAGGCAATAGGCGAGGACCGCCTCTTTCCCGCCGTCAGGAATGCAGCCGCCGGAGCTGTCGTAGCGGTGTCGGGCGTTTCGTGCAGGCACCAGATAGAGCACTTTACGGGGAGGCGCGTAAGACACATTGCAGAGGTCCTGGCGGAGAGGCTGGACGAGGAAGATCAGCCGCTCTGATTATACGGAACCGGGAAACGGGATTCCGTCTTTTTTATGGAGCACCCTGCCGGCCGCCATGACCAGGCCGAGGTTCGCGGACCCGGTCGAGATTACGGATAGGTAAGGATCCCTGAATTTTCCCGGCGCATCGATGTATATTAGGTCGGCCTCTTTTCCGGGATCGATGCTTCCGGTTTTCTCTTCGAGGTAGAGTGCGCCCGCGCCGCCGAGCGTCGCCGCGTGGACCGATTTGAACGCCGCCTTTTCGCCCATCGCCTGTGACATCAGGAGATGAAACGCGCGGAGCTCCTCGAAGAAGTCGAGGTTGTAGTTACTCGAAAGGCCGTCCGTCCCGATGCCGAGCCTTTCGATGCCGGAATAATATGAGAAGGGCGGCGCTCCGGCCTGGAGGAAGAGGTTACTCCTCGGGCAGAGGACTATGCCGAGCCCGAGACGGGAGATTTCGTCAGCCTCTTCCTTTCCGACCCTTATCATGTGTACCAGGGTTACCCTGTCGCCCTCCGATAGTCCCATCTTCGAGAAGTAGGCATAAGGGCTCTCTGCCGCCGGTCTTTCGAAGGACTCCTTCCCTATGAGCTTGAATATCTTTCCCTCTATCCTGTTGGCGCAGCATTTTACGAATTCCACCTCGTCGGGACTTTCCGCGAGATGCATCCCGAACGGGACGCCGTTTTTGTGATGGGCGCGGAAGACCTTTCGGAGGAGCCTCGGGCTGCAGGAATAGGGAGCGTGCGGGAATGGCCTCTCTTCGAGAAGGCCCTCTCCGGGCCTGAAGTTAAAATCCGTCCTGTGCTCGTTGCTGTCGAGTATTTCCCTGAAGAGGACCGTCCTCAGGCCCGACCTTTCGAGTATGGCCTTGTCGATGCCGCCGTATGACGATATTTCACCCACTGTCGTCACGCCCGACGAGACGAGGCTCTTCACGCCTTCCGACACCGACGCCGCTATAGTCTCTTCGAGTATGGGCGTTCCCTTGGAGACGATCAGCTGCTCGAGCCATCCGGTAAAGCCTCTGAACGCGCCTATCTCGGCCTGTGTCCATCCGAGCTCGAGGTGCGTATGACCGTTGATAAATCCGGGAAGAAGCGTGCCGCTTCCGAGCTTTATCTCCGGAACGCCGGGGTGTTTTTTCGAAAGGGTCGCAGTTTTTCCGACTTCCCTGATTTTTCCGTCGGAAACGAGGACCGAGGCGCCTTTAAGAGGCTTCGAGGAAACGGGAAGCACGGTTCCCGCCGAGAGTATGAACGTTTTCATGGCAACGATTAAACCGGCCGGCGGCCGGGAACAGAGTATTCGATTAACAGATCCGTCATTCGGCGGGGAGCGACTTTATCCTGTCGAGAAGGTCCGGGCTGAGCGTGCCGGACGTGACCTCTTCGACGGGGCCCCGCATCTTTATCGTCCAGTCTTCCCTTATCTCGATGTCGAGCTCGCCGCCGGGCATGGATACCGTCAGCTTTCTGACCGTAAAGCCGTTCTTCACGCAGGCGGCCGCGACGGCGCACGAGCTGCTCCCCGAGGCGAGCGTGTATCCGGCTCCCCTTTCCCATATGAGAATAGAGACCTTCTCCGGCGAGAGGACCTTTGCGAACTGGACGTTAATCCTGTTTGGGAAAAGCTCGTGGTTTTCGAGAAGCGGGCCGAGCTTGCGTGTGAAGCCTTCGTCCAGCTCGTCGACGAATACGACGCAGTGAGGGTTTCCGACGGAGACGGCCGTGATCCTCGCTATCTCGCCGTTGACCCTTATCTCCTCGTCGACGACCTCGCGCTCCTCGCCGGCTACGGGTATTTCCGTGCTGTTAAATACGGCCTGCCCCATCTCGACAGTGACGAACGGGACCCTGCCGTTTTCCGAGACTTCGAGCTCGGCCGTTACGACGCCGCCGAGCGTGTCTATTCTGAACGTTTTATTTTGCGTGTGTCCGTGCTCGTAGATGTACTTGGCGAATATCCTGAGGCCGTTCCCGCTCTTTTCGGCCTCGCTCCCGTCGGGGTTCAGAATGCGGAGCCCGAAATCGGCCCTGTTCGACCGCGTGAGAAGGAGTATGCCGTCTGAGCCGACGCCGTAGTTCCTGTCGCAGAGGAGCCTCGTCGCGCCCGGCGTCACGGCGAAAGAGAGGGCCGATGAATCGAGCACGAAGTAGTCGTTACCGAGGCCGTGCGATTTTACGAATTCGTCCATAAACCTTTCCTTGTATTTTTTTAATTTTAACAGATTATCGGGACTAAAGGAGGAAAAACGCCGGGCGGCCGATTATTCCAGCAAAACCCTGCTCGTAAGGCCCGCGCTCCTGAGCCGAGAGGCCGTTCTTTCGGCTTCGTCCTCGTCCGAGAACCGCCCGACCCTTACCCTGAAGTATTCGCCTTCGCCCAGCCTTACCGTTTCGACGCGGACGTCGTCGAAGTCGGGGTCGAGCTGGCGCTTTAGGTACATGGCATTTCCCTGATCGCTGAACGAGCCCACCTGGACCGTATAATGAGGGTCGAAGTAGCTCGTGCCCGAGCTCCGCGCGGAGGGCGAGGAAATCACTTCGACCTTAACCTTGACCGTGCCCGGCCCGATCATGTCTATGGCCTCGGCCGGGGCGTGGGACAGGTCGATTATGCGCCCCTTCACGAAGGGGCCCCTGTCGTTTATCTCGACTACGACGTCGCGGCCGTTTTCGAGGTTGGTGACCCTGACCACGGTGCCCAAGGGAAGGGTTTTGTGGGCCGCCGTGTAGGCGTATTTGCTGAACCGCTCGCCGCTCGCGGCGAAGTTCTCGTGCTCATCTATGCCGTACCACGAGGCTATGCCTATTTGGGTAGAGCCTTCCTCTACGACGTACCCGCCCTCTTCGGGGGCTTTGGGTACACGTGGGGTGTCTACCGTTTTCTTAGCGCACGAGAAAGCGACTGGCAGAATCAGCAATAATAGAATGATTCTATTATTCATCATTCCTCGGCCCTGAACGAGTTCAGGGGGCCTCGGCGCCGCTACAGCGTGGAGCCCGGCGTCGAGCCGTCGGGGAAGGAGATGACCTCGATGCTCACCCTCGCCGTGCCCCTGCTCACTATTCCGAGCATGCTGGCGGCGGCGCGGGAAAGATCGACAATGCGGCTCTTGATGAATGGGCCGCGGTCGTTCACCCTCACGACGACCTCTCTACCGTTACGGAGATTCTTCACCTTTATTACGGTGCCGAAGGGAAGATCCCTGTGCGCGCCGGTGAATTCGTGCATGTCGTAGGACTCACCGCTCGCAGTTCTCTTTCCGTGGAACTGGTTTCCGTACCACGAGGCGTTTCCGTACTGGCGAAACTCCTGCGCTGAAACGTAAGACACAACCGGGAACAGACAAAACAGAACCGTTAACGTGACGATCTTTTTCATGAAACACCAAACGATAACGCGTAGGTTAGTTTTAAACTATTTTCACCGACTTTTCTTGAGATTGTCAAGGATTCGAATAAAATACTCCAAATTAAAAAAGGACCGCCAATGCACAGGATACCGGAAGATTTTTCGCTCATAAGAAGGCTCCCGCCATACGTTTTCACCATCGTAAACGACCTTAAATCGAAGGCGAGAGCGAGAGGAGAGGACATTATCGACCTCGGAATGGGCAACCCCGATCAGGCGACGCCCGATCACATAGTTAAAAAACTTTTAGAGGCGGCGGTCGATCCGAGGGCGCACAGGTATTCGGCTTCTGCCGGTATACCCAAGCTGAGGCGCGCTATAGCCGACTGGTACGAGCGGACCCACGGCGTCGAGCTCGACCCCGACAGCGAGGTTGTCGTCACGATAGGCTCGAAGGAAGGCATATGCCACCTGATGCAGTCCATACTCTCGCCGGGCGATACTGTAATAGTGCCGAATCCCGCATACCCGATACACATATATTCCGTCATAATATCGAGGGGCGACGTTCACAGCGTGCCGTTCAATATAGAATCGAGCCTTCTCGAAGGCATAGAGAAGGCGGTGAAAGAGACATGGCCGAAGCCGCGTGTGCTGATGATCTCATTCCCGAACAATCCGACGACGAAGGTCGTCGACCTCGACTTCTTCAGGGACGTATACGAGCTCGCGCGCGAGGCGGGGCTCATAGTCGTCCACGATTTCGCCTACGCCGAGCTCTGTTACGACGGTTACAAGGCCCCGAGCTTTCTCGAGGTGCCGGGCGCGAAGGAGCTCGGAGTCGAGTTCTATTCGCTCTCGAAGACCTACAACATGCCGGGCTGGCGGGTCGGGTTTATGGTCGGGAACGCGAGGATCGTCTCGGCGCTGAAGCGCATCAAGAGTTATATGGACTACGGCATATTCACCCCCGTGCAGGTGGCTTCAATAGCTGCATTAAACGGAAAGCAGGACTGCGTCGACGACATAAGGGAGTTTTACAAGTCGAGGCGCGACAAGCTCGTGGACGGCCTTTTGAAAGCCGGCTGGGAGATACCGAAGCCCAAGGGAACGATGTTCGTATGGGGCGAGATACCCGAGGAATACAGGAGCATAGGCTCGCTTGAATTCTCGAAGCTCCTCGTCGAGAAAGCCAAGGTCGCCGTGTCTCCGGGAATAGGCTTCGGGAATTACGGCGAAGGGCACGTGAGGTTCGCTCTCGTCGAGAACGAGAAGAGGATAATGCAGGCCGTAAGGGGAATAAGAAGGTTTCTCAAGGGAAAGTGAACCCCCGGGCACGGCGCGTTTAAGGTTTGTAATCAGTAATCGAAGTTGAAAAAGACGTCCGCCCCGGCCTCGTCCCCGATCTGGCTTTCGAGCGTCAGAAAGTCGAAGACCCTGTACTCGATAACCGCCCTGTTGGCGGTCGCCGTCGAGGAAAGGAGCCCCGGGCTGAGGAAGTATCTCTCGTAGAAGAACCGCTTGTAGGAAAATCTCTCGTAGCCGATGTAGAAGTTTTCCGTGAGGTACTTGCCGATTTCGAGGTGCGTGTCCTTAAAGCCTGTCTGGCTGCCCTTTATAGTCATGACGTCTATGGCGAGGTCGTCGCCTATAGCCTGCCTGAGCTCTCCGACAGCCATGGTTCCGAGCACCTCGCCCGCCTTTTCCTGGAACTGCACCCTTCCGTCGGTGCCGAGCTTTTCGGACGACGTGCCGAAAACGAGGTATGAAACGATGTCGTTCTCGTTGAGTGTCGGGTCGCTTGTGAGCTGGATCTTGGGTTTTTGCGCGGTGCCGGAGACGTTGATGTAAACCTCGACGCTCGATACTTCATACGTGGCCCGGAGATCGAGGAATGGGTCGACGATCTTCTTGCCCCGGAAGCTGACCGTGCCGCTTTCTATGTTGAAGAGCCTTCCCATGAACTGGTAATCGCCTCTTACGACGTCGATGTTGCCCGTTATGACGTAGGGCTCTTTATAGTTCTTGTCGACTTCGAGGCGGCCCTGCACTTCAATGTTCGCGCCGCTCCCCTTTATCCACGACTGCCTCGGGATGTCGACGTCGAGATCGAGGGCGACGAATTCTTCGACGAAATCTTCTTTCGTCGTTCCGGTATATATGAACTCGTCCTTTTCTTCTTCGTCTATAAAGCGTATATTCTCGATTTCCTTGATTGGTTTCTCGGAGACTATGGCTTTCAGGTCGTTGACGGTGATGTCGCCTTTTATGAGGGAGGCCGGGAATTTGCCGCTCACGTTGATGCTGCCGTCGAGGTTGGCAGTGACGTCGTTGGGATAGGTGCGGACGAGCATTCCCGTCATCGTCCCCTTGGCGCTGTAGGAGAGGTCCCTGAAATCGACCTTGCCGCTGAAGGAGCCCTCGCCCTTGCCGCCCGTTTTTATAGCGACTGGGCGGAGGGTGCCGTAAGGGCCGTCAAGGTCCATCACGGCGTGCTCTATCTCGATGTCGTTCCGGAGCATGAGGAGGTCGAGAACGGCGTCCTTGAGCTCTATTTTCCCGGATATGTCCGGCTCGCCGCCCGAGCCGGCCGCGGTTACGTCGACGAGGAGTTTCCCCTTGAGCTCCTGTATCTCGGGATTCAGTATCATCAGCGGGCTTATGTCGATTCCCTTCGATTTTATCCTCGCCGTGTAGCTAGCCCTCTCGAGGGTTTTTTCCATGCCGGACGGGTCTATGGGTATCCGAGCGTCGGCGACGGCCGAGAGGACTTCCTCGCCGCCGTCCCTCATCCTGAGGTCTAGCTCGAGGTCGTCTCCGAAATGGAGGAGAGAAAGAGTGAGCTCGTCGCTTTTAAACTCCTTGTATTCGAGGCCTTTCGCCGAGGCGGCGACTCTTATGGTCGGCTTTCGTAAAGTGCCTCCCACGCTTACGTCGCCGGTGACGCTTCCCTTGACGGGAAACCTGGCCTTCAGCAGGGCCGAAACGTCCGAGAGGTCGAGCTTTTCGAGCTTCAATCCCGCGTTTACCGCATCGCCGGGGCCGAGCATCATCTCGCCGAGGACGAAGTTCTCCTTGTGGTAGAGGTTAAAGGAGCTGACGCTCATACCGTTACTTTTGAGGGCCACGTTTATGGGCCGCCTGTTTTCAAAGAGAGAGTCCTTGAAGGCGAGCTTGATTTTCGGTATCTCGATCGATTTTTCTTCGGTGTCGAGCCCCGAAGCCCTGAACTCCGCCTCGTACTTTCTGTCCGCGGTTTCGGTTACGTGTATCGCTCCGCGGACCTCCCGGCCCTGGCTCCCGGCGTCGAAATCAGCCGCCTTGAACTTTCGGCCCTGGATTTCGATGCCGCCCAGCCCGCCCTTTGCATTCATTTGAAGGTCTGAGGGGTTAAGGTTGGTTTCGGTGGAAAGCTCGATTTTTTTAACTGTCAGCTTATGGTTCCGGGATGCAAAATCGGCGCCCTTCACGCTCGCCGTGAGCCTCGGCTTTTCGAACGTGCCGCTAACATAACCTTCGGCGCTCAGGCTGCCCGAGAGATCATGTCCGGGGAAAAGGCTCGACAGCGCGCCGAGGTCGCCGACTTTGACGCCGTATCGGATGCCCTTCCCTACGCCGGTACCCAGACTCCCTGAGGCCTTTGCGGAAAGCCGGCCTGTCTCCAGCGAAAGGGTCCTGATGTCGAGTGTCGAGGGAGTGAATGAAAAATCCATCACACCTCGGTCGAGCTTGAATGCTTTTATCACGGACGGCGACACGTCGCCCTTGACGGACAGATGAAGGCCGTCGGGGGGCTTTCTTTTGGGTATCGTGGAGCCTTTTACGTGAAGCTTCGAATTAAAATCTGTCTCGTTCGGGAAGTCGGTCAGTATCTTGGCAAAGTTGGCTTTGGCGGACGATGTATCGAGGTTGAATTCTATTTTGTCAGGCCGGAGTGTTATGGGGCCGGTGAGTGTTATCTCTCCTGTCTCCGGGCCGCTCATCCTGAAGCTTTCAAGGGCGACGTCGATTGCGGGAGGCTCCTTCCCCTTCCATCGGGTCTTCACATTTAGGCGGGAGTCGACCGCCGCGTTCAAATCCTTTTTGAGCTCCTTGGGGGCGCCGTCGGGCTGCGTTTTATCGAAGATTTCGAGGAGGCGCGACGCCGACGCCGAATCCACCGAAAGATCGATATCGGCGCTGTTTTCCTTCCCGGGCGATTTTATCTCGGAAAGCTCGAGCGTGCCTTCGAAGTCGGCCTTTCCGAACGGGGACGAGAGCTTTCCGCCCGTCAGCTTTACCGAGCTGTTTTCGACATTGACCTTCCGAACGGAGCCTTCGACGCTGTCCCCGAGTATGACAGAATCCAGGAGCTCGAGCCTTCCTGATGCATCGAGCCTTTTCCATCTCTCGGACGACCCTCTCGCGCTCACCTTGACGCCCAGCCTCCCGACCTCACCCGCCTCTATGTTCTTTATGGTGCCGCTCAGGGTGAATGTCGGGTTCATGAGATTTTTCATCGTTCCGGTAGCGTTTATGCGCGCTCCCCGGAAGCTGAAGAAGGCGCGCTTCACGTCGAGAACGTCTATTTTCTCCTTGTTCGAATAAACGGCCTTCCCGTTTATGTTTTCGAAATAGAACTTGTCCGGGTTGTTTGTATTCGGTACTGCGGTGAAGACGGCGTCTTTTATTACGAACTCTGCATTATCCGTTATCTTGATGAGGTTCACCGCGACCTCCGCGCTCGGGAGCTCGAAAACGGAGCGCTGGTTCTTCGGGATATCGTAAATCGTCATCTTCGCGTTCTCGACGTATCCGTTCTTGATGAAGATGTTCCAGTCGGGATTTGGCTTCTTCTCCTTGACCATGAAGCGCTCGCCGAGCTTGGTGAAGTTCCACGAATCGCCGCCGTAGTGGACGAGGTGTATCGTGAACCCGGATATCCTGACCTCGTGAAGCGGGACCACCTTGCTGAAGAGCATCGAGCCGTCGAGTATGAGGGGTAGGGAATAGTCGATGTAAACCTCGTCGCAGGTGATGAACCTCTCTCCGTCGATGTCGAACGTTACGTTCTTGAGGGATATGCCCTTGAGGAAGTTTCCTTCTATGCTGCCGATCTTGAAATTCTCCGCCGTTAGCGAGGTTACTATCGAGTTGGTCGTGAGCGTAACAAACTGACGGAAGTAGTGGGTCTGGATGAGGATTACTGCGATGCCGGCGAGAATAGCGAGTATGACGAGAAATAATCCTATGGGTATGAGGACTTTGAAGCGCATGGCGAGTACTTTGAATTATAACACAACGACCGGCCGGAAGGAGGCGTAAAAAGGCGGAATTCCAGCTTTTAGAGCCGCGGCAACTTGCTAAGGCCCGCCCGTTCAGGATAATATTTTAGAACTCTGGAGTAACCCTTTTCCAATGCCTAAACTCACTATCGACGGGATAGAAATAGAGGTCGAAGACGGGCTTAACCTTATACAGGCCGCCGCGCGAGTGGGCGTCGACGTGCCACATTTCTGCTATCATCCCGCCCTCAGTATCGTCGCCCAGTGCAGGCAGTGTCTCGTCGAGGTCGAGGGCGTGCCGAAGGTCATGCCGGCGTGCAATACCTTCGTGAGAGACGGATTAATCGTTAAAACAAATACCGAAAAGGCTGTCAAGGCGAGAAAGGCAACAGTCGAGTTCACCCTCATCAACCACCCTCTCGACTGCCCGATATGCGATAAGGGCGGCGAGTGCCCGCTTCAGCTGACGACTGTTAAGCACGGGCCGGGTCACAGCAGGTTCGAGGGCCCCGAGGAAAAGAAGGTCCGGAGGAAATACTACCTCAGCGACAAGATACTCTACGACCCTAACAGGTGCATCATGTGCACGAGGTGCGTCCGGTTCACCGATGAGGTCACGGAAACCGGCGAGCTCGGGTTCGAAGGCCGGGGATTTCGGAAAAAGATAGTCGTATTCCCGGGCAAGAACCTCGACAACGAGCTTTCGGGAAACGTTACGGACCTCTGCCCCGTCGGAGCGCTCCTCAACAAAGACAATCTCCACGAGGAGCGTGTCTGGTACTGGAAATTCACCGACAGCGTGTGCTCGCTCTGCAGTAACGGGTGCAACATCACTGTCGGCGTCGATCCCAGGAAGGGAAGGGTTTCGAGGGTCAGGCCGAGGATAAATCTGGACGTCAACGATTACTGGATTTGCGACAGGGGAAGGTACGAGTTCAAAGATGTGCAGGAAGGCTCGACACGCCTCAAGGACCCGATTCTGAGAAGAGGCGAGGGTTTCGTGAAGTCCGACTGGATCGAAGCTTCGGCGGCGGCCGCGGACGGGCTCGCCTCCGCAAGCGGAAAATCTTCGGGCTCCGTTGCCATACTCGGCTCGCCGACGCTGACGAACGAGGAGCTCTATCTCCTCAAAAAGCTTGGAGAGAGATTGGGCAATGTGAAAGTCGTTTCGAACTCCCTCGAGCCTGAAGGTGAAAAGCTCTTCGGGCTCATAAGCAGCGATCCCTACCCGAACTCGAAAGGCGTCAGGGACATGGGGCTCGAATACGGGCCTGGGAAAGTCGCAGAGCTCATAGAATCGATAATAAACGGCAGGATAAAAACCCTTTACGTCGCCGGGGAAGACCTCTTCGGCCTCGTATCCGGGGACGAGCAGCCGAGGCTGAGGGAAGCCCTTTCGGGGCTCGACCTCCTGATTGTAGAAGACTACAAGGTCACCGAAACGGCCAAGATGGCCCATGTGATACTGCCCGGGGCGACCCCATACGAGAAGGACGGGACGTTCACTAACGACACCGGGCGGGTCCAGAGGATAAGGGAGGCCATAGCCCCTCCCGGCGTGGCAAAGCCCGACTGGGAAATAATCTCCTTTATCGGGAGCCTAGTTAACCCGGAAGGCTTCGGCTACGGGCATCCTTCGTCCGTCATGGAAGAAATTTCCGGCGCCGTTCCGGCTTACTCGAGGCTCAACTACGAGAACATCGGCGTTCTCGGCGGGAGCACCGCTTCATAGTATCAAGAGATAAATAATGATCTGGGTCGAATTCGGAATCGCATTCGTTAAAATAGCGCTCATGTTTTTCGTTGTCCTGACGCTGGTGGCGTATCTGACGCTGGCGGAAAGGAGGGTGAGCGCGTTCATACAGGACAGGCTCGGCCCGAACCGTGTCGGCCCGTTCGGTTTTCTACAGCCGCTCGCGGACGGCGTGAAGTTCATATTCAAGGAAGACATAATACCGACGCACGCGGACAAGCCTTTTTATATAATCGCGCCCGCGTTCGCCCTCGTCACAGCCCTTATCGCGCTTGCAGTGATTCCGATAGGCAAGGGATTCAGCACCGATTTCTTCGGATTATTACCGGAGCAGATATTCATATCGTTCCAGATTGCGGACCTTAACGTCGGGGTGCTTTACGTTCTCGCGATAGGCTCTCTGAGCGTTTACGGCGTCGTCCTCGGCGGGTGGGCGTCAAACAGCAAGTATTCTTTCTTAGGAGGCCTCCGGGCCGCCGCGCAGATGATCAGCTACGAGCTCGCCATGGCTGTTTCCATACTGGGCGTGATCGCGTGGACGGGGTCTTTGAGGCTCACCGACATAATCGAGGCGCAGGCCAGCTGTTGGTTCGCCATACCGCAGATCATCGGCTGCATCGTGTTTGTCACCGCTGCCTTCGCCGAGACGAACAGGCTCCCGTTCGACATGCCCGAGGCCGAGCCGGAGATCGTGGCCGGTTATCACACGGAATACAGCAGCATGAAGTTCGCGATGTTCTTCATGGCCGAGTACACGCACATGATTGTGGTATCGTGCCTCGCGGTCGCGCTCTTCTTCGGGGGATGGTATCCGCTCCCGTTCGGCGGGTGGTTCGGAATAGATATAGACAAGTACTGGTTCCTCCCGCCCCTCGTATTCGTCGGGAAGGTCCTCGCGTTCCTCTTCTTCTTCATATGGGTGAGGTTCACGCTTCCGAGATTCAGATACGACCAGGTGATGGGCCTCGGCTGGAAGGTGCTTTTCCCGCTGGCTATCGCCAACCTCCTCATCGTATGCGTCGCCATACTGGTGCTCCAGCACTACGGGTATATGTAATTCCCTTCGAGATATAACTTTCCGGACAATTCAGGCTTGCAGCTTAATGACTAGAAAAAGAGACGTGGAGAATTTCTACGCGCGGACTGGGAATTATTTGGATTCGACTAGGCTTATCTTGTCGTCGAGGTTGGGGACCATGCAGAGGAATTCGAAGCTTTCGCCGCCGAGGACTTCGTACCAGTGCGGGACTCCTGCGGGGATGTAGAGGACGTCGTTCGGGCCGACCTCGAAGACTTCGTCGCCTATGCCTATTTTCGCCCTGCCCCTGAGGACGAACTGCTCGTGCTCTATCGTGTTCGTGTGAGCAGGGATACCGCCGCCGGGCTCCATTATGAAGCGCCTCATGGCGAAATTCGGGCCCTCCTCGGGGCCGATGAGCACCTGCCGGGAAACGGACGTCCCGGCGCTCACCTTTTCGATTGCCACATCGCTTAGCTTCTTCACGGACGGCTTTGCCGACATGGTTACACGTCCAGGTTGCTTACGTTGAGGGCGTTCGTTTCGATGAACTCCTTCCTGGGCTCGACCTCGTCGCCCATGAGGATCGTGAAGATCTTGTCGGATTCGAACGCGTCTTCTATCTTGACCTGCTTCAGGACACGCGTGTCGGGATTCATCGTCGTCTCCCAGAGCTGCTCCGGGTTCATCTCGCCGAGTCCTTTATAGCGCTGAATGGACATGCCCTTCTTTCCGCGGGAGAGGATGTATTCCGTGACAGCCGAGAGGCTCGGAAGGTCGACGGAATTGCCGTTGTCGCTGACGCCGTAGGGCGGATCGCCGACGGCCTTGATGGACTCGTGTATTGTCTTTATCTCGCCGAATTCCGGGGAGTCGAGAAAGTCGAAGTCGATTACGGTCGTCCTGTTCCTGCCGCTCTCCCTGAATGTATAGGATATGCGGGAGGAATCGTGCTCGGGGTCGTCCAGGAGCTGCCAGTCGAGCCCGCTTATCTCCGGGTAGCGTTTTTCGAGCCACTGCTTTATTTCCTGAAGGTGTGCATCGAGCTCGGACTCCCTTTCGTGCTTGAGAAGGCCCTTTTTGAAGCCCTCCCTGCTGGCGAAAGCGTCCACGATACGTGTATCCCTGCCCCACTTCCCTACCCTTTCGAGGGCGTTTCCGTAGGCTATGGATCTCTTTATTATCTCGAAGAGCCGGGCGCCCTTTATCTCGCGGGAGCCGTTGCCGTTCTCGGAGATATTGAGGACAACGCCCTCGGTTCCGTGCTCGAGGAAATAATCTACGTATTGATGATCGTCCTTGAGGTATCTTTCGTCCTTGCCCTTCTTCACCCTGTAGAGCGGGGGCTGGGCGACGTAGAGATTGCCGTGGTCGAGGATCGCTCCGAACTGCCTGTAGAAGAAGGTCAGGAGAAGCGTCCGGATGTGGGAGCCGTCTACGTCGGCGTCGGTCATCAGGATTATTTTGTGATACCTTAGCTTCGCGATGTCGAAGTCGTCGTTGCCTATGCCGGTGCCGAGGACTGTGATCAGCGTCCTTATTTCCTCGTTGCTGAGCATCTTGTCGAAGCGGGCTTTTTCTACGTTGAGGATTTTGCCGCGTAGTGGCAGGACCGCCTGGTTGTAGCGCGACCTCGCCTGCTTCGCCGAGCCGCCCGCGGATTCTCCCTCGACTATGAAAAGCTCGCAGAGGGACGGGTCTCTTTCCTGACAGTCGGCCAGCTTTCCGGGGAGCGAACCCGATTCGAGGGCGCTCTTACGCCTCGTGAGCTCTCTCGCCTTACGCGCTGCCTCGCGCGCCCTTGCGGCATCTATGGCTTTTTCGATTATTTTCCTCGCGACCGAGGGGTTCTCCTCGAAGAACGTCCCTAGTTTCTCGTTGAGAAGGGTTTCCACGACGCCCTTTACGTCCGTATTCCCGAGCTTGGTCTTCGTCTGGCCTTCGAACTTGGGGTCGGGGAGCTTCACGCTTATGACGGCTGTGAGCCCTTCCCTCGCGTCGTCGCCGCTCAGCGAGACCTTGGCGTTCTTGACGAGGCCCTTGTCCTCGGCGTACTTGTTTATGGTTCTCGTGAGAGCGCCCCTGAAGCCTGTCAGGTGCGTGCCGCCCTCGACGTTGTTGATGTTGTTTGCGTAGGAGTAGATCGTTTCGGCGTAGCTGTCGTTATACTGGAGCGCGACCTCGACGATGATGTCGTCCTTTTCGCCTGTTACGTATATCGGCTCGGGATGGAGGGGCTTTTTGTTCTTGTTGAGCTCCTCGACGAAGGCTACTATGCCGCCTTTGTAGTAGAATTCCTGGCTCTTGCCCGTTCTTTCGTCTGTCAGCGCGAAGACGAGGCCCTTGTTGAGGAACGCGAGCTCCCTTATCCTGTGCGCCAGCGTGTCGTAGCTGAATTCACTGACTTCGAAGATCGTCTGGTCGGGCCTGAACCTTATCTTGGTGCCGGTCCTTTCCGTCGTGCCGGACTCCTTGAGCTCGGTGACGGCCTTGCCCCGCTCGTATTTCTGGTACCAGACCTTCCCCTCTCTCCTGATCTCGAGGTTGAGATACTCGGAGAGGGCGTTCACGACTGTTACGCCGACGCCGTGGAGACCGCCCGAGACCTGGTAAACCTTCCCCTCGAACTTTCCTCCGGCGTGGAGCATCGTCATGACGACCTCGGCGGCGGACTTGCCGGTTTCCGCGTGCTTGTCGACGGGTATACCCCTCCCGTTGTCCTCTATAGTGACGCTTTCGTCGACGTGTATCGTGACGACTATCCTATCGCAGTACCCGGCGAGGGCCTCGTCGACGCTGTTGTCGAGGACTTCGAACACGAGGTGGTGAAAGCCCCTGGTGCTGGTGTCGCCGATGTACATATCCGGCCTTTTTCTGACCGCTTCCAGGCCCGGCAGGACCTTAATCTGCTCGGCCGTGTAGGTATCGTTTTGCTTGGGCCGGGGCTGTTTTTCTGAGTCTGGTTTTACTTCCAAAATTAACTACCTCCGAGTAATCAACGAGGGGGGAAATTAAATCTAAAATAGTATACCATGCGGAGACAAAAAGGCAAATAAAATCAAGGGGTTTTACCGCATTCCTGCAGCAGAACCCGGCTCTCGGAACCAGCCGTCAACAAAGGCAATTTTGGAGCCCCAAAATGAGGCTTCGGGCGGCAGCGCTCAAACCTTCGGCGGAGTTATGCCGATCTGCTTCTGGTACTTGCCCTTTTTGTCGGCGTAGGAGACCTCGCACATCTCGTCGGCCTCGAAGAAAAGGACCTGCGCGATGCCCTCGTTCGCGTAGATCTTCGCGGGCAGAGGGGTCGTATTGGATATTTCGAGCGTGACGAAACCCTCCCACTCGGGCTCGAATGGTGTCACGTTCACGATTATGCCGCAGCGGGCGTAAGTGGACTTCCCGACGCAGAGGGTTATCGTGCTGCGGGGTATCCTGAAATACTCGACCGTTCTCGCCAGCGCGAAAGAGTTGGGCGGGATCATGCAGTAATCGGCCTTTATCTCGACGAAGGACTTGTCGTCGAAGTTCTTCGGGTCGACGACGGAGTTGAAAACGTTCGTGAAGACCTTGAACTCGTCGCTCACGCGTATGTCGTAGCCGTAAGCGGAGAGGCCGTAGGATATCGCCCCGTCTCTCACCTGCCCGTCGACGAAAGGATCGATCATTCCGTGCTCCGTGGCCATTTTCCTTATCCATCCGTCGGATTTTACGCCCATGGCTCAAAACTCCTCGCTGTGTGGTATCGGTAATGCAGAGGGAAAGCATACTACCACAGGCTGCGGATTTACTCAATTCCGTTTGGAGGCATGGCGAATGCGCCAGAAATCAGGCGCCGGGACTGTGCGCGGAGCCGGAGCGCGTCAGGTGAACTGCCTTAAGAAACGGACGTCGTTTTCGAAGAAGAGGCGTATATCGTTGATGCCGAACTTGAGCATCGTTATCCTCTCGATACCCATCCCGAAGGCGAAGCCCGAGTATTTCGAGGAGTCGTAGCCGACGCTTTTGAAGACCTCGGGATCGACCATGCCGCAGCCGAGGATTTCGAGCCAGCCAGTGTCCTTGCAGACCCTGCATCCCTTGCCGCCGCATATCATGCATTGCATATCTACCTCGGCGCTCGGCTCTGTGAACGGGAAGAAGCTCGGGCGGAACCTGACGCCGATACCCTCGCCGAATACGAGCCTCACGAACTCGGTGAGGACGCCTTTAAGGTCGCCGAACGTTACATGCTCGTCGACGAGAAGCCCTTCAATCTGGTGGAACATCGGGGTGTGCGATACGTCGCTGTCGTTCCTGTAGACCCTCCCGGGGGCGATGATCTTCACTGGCGGCTTCAGCTTTTCCATTACGCGAATCTGGACGGGGGAGGTGTGAGTCCTGAGGACGACGTCGTCCGATATATAGAAGGTGTCCTGCATGTCCCTCGCAGGATGGTTTTTGGGGATGTTGAGCGCCTCGAAGTTGTAGTAGTCCGTTTCGACCTCGGGGCCCTCGGCGACCTCGAACCCCATCCTCTCGAATATAGAGACGACCTCTTCCATGACCTGCGTTACGGGGTGTTTCGCGCCGACGGGGAGGCCCTTTCCGGGGAGCGTAACGTCTATTCTTTCCTCGAAGAGGGAGCGGTTTTTCTTCTCCTCTCTTATGGAATCGAGCCTCGACTCGACGAGCTCTTCGACGAATGTTTTCGCCTCGTTTACGAGCTGCCCCATCCTGGGGCGCTCTTCGGGGGAGAGGTCCTTCATACCCTTCAGTATCTCGGTTATGACGCCCTTTTTCCCTAAGAACCTCGCCTTTAAATTCTGGAGCGCGGCCTCGTCTGAGACTGCGCCAAGCTCCTCGCGCGCCTGTTTTTTTAGTTCGTCGAGCTTGTCGATCATTAAGTTGCTCCAAATGGGTCTTCGAAAATCACAATAATCTACCATATCGGCGCGGGACATCTACCTCACGAAAAGAAATGGAAGCTGAGCGGAATACAGCGAGCGGTGTCGGGCAGAGAAACGGAGGGCGGAATCAGCGCACTGCCGCAGTCACGGTTATCACGACCATCGCGACGGCTATGGCGCCCTTCGAAATCGTGCCCGCGACCCTGCCGAGGAAGGCGCCCCAGCCCGACTGTATGGACTCGTCGAGGCTCTTTCCGAGAAGGAGCTCGACAGCTATTGCCCCCGCGAATGCCCCGGCGAAGGCTCCTACGAGGGCCCCTATTCCGAAGAAGAAGGGAGCGCCCATTATGCCGCCGGCAATCGCGCCGGCTATCGAGCCGACTATGGCCCTGTTGCTGGACTTGTATTTCTTGGCGCCCGCCACACCGAGGAGGAACTCGATGAGCTCGCCGATGAGGACCAGCACGACGAGGATTATTATCGTCTTTACCGTGATCTCCTCGAAGCCGCCGTACCAGCCGTAGAGGAGCGAGGCGGCAAGTATTATGAAGGTGCCGGGGAGGCCGAACACGAGCGACGTCAGGCCGATGAGGGCAGCCAGAATGTATGCCGCGAATACTACGTAATCCATCATGCGTATAGGTTTACACACGGCGGTGTATTTACAACATGGATTTTAAGGGTGGAAGGGGTAATTGCGAAGAGCGGTTCAGACGACGGCGTGCTTTCGTGCATAGAGGAAGTAGATCACGAATCCCGCCGCCATCCAGATAATAAGCCGGAGCCACGTATCCATCGGAAGCGCGGCCATCTGAGCGAGGCTGACGAGAATTCCCATTATGGGCACGAAGGGGAAGAGGGGGGCTTTGAACGGCCTTTTGAGGCCCGGTTCCCTGTATCTCAGCACGAGGACTCCCGCGCACACTATGACGAAGGCGAGAAGCGTTCCTATCGATACCAGCTCGCCCAGTATCCCTATAGGGAAGATGCCCGCGAAGAATGCCGCTACCAGCCCCGTGAGCGCCGTCGCGAAAACTGGGGTTCTGAATTTCGTGTGAACTTCGGAGAATCTTTCGGGAAGCATTTTATCCCGCGACATCGCATAGAATATTCTCGTCTGCCCGAAGAGGAGCACCATGACGACGGAAGTCAGCCCCGCGATAGCGCCGATTTTTATGAGCGGGCGGAGCCAGTAGAGCTCCTCGCCCATGAAATCCACGGCGACGGCTATCGGGTCGGGGACGTTGAGCATGTCGTATTTGACGACGCCAGTCAGCACGAGGGCCACGGCGATGTAAAGAAGCGTGGCCACGAAGAGCGAGCCCAGAATGCCGATGGGGACGTTCCTCTGCGGGTTTTTCGTTTCCTGGGCCGCCGTCGAAACCGCATCGAAGCCTATATATGCGAAGAATATCACCCCTGCCCCGCGCAATATCCCGCTCCAGCCGAAATGCCCGAACATGCCTTCGTTGGGCGGTATGAAGGGCTCCCAGTTCTCCCTGTTGATGTAGAAAAATCCGACCCCTATGAATACGATAAGAACAACCAGCTTCAGAATGACTATGAGGCTGTTGGCGGTCGCCGATTCGCGTATGCCGAGGACGAGAACAGCGGTGGCCGCGAGAACGACAAATACGGCCGGGATATTTAACACTGCGCCCGTAAAGCCCCAGCCGTGGATGTGGTCGAACGAAAGCGGGGCCTTGGCGACTATCTCGGGAATGATAACGCCGAAGTCCTTTAAAAAGCTCACCATGTACCCCGACCAGCCCACCGAAACCGTGGAGCTGGCGAAGAGGTATTCGAGAATGAGGTCCCAGCCTATGATCCAGGCGACGAACTGCCCCATGGTGGCGTAGGAGTAGGTGTAGGCGCTTCCGGAAACGGGGATCATCGACGCCATTTCGGCGTAGCAGAGCCCGGCGAACACGCACCCTATCCCTGAAAGAACGAATGAAAGGGAAATGGCCGGCCCCGCGTACTGGGCGGCGGCCTGGCCGGTTACGACGAAGATACCAGCCCCGATGATAATGCCGATGCCGAGGCTGACCAGATCAAGCGGACCGAGCACGCGTTTCAGTCCGCGTTGCTCGTCGTCCGCTTCTTTTGCTATCCGGTCAATGCTTTTCCTTTTAAAAAGGCTCCCTGACATTCACACGCCCTGCGGAGGTTAACTACCATCCGCAGTTTAGATGAATAGAGGCGCTAATACAAGCGTGATAGTCGCGAGGAGCTTTATGAGAACGTGAATCGAAGGCCCCGCCGTGTCCTTGAACGGGTCGCCTACCGTATCGCCGACGACCGTCGCCTTGTGGGTTTCGGAGCCTTTACCGCCGTAGGAGCCGAGCTCGACGAACTTCTTGGCGTTGTCCCACGCGCCGCCGCCATTGTTCATGAAGGTTGCAAGCAGGATACCGCCTATAGTGCCGACCATCAGGAACGCCGCGATGGTTTCGGCGCCGAGCCCGAACTGCTTGAATATAAGGCCGACAGCTATCGGCATGCCTATGGCCAGAAGGCCCGGGGGAATCATTTCCTTGAGAGCGCCCTTCGTTACGATGTCGACGCAGCGTGCGTAGTCCGGCTTGGAAGTGCCCTGGAGGATTCCCGGGTTTTCCTTGAACTGCGCGCGGACGTCGCTGATGACGTAATAAGCGGCGCGGGCTACGGCCCTTATCGCGAGCGCGCTGAAGAGGAATATGAGCATCGCGCCCAGGAGGCCGGCTACGAATACCGGCACCTTGGCCAGGTCGACCGTGCTGAAGAGCTTCCCGGTGATGTGGGTTACCTCGTCCATGTAGGCCGAGAAGAGGAGGAACGCAGCGAGAGCAGCCGAGCCGATGGCGTATCCCTTCGTGAGGGCCTTGGTCGTGTTGCCCACGGCGTCGAGCTGGTCGGTCTTGTGCCTGATTTCTTCGGGCTGCTTACTCATCTCGACGATGCCGCCGGCGTTGTCCGTTATCGGGCCGAAGGTGTCCATCGCGAGGATGTAGGCCGCCGTTCCGAGCATGCCCATGGTCGCGATAGCCGTACCGTAGAGGCCCGCGCTGTTCGTGGAGATGTCGGCGAATTCGGCGAGGCCGTATATGCCGCAGTAGTAGGAGCTGATAAGCGCCGCCGATATCGCAAGGACCGGTAGCGCCGTACATTCGAGACCGATTGCGAGACCGGAGATGATGTTCGTCGCGGGGCCCGTCTGCGAGGCTTCGGCAATGAACTTCACCGGGCGGTACTTGTATTCGGTGTAGTACTGAGTGATGAATACGAAAGCGATACTGGTCGCGATGCCTATGACACCGGCCGCGAACAGCCACAGGTTGTTGTCGAGGAGGAGATAGGTCGCGATGTAGAACCCGACTGCGGCGAGAAAGCTCGTGACGTAGTAGCCGCGGTTGAGCGCGCTCATCGGGTCTTCATTCTCGTTATTGAGCTTTACCATCGCGATGCCGACCATACTGGCTATGAGGCCGAACGCCCTCGCGACGAGGGGAAAGAGTATGCCTTTTATGCCGAAGTGCGGAAAGAGAGCGACGCCCAGAATCATGGCGCCGATGTTCTCCGCAGCCGTCGATTCGAAGAGGTCGGCTCCACGGCCCGCGCAGTCGCCGACGTTGTCGCCGACGAGGTCCGCGATTACCGCCGGGTTTCTCGGGTCGTCTTCGGGGATACCGGCTTCGACCTTGCCGACGAGGTCGGCGCCGACGTCGGCCGCTTTGGTGTAAATACCGCCGCCGAGCTGGGCGAAGAGCGCTACGAAGCTCGCTCCGAAGCCGTAGCCCACTATGAGGAACGGCACTCTTTTGAGTACTTCTTCATTTTCACTGTATCCGCCGTAGAGGACGAAGAGGATACCGACGCCGAGGAGGCTCATGGCGACGATCGTAATACCCGAGACCGCCCCTCCCCTGAACGATATCCTGAGCGCCTTGTCGAGGCTCGACCTGACAGCGCTTGCAGTACGGATGTTTGTCCTTATCGATATCCACATGCCGATGTAGCCGGCGAGCGCTGAACAGCCCGCGCCGAAGAGGAACGCCACCGTCGTCTGCCATGCGAGCGTCGGATTGCCCGCGAGGAACCGGTAGACGACGTACATCAGCACAGCCAGAGCGAGGCTGAGCATGATGATCGTCGAGTACTGCCTTTTGAGGAACGCTTCGGCGCCCTCCTTGATTGCGTCGCTTATCTCCCTCATCGCGGCGGTGCCAGTATCAGTGCCGAGCACATACTTGGCAAGATAGCCGGCAAAGGCCAGGGAAATCACACTGATAATCAACACAACCACAATCAATGTATGGCTGCTAATCTCCATTTCAAACTCTCCTTTGAGTTATTTGATCCGTTTTTTTTCCTGAATTGGGTAATCGAGTGATTGATAAAACGGGTAATCGGACAGCATGACGCAGCTTTTGAGCCAATGAGGAGAATTCGCAAAATACCGAACAGAGCTTGTAATATCCGGCAAGCACATTTAGAACAGGGATGACTTCGACCCGCCCCTCCAAAGATTTGGAGGAAACATATCCAACTGCATATCAATGTCAAGTCGATTTTTTTAAATCACTGAAAATATCTCTACGTATATATAACCGGGCGGGACCGGCGCGCGAAATCTTTTTACGGTCCGCGCTCCGGAGGGAGAGAAAGCGGATAGGATATGATTAGATTGAATAAAGTGCTAAAATAGTTGCGCTCCGGTTTCACTCCCCGTGAGACCTCAGAATTACGGATAGAGAAGGACGAGATATTATGACAATACATGCAATGCCGCTTGTCGTGGGCGCCCTGTGCGTGATGGTCATCTTTTACAGGTACTATCACGGCTTCATAGCGGCCAAGGTCGCGGCTCTGGACGATTCCAGAAAGACGCCCGCCTATACGATGTACGACGGGCAGAATTACTACCCGACGAACAAATGGGTTCTCTTCGGACACCACTTCGCCGCCATAACCGGGGCGGGGCCACTGATCGGGCCGGTGCTCGCGGCCCAGTTCGGCGTTTTGCCAGGATATCTGTGGATTCTCATCGGCGTCGTCGTTGCCGGCGCAGTGCACGACTTCATCATATTCTTCGCGTCGGTCAGGCACGGAGGGAAATCCCTCGCCGAGATAGCGAAGACGGAGATAAGCCCTCTCACGGGCTTCGTCGCCTCGATCGCCGTCCTCTTCATACTGGTCGTCGCGCTCGCCGGCCTCGGGCTCGCTGTCGTGAACGCCCTCGCTGAAAGCTCGTGGGGCGTCTTCACCATAGGCTGCACTGTGCCCATAGCCTTCTTCATGGGCCTTTACATGTACAGGTTCAGGAAGGGGCGCATTGTGGAGGCGACGACGATAGGCGTCATACTGCTGATATTAGCGGTATTCTTCGGGAAGGACGTCGCCAACTCTTCCCTCGCCCCCTATTTCACACTCTCGAAAACGAGCATAACGCTCATTATTCTCGGCTACGGGTTTATCGCTTCGATACTCCCCGTATGGCTCCTTCTCTGCCCGAGGGACTACCTGAGCTCGTTCATGAAGATAGGGACGATAGCCTTTCTCGCGGCGGGGATCATCATCGTGAACCCCGAGCTCCAGATGCCCATAGTGACCGATTTCGTGAAGGGCGGCGGGCCGATAATCCCGGGGGCTGTGTTCCCCTTCGTTTTCATAACGATAGCGTGCGGCGCGATTTCGGGCTTCCACGCGCTCGTGGCTTCGGGGACTTCGCCGAAGATGGTGTCGAAGGAATCGGACATAAAAACCATCGGGTTCGTCGCGATGCTGATAGAAGGCTTTATCGCCATACTGGCGCTGATCGCGGCCACGGCCCTTTTCCCCGGCGACTACTTCGCGATAAACGTGCCCGACCCGATATTCCAGACCTTGGGACACCAGGTTGTTAACTTGGAGCACCTCTCGCACCAGGTGGGCGAGAACCTAGCGGGCAGGACAGGCGGCGCGGTGTCGCTCGCTGTGGGCATGGCGCAGATATTCACCGCCCTTCCCGGAATGGGGCACCTCATGGATTACTGGTACCACTTCGCGATAATGTTCGAGGCGCTTTTCATCCTGACGACTATAGACACCGGAACCAGGGTAGCCCGCTTCATGATCCAGGAATTCGGCGGGAGGTTCTATAAGCCGTTCGAGAGGGTCGACCATCTCCCCTCGGCCATAATAGCCAGCGCGCTTATATCGGTCGCGTGGGGATATTTCGTCATGACGGGGAGCATAAGCACGATATGGCCCATGTTCGGAACGGCGAACCAGGTGCTTGCGGGCATCGCCCTCTGCGTCGGAACGACATTTATCATAAAGCTAGGGAAGGCGAAGTACGCGTGGGTCACAATGGTGCCGATGGCGTTCGTCATGGCGACGACTCTCTCGGCCGCATGGATGAACATAAGGGATAATTTTCTCCCGATGACGCAGAGAGAGGGATTCGTGCATCAGGGATACGTGAACATAGCGTTTACGGCGGTGATGATGCTCTGCGCGATCATTATAATAATCGACTCCGTCCGCGTATGGATTAAAAAGCTCTACATCGAGAAAAGACAGGCGCAGTTAGGAGACAAGGGAGCGGTCCGTGACTGATCATTCGTCCGTGATAATCGTGAGGGAAAACGACTCCGGCGGCGGCTGCATATGCTGCTCGGGAGGGATGGGAGAGCATGCGAAAAAAGACCCTTCCTACGGGCACATAAGAACCCTCGCCGAGGAGTGCGGCAGGCTTCACAGGGAGATAAGGGAGAGGTACGCAGAAGAAGAAGTCGAGATAATACAGATAGAGCCGAAAGATTATTTGTACGTGATGCCCAGGGTTTTAAAAGAAGTTTTCACTCACGGCCGGCCGATCATACCATCCATAAAAACCCTTCTCCTCTGGGAACCAGTTCCGGCGGTTATCGTGAACGGGAAGACTGTGAGCGCCGGGCGCGTCCCCGCGGTTGAAGAAGTCGTAAAAGAGCTCGGCCGGGATTAAAAGGGCCTCGGATCAGACCGGAAGCCCCTTCCATTTTCTCCACTGTATAACTATCGCGCTCGCGATAAATATCGTCGAATAGGAACCCGCGAGACAGCCGACTATCATCACGAAGGCGAAATCATGGATGACAGAGCCTCCGAAGAAGAAGAGCGGAATCAGGACGAGGAAAACGGTCAGGTTGGTGAACACCGTCCTCGACAAGGTCTGGTTGATAGAAAGATTGACGATGTCTGTAAAGCTGCCGGCGACTCCCTTCTTGAGATTCTCTCTTATCCTGTCGAATATGATTATGGTGTCGTTGACGGAGTAACCGATTATAGTAAGGAGCGCCGCGACTATCGTGAGAGTAAAGTCCTTGTCCATGAGAGACAACGCGCCGAGAGCTATGAACGCGTCGTGGAAAACCGCGACAACGGCGCCAAGGGCGAAGGCGAATTCGAACCTGAGCATTACGTAAACAAGTATCCCCACGCAGCCCAGGAGAATCGCCAGTATGGCTTTCGTGACGAGCTCGCTTCCGACGTTGGGACCTATATAATCCACGCGCAATATGGAGCCGCCTTCGAAAACCGGATTGGTTTTAACCAGTTCCTCCAGACTCTTCTGGAAATCCTGTATCTGATCGAACTGAACCACATCGGTGGTGAACCTTATGAGGTATTCCCTGTCGCCCTCGATGCCTACTCGCTGAACCGCGTCGGTCGGATAGCCGGCCTCATCCAGCGCATCCCTTATGTCATCCGCGCTGGCGTCTTTTCCGAGCTTTATCTGGATTTCCGTTCCGCCCGTAAACTCTACGCCCCATTCCGGCCCCTTATGATAGATGAGAGAGCCTAAAGATATGATTATAGCCGCCAGAGATACCCAAACGGCGGGCTTCATCATTTTAACAAAATCTATTTTCGTATCAGGTCTGATTAAATCCAAGTCCTTACACCCTCCTGGGTTCTCTTCAAATGCTTAACTTGATGACTTTTTTGTTCTGGTATATGTATTCCGTTATAACCCTTGCGACGACTACGTTGCTGAAGACCGTCGAAATGATGCCTATCGAAAGGGTTGCGGCGAAGCCCTTTATCGGACCCGTACCGAACCAGAACAATATGATCGCAGTAATAAGCGTGGTAATGTTGGCGTCGAGAATAGTCCAGAGAGACCTCTCGAAACCGGCGTCGATCGCAGCGATCGGCGATTTGCCCGCCCGCAGCTCTTCTTTCATCCTCTCGAGAATGATGATATTGCCGTCAACCGCCATACCCAGTGTCAGTACGAGACCGGCTATACCGGGCAGCGTAAGGGTTACGCCGAAAGCCGAGAAGAACCCCATTATAAAAAGCATATTCAGCGCGAGCGCTATGTTGGCTACCACGCCCTGGAGCCTGTAGATAACTATCATGAAGATTATTACGAGCACGCCGCCCAGTATCATCGAATTTTTCCCGCTCTCGATGGAGTCTTTTCCGAGCGTGGGACCGACTGTCCTTTCCTGCTCGACGGTTACGGGGACGGGAAGCGCGCCTGAACGGAGAACGAGCGCGAGGTCGTTCGCCTCATCGGTTGTGAAACTGCCCGTTATCCTTCCCTGTGTCGAAATCCTGTCCTGGATAGTCGGGGCCGATTTTATGGTGCCGTCGAGAACTATGGCGAGCCGCTGTCCTATGTTATTCTCCGTAAGCTCTCCGAACCTGCTCGCCCCGGCTCCCTTGAAGCTGAAGCTGACGGCCGGCCTTCCGAACTCGTCGAATATAATCCTGGCGTCGGACAAGGATTCTCCCGTTACAGGTGATTCGATGGAAGCGATGAAGAATTTTTCGTTTTCGACGCCTGTATTTCCCGGTATCAGGACGAGCTGCTGAGCCGCGAGGTCTTCGGGCTTCGACACGCCGTACTTTGCGAGGAGCGTATCCTCGGAAGCGCCTGTATCCTTAACTATCTTGAATTCGAGGACCGCCGAGCGCTTTATAATGTCGATGACCCTCTGCCTGTCCCTGTCGGAAGCCCCGGGGACCTGGATGAGCACCCTGTCGGAGCCCGCTTTTTGTATGGAAGGCTCGACGAGGCCGAGCTCCTGTATCCTGTTTTCTATGACCTGGCGGACCTGGTCTATCGCCTTAACCTCGGCGTCGCGGACGTACGCCCCTGTGAGCGTGAACGAGAGTGAAAGGTCGCCCGCGCTTATATCGGCCCTGTCCGTGAAATTTTCGTTGGCCAGGGTCTGGGCCTTGTCGAGGTCGGCCTGGGAATAGAACTGGAGCGTCAGCGTGCTGCCCTTGAGCTCGGTCCCTTTCACGAGGATCTGATCTTTCTTCAGCTCCTGGTTCATGAAGTCCCTTATGTTCGAAAGCTCGTGGACCACGGCCGTGTCCGTATCGACGCCCACAAGGAGGAATATGCCTCCCCTGAGGTCGAGCCCGAGATTGATGCCCCTGTCGGGGAATATCCTGCCCCACCATTTGGGAAGCGCATCGCCCGCCACGCTCGGAAGGAGAAGGAGCAGGGATAAAACCGTAATGACCAGTATTGTGATGATCCAGCCCTTCGAAGCTCTCATTTACTTAACTCCTTGTTGTCCTTCTGCTCGGCATTTTCGGAAGGCTGAAGGCCGGCGATGCCCGAGCGGGCTATGCGGATATTCACGCCCTTGGAGATTTCTATCGTTATTACGTCGTCCGCGACGCTGACGATCTTGCCGTAGACGCCGCCCGACGTGATTATGTTGTCGCCGCGCTTGAGGCTCTTCAGCATGTCGGCCCTTTTCCGGCCCTGTTTCTGCTGGGGCCTCAGTATGAGGAAATAAAACAGGACGAAGATCAGTATCAGGGGGAGAAAGCTGGCGAACGCTCCCGCGCCGCCCGCCTCGCCGCCCGGGGCCTGGCAGCCGCCCATGGACAGTAATGACAGTGTTATTATCGCTATATATTTCTTTTGCAAGTTATTCACCTCCGAGGGATTTTACCCGACTTGCGAAAACAGGGAAATTGTCCTGGGCTATGCTTTCTCTGATCTCTTTCATCAGTTGTCCGTAGTAGTTGAGGTTATGAATCGTAAGGAGCCGTAAAACGAGGGTTTCCCTCGCCATGTAAAGGTGTCTCAGATATGCCCTCGAGAAATTTCTGCACGTGTAGCATAGGCAGCGTTCGTCGACAGGCCCCCCGTCCTCCGCATATCGGGCATTTTTTATAACCAGTTTTCCGTGACTTGTAAAGAGAGTGCCGTTTCTGGCGTTTCGCGTCGGGATTACGCAGTCGAAGAGGTCGACGCCCATATACACGGCGGTGGCTATATCCTCGGGCCTCCCTATTCCCATGAGATAACGGGGGCTTTCGGGCGGCAGATGGGGAAGCGTCGATTCCGTGATGTCGTAGGTCGCCTCCGGGTCCTCCCCTATGCCGAGGCCGCCGAGTGCGTAGCCGTCGAAGCCGATTTCTGTGAGGCCCTCAGCCGAGAGCCGCCTCATTTCGGGATAAATGCCGCCCTGGACTATGCCGAAGAGGGCCGATTCGGGCCTTTTTCTGGCATCGCTGCAGAGCTTTGCCCAGCGCGTCGTGAGCTCGACCGACTTTAGCATGTATTTTTCGGTCGAGGGATAAGGCGGGCATTCATCGAGGCACATCATTATATCGACGCCGAGGGATTCCTGTATCCCGACACACTTTTCGGGCGTAAGAAGGTGCCTGCTGCCGTCGAGGTGAGACTGGAAGACTATGCCTTCCTCTTTTATCTTCCGCGTTTTCGAGAGGCTCAAGGCCTGAAACCCGCCGCTGTCGGTCGTTATCGGGCGCCTCCACGACATGAACTCGTGGAGCCCGCCGAGTCGTTTTATGACCTCGTGCCCGGGGCGGAGGTACATGTGATAGGCGTTCGCTATGATCATCTGAAAGCCGAGGGATTCGACTTCCCCGGGGGAGAGGCTTTTGACCGTGGCCTGCGTGGCGACGGGCATGAAGGCGGGCGTGTCCACTATTCCATGTGGGGTATGGATGCGTCCCAGCCTTGCGCCGGAGCCGGATTCCTTTTTGAGTGTCTCGAATCTGAACATGTATGCGGAGGGATGCCGTCCGCCGGGGCTGAGGACAGGCCCGGCCGCGCTCATTTAGAGGCCGAGGACGTCCTTCATGGTATAGGGGCCGGGCGGCTTTCCGTAAACCCACTTTACAGCCCGGACAACGCCCTTTGCGAAGTTGTCCCTGTTCTGCGCGCGGTGCGTGAGCTCGATCCTTTCGCCGTCGCCGAGAAACATAACCGTATGCTCGCCGGCGACGTCGCCGCCCCTTATGGATTGAATTCCTATCTCGTTCTGCCTCCGCTCCCCTATTCTCCCGTATCTTTCATATCTGGCGGACTGGTCGAAATCCCTGCCGAGACCTTCGGCGGCGGCCCTTCCGAGCATTATGGCGGTGCCGCTGGGGGAATCGAGCTTGTGCTTGTGATGGGCTTCGACGATTTCGACGTCGTACTCGTCGCCGAGCGCCCGCGCGAGGAGCTTCGTGATCTCGAAGACGACGTTTACGCCGACGCTCATGTTGGGGGCAATGACGCAGGGGAATTTCAGGGACAGCTTTTCAAGCTTCTCCTGCTCGTCGTCCGTGAATCCCGTCGTTCCTATGACCATTGCCTTGCCTTTGGACGAAGCGTACCTGGCGTTCTCTAGCGTGGGCTTGGGAGCGGTGAAGTCGACGATGACGTCCGCCCTGGAAGAAGATTCGTCCATGTCGGCCGTGACCTTGACGCCGAGCTTCCCTATGCCTGCGACGACGCCGGCGTCCTTCCCGATCGCCGGATGGCCCTTTATCTCCCTGGCTCCGACTATCTTTATGGATTCGTCACGGCTTAAAAAATAAAGAATCCTCTGCCCCATTCTTCCCGCTGCGCCCATTACGGAAACTTTTAACATCAGCTGGCCGGCCGCTCCTGTATTCTTGGTGCATTCTGCTGTATGGGTGCTTTCTTTTGCGTAGGCGGTTTCTGCGGCATTTCAAGGCAGTTCTTGATGCAGTTTCCGGACGTTATTTTCCATTTTTCGTCGAAGAGGCCAAGGTCGTACTGGCTATTCTGCATGAGCTCGACCACCTGCCCTGTCGTCGGCGATTTTATTTTCTGGTTGAGCTCGACGACGACGATGGCCGTCCTGTCGAATATCTGCGTGCCGAGTATGCGGTAGTTCAGAATCGAGAGCTGATTGTCCTTTACAGTATTCTGCATTTGTATTACATAACCCTCTTTATCGGAGTAGGGGGCGTATACATACTGATATGCCTTCTCGAACTTCTCGTCCTTTATGGCCTTTATAAACTCATCGACCACCTTCGTCGGGGAAGGGTCTATGGCCTTTCTCTCGGGGATTATAGGCTCAGGCTTCCCTCCACACGAGAGAAGCGCCATGAATACTATTAAAACGGCCACGTGATTTCTGAATCTCTGCATATACCGCTCTTTTTACTCCGTAATTCCGACAATTAGAATAAGTAGTAGCGGCGGATATATCAAGAAATATTTGGTTAAGGAAATACGGACGGCGACGGAGGCCGCGCTTTTATAAAGAGAGGGCGCTCCGGTATAATCCTTGGAAAGACGGCAACGAACCCCAGAGTGAGAAGCCGTTGCCGGTACAGCCAGGATATATGAGCAGTCTCAATCAGCCAAAGCCCGTGAGGCTCATAGCGGGGATAATACACACCCCCGGCGCGAAGATAGAGGAGTGCATGGAGCAGCTTGCCCGGGAATTCGGCGAGGAGACGTACAGGAGCGACCCGCGCCCGTGGGGCGGCACGAGTTATTATGAGGAAGAGATGGGCAGGGGGCTCCAGCGCGTATTTACCGCCTACAAAAGGCTCATTCCCCGCGAGACCATAAGGGATGTGAAGATATTTACAAACGAAGTGGAGAAGGTATTTTCATACGGCGGCGGGAGGACGATAAACATCGACCCCGGATATATCGCCGAGGAGCATTTGATACTAGCCACCGGTAAGGGGTTTTCTCACCGCCCTTATCTCGGCAGCGGGGTTTACGCCGATCTGACTCTTATGTATGTTAACGACGAATGGAAAACTCTCGACTGGACCTACCCAGATTACAGGAACGCCGAGACAATGGAGCTTTTCAGGAAGCTAAGAAACGATTATTCGAAACAGCTTAAAGAGGAATACAGGCGATGAAGAGCATGACGGGGTTTGGAAAGGGCTCGGCCGACACCGGCTACGGCAAGGTGGCGATAGAGGCGCGTTCTGAGAATCACAGGTATCTCGACGTTAAGATACAGCTCCCGGATGCGCTCTCGGCAATAGAGCCCGAGCTTTCCGAGATCGTGAGGAAGCTCCTTCAGAGGGGAAAGGTGAGGATAACAGTTTCTCTCGAAGGGGTGCAGAACGGCGCGCCGTCCCTCAACATCGAGCTCGCGAAGCAGTTCCGAAAGAACCTCGAAAAGCTGGAAAAGGAGCTCGGCATCAAAGAGGATATCCGTCTCGACCATTTTCTCGCGTTGAGGGAGATATTTTCCCCGCAGCAGAAGTCAAAGCCCGACGCAAAGGACGTGAAGAACATAGAGGCCGCGCTCGCGAGCGCCCTGAAGAAGCTCGACGACGCGAGGGTTTCCGAGGGGAAGAAGCTCGAAAAGGACCTCATCCGGAGAATCGGCAAGATAGAGCGGCTCACGCGCTCCATACAGAGCAAGAGAAAGGATTTCATGAAAAACGCCTCGGCGAAGCTCAAGGAAAGGATTTCGAAGGCCCTCGAAGACATGCAGGTAGACGAGGGCAAGCTCTACCAGGAGGCCGCCTTTCTGACCGAAAGGAGCGATATAACTGAAGAGATCGTCAGGCTGAACGCCCACACGGCGAAGTTCAGGCAAACGATAAAAGACGGCGGATCGGTCGGCAGGGAGCTCGATTTTCTCCTCCAGGAGATGAACAGGGAGGCCGGGACAATATCGGCCAAGGCCAAGGACGCCGAGATATCTCACATAACCATAGACCTCCGCTCGGAGCTCGAAAAGATAAGGGAGCAGATACAGAATATAGAATAGGTATGATTACACGGGGCCTGCGGGCCGTTTTCGGGCCCGGGGCGGCGGGTTGAAAGGGTTTTTCCGCTATGTTATGATTCCTTTCCGCTAAATTTAGGCTAAATCCACATTTAAAAGGTCATTCCCGAGGAGTGAATAAACAATGAGTATCCTGGTCAACCGGAACAGTAAGGTCATCGTACAAGGCATCACGGGGAGCGCGGGTCTCTTCCACGCCACGCAGTGCAGGGACTACGGCACGAACGTGGTCGGCGGGGTTACGCCCGGCAAGGGGGGAACGGAAGTAGAAGGGTTCCCAGTATTTGACTCTGTCTCCGACGCCGTCGAGAAAACGGGGGCTGATACGTCCCTTATTTTCGTTCCGGCGGCCTTCGCTATGGACTCGATGGTGGAGGCGATAGACGCCGGCGTCGAGCTCGTTATATGCATCACTGAAGGCGTCCCGACCCAGGATATGATAAAGGTTAAAAAATACCTCGCAGGAAAGAAATCGAGGCTCATCGGCCCGAACTGCCCGGGCGTCATGACGCCGGGGGAGGCGAAGGTCGGCATCATGCCGGGCTACATTCACATGCCCGGGCGCGTCGGTATCATCTCCCGCAGCGGCACGCTGACGTATGAAGCCGTCTGGCAGCTCTCGAACCTCAAGATCGGGCAGTCGACCTGCGTCGGAATCGGCGGCGACCCTATAATCGGCTCCACCTTCATAGACATTCTCGGCCTCTTCCAGGAAGATAAAGATACGGACGCCATAATCATGATCGGCGAAATCGGCGGAAGCGCCGAGGAAGAGGCGGCCGAGTTCATAAAGAGTAACGTCACGAAGCCGGTAGTCGCTTTCATCGCGGGCTCCACAGCGCCCAAGGGCAAGAGAATGGGACACGCCGGCGCCATCATTTCCGGAAGCTCCGGAAGCGCCAGCGATAAGGTCGCGGCCCTCGAAAGAGCCGGCGTCAGGGTCAGCCCGAGCCCGGCCGAGATGGGCGAAACCCTGAGAGACGCTATAAATTAAGCCTGAGGTAAAGGTCGATATTTTCCCGGAGCCAGTTGTAGTGCGCCGTCAACCCTTCCCTGATACCGAAAACGGGGGAGTAGTTAAAATCCCTCTCCGCTTTTGACACATCCGCAGAGGTGTGCCGCGCGTCGCCCCTTTCGGATTCCTTGTAATCGATCTTCATCTTCGAGCCCGAAATCTCTTCTATGAGACGTATGGCTTCGATGAGCTTTATGCGCGAGCCGCCGCCGATGTTGTAGCTCTCTCCGTTAATGCCGTCGGAGAATGCCCGGACATTAGCTTCGACCGCGTCTGAGACGAAGGTGAAGTCGCGCGTTTGCTCGCCGGTGCCGAAGACCGTTATCCCGCTCCCGGCTATGGCCGCCCTTACGAACCTGTGGAATGCCATGTCGGGGCGCTGGCGCGGGCCGTAAACCGTGAAATACCTGAGGGAGACGACGGGCACGCCGTAGCCTTTATAGTAGAGGGTCGCGAGGTTCTCGCCGGCGAGCTTCGTCACGCCATAGGGCGAGACGGGCCTCAGCTGAAGGTCCTCCCTCGTCGGGAATGCCTCGGCGTCGCCGTAGACGGAAGAGGACGATGCGTATACGAATTTTTTGAGATTCCTGTCCTTTGCGGCTTCGAGGAGTAGCTGCGTGCATGAGATGTTGTTCCGCACATACTCGCTGAACCTGCCGCCCCAGCTTGTCCTCACGCCTGCGATGGCGGCCTGGTGGTAGACCCCTTCGACATCCGACAATAGCCTGCCGAGGTCGAGGTCTATAATGTCTCCCTCGACGAAATCGAAGCCGGGCTTTCCGAGGAGGGATTTCATATTATTCTCTTTAATCTCGCGTGGGTAAAAGTCGAGGAACGAGTCCACGCCTAGGACGCTGTGGCCGTCCGCCAGTAGCCTTTCGGCGAGATGTGAGCCTATGAATCCCGAAACCCCTGTCACAAGTATTCGCATGCTGTAATGCCGCCTCCCGGAATGGTTTACTCCCCGCTCCGGCTGCCGTTTGACAAAAATCCGGCGGGGAAATAGATTTGTATACGAATGAAAATCGGAATAATAATACCGCTCATTTTACTCGCGGTCACTCTGGCCCCGATCGTATCTTCGGCCGTACCCCGGCCCTGCACGGAAGAGGAGCTTCTCGAAAGCTCGGACTATGTTGTCGAAGGTACCGTGACGAAGGTCGAATGCGGCGAGCCGTACGACTCCGGTGAGTGCAGGGCTATCGACGGAGAGAGCGGCTTCAAACCGGAGATGGTGGCGAAATGCACGGCGGCGGTGGAAGTTACGAAGAGCCTTAAGGGGGATTACGCACTCGGGAGCGAGGCCCCTTTGCCGTTTCTGAAGGTCGTTTCGGCGTGTGAGAACGGGAGCCACATCATTCCCGGGAGCCCCAAGGCAGACCTCGCCGTGGACTCAATGGTAAGGTATTACAACTCCGAAACATGCAGATACTCGAACCTGGAAGCGCTCCCCTCGCCCACACCCGGGCCCCCCAATAAATAATCCACTTTTCCCGAAAGGCCGGTATAATTCCGGAAGCGTTGCCCAGGGTCGCCGCATGCCGTTAAGCTCCTTCGAACTCGAAATATTCAGGAACATACTGAGCTCTATAGCCGAGGAAATGGGGGTCGTCCTCGTCAGGGCCGCATTCTCGCCGAACATAAAGGAAAGAAGGGACCTCTCCTGCGCTATATTCAAGCCGGACGGCGAGATGATAGCCCAGGCTGCCCACATACCCGTGCATTTAGGGTCGATGAGCTTCGCCGTGAGGGCTATAATCGGCGAGCCCGATACGGCGCCCGGCGACATCTTCATACTCAACGACCCCTATAAAGGCGGGACGCACCTCCCCGACGTCACATGCATAGCCCCGGTATTCATCGGCGGTAAGCTGGAATTTTACGTTGCCGCGCGGGCTCACCACGCCGACATCGGTGGCCTTACGCCCGGCTCGATGCCGCTTTCGACGTCGATAGAAGAGGAAGGTCTCCTGATCCCGCCTTCGAGGCTTTACAGGAAAGGACGGCAGAACAAGAAGTTATTCGATGAAATCCTCTCGGCGACGAGGGACCCCGAGGAAAGAGAGGGCGACCTCCGTGCCCAGCTTGGCTCGCTCGAGCTCGGGGTGAAGAGGCTGAACCATGCCGCGGAAAAATATTCGCTCCGGAAAATAAAGGAAGCGGGCGACGAGCTTCTTGCCTACAGCGAGAAGATGATGAGAGAGGTCATCAGGCGGATTCCAGACGGGAGATATGAATTTTCGGACTTTCTCGACGACGACGGGGCAGGCACGAAGAACATACCGATCAGGGTAGCGGTGAACATAAATGGCGGCGGGGCGACGGTGGACTTCGCTGGCACTTCGAAGATGGTGAGGGGGTGCGTGAACACGCCGCTCAGCGTTACGACCGCGGCTGTCGTGTATGTATTCCAGTGCATGGCTCCCGTGGAGATGCCGCTTAACTCGGGGCCGCTACGCGCAATAAAAATATCCGCAGATAAAGGAACGATACTCCACGCAGAGTACCCTGCCGCGGTCGTCGGTGGGAATACTGAAACCTCGCAGCGCGTCGTGGATGTGGTGTTCGGGGCGCTGTCGAAAGCGGCGCCTGAAAAGATCCCCGCGGCAAGCGCTGGCACTATGAGCAATACTACATTCGGCGGGGTGAATCCCGCGACCGGAAAAAAGTTCGCATACTACGAGACCATCGCCGGGGGAATGGGCGGGAGATACGGGAAGGACGGCGTGAGCGCCGTGCAGACTCACATGACGAATACGCTCAACACCCCTATAGAGGCCCTCGAACGGGAGCTCCCTGTGATGATAGATTCCTACAGCGTGAGGCGTGGGAGCGGAGGGGCCGGGCGGTACAGGGGCGGAGACGGTATAGTGAGGAAGTACAGGTTTCTCACCGACGCTGTGCTGTCGATCATAACCGAGAGGAGAGCTCATTCTCCATACGGCATCGAGGGCGGCGTGAGCGGAAAAAGGGGCAGGAACATACTCACGAGACGCGGAAAAAGTATACAGATTGCGCCTAAGGCGACGCTCGACATAAAAAAGGGGGACGTTCTCGGCATAGAGACCCCCGGGGGCGGAGGCTGGGGAAAGCCGGCGAAACGAGGCGGTGCACACAGATGACAGAATATCCCAGGCTGAGATATATAGAGGCGATACCCTCCGAGGAAAACGGCGAGAGGGTCGTATACCTTCGCGACCCGGAGAACCCCACGGGCAACATACTCGCGGTTTCGCCGGGCACGGTTCTCGCGCTCAGCCTTTTTAACGGGGAGAACAGCGTCGAGGACGTGTGCAGTATTCTCTCCAAAAAGTACGGCGAGGTCAGGAAGGAAGACGTCGAGAACCTCGTGGCGAAGCTCGACGAGGCGCTCTTCCTCGACAGCCGGAGATACAGGGATTATAGAGACGGCATCGAGCGGGAATTCAGGGAGTCGGATGTGAGAGAGCCCGAATTCGCGGGACTCTCCTACCCTGCCGCGGCGGCGGAGCTCGAAGAATGGTTCGCCTCGTTCCTCGAAGAGGCGGGAGGCGGAAATACCGCCAACGGGAACGGGAAGCTGAAAGGAATAATATCGCCCCACATAGACTACAGCCGCGGAGGGGTATCTTACGCCAGGGCGTACAGGACCCTTGCGGACAGCGCGGCGGACGTCTTTATCATATTCGGGACGTCTCATCATGCGTCGGTGGACAATCCATTCATCCTGACGCGAAAGAATTTCAGGACGCCGCTCGGCGAAGCGAAGACGGACAGGGAAATAGTCGACAGGCTCGAAGCCGCCTGCGGGCGGGACCTTTACGAGGGCGAGATATCGCACCGGACAGAGCACTCGATAGAATTCCAGGTCGCGTTCCTGCAATACATGTTCGGAGCGAAGAGGGATTTCACCATAGTGCCCGTATTGTGCAATTCTTTCCACAGAATGGTCATGGAAGGAATTTCGCCCTCCGAAGACGGGCGCGTGTCGAAATTCCTGGGCGAAATGAAGGGAATAATCTCCGGGCTCGGAGACAGGACGTTCATCATAGCGGGGGCCGACATGGCGCACGTGGGCCTCAAGTTCGGAGACAGCGAGCCCGTGAACGAGGCCACGCTCGGCGTGATAAGGGAAAGGGACCTCTCGTCCCTCGCATTCGGCGAGAAAATGGACGCCGAGGGATTTTACAGGTCTGTAGAAGCCGAGAAGGATTGGCGGAAGATATGCGGCCTCTCGCCCATATACGCCCTGTTATCGACCATGGAGGCGAAGAAGGGCATTCTCTTCGATTACGACCAGGCCCTCGAGCCCGATACCGGCTCTGTCGTCAGCTTCGCCAGCATGGGGTTTTACCTCTAGCCCGAAATCCGTATAACATACGGGCGAATCATCAGGCATTATAATCTCTAAAATCTAGGAACGCCAGGCGGGGAGCGACCGGCCGGCCGCATGGATTAACAGGTATCGAGATGCCGAAAGATTTTTTCATACTCGACGCGCACGAAGACATCGCCTTTCACGTCAACTACTTCGACAGGGATTTCGTAAACCCCGAATCCCCGTGCATGATAACGCTCCCGTGGCTGAAAGAAGGAAACGTGAGGCTCGTATTCAACACAATATTCGTTCACCCGAAGCATAAGCCCGGGAAGACGCTCGAATCGGCGGAGGCCCAGTTCGGCACGTATGAGAAAATTTACCGCGAGCACTCAGGCGAGGTGTTTCAGATCAGAACGTCCCGGGATTTGGATAACATCGAACATAGCCCGCGGATAGGTTTCCTCACGCTCATGGAAGGCGCGGACCCCGTGGAAACACCCGAGAAGCTAGGAGAGCTCTACGAGAGGGGTGTCCGGATCATCGGGCTCTCCTGGAACGACAGGAACATTTACGCGTCGGGTAACGATACGGATGAAGGCCTCTCCGAAGAAGGCAGAAAACTAATCTCGGAGATGAACAGGCTGGGCATCACGCTCGACCTCTCCCACATAAACGAAAAAGGGTTCGGGGAAGCGATAGGATTGACGGAGCTCATACCTATCGCGTCGCATTCGAACGCGCGGGCCGTCACCGACCACCCGCGAAACCTCCGGGACGAGCAGATAACCGCGATAGCCGGGCGGGGGGGAGTCATCGGGCTCGTGTTGTATAATCAGTTCCTTAAGACAGGCGAGACGACGCCGACGCTGGAAGACGTTTTCACGCACGCCGATTACATGGTGAGGCTCGTCGGCGAGGACCACGTCGGCCTCGGGAGCGACATGGACGGGGCGCGCATAGAGGACTTTCCCGAGGGACTCAGAAAAATTTCGGACCTCCCGAAGATAGCCGGCTTCTTCCTCGAAAAAGGCTATTCCGAAGAGAGGGTGAGAAAGATAATGGGCGGAAATTTTCTCCGGGTGATGAGGGAAAACCTCAAGGCCGGATCGTGAGCCGGCGTTTTTTCCCGGCCTCAGTTAATCCCCGGCTTCTATCCTCTTTATAAGGGCATCGGCGAATTCCGTCGTGCTCAGCGTGCCGCCGAGGTCGCGCGTTTTCTCCCCTTCCCTGAGCGCGAGGTCGTAGGCGCGCTTTATCCTCTCGGCGCATTCGAAGAATTCCTCGCGGCCTTCCGTGTCGGCGATGTGGTTCAGCATCATAACGCCCGACATCAAAAGCGCGAGCGGATTCGCGACGTTCTTTCCGGCTATGTCCGGGGCCGAGCCGTGCACCGCTTCGAAAACGGCCTCCCTGTCGCCTATGTTCGCGCCGGGAACTACCCCGAGGCCACCGACGAGGCCCGCGCAGAGGTCGCTGATAAGGTCGCCGTAGAGGTTTTCGAGAAGCAGCATGTCGAACTGCGACGGGTCCTGCACCAGCTTCATGCAGCCGGCGTCGATGATCATCTCCTGGTATTCGATGTCCGGGTATTCGAGGCTCGCTTCCTTCGACTTGCTTATGAAAAGGCCGTCCGTCATCTTCATGATGTTCGCCTTGTGAAAGACGGTGACCTTTCTCCTGTGACGGTGGCGCGCGTACTCGAACGCCCAGTGCGATATTCGGGAGCAGGCCTTTTCAGTAGCCACTTTCATGCTCATGACGACGCCTGGAGTGACGACGTTCTCGACGCCGCTGTAAAGCCCCTCGGTGTTCTCGCGTATGATGACAATGTCGACGTCACTGAAGCGCGTCGTAACGCCTGGGAGGTTCCTCACCGGCCTCACGGCGGCGTAGAGGTCGAGGATTTTCCGGAGCTGGACGTTGACGGATGTGAAGCCCTTTCCTATGGGCGTCGTGCACGGCCCCTTGAGCGCGACCTTGTGCTCTTTTATCGCGTCTATTGTTTCCGCCGGCATCACGTGAAGCCCCTCTTCGAGCGCGGAAAGACCTGCAAGGTGCTCAATCCATTCTATCTCTGCGCCCGATGCGGCTATGACCTTCTCCACAGCGGCGGTAATTTCGGGCCCTATACCGTCGCCCGGGATGATTACTATTTCGCGTTTGCTCATAGCTGATATTGAACCCTGATTTTGGATCGTTATCAATTCCCTCGAAGCAAAACAGGGTTATTCGTTAAACGGCGGCGCGGAGCAGGCGCCGAAAGAAAAGCCATCGGCGCAGATGCGGAATATTCAGGCTTGACCGCTCTGTTCCGGAGACGTCAGAACCTGCACGTAAGCTTAAAGCCGTAGTAGTCGTAATCGTTCGTGACGCCCGAGGCATAGGAGAACGAGAGATCTAAAGCGTTCACGTAGGAATCCGCTATTTTCTTCACGGTCGCAATGCCGAGGCCCATGTCGTAAAAGGAGTCGAGGTAGAGATCGTTTCCCCAGAACTGGGTGAAATTGAAGAAGAGCTTGAACGCCGCCGGGTTGCCGAGGACGTTGAAATCGAGCTTCTGCGTGAGGTCGGCGCCGTTCCTGAGAACGTAGTTCGTGAGCTCGTAGCTAAGGTCGTAGCCCTTTATTTTTATGCCGTCTATAGAGGTCGATACGCCGCCGAGCGTTCCGAAGCCGAGGTGGGTCGAGCCAATCTTGTAATGAAAGTAGTTCGTGAGGCTGCCGGACACGAGCACCGCGAGCGCGCCTACGTCGAACGACCCCACGCCGCCGGCCCTCACCATCGGCGTCAGGCTCCACCACGAGGTCGGCCGGAACTGCACTCCCGTTCCGAACGAGGCCATGTAGGACCATGCGTTCTCCGTCCGTGTGAAGGTTACGGGGAGGTCGAAAATTATGGAGAGCTTGGGCACGCTTTTGAGATTCCACTTGTAATTGATGGGGACGCTGACCACCTGTCCGCCGAACGCGCCGGCGTCGAAGAATCCGTACTCGGCGCCGAAGGTGAACTGGTTCCTGATGCCTTCGATCCGGCCCGAGGAGCTTATGAACGGCCCTGTTATTCCGGCGTCGAAGTCCGACATAAACATCCTCGTCTGGAGGCTGTTGGGATTTCCGGCGACCGGGTCGACCGGCGAGAATTTAATGAGAAGCTGGAGGAGGGTCGTCAGCTTGGCGTCGGACGCGGATAAGGATTGGTAATTCCCTTTGAGCCAGTCCTCGAATTGCTCCTGGCTCTCGTCCCTGGTGGCGCCGTCGAAAACGATTACGAATTTAGAGCCGGGAACCCTGAAGATGAGCGAGGATGAATTTCCCGGATACTCGATATGAACGCCGAGGCCCCTGAGGTCGAGCCTGGCGGATACCGCCGAATTCTTGGTGTAGTTGGGGAAGAATCCACTGAGCGATTTGTTGTCGAAGAAGTCGACGACCTTGAATATTTTGTCGGTCCCTCTGAAAACCACTTCGTCCTCGACTACTATGTCGGCTACGAAGAGGTCTCTTGCGTCTGAAGAGAGAGCCGAAAACCCGTAAAGCGCGAGCACGAGCCACAAGATGGCTATTCTCGTGTGCATGTATTCATCCTCCAAAAAACGGCAGCGCGCGGGGATACGCACACCGTTCCATAATTACACCGCAAATCGGATTTAACTTCAAGATGTGAAGGAGATTAAACGAGCGATTTCCGCCGGGCGCTTAAGGACAGACGGAAAAAGGGCCCGGACAGGATATCCGGGCCCCCTGGGATTCTTATCTTTCGCTTCGCCTTACGCTCGCGAACTGCCTTGCGGCCTCGGGAAGTACCTTCTCTATGTTCTCGGGCGTGGGCTCGATGTTGTTGATCTCTACTATGGCTTTCGCCATACCGCGTATTATGACCTGCCTGTCGGCGTTCTCGGCGTTAAAGGCCTGGGTCTGCTCGGGGGTAAGCGAGCCGCTTTGTATGAGGAGCCCCTGATCGCCTTCGGCGACGAGCCCCTGTGAAACCATCTGCCTTATCGTCGCCAGCCTCTGGGAGCGTCTCTTGTAGGCGGCGATCACGTCCGGCATGCTCCTTATCTTCTCGGTTATCTGCTGGGCGATATTACCCTGCGCCCAGGCGTATTCGCCGAAGTCGAGCGATATCTCTTTCTTTAGGGCTATGACCTTCCGCTCGGAGAGGACGGGCTTGTCGGGATAGCTCTTCATGCTCTGCGGGCCGGGCGTTGGTTTTGCCGCCGGAGACGTCGCACCAGAAGGCTTCTCGGCAGGCGGCTGCTCCAGGAATTCCTCTTCGAGGTTCGAATAAGCCTCTCTCACCTCTTCCGCCGGGAAGTAGACGTTGACGGTTATGGTGGCGCAGGAGGCGGCGTAAAAAGAGACCGCCAGAAGCAAGAACTTAAGATGTGCAAGCTTTAATATTTCCATTTCGTCTCCTCGCTCAGTTTGTTTCGATCATCGGGCCGCCGGATTGGGACCTCCGGGCTATCTCCCTTATAACCGATACAAGATGCGCTATGGATATCGAGTTCCTTATCGGATCGGACTGTATGGACAGGTTTTTAAAACCCAGGAAGGAATTCGATATCTCTAATTTTTTGAACGTTATTACGCCGTCTGTAATATAACCTGAAATCTCCCCCGAATCATAGCTCCGGCTGGAGCCGAGGACGAGCCTCTCCTTCGCGCCGAGCTGGTCGAGAAGCGCCTTGCCTATAGTCCTCTGCTCCTTGGGGGAGCCGACCGACCAGAACTCGAACGGCCCGTTAACGGTTCCGAGATTTCCGCCCTCGCCGGCGAGCCATATGAGGCCGTTCATGCGTCCAGTTATGTATTCCTGAAGCGGCGAGAGCCGCCGCGATATGCCTTCGAGGCTTATGTCGTTAAAGAGAAATGAGAAGTTGTAAGCGCTCTTTCCGCTACCGTAATCGAAGCGGCCGGTGCCGTAGAGCCTCCCGCCGAAGAAATCGGATACGAGCCTTGCGATGGTCAACTTCTGGTTGTCGGCTTCGAGCTCGCACTGGACGTTCTGGAACCTGAGTATCCCGTATTCGATTTCGTCTATCTTGAGAAGGTCGAGCGCGTTTCCCGAAGGGGTGTCACGAAGGGATTTATGGTACCTGTCGTAAACGTCCCTCCCGAGATCGAGCCCTGTGTCGAGAAAAGCGGCCAGCGGGTTCTCCGCGGTGCCGCTCTCCTTTATCGTAACCGTGCCGTTTATGCCCCTGACGCTGAGAAGCGCGCCGCCCATGTATCCCGCGTAGGAGGCGTTTTTGAGGGTGACCTCTCCCTTCCACGACATCTCCGGGCCGAAGAGGTTTACGAATTCCGCGTGCATGGCGGCGCTGCCGTCGAGCCTCGCCTCCCTGACAGACGGCGGACTAAAAGGGGCCAGGAGACGGGAAAGGCTTTTCAGGGAAACGTCTGGCATTGAAAGCCCTGTCCTTATCGGGCCGGAAAGTATATTGTCCATCTCTCCTTCGACTCTCAGGGTCGTACCCTCGCTATCCCTTATAAACCCGTCCTTCACCGATAAGGTTTCACCATAAGTCGCCGCGTCGAGCCCGACCTGAAGCGCTGTCTGCCCTCCCGCGCCGTCGGGAACGGTCAGGCCGGTAAGCTCTATTTTGCCCGCTCCGTCCGGGAGCGCGCCCGGCGCGAGCCGGCCCGAATAATTTATGCGCGCGGAGCGCATCGCGATGTCGTTTGTGCCCGATTTTATGACGGCGTTGTCGAGGCCGATATCGACAGCGAGTCCCGTCCTCTCGCCGGAGGTCAGTATGTCGACCTTACCGCCGAGCTCGCCGCCCATGAGCTTGCCGGAAATGCCGCTTACGGAGACGCCTTCGGGGACCGGAGAGATGTTCATCGCCAGACCCGTGATAGTCTCCGAGGTGACGGTAGTCAACGCGGAATTTATGACGCCCCCCCAGCCTTTCTCGTTCTTCGAGGAATCGAGTATCGTGAACCGGCCCGTCATGGCTTCGGACCTTATCCTGTCGTTGACCGCCGAGAAAACGCCGCCCGAAAAAGTTATCTCGTATGGATAGCCGCCCTTCCCTTTCCCAAAAACAACCCCAGCCTTTTCGGCGGTAAACAGGCCTATCGTGCTTATTCCCGCCTTCACGGCGCGAATGTCGATCGAATTACCCCTGAATGCGTATTCGGCCGAGACGGTCGGGAGCTCTATGCCGTTGAAAACCCCGTCGCCGCCTTCGATCGTTCCCGTGAAGCCGTTCCTGCCGCTGTCGTTGATGACGAGGTGCTCTCTGAAGCTGCCGAGTGCGGCGCCCATACCGAGCACCCTGAAGCCCGAGCCCCTTGAGTTCATTTGAAGCGCCCAGTCGCCTCCGAGGTCGATCGTGAAGCCGAGGTCTTCGATCTGTCCGCGCTCTATGAAGTAATCGGCGAAGGACAGGTTCTCGTAGCCGAGGGCCTTATCCTTCACGGTGATTTTTCCGCCCTGCGGCTCGGCGGCGCTTCCGGTATCCATGGCTCCGGGCGTGTATTCGACGCTCACGGGCGCGCCGGTCGCCGCTTTCGACAGCTTGAAATCCCTCCCTTCCCCGAGGTTTATTTCGAGGCCGTTTACGACGAACGATACGTCGGCGCCGTATCGGCCTTCGCCGCCCTTTAAGTCCGCGCTCAGGGACTCCGCGCTGCCGCCCATCTCGAACGGGAGGAGGGCTTCCGGGGTTTTCGAGAGATCGAGAGTCCGGCCCGAGACTTTGCCGGAGAGCTCGTTCTTTCCGCCGGCGGCGTTAAGCCCGATTGAGCCCGATATTCCGCCGCCCATGTAGTCCGCGTTCAGGTTTTCGAGCTTGAGCTGTACTTTGCCGAAAGATTCCTCGGCCGCCGAGCGGACTCCGGTCGAAACGTCTTTCATTTCCCCGGCGGTATTGGAAATCAGAGATTCGGCTGAGCACTCTCCGCTCGCGCCGTGCCTGAACGGGCCCTGAAGTGCCTGGGAGATATCGAGCGCGCAGCCCACGCCCCGGGCGGAAATCGCGTCGCCGCCGTATTCGAAACCGGCATTCTCCACGAGGAGCTTTCCGGCGAGGAGAAGATCGCCCTTCCTGGGCGAGCCCGTGATTTTTAAATCCGACGCCCTGGCGCTGCCGGAGATTTTAGCGGCGTCGAGCCACGGCAGGCGCTTTACGATGTTGGAGAGATCCCCCTCGCCCGAGCCGCCCGAGAGGTCGAAAACGGCGTCGCCGGTGACGTCTTTGATTTCGCCTGTGAAATTTCCTGTGAGGACGCCGAGGACATCGAAACCCAGCTTCCCGAACGATACCGTATCGGAGCCCGCGTCGAAATCGAGCGCGTAGCCGAGCTCGGCGAGCCGAGGGGCTTCCTCGGTACCGTCGGCCGCCGAGAGCGTGACGGTCCCGGACGACTTTATGCTCCCCGCAGCCTCGAATTCTATATCGGCCCTGGCCGACATGTCCGAGGGCGCGCCGCTTTCTTCGTCCGGGACGGGAATGCCGCTCAGCCTGCCTGAGGTGAGGACAAATTTGCCGTCCGTTTCGCCGCTCCTGAGCATCACCGAACCGGCTATTTCGGTATCGACGCCTTTTACGTTTATGTCCCCGGCGGCGCGTATCTCGTCGTAGTCCCTTTGGCCGCTTCTCTTGACTATAAGGACGCTCATGGATCCGGACGTCAGCACGAAATCCGGAGAGACCTCGAAGGCAGCGTCCTTCAGCCTCACCCGCTCCACCTCGATGGAAACGCCGCCCTTCCCGCCGTCACCCTTAATGAGATCGATCAGCCTGTCCGCGGCCTCGGAGTCGTATTTGACCGCAGGCCGCTCGACGTAGACGTCGCCTATGCTTATCCTGCGTCCGAATATCGATGAGATTATGGAAGGGCTAACCGTTACGCCGCCGATTTCGACGTAGGTTTTTCCGCCGTCGGGGGAATACATGCCGAGCCCTTTTACCCTGAGCCTGAAAAGCGGGTCGAAAGAGGCGCCGTCGTAGCGGATATTGTAACCCAGCTTGCCGGCGAATTCTTCGATATATGCCGGGGCCTCCGTTCCGAGCTTGTGATTCAGGAATATGTTGAGTGAAACGAGAGCGGCGCACAGGACTACAAGCAAAAGTAAGAGCAGCTTTACGTAGCCTTTCTTGAATACCGCCATGCTAAGATATTAAATGACGAGGTATCTATTTAAAAGCGGCAATTGTCAGCGCTGGTTTAGAGAGTTTAGGGAGACGTCGGGATTTTCGACCGGGTCTATAGTCCTGGCCCTCACGACGTTCTTGATCTTGTAGAGAAAGTAACTCCTCTCCTTCCAGAACCTGCCCATTATTCTTACTTCGTCGCCCTTGGCGATGCGGGTGCCGTCGTCTTCGAAGTAAACGTTGACTACCTTGTTCCCGGGATCCTTGAGCTCGAATACTGCGAATCTTTCGCCCTTGGGAGAGCGCTTGTAATCCACCTTCGCCACCTTCCCTTCGAGCGATACCTTCAGCGTGTCGAACTTTTTGGGGTTGGCGACGACCTCGGCGACCGTAGCGTCTATGACGTTCGACCCAGTCCCGGGAGGGTCGTTATGCGCGGGCTCGTTCTCACCCTGTGCGCCGGCATAGGCCACAGGCATCGATAATAAAACGAGCAATAAAAAAGCGATTATTTTCATCAGTGCGTTCACTTCCTTATTAAAGCGTTACCGATAGTATATGCACGAAGCGCCGATATTCCAGACCCGAAGCCAGAAACTCACATCGGCGAACGGCGCGGGATTAATCGGCAAGGCTTAAATAATTCCCCGCGAACGGTTAAAATTGCAGAAGAAAGAGAGTGGGATACCGAAATGCCGTCGATCTTCGTCAGGAAATTTAACGGGCTTTTAAAAACCGAGATGATGGGGAAGGTCATACACTATCACGAGGAGGCGGGCTCGACCAATTCCGTCCTTTACAGGCTGGCCGAGAACGGGGCTTCGGAGGGGACAGTCGTCGCCGCCGACATGCAGACGGAGGGCAGGGGGAGGCTCGGGCGGAGGTGGATCTCTCCGCCGGGCGTTAACCTTTATATGTCGGTCCTGCTCCGGCCCTCGATTCCCGCCTGCGAGGCGCCGCTCCTGACATTCACCGCCTCTATTGCGCTCGTGGAAACGATGAAGAAAACCGGCATACGCGAGCCGCTCATAAAATGGCCGAACGATATATTAATCGCGGACAAAAAAGCCGCCGGCGTGCTCACGGAGATGAAGCCCAGGGGAGACAGGGCGGACTTCGTAATCGTGGGAATCGGCGTGAACATCAACATGACGGCCGAAGCCATAAGGCGCGACATGGGCGAGGCGTCCAAAACGGCGACGTCTCTCATGGAGCATCTCGGAAGGGAAGTCGAGCGGGCGAAGTTCACCGCCGATCTTCTTTTGGAGCTCGAAGCCTGGTACCGTACATTCAACAGGCGCGGGAAGGCCTCTATACTGGGCGAATGGGCGGAGAGATGGGGAGCGCGCGGGAAGAGGGTGAGGGTGAGCCTCGAGGATAAAACTACTTTTCAGGGAATCGCCGAGGGCATAGACGGCGACGGGCGCATGCTCGTCAGGAAAGACGACGGCGAGGTCGTGACAGTCGTCGCGGGGGACGTCAGCACGCTTTAGCCGGAAACTCGTCCGGCGGGGTGCGCGTGAGATTCAATATTTCATCGCGCACGTTTTCCATGAGACATGTCCATTCGCTTATGAGCGCGGCATCGTTTTCGGGGAGGGTCTTTCTGATTTCGATACCGTGGCGGGTCGGCTTCACGCGGCAGTCTTTATAAGTTTCGTTTATCATCGCGCCGAACCTGTAAAGCGCTTTTACCGTGTCGCCGTCTACGCCGCTGAACCTGGAGACGAGAACGACTTCCTGATCGAACCCTTCGAAGACGAGGTTCCAGAGGCTTGCGCCGGATTCCATTCCGAAGGAGAGGATTATTTTGTCAGGCTCTCTAGTATCGTTCCCCATTTCAGACCCCGTTTTACAAGCCCGGATGCGAATGTAAAGCGAAG